>NZ_JBFAQB010000004.1:0-658931 GCF_040676995.1 Nonomuraea sp. NPDC049419 | reverse complement strand
ACGACCCAGCCTTGGCATCCGCCACCGAGGCCGCCTAAGATCCACCCACGGCACCTACCTCGTCGAGCTATTTACACCGCTCCGGGGACGCGACCAGTAGATCATTTGTCGAGGACGCGGGCAAAGCGCCGTGGCCCGTGGGAGCAACGGTGAAAGCCACTCTTACCACCTTCGCCCCTGGTCCTTGGCCCGCTTCCCTGCCGGGTGGGACGATGGCGACGGGACGATCAGACGGGGGAAGGTGACGCGATGGGCAGCACGGGGCGGAAACACGCTCCCTATCCGCCGGGAGCCGAAGAGGCTCTCGCGCGGGTGATCCATCAAGCCTTTCTTGACATCCGCTACATAGTTCGATTCCGCGATCCGCTCTGGTTGGAGGACGCTGCCACGTCGCCCAAAGCGAAGGAGTACCTCCACAAGATCCACCTGCTGTCTGACCTTGGCGACCAGCTTCCGATGTGCCTGGCCAGCATGGTTCGACGACCGATATCGCACGAGAACGTCTCCTGGAGTCTGACCTATACCTGGAGAACTGCGGGGCCAGAGAAACGGCAGTGGTTGCGGGATGCCTTCCGCGAGGTTGGTTACGACCACCGCCATCTCTTCCCTGATCATGGAGATCACGACAAGTACGACCAAGCGACCATGCTCGGTAAGCGCATCCGCAAGGAGTTCCGACCAGCAGCAGAGGCGGCACTGGCTGCGCGGGGGCACGACAAGGAGGCATGGGAAGAGGGTCGATGGCACTTGGTCGAGGAGATCCCTGGTCCACAAGGGCTACGACCGCACGTGATCTTCATCTTCTCGTCCCGGCTCAAGCCGATCCGATGGCGCAAGAAGGCCACGCTGTTCGTGGCGGTGGACACCGAGACGAATCACGCTCAAGTGCTCGATCGGGACCCGGCACTCATGCATGACGATCTCGTCTCACCCTGATCTTGCCGCTGCGCAGACGAGTTGCAGTTTGAGTTGCAGTTCTGATCCGTTCGAGGGATTCCATGCAGGTCGCCCCGCCCCGCTGGTCCACATAGAACGTCCCGGAACTAAGATCATCCGTGCTTTCAATCCGTAGGTTCCGGGTTCGAGCCCCGGGCGCCCTCCTACTCCACACCCTATCTGACCTGGGGTTTCTCGGTTCTCGTACGCCTGATGTGAGGCGAATATGGCCGAGTTCATGCTCGCCCGATGCTCTTCGGCACGGGTGTGGGTGCCAAGAACTCGGCCGCCCTATGCGACCTGCACATATTCGTGGATCAGCCCACCGAGGCGGTCACGCCGGATGACCTTGATATCGTCCTCGACCGGGTCGGGAAGGGCTCGCAGCGGGGCGGCCTGGCCAGGCAGCGATGCGGGCGATGCTCATTGAAGTGGGTCTCGTAGATCGCCAGCACGCGTCGTAAGCGGCGGGCGTTGACGATGAGGATCCGATCGAGGAGTCCTCGGCGCAGGCCGCCGATCCAGCGTTCGGCGAAAGCGTTGGCCCGCGGAGTTCGAGGTGGCGTCTTGAGGATACGGATGCCTGCGCCCATGAAGACGCCGTCGGACATGGTGGTGAACTTCGTATCCCGATCACGGATGAGGAAGGTGAACCCCTCCGCTCTGTCCCCCAGCTCGATCATCGCCCCAACAGCACCAGCCAACCCGCGAGCCGAGCGAAGATCAGATCAAGCAACCGCAACGCCATGAAGAGCGATCATGCCCCGCCAGAACAGAAACGCCGAACCCCAGGTCAACCCCAACGGCCGAGTTTCGGGCACCCACAGGGACCGGCCGGTATCTGTCGACCATCCCCATGGACAGCGGAGCCTCGTGGGCGTCAGCGCGGCGCGCGCCAGTAAGCGAGCTTTCCGCTAGTGCTTTTGATCACGCGCGGTGCCGACTCGTCCTGAGGCCAGATCTGCAGGAGATAACGGTCGATGATCTCGTCGGAACTATCCACCTCCGCGGCCTCGTCCATGTTCTGCGCGTGGTAGCGCAGTCGGTACCAGCCCGGCCCCGCGGGCAGCGTAGGGAGTTCGTGAACGTCCGCGTCGCCCCACTCGTGCAGGGACAGCTCTCCGGCGTCCGAATTGAAGCTGATCTCCACGATGTCCTCGTATCCGTCGGTGTCCGCCCCTGGGTCGTGGCCGGCCACGGTCACCGCGAAACCGACCACTCCCGTGTGCAGGCCCGTGATCAGGAAGGCTCCGCCGTCATCCACCCGTATGATCCCGACGGGATGCTCAGGATGATCGGCGGGTAATCCCTCGGGGCCCATGGCGTCGTCAGTGTCGTCGACGAGGTACGCCTGTCCGTAGTGCACGCCGAGATCGAACGACACGGTGCGAGGATCGGTCATGGCCGGCAGCCTACGATCATGAACTGACATTTTCCTGCCGTTCATGGTCGTGCATGATCCGTAGGTTCCGGTCGGCTCGGAAGGGTGCCTGCCGGTTCAGCGGTCGTCGTCGGCGAAGCCTGTGCGGTAGGCGAAGACCACGGCCTGGACGCGGTCGCGTAGGTCGAGTTTGGTGAGGATCCGGGAGACGTAGGTTCGGACGGTCTCGAAGCTGATGACCAGTTCCGCGGCTATCTCGGCGTTGGAGAGGCCGCGGGCGATCAGCCGCAGTACCTCGCGTTCGCGGGGAGCCAGGACGGCCAGCGGATCCTCGTCGGGGGTGGGGGCGGCCGGGCGGAGGCGGTCGGCGAAGCGGCCTATCAGGGTACGGGTCACGGTGGGGGACAGCAGGGACTCTCCCCGGGCGACGGTGCGGACGCCGTTCACCAGCTCCAGTAGAGGGGCGTCCTTCAGAAGGAAGCCGCTGGCTCCGGCACGCAGGGCTTCGTAGACGTACTTGTCCACGTTGAACGTGGTCACCACCAGTACCTTCGGCGGCGCCACGACACCGGGGCCGGCGATGCGCCTCGTCACCTCGATGCCGTCCATCAGCGGCATGTGGATGTCCATGATCACCACGTCGGGCTTCAGGCTGGTGACCGCCTCGACCGCGGCAGGGCCGTCGGCGGCCACGCCGGCCACCGCCATGTCCGGCTGCGCGTCGAACGCCGTCACGTAGCCGGTACGGACGACCTCCTGGTCCTCGCAGATCACGAGACGGATGGTCATGCGGCACCGCCCACGGGGATCGACGCGGAGACTCGGAAACCGCCGTCCGGCTGCTCGCCTGCGGCCAGCGAGCCGCCCAGCACGCCGATCCGCTCGCGCAGTCCGGCCAGGCCGCGCCCGCCGGAGAGGCTGCTTCTCGCGCCGACGGGGACCGCGGCGGCGGCATTCGTCACCTCGACCTCCACCCGGTCGTCCCGGTAGCCGATGCGAACGGTGGTGGGTCGGCCTTCTGCGTACTTGACGGCGTTCGTCAGGCCCTCCTGCACCACCCGGTACACGGCCAGCCCCACGGCGGCCGGAAGCGACGGCTGGTCGCCGTCCTCCACCAGCTCGATCGGCTGGCCGCCGCTTCGGGTCTGTTCGACCAGGTCTCGCACGCTGCCCACGACGGGTGTGGCCGACTCTCCTGTCGCCTCCAGCACGTCCAGCAGAGCCCGCAGTTCGGCCAGGGCTCGGCGGCCGGCGCCGCCGATCGTGGACAGTGCCGTGACCACCCGCTCCGGCGAGGTGGCCACGAACTGCGTGGCGTCGGCCTGCACGACGATGCCGGTGACGTGGTGGGTCACCACGTCGTGCAGCTCCCGCGCGATGCGCGCCCGCTCCGCGGCGGCCGCGGCCTCGGCGGCGAGCCTGCGTCGCTCGGCCTCCTGGAGCCGCTGCCCGCGTACGAAGGCGCCGACCAGCCAGCACGCGGCGAAAAGCAGGTAGAAGATCAGGAAGTCGCTCTGCAGAAGCGGTGAGCCGAGCAGAACTATGGCCACGCACAGCGCGACGTACGCGGCCGATGCCACGGCGGCGATGACGCGCCGGAATCGCTCCTGGTGCGCGCCCACCGAGTACAGCGCGATGTACACCGTCACGGTGCCGAACTGCATCGGGTAGCCGAGCGTCTCGTGGAGCACGAAAGCCGTGCCACTGATCGCCAGACACGCGGCAGGCCATCGGGTCCGCACGGCCAGAGGCACCGTCTGCGCCAGGATCAGGACGATCTGGAACGCGTCGGCCGGACGTCCTGACCGGTCGCCGAACTCGACGCTCATGATCGACAGCGCCGGCACGAACGCCAGCCCGGTGCACACGACGGCCAGCCACCGGTCCCACACCGTGGCGTCGTAGACGCGCCGCACCTCCCGCAATCTCCGCAACCGGTCGCTGGCACAGGTCCCCGACATAGGTCAGAGCCTAGCGATCCCTGATCCCGATATTGCCGCGCTTGTCCCTCATGTGAGCTACACGCAATGTCCGCAACGCAGTGATTCGGGACAGGGCCGCCCACTCCTACCTTTTCATCAGCGGCCGCAACCACGGTCAACCGCGAAGTCAGATCGCGGCACATCGGCAATTCGGAGGACTGCACCATGGGAAACACCATCCGCGTACGCGTCGCCGCCGCCGGCGCCCTCACCGCGGTCGCGGCAACGGGGGCGGTGATCGGCGGCCAACCGGCCGACGCCAGGGCCGTGCCGACCGCCGGTCACGTCCAGACTTCGATCAAATGGGGTAAGTGCCCGGAACCCGCGCCGGGCGCCAGACGAGACCCCAGGCAAACCTGCGGCACGGTCAAGGTGCCTCTGGACTACCGCCACCCCGGCGGAGAGACCATCACCGTCGCGGTCTCCAGGATCGCCACCGCCAAGCCCGGCAAGAAGCGCGGCGACCTGCTGTTCAACCCGGGTGGTCCGGGACTGCAGGGCCTGGACATGCCCGGCCAGATGGCACTCACGCTCCCGAAAGGGGTGCGGGACTCCTACGATCTGATCGGGTTCGACGTGCGCGGCGTCGGCCACAGCACCCCGATGAGCTGCGGTCTGTCCGGCAGCAGCCTGCTCACCATCTTCCCCTACCCCGGCGCCGGCGGCTCGATCGCGGGCAACGTCACCACCGCGCGCGCCGTCGCCCGGCAGTGCGCCACGATCGGTGGCAAGCTTCGCTTCTTCAACAGCGCGAACACAGCGCGCGACATGGATCGCATCCGCCAAGCGCTCGGGGCGCGGAAGATCTCCTTCTGGGGTCAGTCGTTCGGCACCTACCTCGGCGCGGTCTACGCCTCACTGTTCCCCCGCAACACCGACCGGATGGTGCTGGAGGGCAACGTCGACCCGGCCAAGGTGTGGGCGAAGATGCTGAACACCTGGAACCAGGGCATGAACGACCGGTTCCCTGACGCCGCCCGCGTGGCCGCGGCGAACGACGCCGACCTCGGGCTGGGCGGCACCGCCGGCGAGGTCACCGACACCTTCCTGGCGCTGGCCGACCGTCTCGACCGCGAGCCGGCCACGATGCCGGGCACATCGGTGGCCATCAGCGGTGCGCTGCTACGCGGCGTCACGTACCAGATGTTGCAGCGCAACGAGATGCTCGCCCCGCTCACCCGGTTCTGGAAGGCGGCGGCCGACCTGTCCGCCGGCAAGGCCCCGGCGGACGCGGACGTCGCCGTGCTCCGGCAGGTTCTCGCCGACACCCCGGCAACGAAGGGCGTGCCGGCGGACAACCAGGCCACCATGGTCCTGGCCATGCTCTGCGGCGACACCACCTGGTCGCGCACGGTGGGCTCCTACGCCGACGCCACCGCGGCCGCCCGCGCGAAGTACCCGCTGAGCGCGGGCATGCCCAACAACGTCCTGCCGTGCGCGTTCTGGTCGCGGAAGCCGATCGAGCCGGTGGTCAGGATCACCTCGCGCGGCGCGCGTAACATCCTGATCCTGCAGAACCGCCGCGACAACGCCACACCGTGGGCCGCGGGCCGGGGAATGCGCAGGGCCCTGGGTGACCGCGCCGGCTTCCTCGGCGTCGAGCACGGCGGCCACTTCGTCTACGGCACCGGATCGGCCTGCGCCGACAAGGCCACCGTCGCGTTCCTGATCAAGGGAACCCTGCCGGCCAAGGACGTCTCCTGCGACGGCCCCCGGCCCTGACCGTCATGCCATCAGCGTTGCCATCAACCCCCTAGGCACCTTGAGGTGATTTGGATGCGCATTGGATTGTTCGTAGACGAGAAGGGGCCGTCCCTGGACATGATCGTCGATCAGTCTCGCGCTGCGGCCACGGCGGGCTTCGCCGGAGTGTGGCTGGGCCAGCGCGACGGCAGGGACGCGCTGACCACCCTGGCGGTGGCGGGGCGCCAGGTGCCCGGCATCGAGCTCGGTACGGCGGTGGTGCCGAGCTACCCCCGGCATCCGCTGGCCCTTGCGGCGCAGGCGCTGACGGTCCAGGAGGCGGTTGGCGGCCGGCTCAGCCTGGGGCTCGGTGTCAGCCACCGGCACATCATCAAAGAGCAGTACGGCCTTTCCTCCGACCGCCCTGTTCGTCACCTCCGCGAGTACCTGTCCGCGCTGGTTCCGCTGCTGAAGGGCGAGACCGTGACGTACAAGGGCGAGACGATCCAGGCCGCGGGCGCGGTCGACATCGCGGCAGCGGCGCCGCCGTCCGTGCTCGTCGGCGCACTCGGCCCGGCGATGTTGCGGGTGGCCGGAGAACTGGCCGAGGGAACCATCACGACGTGGGCCAACGCGGTGGCTCTCGCCGACCACATCGTTCCTGCGATCACCCGGGCGGCGGGTCGGCGTACACCACGTGTGGTCGCTTCCACGGTCGTCTGCGTCACCTCGCACGAGGACGATCGCCGGCAGTGGGTCGCCGAGAATTTCGGGATGGTCGGGCAGCTGCCCAGCTACCGCGCCGTGCTCGACCGAGGTCGCGCCGCAGGCCCTCAGGACACGGTCGTCATCGGTGATGAGATCGTCGTCGAGCGGCAGATCCGCCGGCTGTTCGATGCCGGCGCCACGGAACTCGTGGTGATGCTTCTCGGATCAGCGGATGAACAGGCCCGGAGCACCGCGCTCCTGGCCGGCCTTGCGGAGTAGGACCGGCCGGACCAGAACGGCGCAGGTCAGAGGCACACCTCGCTCCGATGTCTCATCTCTCAGCCGCGGAAGACACCGCGGAAACCCCATCGAAAGGACCACGATCGTGGCGTCTCCGGAACACCCGGAAGATACCCTCACGCAAGCCGGCTCCACCACGGGCCGCGGCCGATGGCGCAGGTTCCGGTTCCCCGTCCTGCTGATCGCGTTGTTCGGTGTGATGGTGGTGACGGGCGGGATCACCCAGCTCGTCCTGCCCGTACCGATCCTCGCCCTGCCGGTGGGGGTCGGCCTGGCCATCGCCGCTCTGGCCTGCTACCGCTGGTTGTGCCGGGTCGTCGAGCTCCGCCCGGACATCCCCGAACTCGGCAGGACGGGACGATGGTCCCAGCTGCGGCGCGGGACGCTGATCGGGCTCGGCATGTTCGCCGGGTTGATGGCGCTGATCGCGGTGTTCGGTGGCTGGCAGGAGGTGTCCTGGGGTTCCGTCGGCGGGTTCCTCGGCACCGCCGGCCTGATGGCGACCGTCGCCGTCACCGAAGAACTGCTGTTCCGCGGGGTGCTGTTCCGCATCGTGGAGGAACGTACCGGAACGGTGATCGCCCTCGTCGTATCCGGGCTGCTGTTCGGTGCGATGCACCTGATCAACCCCAACGCCACCCTGTGGGGTGCGTTCGCGATCGCCCTGACGGCCGGAGTCATGCTGGCCGCCGCCTACATCGCGACCCGCTCGCTGTGGCTGCCCATCGGCCTGCACTTCGCCTGGAACTTCACCCAAGGCGGGATCTTCGGTGTCACGGTCTCCGGATCGGGCGTACAGTCCGGGGGCCTGCTGAACGTCACGCTGTCCGGCCCATCCGCACTGACCGGCGGCGCCTTCGGCCCCGAGGCCAGCCTTTTCGCACTGCTGATCTGCATGGTGCCCACGATCCTCCTGCTGCGGCGGGCCGCCCGCACCGGCCGGATCCGGCCTCGCCCGCACCGCGGCAAGCTCTCCGCCTGACCCCAAGGATGCCGGCCGCCGGATCCGGCGGCGGCCGAACAACGTGGGTGCTGAACGTGCACAGGCCGGGGCGTCGGCGGGGAGGAGGGAGGTCGGCTTGCTGGGTTGCTCACCGGGATCTCGGTGCCAGGCCGCACAGATAAGTGGACTCCTCCAGCAACGGTGGCGTCAGCTTGACTCCGGTGAGGTGCTCGGCCAGGGCGAACGCCCGAGGCGAGTCATCAGTAGCTCGGGGGTCAGGTCACGGACGAGAGTGAAGCAGTAGGAGTCCGCCAGGTCGGGGAACCGATCGTCGTTGAACCATAAGTAGTCGGCTGCGTTCGGGGCCATGTCGGCATCCTTTCAGCAGTGAACCGTGCAGTCCCCTACCGGCCGCCGGTGAAGGAGGCGGCGGGGACGAACAGCTCGTGCCCGGTGCCGAAGCGGACCCGTACGCCGTCCGGGGTCCACTGTGTGGACTGCACCGGCTTGCCGGCGATGCCCGGGAGGTCGAGGTCGATGAAGTGGCCGTAGCGCAGTGAGGGATCGCGTCCCGCGTACAGGCGATAGGAGTCCTCCAGCAGCGAGTGATCGCGGATGAGCGCGATCACGTGCGAGGAGTCGTCGTCGTACGCGACCGTGCCCGGCTGCTTGTCGGTGTAGAGGGTCTGCTGGGCGGGCCAGCGCATGCCGATCATCGCGCCCGCGCACAACACGACGCCCACGATCAGGCCGATCATCAGGGGACCGAGCCGTCCCGGCCGGCGCGCGGTGCCGGAGGGCGCGGGGGTGTGGACCGTCATGCTCGCCTCTCTCTCAGGGACGTGACGACCCTTCCAGGCCCGCCTTTCACTCTCCTTTCTCGCCGCTTGAAGGACGCCCCGGCAGGGCAGCGCTCACAACAGACCTCTCCGGTGGAGATTTCCCATGAGGTCACGGATCCCGAAGCTCCAAGGCGCGCAGTCCTCGGCGTGCTGGACGCGGTTGACCAGGGTGCCGAGCGCGGGAGAGCTGATCCGCACCACGTCGCCGGTCTTGTGCGTGAACCCCTCGCCCGGGTGGTCGCGGTCCTGGATGGGGGCGAACATCGTGCCGAGCATGAGGAGCGCGCCGTCGGGATAGTGATGGTGCGGGCCGATCAGCTGCCGTACCAGCGCTTCCGGATCGCGTGAGATCCGCGACATCTCCGAGACCGCCTCAAGGCGGAAGCCGTCCTCGCCTTCGAGGTCCAGCCGGACCGCGAGGCCGCGTACGTGGTCCAGGTCGAACCGCTCGTCGAAGAGCCGGATGAGGGGGCCGAGCGCGCAGGACGCGTTGTTGTCCTTCGCCATGGGCAGCAGGAGCGCGGATCGGCCTTCGACGTCCCGGAGGTTGACGTCGTTGCCGAGCGTCGCCCCCACGATCCGGCCACTCGACTGGACGATGAGTGACACCTCGGGCTCCGGGTTGTTCCATGTCGAGGCGGCGAGCACCCCGACGGGCGTCGCGGTTCCCATGGCGGACAGGATCTGGCCCTTGGTGAAGATCTCGGCATCAGGCCCGATCCCGACCTCCAGGTACTGGCTCCACATGCCTTCGGCGACGAGCAGGGTCTTCAGCCGCGCCGCCTCCTCGGAGCCTGGCGAGATGTCCTGAAGGTCGGCGCCGACGCCGGTGAGCATCCGGCGGCGGATGTCCGCCGCGAGTGCCATGTCGCCGCCGGCCCGTTCTTCGATGACGCGCTCGATCATCGAGACGGCGAAGGTCACCCCGGCGGCCTTGAGCGCCTGGAGGTCGACCGGTGCGAGCAGCCAGGGCCGGGTACGGTCGCGGGCAGGGGACCCGGTGTTGGCGAGCACGTCCTCGAAGGCGCCGACGTGCCGGCCGTTCAGCCCGGAGACCACGGCAGCGGGTTCCGGCAGCTCGCAGATGTCGCGGACCGTCGGGAACTCCGCGCTGATGTCGATGACCTCTCCGTCGCGGACCACCACGGGTGAGGGCCCTTCGACGAGGGGGTCCCAGATCCGGCCGATCAGGACGGCGTCCGCGGCATCGTCCGGCAGCGCGTCCGCGGCCGTCCCGAACCAGTCGGGCTCAGCGGACGATGACAGGCTCATTCGCCGTCTCCCAGGTTGAAGAAGGACCGCTCGTCGGGGGGCCGGATGTCGAAGACGGCGTCATGGAACAACCGCATGGGGTGGGGTGTGAAGGGATGCCGTGCGATCGCCTCGAGGTCGAGCTCGATGCCGAGACCGGGCCCGGTCGGAATGAGGATGTCACCCTCCTCGGTCAGCACGAGCCTCTCGTTGGTGATCTCCGGGCGCCATGGGACGTCGGTGGCCATGATCTCCAGGTAGCGGAAGTTGGGCAGGGCGGCCCCGAGCTGCAGCGTCGCCGCCGTGCTCAGCGGTCCGCTGGGATTGTGCGGGGCGAACCCGACGTAGCCGGTCGCGGCGAGCGTCGAGATGAAGGCCAGCTCGGCGATGCCGCCGGCGTGCGTCACGTCAGGCTGGACGTAGTCGACCGCCTGGCGGGCGAGCGCCGGCGCGAAACCCTGCCGTCCGAACCATCGCTCCCCCGCGGCGATGGGCACCGGCGATGCCCGGCGGATGTCGACGAGGGCGTCGAGGTTGTCCGGAGGGCAGGGCTCCTCGAAGAACACCGGATCGAACTGCGCGATCTCCCGCGCGATCTTGATGGCGTGAGTGACGTCGAACCGGCCGTGGCCCTCGATGAACAGCTCGGCGTCGGGCCCGACGGCGGAGCGGACGGCGTCGATCTGCGCGAGCGCCCGGTCCAGCTGCCGGGAGGTGATGGTGAGGTCGAAGTTCTCGAAGGGATCCCACTTGAGACCGCGAAAGCCGCTGTCGACGGTCCTCCTCGCGGCGGCCGCGTACTCCTCGGGCGTGGCGGCTCCGGAGAACCAGCCGTTGGCGTACGCGCGCACCCGGTCGCGGGTGGCGCCGCCGAGCAGGCGGGAGACCGGGACGCCGAGCTCCCGTGCCGAGATGTCCCACAGCGCCATCTCGAACGAGCTCAGCGCGGTCATGATGACGGGGCCGCCTCGCCAGTACCAGTCCCTGGCCAGCTCGTACAGGATGCCGGAGATGCGCGTGGGGTCCAGCCCGATCACGGCCTCGGCCAGTTCGGTGACGGCACCCTGGACGGCGCGTTCCTTGCCCTCCAGGGTCGCTTCGCCCAGTCCGACGATTCCTTCGTCCGTCGAGACGCGGACGATCACGAGATTGGTGCGGTAGAAGTCGACGACGAGAGTGTCGACTGAGGTGATCTTCACGTGCGGCTCAGCCCTTCACGGCGCCGGCGGTCATGCCGGCGACCACATACTTCTGGACGAACAGGTAGAAGACGACGGCCGGCGCCGTGAACAGGAACGAGACCGCCATGACCGTCTGGATGGGCGTGCCGAGCTCGCCGATGAAGTTGGCGATGCCGACCGATGCCGGCTGCGTCCCGGGAGTGAAGATGAACGTCACGGCGAAGACGTACTCGTTCCAGGCGTGGAAGAACGCGATGACCGCGCTGGCGGCGAGCGAGGGGGCGATCAGCGGCACGTTGATGCGGGTGAGCACGGTGAGCGGTCGTGCTCCGTCGACCCGCGCGGACTCCTCGATCTCACGGGGCAGGCCGTCGAAGGCGCCCTTGAGGATGAGGGCGACGATCGGCAGGACGAAGGCGGAGTTCACCAGGATGAGCCCGCCGAGGGAGTCGAGGAGGTCGAATCGCCGGAAGAGCGCGAACAGCGGCACGACCATGAGCGCTTCGGGAAGCATCTGCGTGAACAGCAGCACGACGGTCATGAGGACCTTGCCCCGGAACGAGAAGCGCGACAGGGCGTAGCCGAGCGGGATGCCGAGACCGATCGAGAGGACCGTCGTGCCCGCGGCGATCACCAGACTGTTGCGCAGCCAGGTCGCCGCCTTGCCTTCGGCCAGCGCGTCGATGAAGACGCCGAACTGGGAGAAGTCGGGGACGAGCCGGGCCTCGGCTGCGAAGAGCTCCGAGTCGCCGGACAGCGCGGTGACGAACATCCAGTACAGCGGGAAGACGGCGATCCCGAGCACGACGAGAACACCGACGATCCGCAGGGTCAGACCGACCTGGGGCAGCCTCATCAGCCGGCCTCCCTTTCAGCGGCGCGGGCGACGAACCGGCTGCCGGCGATGACGATGAGCGAGATGATCACACCGACCATGCCGACCGCCGCCGCCGAGCCGAGTTGCTTGGAGTCGAAGGCCTGCGAGTAGAGGTCGATGACCAGCGTCTCGGTCGCGCCGACCGGTCCGCCCTTCGTCATGAGCCAGATGAGCTCGAATCGCCGCAGCGACCAGATGGTCATGAGGACGGCGAGCAGGCCGACGGTCGGCTTGATGGACTGCCAGGTGACGGTGCGGAAGGTCGCCCATCGTCCCGCGCCGTCCATCATCGCGGCCTCGGTGAGGTGCGACGGGACGGCCTGCAGCGCGGACAGCAGGACCACCGAGGTGAACGGGAACAACTGCCAGATGGTCGTGACGAGGATGGCCGGGAGGGCGTATCGCGGGCTGTCGAGGATCGCGCCGCCGGGGACGCCGAGGCCGACCGCGTCAAGGAAGCGGTTCACGATGCCGTAGTCCGGGTTGAGCATCCAGATCGCGATGAGCGCGACCGCGATGCCGGGCGCCGCCCACGGAATGGTCACCAGTGCCCGCGCCAGCCCCCGGCCGCGGAAGCCCTTGTTGAGAAGCAGGGCTACTGCGAGCCCGGTTCCCACGGCGGCGACGACGCACACGACGACGTAGATGAGGGTGATGAGGAGGGTACGGCGGAACTCCGCATCGCCGAAGATGCGGGTGTAGTTGTCGAGCCCCACCCAGGTGCTGCGTGTGGGGTTCAGCAACGAGGTTCGCGTGAAGCTCAGAAAGACTTCCTGCGCCAGCGGAACGACCTGGAAGACCAGGATGAAGAGGGCTGCGGGGGCCAGGAAGAAGTAGGGCGTCCACTTGCTCCCCAGAGGGCTGCCTCGATGCCGGGTCCCGGTTCGAGGCCCTGGAAGCTGCTGTTGTTCCAGCGCGGTCATCGAATGTGGTCCTTAGAGAATAGGGCGCCGCCGGCGGGAGGGGCTCGCCGGCGGTGTCGTCCGGTCAGCCGACCTGCTGGGTCGCCTGTTGCTGAGCGCGGTCCAGTGCGGTCTTGAGGTCGACCGTGCCCTGAAGCGCCGCGATCACGTTCTGCACGACGATCTTCCGGATGTCCGGCGTCTGCGCCTCGAATCCCTGGACGATCTGCGGCAGGCTCGTCTCGGTGAGGTCGTCGAAGACGGTCAGGAACGGCGTCTCCTTGAGCTGCTCAGGGCTTCGCTTGGTGACCGTCGCCACGCTGCTGGCGCCGAGGATCTCCTGCAGCTTCACCTGGTTCTCCGGCTCAAGCGTCCACTTGATGAAGGTCGCCGCCGCCTCCTTGGCCGGGCTCGCCTCGTTGATCACGATGGGGGCGAGGATCGCGCCCTGCTTGCGGACCGGGAACGGGATGGGCGCGACGTTGAAGTTCAGATCGGCGTTCTGGCCGCGGGTCGCCGTCACGTAGCCGCCGTTGTTGAGCTCCATGCCGACCTTGCCCTCGGCGAACATGCGGCGGAACGTCGCCGCGTCCGTGCCGCGCGGGATCACCTTGGCGTCGTACAGGTCCTTGAACGCCTGCAGGCCCTTGAGGTTCGCGGGCGAGTTGATCGTCAGCTTCTGGCCGTCCGACCACGCGCCGCCGAAGCCGTAGACGTAGTTGAAGATGTCCTGCCACACACCGGCTTCCTCGGCCTCCGTCTGGCGGAACGCCAGGCCGTAGGTGTCGCCCTTGGTCAGCGACTTGGCCGTCTTGACGAACTCCTCATAGGTCGTGGGCGGCTTCTTGATCAGGTCGGCGTTGTAGAACATCGCGTAGTTCGACGCCTCGAAGATGATCCCGTGACGCTGGCCGTCATGGACCATGAACTGGTCAGGCTGCTTGATCAGGTCGTACTTGCTGACGTCGACGAGGTCGTCGAGTGGCGCGATGAGGCCGGCATCCGCGGCGGACTCGAACTCCGGCATGTCGAAGCGGATCAGATCGGGCCCTTTTCCGCTGCCCATCTGGGTCAGGACGGTCTGGCCGAAGGTCGGGTACGGCACCGCAGCGGGAGAGACCTGAATCTTGTTCTGGCTCTTGTTGAACTCTTCGAGCCATTTCGTGAGGAGCGGGCCTCGGCCGGGGTCGCCGAGGGTCGAGGCGGCGAACGTCAGCTTGGTCACGCCGCCTTCGGTGGATCCGCCGTCAGAGCCGCAGCCGGTCAAGAGGGCGGCGGCCATACAGGTGACGCCGGCCGCCGCGACCATGCTCCGGCGAACGCGATGCAGCCTCATTTGTACTCCAGAGTGATGACTCGTTACTTCCTGTCGGAATTGCAACGATCGTAGCGACATGTGCAACGGTGTCAAGTAGCGATTGCGCATGCCATGCGCTACATTGCAACATACGCAACGCAAAGGAGGCGTAGGTGGCGCAAACGATCAGGCGTGCGATCGATCTGATCCGCTTGACCGCGGAGCATCCACTGACCCTCACCGAGGCCGCGGACGTGCTCGGCGTCCACAAATCGACGGCCCTCCGCATCCTCAAGACGCTGGAGGACGCACGGTTCGTGCGTAAGACGGGGGCGGGGACGTACGTGTTCGGCAGCGGGCTCATCGAGCTGTCGGAGATCGCGCTCGGCTCCATGGACCTACGTCAGTTCGCGTCCCCGCACCTGCGCGCGCTTCAGCGGCAGACGGGCCATACCGTGCACCTGGCACAGCTGACCGGCGACGAGATCATCTACGTCGACAAGGTGGACAGCCCCGCGTTCGACGCGGTGAAGCTGCCGTCACGGATCGGCCGCGCCGTCTCGATCTACGCGAGCGCCGTGGGCAAAGCGATCCTCGCCCACCTCTCCCAGGAGGAACGCGATCGCCTGCTCTCGCACGTCACCTTCGAGCGGTACACCAGCACCACCCTCGCCGACCGCGAATCCCTTGAGGCCGAGCTCACCCGCGTCGCCGAACGCGGCTGGGCCATCGACGACGGCGAGCACGACTCCTATGCCAGGTGCGTCGCCGCGCCGATCAGGGACTCGCGCGGACAGGTCATCGCGGCCGTCTCCGTGACCGCGATCGAGGTGATCGCCACTTTGGAGCAGCTGAAGGAGAAACTTCCGCTCCTGCTGGAGACCTCGGCGCTGATCTCTCAGGAACTCGGGTTCACCTCCCAGCCCTCGCCTGCGCCGGCGAGCTGAGACGCGCGGAGTTCGCGGTCACGTACGAAAGGTCATCCGCTCCGAGCGGGTCGGTCGCGCTCAGCGCGTCGCCTGGTCCGAGGCGCGGACGAACGGCTCCAGCAGGCCTCGCGCGGACCCCCGGACGATCCGCAGGTCAGTGCCGTGCGCGTGCATGGCACGGCTCTGCTCGGCGATGGTGTCGCCCGGCACGAGCTCGGCGAGGACGGTGGCCAGCGCGTGCTCGGCCCCGGTGATGAGCTCGAAATCGGTCAGCACATAGGCGAGTACGCGGTCGGCAGGGGTGGCCGCGGCGATGAGATTCGACGCGTCCGCCACGAGAGACGCTGCACATCACGGCATTGACTTTTCGTAAAGACATGCCTACCGTGAGTGATTGACGCGGCAAAGCTCTTTCGAGGGGTGAAGCTCATGCTCAGACGAGTCGAATCCGACCGGTGGCAAGAATCACTCGATGTCAACCCCCTTTACAACGGGCTGGTGCCCGAAGGCGGCGTGCCGCGGTTCAAGATGCCGGCCGGCCCGATGAGTCCCACAGCGGCCCAGGCGCTCATCCGCGACGAACTCCTCCTCGACGGCAACGCCCGGCTCAACCTGGCCACCTTCTGCACGACCTGGATGGAGCCCCAGGCCCGCGAACTCATCGCGGAAACCCTCGACCGCAACCTCGTCGACCACGACCAGTACCCGCAGACGGCCGACATCGAGGCGCGCTGCGTCAACATGCTCGATCACCTGTGGGGCGACCCGAACGGCGCCAGCGTCGGCTGCTCCACGGGCGGCTCCAGCGAGGCGGCCATGCTCGGCGCGCTGGCGATGAAGTTCCAATGGCGCGAGCGGCGCAGGGCGGCCGGACTGCCCACCACCGACCCCAACCTCGTGATGGGCACCGCCGTCCACACCTGCTGGCCGAAGTTCTGCCAGTACTGGGACGTCGAGCCGCGCTGGATACCGATCGAGGAGCCGGCCTTCACCTTGAACCCGGCCCGGCTCGGCGAGTTCTGTGACGACAACACCATCGGCGTCATCGGCGTGCTCGGCTCCACGCAATGCGGCAAGTACGACCCGATCGAGCAGATGTCGGCCGAGTTGGACCGGCTGGAGGCCGAGCGCGGGCTGAGAATACCACTGCACGTGGACGCGGCCGTGGGCGGCTTCATCACCCCGTTCCTGGAGCCCGACATGGTGTGGGACTTCCGGCTTCCCCGGGTACAGTCGATCAACACATCGGGGCACAAGTTCGGCCTGGTCTACCCCGGCGTCGGCTGGATCGTCTGGCAGGAGCCGGACGCCCTGCCGCAGGACCTGGTGCTCTCCTGCGACCTGCTCGGCGGCACCATGGACACCTTCACGCTCAACTTCTCCCGCTCCGGCGCCCCGGTCGTCGCGCAGTACTACAACTTCCTGCGGCTCGGCTTCGAGGGCTACCAGGCCGTCCAGCAGACCTGCCGGGACGTGGCGACCTACCTCGGGCAGGAGATCGCGAAACTCCCCGAGCTCTCGCTCATCGCCGACGGCTCGGAACTCCCGGTGCTCGCCGTACGGACCGCCCCCGGCTTCGACGGTTTCACTGTCTTCGACCTGGCCGCCCGGCTGAGGATGCACGGCTGGCAGGCCCCGACGTACTACCTGCCGCCTGACCTGGAGCACATAGCCGTCATCCGCTTCGTCATCCGCAACGGCTTCAGCCAGGACACCGCCGCCAAATTGCTGGCGAACATCCGCACCGAGGTCGAGTATCTGCGCGGCAATCCGGTTCCGCGCCCTCGCCTCGGCGGCGATGAGGCGGCCGCCGAGCAGCCGGGTGTGCCGACGGGAGGGTGACGTCGATGAACGACTTCGCCGCGTCCGTCACCTTCGACCAGCTCGGCAGTGACCCCTATCCGATCTTCGCCAGGCTGCGCCGCGAAGCGCCGGTCGTCCTGCTGCCGAAGCTCGGCCTGTGGATGGTCACCCGATGGGATGACGTGCGCCAGGTCCTCAGCGCCTACGAGTCGTTCACCAGCGCCTTCCCTTCCCGGGCCACGCAGATATTCGGGGAAGGGTCCGTGCTCAGGGTCGAGGGCGACGCCCACGCCGATCTGCGAGCCGCCGTTGACACGCGATTCGCCCACGAACGCGTCGAACGGGTCGCCACACTCACCCGCGAGGCCGCACGGCCGTACGCCGGCGGGCTCAGTAGCCGGGACGAGCTGATGTCCAGCTACTTCGAGCCCGCCGCGAGCACCGCCCTCTCCCGTTTCCTCGGCCTGCCGGACGTGGACACCGGCACGCTCATACGCTGGGCCCGCCACCTCAGCGCCGGAATGAGCAACTTCATGGCGGATCCGGGCGTACACGAACGGGCGTTGGCCGCCGCCTCCGAGATACGCCAGACGATCGAGCCCTGCGCCCGGAAGGCCGCGGACCGGCCCGACGGCTCGGTCCTGTCACAGCTGCTCCACAGCGGCTGCCCGCGCAACACCGTCCGATCCGCCGACGACGTCATGCCCACCTTCATCGAGATCCTCTCGGCGTTCCTGGAACCGGCGGCCGGCGCCGGGCTCACGCTGCTCGCGCTGCTCCAGCACCCCGCGCAACTGCAGGCCGTACGCGATGACCCGCGCCTGATCCGCGAGGCCGTCCACGAAACGCTGCGCTGGCTGTCACCGAACGGCGCGCTCACCCGCCGCACGACCAGAGACGTGCTCCTCGCCGGACAGATCATCCCCGCCGGAGCGACCGTCATGGCGGTCATCGCCTCGGCAGGCCGGGACGAGAGCATCTTCACCGACCCCGACAGCTTCGACATCAACCGGGACCCCTTCCCCAACCTGGGTCTCGGATACTCCCGCCACGCCTGCCTCGCCGCCCCGGTCGTCGGCGGCATCATCGCGGCCCTGCTGGAGGTGCTGCTCGAGCAACACCCCCGGCTCTCCCTGGACCCCGGACGGCCGCATGACCTGCACGGCTGGAAATTCCGCGTGCTGACGAACCTGCATGTCCGCATCGGCGATCCGGCCGGCTGAGCGCATAAGCGACGGTGGTGACCTGCGACTCCTGATCCGTGGCCGATGGTCTGCGACCGGGTGCTCTGTGCGGGACGGGTCACGCGGTGTCGTTGCGGGGGGTGTCCATGTGGGTGAAGAGGTTGATGCCGCCGTCGACGTTGATCACCTCGCCGGTGACGAAGGGGGTCTTGGTCAGGGCCAGGATCATGGCTGCGATGTCGGAGGGCTGGCCGAGGCGGCCCAGTGGGGTCATCGCCGCGGTGCGGGACGCCCGTTGGGCGAGGCCGGCCGAGGTCAGGCGGGTTTGGAGGGGCCCGGGGGCGATGGCGTTCACGCGGATGTCCGGGCCTACGGCCTTGGCCAGCAGTCTCGTCAGGTGGTCGAGGGCGGCTTTGCTGACGGCGTAGGGGATCGAGCTGCCGAGGGGGCGTGAGCCGCCCACCGAGGTGATGGTGATGATCTGGCTGCCGGGTTCCATCACTTTCACGGCGGCGACGGAGACCTGCCACGTCCCGACGACGTTGACGCCGAGGATCCGGTGCCAGTCGTCGGCGGTGATCGCCTCCAGGTCGGCGTGCGGGACGGGGCGCGAGACGCCGGCGTTGTTCACCAGCAGGTCGAGCCGGCCGTGCCGCTGCACGGCCGTCTCCACCAGGCGCACGGCGTCGGCGGGGTCGGCGACGTCGGCCTGGACGTAGCTCGCTCCCGGGAGCTCTGCCGCGAGCCGCTCACCGGCGTCGACCGAGGTGGCCGAATTCACCACGACGGTGAAGCCGTCGGCCGCGAGCCCGCGGGCGATCCCTTCGCCGATCCCGGAGCTCGAACCTGTCACGATGGCGACGCGCGGCGCGCTCATCGGGCGGCTCCCTCTGCGCGTTTCATCGCGTTCACGATCGCCCGGCTGCCGGCGGCGAGGATCGAGGTGTCGTTGCTGACCACCACATAGTCGTAGCCCCTGGCCAGGGCGGCCCTGGCCTGGTCGCTCGTGGCGGACGCGGTGCCGATGGGGACGCCTGCCGCGGCGGCGGCCTCCAGCGCGGCCGTGACGAGCCGGTCCACCTCGTCGCCGCCCGCCGCGACGCCCATCGACATCGACAGGTCGGCCATCCCGACCAGCGCGGCACCGACGCCGTCGAGGGCCAGGATCTCCCTCGCGTTCTTCATCGCCGGCTCGCTTTCGAGCTGGACGACGCACAGAGCCTGCTCGTCGAGGTAGTCCGCCCGGGGCAGCAGCCCCCAGCGACCGGCGCGGCTGGTGCCGCCGGACCCGCGGTCGCCGCGCGGCGGGAAGCGGGTGGCCCGCACGACCGCCCGGGCCTGCTCCACCGTGTCGACGTGCGGCACGAGCACACCGGCCGCGCCGGCGTCCAGGACCCGCTGGATCACGCTGAGTCCGTGGTCGGGCACCCTGACGAGGGGGTCAACCCCGAGGGCGCGGGCCATCGCGATGTGGGTCGAGGCGGCGCCCAGGTCGAGTGTCGTGTGCTCGAGGTCGATGACCACGAAGTCGAAGCCCGCGTACGCCATGATCTCGACACTTTCGGGGCTGGCGAGCTTGATCCAGGCCCCGAGCGTGCCGCCGTTGATTCCGTCGCGCGTCCGTGTCATCGGCTCAGACCTCGCCGGCGGTCTCGTTGGGGGTGGAGGTCCAGAAGACCAGCCACTTGCCGAGCTGTACGACGACCGCGTGCAGGGCGATGCCGACGGCCGACAGCACGACGATCACCGCGAAGGTCCTGGCCACGTCCAGGGTGAAGTTGGTCGCCTGGATCAGGTAGCCCAGACCTTCCGAGCTGCCCACGAACTCGGCGACCACGGCGCCGGTGACGGACAGGATGACGGCGACCTCCAGTCCCGCGAAGATGTGCGGAAGCGCCGACGGGATCTGCAGGTGCCGCATGACCTGCATGCGGGACGCCCCGAAGGACCTGAGCATCTCGACCTGCTCGTAGGCGGCGGACCGGAATCCCAGGATGGCGTTGATGAGGAGGGGGAAGAACGCGATCAGGGCCACGGTCAGCACCTTCGAGCTGATCCCGATGCCGAACCAGACGATCAGCAGCGGCGCCATGGCGACCTTGGGGATGGTCTGGGTCAGGATGAGCAGGGGGAAGAGCACCCGCTCCACCGTCCTGAACTGGGTGATGAGCACGGCGGAGACCAGCGCGGAGCCGACCGCGATGCCGAACCCGATCAGGATCTCCTTCAGGGTGACGAGCGAGTGGGTGACCAGGCTGCCGTCCTGGAAGCCTTCGACCAGGGAGGCGGCGACGGCCGTGGGCGCGGGGACGAGGATGTTGGAGACGTCGAAGATCTCCACGACGGCCTGCCAGACCACCAGCAGCCCGATGAACACCAGCACGCTGTAGGTGATCTCCGGCATTCGGCGGCGCCGGGCGCGGACCGGGGCGTCCGGGCTCGTGGGCGCCTCCACCGGCGCGGTCTCGCCGTCCGGGGCGGCGAGCGCCTCTCGGCCGGCTGCGTGGCGCTTGGTGTTGGTGGACATCAGTGCTCCTAGTGGGCGCTGTGCTCGGAGTCGAGCAGCTTGCGGATCTTCAGGACGATCTCTCCGAACTCGGGCGTGTTGATGTTCTCGAGCCGCCGTGGCCGAGGGAGCGCGACCTCGACGACGTCCGCCAACCGGCCGGGTCGCGGTGTCATGACCACGACGCGGTCGGCGAGGAGCACCGCCTCCGGGATGCTGTGCGTCACGAACAGCACGGTCTTGCGGTCCTGGTCCCAGATCTTCAGCAGGTCCAGTCCCATCTGGTCGCGGGTCATCGCGTCGAGGGCGCCGAACGGCTCGTCCATGAGCAGGATGCGCGGGTCGTGCATGAGGGCGCGGCCGATCCCGACCCGCTGCTGCATCCCGCCGGACAGCTCGTTGGGGTACCGGTCGCCGAACTCCTCCAGGCCGAGCATCACCAGCAGCTCGTCGGCCTTCGCGTGGGTGCCGGCGTCCCGGCGCTGGTGCAGGTCAGGCGAGGTCAGCAGGTTCTTCCGCACGGTACGCCAGGGCAGCAGCAGCGGCTGCTGGAAGACCATCCCGAGCTGGTTGCGGTGGGTGTCGTCCGACGGCCCGAAGGTGACCTGTCCCGAGGTCTGGCGGGACAGCCCCATGATGATCCGCAGCAGCGTGCTCTTGCCGCAGCCGCTGGGGCCGACGATGGAGATGAACTCACCGGCTCGGACACTGAGGGAGACGTCGTCGAGAGCCTGGACGGTCCCGCCGGACTTCGTCGGGTAGAGCATGGACACCGAGTCCAGGCGGATCACGTAGTCGGTGTCGGTACTGGTCGGCATGTCTGTCATTCCTCACCTGGTTCGAGCGCAGGCTGCCCGCGCCTCGGTCGTCGTGCCGGCGGCGATCAGCCGGCCTCCTCGGGCCACGTGCCGCCCATCTCCTTGGTCAGTCGCTTGCAGACGGCCTTCAACGCCGTGGCCTCCCGGGAGTCCAGCGCCGCCGGCAGCATCCGCTCGGTGCCGACGGCCGCGATCGTGGCGCAGATCCCGGTCGCCGCGAACACCGGCGCCGCGACGACGCAGATGCCGCGGTGGTTGACGTGGCTGCTCATGCCGGCCTGCCGGATCTCCTCGATGCGCCGGCGCGTCTCGGTGCGCTGGGGCTCGGGGAGGCTGCCGGTGAGCCGGTCGGCGTTGAACTGGTCGGGAAGGAAGGCCAGGAAGACCTTGGCCTGCGAGGAGTCCAGCGCGAGCTGCGAGCCCACGCGCACCGTCACCAGGGTGGGGTGCTCGGCCTCCTCCACCAGCGAGACCACCGGCCCTGAGGTGCCCCACAGCGACAGCACGGTGCTGACCTTGATCTCGCGGACCAGCTCGCGCATGTGGGCCGGCGCCATCTGCATGATGCGCTGCCGGCCCAGCGCGAAGCTGCCGAGCTGCAGGATCGACCGTCCTGGACGGACGAGTGCGGAGTCCTCCACCCGCTCCAGCAGGCCGCAGCCGATCATCGAGCTGAAGTAGCGGTGCACCGTGGTCCGGTTGAGGCCGAGCCGGCGGGTGGCCTCCGCGACGGAGAGCTCAGGTGTCTCAGGGCCGAACAGTCCGAGGATCTGCGCGGTCCGGCTCACCGCCTGGATGTCCTGCTCGCGAGCAGTCACCTGTCTGTCGTCCTGGCGCTCCGTCATCGGCCCCCACCCCGTTGCATTGATGTCCGTAGAGAGTTCTCGTGGTTCGCAGTACGGACAGAGGTTATGCACGCCTTCGGGATTGCTGCAAGGTTTTCCAGGTGTTTCGGGTAAGTGTTTCGGTACGCACCCTATTGACAGACCGGATAGCGAACTTTCAGTCTGTGATGCGAACGGTGATGTGAACTTCCGCCGACACCCGGAGACTTCATGACTGACTCCCCCGCCATCATCAAGCTGCTCGACGGCTGCGTCGACCTGCACTGTCATTCCGGCCCGAACCCGTTCCCCCGACGGATCGACCACGCCGAGGCCGGTAAGGACGGCGAGCGGCTCGGCATGCGCGGCGTGCTGGTGAAGTCCCACCACCACAACACGGTCATGGACCTGCTCGCGATGAGCGACCGGCTGTCCACGATCAGGACCCCGGTCTTCGGCGGCATCACCCTGAACAGCATGATCGGCGGCATCAACCCCCAGGCGGTGGCCATGTGCCTGCGCATGGGGGGCAGGGCCGTGTGGTTTCCGACGTTCTCGGCCGGCCGGCACATCGAGTGCCATCCGGAGGGCGTCGGCTTCCCCACGGCCAGCGTCGAGGTGCCGTCGTCCAGGGTCGACATCCACCAGGAGAACGGCGAGCTCATCCCCGAGGTCTACGAGGTGCTCGACCTGGTCAAGGAGACCGGCGCGATGGTGACCGGCGGGCACATGGAGACCGAGTCGATCACCCAGCTGTTCGCCGCGGCCAAGGACAAGGGCGTCACCAGGATGCTGCTCAACCATCCCGACTACGTCATCGGCGCGGACGAGGCGAAGTGCCGCGAGCTCGTCGGCTACGGAGCGTTCGTCGAGCACGAGACCGGCTTCTACGACCCCGAGGGGACCAAGAAGTGGGACCCGAGGCTCCTCCTCGACTGGATCGAGAAGATCGGCCCCGAGCACACCGTGATGGCCTCCGACCTCGGCCAGAAGGACCGGCCGCTGCCGGTGGACTCCTACATCCGCGTCGCGACCGCGCTGCTGGACCTCGGCCTGGACGAGAGGTCGCTGCGGCAGATCTTCTGCGACAACCCGGCCTTCCTGCTCGGCCTGGACGACTGAGCGACCACACCCCTTACGACAGATGAGGACAGACGATGACCACCTTGGCCACCCCACCCGACGTGGAGTTCTCAGACCTCGGTACGGGCGATCCCGACGAGACGACCCCTGCCGGATCGTCGACGTGGTACTTCCGCGGGCACAACTTCGTCCTCGCCTACACGACGCTGGTCGCCGGCGACGTGCTGGATCGCGATGATCAGCCGGACGAGTACGTCGCGATCCTCCCGTACGAGGAGTGCAGCGTCGTCATCCGTGCGGCGCGGGAGTCCGAGTCGGTCTCGGGCAAGGCCGTGGTGATGGTCCCGCCGGGCAGCAGCGCGATCGCCGGCGTCGACGACTGCACCGTCGTACGGCTGTTCAGCTCCCGCTCCGCCGACCTGCTGGACAAGGCGCGCAACCGGGACGCGTACGCCGATCCGCACCCCAACACCAAGCCGTTCGAGCCGTGGCCCGACCCGCCGGAGGGTTACCGCATCCGGGCCTACCGGCTGGCCGACCTGCAGGTGACGCAGGACGCCATCCGCCCGGGCCAGATCGTGCGGTGCAGCACCTTCATGATCAACTTCCTGGCGCCCAGGATCGGCCCGCGCGATCCGGACACCCTCTCGCCGCACGACCACGACGACTTCGAGCAGTGCTCGCTCGCCGTGGAGGGAGAGTACGTCCACCACCTGCGGACCCCGTGGTCCAGGCGGCGCAGCGAGTGGCGCGAGGACCGGCACCTGAAGTGCGGCAGTCCTTCCGTGGCCGTGATCCCGCCGCCCATGATCCACACCAGCGAGGCGGTCGGTCCGGGGACCAACCAGCTGATCGACATCTTCTGCCCGCCGCGTCTGGACTTCTCCCTGACGCCGGGCCGCGTGCTCAACGAAGACACCTACCCCCTCCCCAACCAGTAAGAGGCAGGTTCCATCGTGAAGACCGGACGAGCGGTGAAAGTCGTCAGTGGTGCGGTCGCCGTCTTGTGCGCGGTCGTAACGCTGAGCGCGTGCGGTTCCGGCAGCGGATCCGGGGGCTCGGCCGAGTCCGGCGGCCTGACGCCGGTGACGTTCGCGATGGCGTCCCCGAGCTGGAACGCCGGCTACGCGGTCATGGCCGTCGTCGAGGCCGAGGGCTTCTACGAGCAGGAGGGTCTGAAGGTCACGACCAACCTGTTCCCGTCGGCCACCCAGGCGGCGCAGCAGGTCGCCGGCGGCGGGGCCGACCTCGGCCTCATGACGGTCGAGCCCGTGGCCATCGGCCACGACAAGGACCTGGACCTGGCCTACTTCAGCTCCTACTGGGCGAAGTGGATCTACAGCCTCCAGGTGCCGGACGGTTCGGCCGTGCGGAGCATCGCCGACCTGAAGGGCAAGAAGATCGGCGTCTCCGCGGTCGCGAGCTCCGGCGCGACGTTCGCCCGTACCGCGATGGAGCTCAACGGGCTGGGCCAGAACGGCGCCACGCTGGTGCCGATCGGCGCCGGCGCCCAGCAGATCAACGCCATCAAGAGCGGCCAGGTCGACGCGCTGGCGCTCTGGGACATCCAGTACCAGATCGTCAGGAACGCCGGCGTCACGCTGACGCCGCTTCCCGTCAAGGAAACGGCGGACGCGTGGGGCGGCGGCTTCGCGACGTCCCGCAAGAACCTCGAGGCCAAGAAGGACGTCCTCGAACGGTTCGGCCGTGCGGTGGCGAAGGCGTTCGTCTTCGCCAAGGCCAACCCCGAGGCCGCGATCCGCGACCTGTGGAAGCTCTATCCGGAGACCCGCGGGTCGGAACCGGAGGAGAAGGCGCTGGCCGACGGGGTCAAGGTCCTCGAGGTACGCCTGGACGGGCAGGGCTTCGACGACAAGACGCTGGGCCGGATCGACGAGGCGGCCTTCACCCGTTCGCTCGACTTCATGGCCTCGGCCGGGCTGATCAAGAAGTTCCCGGCGAAGGAGATCTACACCGACGCGATGTTCAAGGCGTTCAACGAGTTCTCCTACGACGAGGTCGTCAAGCAAGCAGAGAGCGCCGGCTGAATGCGGCTGGGGGTCGCGCTCGACCTGAGCTCCCAGGAGCCGGTCCGCCCGCAGGTGGATCGCGCGGTGACGCTGCTCGCCCGCGCGGAGCGGCACGGTTTCGACTCCGCGTGGGTGGGTGAGAGCTATCACGCGGCCGCACAGCCGTTCCACCTTCCGTCCGTCCTGATGGTCCTGGGGCATCTGGCCGGGCGGACGTCCCTGGCGCTGGGGTCGGCGGTGCTGCTCCTGCGCGCGTACAGTCCGGAGAAGCTGGCGTACGAGGCCGCGCTGCTCGACCAGCTGTGCGGCGGGAAACTCACCCTCGGCCTCGGGCTCGGCGGCCCGGAGGTCGCCCACCGGGCCGGGCTGCCCGCCTCAGGCCCGGCCGGCGCGGCCTTCGACGCCACGCTGAAGCTGCTGCGCGACGCCTGGTCCGGCGTCCCGAGTGCCGGCGTGCCGGTGGCGGTCCCGCCTCCGGCGCGGCGCGGCGGGCCGCGGATCCTGGTGGGCGGCAAGGTGGCCGCCTCGGCCCGTCGTGCCGCGACGCTCGCCGACGGCTTCTACGGCGCGACGAACTACTGCGACGACCTGCTGTTCCAGCAGGCGGCCGCCTACTGGTCGGGGCGCGGAGGGACGGCGGGAACGGTCGCCACCACCCGGTTCTGCGTCGTCCACGAGGACGCCGCCACCGCCCGCGAACTCGCCGCGCGCCACCTGAAGGCCGCGACCGGCTACTACACCGAACGGGGCCTGTGGACGGGTGCGGACGGCCCTGCCGAGCTTGAGCTCCCCATGGTGGGCACGCCCGACGACATCGACGCGACGATCGACCGGTACGTACGGGCGGGGGTCACGTCCGTCCAGCTGCGGGTCGCCCCGCTCGGCACGCCGCCGGAGGTCGCCCGCCACACGCTCGACCTCGTCGGGCGGCACGTCCTCCCGCACTGGCACGACACGAACACGAGCTCTGATGGGAAAGACCGACGATGACGAGACGGCTCAAGAGCCTGACCGGCCTGTTCGCAGGAATCCTCATGGTGGCCACGCTGGGCGCATGCGGTGGGGAGGGGGGCGACCCGGCGGGCGGCGCCGGCCTCGACAAAGTCACGTTCGCCCTGAGCGCGCCCAGCTGGAACGCCGGCTACACCACCCTGGTGGTCCCCGAGGCCGAGGGCTACTTCGCGGACGAGGGACTCGACGTCGAGGTCCAGCTGTTCCCCTCCGGCACGCAGTCGGCGCAGCAGCTGGCCGCCGGGGGCGCCGACGTCGCGCTGATGACCGGTGAGCCGGTCGCGATCGGTCACGCCAAGAACCTGGACCTGGCCTACTTCGCGTCGTACTACCCGCACTGGATCTACAGCCTGCAGCTGCCGCAGGGCTCGGCGGTGCGGAGCGTCGCGGACCTGAAGGGCAGGAAGATCGGGGTGACCGCGGTGGCCAGCTCGGGCGGGACGTTCGCCCGTACCGCGATGGAGCTCAACGGGATGGGCGAGAACGCCGCCGGCCTGGTGCCGATCGGCGCCGGCGCCCAGCAGATCAACGCCATCAAGAGCGGCCAGGTCGACGCGCTGGCCCTCTGGGACACCCAGTACGCGATCGTCGAGGACTCCGGGATCCAGCTCACCCCGTTGCCGGTCCCCCAGACCGCCGGCATCTGGGGCGGCGGGTTCGCGGCGACGCGGAAGACGATCGCCGAGCGGAAGGACGTCCTGGAGCGGTTCGGCCGCGCCATCGCGAAGGGCTTCGCCTTCGCCCAGGCCAACCCCGAGGCCGCGATCCGCGACCTGTGGAAGCTCCACCCGGAGACCCGGGGCGGCGGACCGGAGAAGGACGCGATGGCGTCCCAGGTCAAGATCCTCAAGGTACGGCTGGCCGACCAGGGGGTCGAGGACGGCGAGTGGGGCCGGATCGACGCGAAGGCGGCGACCGGGATGGTGGAGTTCATGGCGTCCGCCGGGCTCGTGGACAAGGCGTTCCCTGCCACGGAGATCTACACGACCGACCTGCTCGCCGCCATCAACGACTTCTCCTACGACGACATCCGCAAGCAAGCGAAGGACGCCTCCTGAGATGGGGCAGGAAGTGGAGACGCTCCGATGAGCAGCTCATTCGTGTACGCGTCGGTCAGGACCCCCTTTGGCCGGTTCAACGGAGCCCTGGCCGACACGAGGACCGACGATCTGGCCGCGACCGCGCTGAAGGGACTGCTCGGCCGCTCGCCGGGCCTGGATCCCGGCCTGGTCGGCGACGTGTTCTGGGGCAACGCCAACGGCGCAGGCGAGGACAATCGCAACGTCGGCCGGATGGCCGTGCTGCTGGCCGGCATGCCCGTCTCGGTGACCGCCACCACGGTGAACCGGCTCTGCGGCTCGTCGCTGGACGCCGCCATGATGGCCTCCCGCATGATCGAGGTCGGCGACGCGGAGATCGCGATCGCCGGCGGCGTGGAGTCGATGACACGGGCGCCGTGGGTCCTGCCGAAGCCGTCGCGGCGGTTCCCGGCGGGCGACGTCACCGCCGTCTCCACGACGCTGGGCTGGCGGCTGGTGAACGAGCGCATGCCCGCCGAGTGGACGGTCTCGCTGGGCGAGTGCAACGAGCAGCTGCGGGAGAAGTTCTCGATCTCGCGCGAGCGGCAGGACGAGTTCGGCGCCCGCTCGCACCGCCTCGCGGCGGAGGCGTGGGCGAAGGGCTTCTACGACGACCTCGTGGTGCCCGTCCCCGGCGCCGACCTGACCCAGGACGAGAGCATCCGTCCCGGCACCTCGCTCGAAGCACTGGCGAAGCTGAAGCCGGCGTTCCGGCCCGACGGGACGATCACCGCCGGCAACGCCTCACCGCTGAACGACGGCGCGAGCGCGGTCCTGCTGGGCTCGGCGAGCGCCGCCGCGGCCATCGGCCGTGACCCGGTCGCGCGGATAGCCGGTCGCGGCTGGTCGGCGCTGGAGCCGCAGCAGTTCGGGTACGCCCCCGTCGAGGCCGCCGGCGACGCGCTCGAACGGGCGGGCATCACCTGGGAGGACGTCGGCGCCGTCGAGCTGAACGAGGCGTTCGCCGTCCAGTCGATCGCCTGCGTCGACGCCTGGCTGAAGCTCGGGCTGCGGGACGCCGAGCTCGTCAACGCCAAGGGCGGGGCGATCGCCATCGGGCACCCGCTGGGCGCCTCGGGCGGGCGCATCCTCGGAACCCTCGCGGCGCGGCTCGTGGAGTCCGGCGAACGATGGGGCGTGGCGGCCATCTGCATCGGCGTGGGTCAGGGCCTGGCGGTCGTGCTGGAGAACGTCGCATGACGCTGCTCTGCGCCTCCGCCGACGAGGCGGTCAGCGGCATCGCCGACGGCTCGACGGTGCTGGTCGGCGGCTTCGGCACGGCCGGCCTGCCGGTCGAGCTGATCGACGCGCTGATCCGGCAGGGAGCGCGGGACCTCACCGTCGTGTCGAACAACGCGGGCAACGGGGACACCGGGCTCGCGGCGCTGCTCGCGGCCGGGCGGGTGCGCAAGATCCTGTGCTCGTTCCCCCGGCAGACGGACTCCTGGGTCTTCGACGAGCTGTACCGCGGCGGGAAGATCGAGCTGGAGGTCGTGCCGCAGGGGAACCTGGCCGAGCGCATGCGCGCCGCCGGAGCCGGGATCGGCGGGTTCTACACCCGTACCGGGGTCGGGACCCTCCTCGCGGAGGGCAAGGAGACCCGCGAGATCGACGGCCGGACGTACGTCCTGGAGCTGCCCATCGCCGCCGACGTCGCGCTCATCAGCGCCCACACCGCGGACACCCTCGGGAACCTCGTCTACCGCAAGACGGCGCGCAACTTCGCGCCCGTCATGGCGACGGCCGCGACGACCACCATCGTGCAGGTGAAGCACGTCGTCGAGCCGGGCGCGCTGGACCCTGAGGTCGTGGTCACCCCGGGCATCTACGTCGACCGGATCGTGCGGGTGGCGTCATGATCGCTCAGCACATCGACCGCAGCCCCCTCGGGCGGGACGAGATGGCGCGAGTGCTCGCGCGCGACATCCCCCGCGGGGCGTACGTCAACCTCGGCATCGGCCAGCCCACGACCGTCGGCGACCACCTCCCCCCGGAGTCGGGGGTCATCCTGCACACCGAGAACGGCATGCTCGGCATGGGGCCGGCGGCGACCGGCGACGCGATCGACCCCGACCTGATCAACGCCGGCAAGTTCCCGGTGACCGAGCTGCCCGGCGCCTCGTACTTCCACCACGCCGACTCGTTCGCCATGATGCGAGGCGGCCACCTCGACCTGTGCGTCCTCGGCGCCTACCAGGTCTCGGCAGCAGGCGATCTCGCCAACTGGCACACCGGCGAGCCCGGCGCGATCCCGGCGGTCGGCGGAGCGATGGACCTCGCCGTGGGCGCCAAGCAGGTCTACGTGCTGATGTCGCTGTTCACCAGGGCCGGCGAGCCGAAGCTCGTCAAGGAGTGCACATATCCGCTCACCGCGCTGCGGTGCGTGGACCGGGTCTACACCGACGTCGCCACCTTCGAGATCACCGGGGACGAGGTCCTCGTCCGGGAGACGTGGGGGATCTCGTTCCACGAGCTCCGCTCGCGCCTCGACGTCCCGCTCGCCGCGGCCACACCATGAGGAGGCTGGAGAGTGTCCACTAGGCACCAGTTCTACATCGGGGGCGCGTGGGTCGATCCCGCCGAACCGCGGACCCTGGGCGTCCTCGACCCCGCGACCGAGGAGACGTTCGCGGAGATCAGCCTCGGGACGGCCGAGGACGTCGACCGCGCCGTGGCGGCGGCGCGCGCGGCCTTCGCCACGTACGCGCAGGTCAGCGTGGAGCAACGGCTGGAATACCTCCAGCGGATCATCTCCGGGTTCCGTGCCCGGCTGCCCGAGATCGCCCGGACGATGACGCGCGAGATGGGGGCGCCGATCACGTTCTCGACGGAGCGCCAGGCCACGGTGGCGCTGTTCCACTTCGAGGAGGCGGCCCGCGTGCTCGCGGACTACCGCTTCGAGGAGGAGATGGGCACCGGGATCGTGCGGCGCGAGCCGATCGGCGTCTGCGGCCTCATCACGCCGTGGAACTGGCCGCTCAACCAGGTCGCCTCGAAGGTGGCCCCCGCCCTCGCCACCGGCTGCACCGTGGTCCTCAAGCCGAGCGAGATCGCGCCGCTCAGCGCCATGGTGCTCGCCGAGGTCATCCACGACGCAGGACTGCCGCCCGGCGTGTTCAACCTCGTCAACGGGGACGGCCCCACGGCCGGTGAGGCCATCGCGGCGCACCCCGGCATCGACATGGTCTCGCTCACCGGCTCGACCGGCGCCGGCATCAGGGTCTCCAAGCTCGCGGCCGACACAGTGAAGCGCGTCGCGCTCGAACTCGGCGGCAAGTCGGCCAACATCATCCTGCCCGACGCCGACCTCGCGTCCGCGGTCGTCGCCGGGGTGCACGCGTGCTACACCAACGGCGGCCAGAACTGCCAGTCGCCCACCCGGATGCTCGTGCACCGATCGCAGCGCGACGAGGCGTACGCCGCGGCGCGGCGGGCGGTCGAGGAGGTCCGCCTCGGGGACCCGTTCGATCCTGCCACCACGATGGGGCCCGTGGTGAGCCAGGCCCAGCTGGACAAGATCACCGGGCTCGTGCAGTCGGGGATCGACGAGGGCGCGACGCTCGTGGCCGGCGGCCCGGAGCGTCCCCACGGTCTCGACAAGGGGTTCTACGTCCGCCCGACCGTGTTCGGCGACGTCACGCCGCAGATGCGGATCGCGCGCGAGGAGATCTTCGGGCCCGTGCTGTCGATCCTGCTGTACGAGAGCGAGGACGAGGCCGTCGAGATCGCCAACGACACGCCGTACGGGCTGGCGGGGTTCGTACAGTCGAAGGACCCGGGCCGCGCCCGCAGGGTCGCCAACCGCATCCGCGCGGGCCGCGTCTACCTCAACGGCGCCCCGTTCGACCGCAGCCTGCCGTTCGGCGGCTACAAGCAGTCCGGGAACGGACGCGAGTTCGGGCGGTTCGGCTTCGAGGAGTACCTCGAGGTGAAGGCCGTGCTCGGCTATCCCGAGGGGATGACATGGTGAACGCCGACCGGCCGGCCGGCCTCCTGGACCGCGAGGAGCTCTTCGACCTGGTGCGGCGGGAACGCTTCGCCCGCGACCAGCGGCTCTTCGACGTGATGCGCGACTGCTTCCACGACGACGCCCACGTCAGGACCACCTGGTACGACGGACGCGGCGGCGACGCCTACGTCGAGGCGACGAAGACGTGGATGGCGCGGACCGGCAACAGCAAGCACTGGGTCTTCCCCGCCTACGCGCGAATCGAGGGCGACCGGGCGACCGTCGAGAGCCCGGCCAAGATCTTCAACCGGACCACGGTGGAAGGAGTGGAGGTCGACTTCCACGCCTACTGCCGGTTCTTCTCCCGTGCCGTCCGGGAGGACGGACGGTGGAAGCTGCTGAGCTTCGAGGTCCTGCTGGAACGCGACGAACTGCGGCCCGTCTACGCGGGCGAGCCGCTCCCGGTGGACGCGGCCCAGCTCTCTGGGCTCCGGCCGTCCTACCGGTTCCTCGCCTGGATCCAGTCGACCCGCGGCGTGACGGTCAGCCAGGACCTGCTCGGCGACGACCGTCCGGCCGAACTCGACGCGTTCCACAAGGGCGAGACCGCCTGGCTCCACGGCACGGGATAACGGCCGGCGCCCCGGGCCCCTGGCCGGCTCCAGGGCCCGTGAAGGCACCACTGATCCTGAGGGAACTAGATGTCAGCCTTATGACACCATTCATGCGTGCACCGTACTGACCGGCTCTCCGCGATCCGCGCAGATCCCCGCCGCGCAGATCTCCGCCGCGCAGATCTCCGCCGCGCAGATCTCCGCCGCGCCGGTCCCGGGGGCCGCGTCTCCAGCTGCCGCGATCGTCGCGGTGCGGCGCGCGTTCATGGCCGCGCTTCGCCGGCGTACCGGACCTCGCCATGAGCGCCCGCCACTGGCTCGGCCGGATGGCGGAGGGGTGGAAGAGCGCGAGGAGCCGGCACGGCTGGCTGGATCACACGGCGCGCGCCCTGATCCGCTACGACCAGGTCGACGCCGGCCGGCTGTCGGCCGCTCTCACCTACTACGCCTTCTTCGCCACCTTCGCCCTGGGCCTGCTGGGGTTCGCCATCCTCGGCCGGGTCCTGCACTCGCCCGCGGCGCTGGCCCAGGTGCAGCTCTACCTGAGCGACACCTTCCCGCGCCTGGACGTCCAGGCGCTGCGCGACGCCGGTGACACGGCCGGGCTCGTGGCCTGCGTGGCCCTCCCCCTGACGGGCCTGTTCTGGATGGACACGCTCCGCTCGGCGACCAGGGCGATCTGGCGGCTGGAGGAGTATCCGGGCCGCTTCTTCCTGCGTCAGCTCATCGACCTGGGCATCGTGGCGGGGCTCGGGCTCCTGCTCGCGCTGTCGCTCGCCGTCGCCTTCTCCGCCGAATGGCTGCTGACCTGGGTCGCGGGCCACACCGTGGGCGTGCGGGCCGCCCCTGTCCAGTGGATGCTGCCGGTGGCGGCGTTCGTGCTGGGCATCGGGGTCAACACGGTGCTGGCCATCGCGCTGCTGACCGCGCCGCCACGGCTGCACCTGTCGCCGCGGCGGGTGATCGGGCCTGCGCTGGTCATCACGATCGGCCTGGAGATCCTCAAGACGCTCGGCCAGGCCGTGCTCAACCTCACGGCCGCCAATCCCGCCTACCAGGTGGTCACGGGAGCGGTCGCGATGCTGCTCTTCCTCAAGGTGCTCAACCAGCTCATTCTCTTCGCCACCGCCCTGGTGGCCACCAGCACCACCGGAGACGTCAAGGACCTGGCTGACGGTCGCCGTTCTTGAGCGGCGTCCGGGCGGTGGGCAGGACCTGGGCCAGGTTCATGGCCGCCGGCGATTTCTTTGGCATAGTGTTCGAGGCCGGCTTCGGAGAGTGAGAATCGCACCCACAATGGGCCGTCCCCATACAGTGCGGTCGCGACTCCCAGGCAGATGAGCGGCATCGGCATCCAGTGGAGTAATCGCGTGGCCGTCAGCGCGTGTCTGGCTTCCCACGTCGCCGCGATGAGGCGGATGAGCCAGATCAGGATCAGCGCGGTCCAGGCGAGGAGCATGAAGATGATGGTCTCGGAATACCACTTGGAAACGCTGGTGCCGTAAAAGCTGATCAGTGCCACGGCCGATACCACGGTGAGGAATCTCCAGCCGGGTGGTCTGTCGATTTTCACCCGGTCACCTTAGCTTTTGGGGCGATGAGTTTCCGCCGTACCGGAGGTCTCACTTCACGAACGCTCGGTGAAGGAGAACCGGTGGAAGCGGACGTGTGGGCGATGGTGCATGTCGAGCGGGCGGCGATGATCGATGATCTCGCGCGGCTCGATGATGCGCAGTGGGAGGAGCCGTCCCTTTGTGCGGGGTGGACGGTGCATGATGTGGTCGCTCATCTGGTCGACACGGCTCGGGCGACGCGGCTCGGGTTCGTGGCGGGGCTCGTACGGGCGCGGTTCGATTTTCATCGGCTCAATGCGCTGGGTGTGGAGCGGGAGCGCGGGAGGTCGCCTCGGGAGACGTTGGAGCGGCTGCGGGAGGTGGCGTCACGGCGGTCGACGCCTCCCGCGCCGCTCGACAGCCGGCTCGTCGAAGAGGTCGTCCACGGTGAGGACATCCGCCGGCCGCTCGGGGTCGTGCGGTCCTATCCGCAGGAGGTCGTGGTCAGGTCGATGCGGTTGCAGGCTCGTACGCCGGCGGCCTTCGGCGGGGCCAAGGAACTGGTGGCCGGGGTCCGGCTGACGGCGACGGATGCCGACCTGTCGATCGGGGACGGGCCGGAGGTGCGCGGGAGCGCGCTTTCGCTGCTCCTGGCCATCTCGGGGCGGCGGGTGGCGCTGGGCGATCTTGACGGGCCGGGGACCGCCACGCTGATGAGGGCCGCATGACCCACGCCGTCAGTCGAGCAAGAACTGCAACTATTCGCCGGAAAAGCGCATAAATTACATAAGATCACGCTACTGTGCGGCAGATCATGGCAACCGCACCAGGAGTCACAAGCTTCATGCCCGACGTAGCCACCCCGATCGCCCGTCCGCGCCGTCAGCTCCGGCTCCCGCTCATCTCCGCCGCGGTCGCCGCGTCCGTGGCGGGAGGTGTCCTCGTCGGGGGCGCTCCTGCGACGGCGCAGACCGCCGCCCGGTCGTCCGCTGCGCAGGCCGCCTCGTTCTCTCTGGCGTACGTACGGGTCGCCGGCGCGTCCAGGATCAACCAGGACGGCGTCACGTGTTACTCCGGCCCGGTGAGCTTCGGCATCGCGCTGGAAGGGCCCAAGCCGAAAGCCAAGTTCTCGTACCGGTGGATCGTGGACGGCAAGGTCTTCGAGAAGGGCACCCGGCGCCTGCCGTCGTACGGCAAGGGTGACTACTTCGGCACCAAGAAGCAGGTCACCATGGGCCTCGGCACCACGCACAAGGTCGTCTTCAAACTCACCTCGCCGAAGAAGCTGTCGAAGTCCATCAAATGGGTGATGTGCTGACCCGTCAGAGCCTGCAGCGGCAGCCGGACCAGCTGGCGTACGTCGTAGTCGCGGTAGCCGTTGACCGAGCGCTCAGGCTCGTGGCGGACGGTGGCCCCAGGTGGCCCAGCGCCAGAGCCATTCGAGGGGGCCCTGACGGTGGCGGCGCAGCCAGAGGGCGGAGAACAGCCACTGGGCCGCCAGGATGACGCCCGCCGTCCAGTACGCCGCCGTCAAGGACTCGCCGATCGGCAGGCCGAGGACGCGGGCGGCCGCCAGGACGAGGAGGGTCGCGCCCAGGTAGTGGGTCAGCGCCATCCGACCCAGTGGCGCGAGCACGAACCGCAGCGCCGGTCGCAGCGGCGTCCTGAGCAGGACCAGCAGGCCGCACACGTACACGCCGACGAGCAGCAGGTCGGCGAGGCTGGACATCGAGGTCAGGTACGTCGTGGCGCCGACGGCCCGCATGCTGTCCCGCACCCACAGAACGGCGGCCAGGCCCATGGCGAAGGCCAGACCCACCAGGATCGGCCCTCGGGTGGACCGCTCGATCTTCTCGATCACCTTGTAGCGGACCAGTGCCGAGCCCAGCAGGAACAGCCCGGCGATCAGCAGCGGCCCTCCACCGCCGAGGACGAGCGCCGCCGGGATCAGCACGGCGGCGAGGCCCGCCGTGGCCCAGCGAGGCAGCCAGGTCGAGGGCAGCAGCACCAGCATGCCGACGACGGCGTAGTCGGCCAGGATCTCGCCCGGCCACAGCAGCATGTGCAGGAGGCCGATCACGAGCAGCGCCGCGAGCCGGCGCAGCAGCACCACCCGGGGACGGGCGACGCGGCCCGCGGCGGAGTCCAGCAGCAGCGCGAACCCGATGCCGAACAGCAGGGAGAAGATCGGCAGCCCGAGCCACGGGTCCCAGTCGCCCATGGGCTGCACCGCGACGGCGGAGCCGCCGGTGGCCATGAGCTGGACGTTGGCGAGCAGGATCTCGCACAACGCGAACCCGCGAAGCACGTCGAGCGCGACGATGCGGGGCCGTCCTGAGCCGGGCGCGTGGTGCGGGGGACGCTGAGGAGGCGAGGCCCTGGGGAGATCTTCGGATGACATGGGTCCTCATCCTGCAAGGCCGCCAGATGCCCCGGCACCGACCGAAAGCAGGGTTCCTGTCCCTACTTTCGGCCACATCAAGGGTCACCGCGTCCGCGTGTTCACCTGGCGGAACCGCCATCGGGCTGGATCATGTCCCCGGGACCGGCATGCCCGTTCCGGCCTCCAGGACCGGGCGTCCGTTCAGTGGGCGGCTGAGTCGTACGGTCCCGCCCGGCTCTTCCGTGTCATGTCACGTGGACCACGTCCGACCGCCGCTCAGAGCAGTCGAGCGGGGCGGCGTCTACCCTTCGTGACGCATGAACCGCCTGATGAGGGCGACCCCCGCGAACCAGAAGACCACGTAGACCGCGAGGCGCATCGTCACGTACTCGGCCGTGATCTGCCCCGAGTCCTCCATGACGTCGACGGCGACGTTGAGCAGTGCAGGACCGAAGACGAAACCGCTCCAGCCGAGTACCACGATGCGCCGGTCGGTGAACCACTTCATGCGCTCTCCAGGGGTTCGGATCACCCCCATGATCGCGTACGGCCCAGGCGCCGGGCCAGTTCTCAGACCGAGGACGGCACGGGCTCAGGGAGGTGACCGCCCGCGGGGCGGCGGGTGATGGCGTTCAGGCGGTTGACGGTGTTCATCAGGGCGACGAGGGAGACCAGGGCGGCGAGCTGGTCCTCGTCGTAGTGCTCGGCGGCCTGGGCCCAGGTCTCGTCGGTGACACCAGGGGCGCCGTCGGCGATGCGGGTGCCCTCTTCGGCCAGGCGCAGGGCGGCGCGCTCTGCCTCGGTGAAGATCGTCGCCTCCCGCCAGACGGCGACCATGTGCAGGCGTTCGGGCTTCTCGCCCGCTTGGACGGCGTTCCTGGTGTGGATGTCGACGCAGACGGCGCAGCCGTTGATCTGGCTGATGCGCAGCGCCACGAGCTCCTGGGTGCTCTGCGGCAGGCCGCTCTCGTGCAGGATCTTGCCGGCGGACATGAGGTGCTTCACGAGCTTGCCGGTGGTGGGCTGGCTCATGACGTCGAGACGGGCTTCCATGATGTGCTCCTTGGCGTGGTCAGCAGTCACCTCTAAGACGAGAGCCGACCTCCCCCTGTGACACCTCCGTCATGCCGCCTCGTCCTTGGGGGCCGGGGCGAGGCGGAGGTGGCGGGGGTTCGTTTCTTCGTCGGGGAAGACCCACTTGCGGAACGCCCAGAAGCGGAAGATCATCGCGACCAGGGTGCCGATGAGCTGGGCGCTGGTGAAGTCGGCGATCTCCTGCGTGAGCAGGGTGACGTGCGGGGTCTCCAGGAGGAGGACGTACCTGGAGATCCACAGCGGCACCGAGCTGAGCACCAGACCGACGCCGCTGACCAGGAAGAACAGCGCCGCCTCGTGATGGCGCTCGCGGCCGCCCCGCGTGCGGAACGACCATTCGCGGTTGAGGACGTACGACACGATGGTGGCCACCAGCACGGCGATGACCTTGGCGGTCACCGGCTTGGGCTCCAGGACGGTCAGTTTCAGGCCGTAGAAGACCGCGTTGTCCACCAGGAACGCCGCCCCGCCCACCACCGCGAACTTCAGCATCTCGCGGTATCTCCACACCAGGCCGTGCAGGAACTTCGGCAATATGGCGAATGCGGCTCTTTCGACGCGCCCCGATCTGCTCATGAGGCAGTCATCCTAGACCCGCCACCCCGGAGCTCGCGGCGGATCAGACGCGGATAAGACGGGGATCAGACGGCGAAGAGCAGGGCGGCGCTGATCAGCATGATGACCGCGGTGGCGAAGTGGACGCCGAAGGCCGTGGCCTTGGTGCCGCCGTTGCGCAGCACGATGAGGGTGTCGCCGAGTGGCGCCGCGGTGGCGACCAGCATGAACCAGGCTTCGGCGTGGGCGCCGGCGAAGGCCAGCAGGGCCAGGCCGACCAGTCCGTACGTGCCGTCGCGCACGCCCTTGATCGTCAGGTACGCGCGGTCGGTCGTGGCGGGCACGCCGTAACCGGTGGCGGCCGCGTACGGCTGGAACAGGAAACGGACCCCGATGAGCAGGCAGAGCGCGTTGATGAGGATGGCGAGGCCGTAGGCGACAACGGTGAGCATGGCGTGACTCCCAAAACTAGCAGCGCTAGGAACAAACACGACGCTAGCAGAGCGACGGCAATACTTCTAGCGGTGCTAGATTCGATGTCATGTCGATCCAGAGTCGTAAGGAACGCGAACGCGCCGAGCGGGAGAAGCTGATCATCGCCGCCGCGCGCGAGCTGGCCGAGACCGAAGGCTGGGAGGCGGTCACCACGCGACGGCTGGCCGAGGAGGTCGAATACAGCCAGCCCGTCCTCTACAGCCACTTCAAGGGCAAAGACGCCATCGTCACCGCCGTCGCCCTCGAAGGCATCACCGACCTGGCCGCCGAGCTACGTGCCGCCCGCACCACCGCCCACGACCCCGCCGCCGCACTCGCCGGGCTCAGCACCGCGTACGTGGCCTTCGCCGAGCAGCGGCCCGCCCTCTACGAGGCCATGTTCAGCCGCCGCGTCGACCTGCCCTTCGCCACCCCGGAGGCCCCGCCGGCGCTGAAGGAGGCGTTCGGCGAGTTCGTCGCGGCCGTACGCCCCTACGCCCACGACACCGCCCCCGAGATGCTGGCCGAGATCCTCTGGGCCGCCCTGCACGGCCAGGTCACGCTGATGCGCGGTGGCCGCATCCCCCGCGAGGTCCAGGAGCACAGGCTGGCGGTCCTCCTGGCCAGGTTCACCCAGGAGCCGGCGGGCTCCGGGCGGGCGGGGTGAGGGTGCGCGCGGCCTCACCGTCCCTTCCGCCATGGTGATCGTCCGCCGGGTTCCTAACCTCCGATCCCTTTTGTGGCGTACGCCACCGGCTGCGGATGTCACGCGGCCGGCGGAGCAGGCGTCTTGTGTACGAAGCGGCGCCGAGCAGGCAGAAGCTGACCCACGTCGCCTCCAAGACGACGCCCACCCTCCGACAGCCCCCGCCAGGGAAGGAACACCCATGACCGCGCAGACGACGACCGCGACGACCGGCGGCCGCACCTTCATGAGGATCGCGGTCGCCGTACAGACGGTGGCCATCTTCTTCCAGGCGATCACCGCCGGCGTGCTGCTGGCCTCGTCGCACGGATCGGAGCTGCACCACATCGGCTCGTACGTGGCGTACGGCACGACCGTGCTGTACCTGCTCGCCGCCGTCCTGGCCTGGCGCCCCGGCGGCGGCGGCCCCCGCCCCATCCTGTACGCCGCCGGCTTCCTCGTCCTGGCCTCGGCGCAGGTGGCGTCGGGCATCGCGGGCCTGACCCCGCTCCACGTCCCCTTGGGCGTCCTGATGTTCGCCCTCAGCACCCTGGCCCTGGCCCGCCTGTTTCCCGTCCCGCGGTGAGTCAGGCCGCCTCGACGCCGATGTGGGTGCGGTGGTGGTGAGGAGTGTCGATCTCGTCCAGGAGGGCGACGGCCAGGTCGGCGTAGGAGATGCGGCCGGCCAGGTCGGCGGCCTTGATCGAGTGGCGGCCGGTTCGGGGGCGGTGGGGTCGAAGTCGCCGGCCGGGCTGACGATCAGCCAGTCCAGCTCCGAGGCGCGCAACCCGGCCGCCATCGCGGCGTGGCCCAGGCAGAGGGGGCGGTACTCCGGTGGGAAGCCCGGGGCGTCCATCAGGCGGGTTCCGCCTGCGGTCCGCAGGGTGGCCGCCAGCCCCACGACGATCAGGCGAGACACGCCTGAGCGGCTCAAGCCGTCGATGAGAGCCTTGGCGGCGGCTGGGAAGAACGTCTCGGGTGGGGTGGCGTAGGCGGACATGATGACGGCGTCGTGGCCGGTGGTGACCGCTGGATCCGGAGATGTTCGACCCGGTCTGTCCCTCTGAGCTGATGCCGATCCGCATAGGGGACAAATGGGGCGGGATGATCATTCAGTGCCTTGAGGGAGGTCCGCGGCGGCTCTCCGAGCTGATGGTCCCGCTGCGGACCGTCACCCCCAAGGTCCTCACGAAGTCGCTCCGCGCGCCCTCGTGATCAGGTCAGGTGCGCCCTGAGGGCGGCGGCGCCGGACTCTTCGAGCCAGTCGGTGAAGGTGCGCAGGCCGGGGTGGATGACGCGCAGCGCCTCGATGTCGGCGTGCCAGCGCCGGCCGGCCTCCCAGCTCTTCTTGATCCCGCCGATCTCCGGGCTGAGCGCGGTGGCTTCGGCGTCGGTGAGCTGTTCGTAGCGGACCGGGATGCCGGTGGCCGCGCTGATCGCGGCGGCGGCCTCGACCGGGGTCGGCTGGTCGCCGGCCAGTTCCAGGGTGCGGCCGGCGTAGCGGGCCGGGTCGGCGAAGGCGAGGACGGCGAACTCGGCGATGTCCTCCAGCGCGATGACCTGCATGGGCTCGTGGGGCGGGAAGATGTGGCGGTGGACGCCGTCGCGGATGCCGTCGATCCAGGTCATGACCGTGGCGAGGTAGTTGGTCATGAACCTGACCGGTCGCAGCACCGTGGGGAGCGCGATGTGGTCGCGCAGATAGTCCTCGATCTGCGGCTTGCCTCCCCAGCCGGGCGATCCGTCCGGGACGTTCGCCGAGGCGACGGTGCTGAAGACGACCTGCTCGACCCCGGCCGCCGTGGCGGCGTCGCGCCGCCCTGCTTGCCCGTGGCGCCGGTGACGAGGATCGGGGATTCGGAGGTGGTCATGGTGTCCTTCCCGGAGAGATGATGGATCCGGAATGCTTCCTCCGTTCGGCCCCGCCGACAAGGATTTCGTGACATGGCAGCAGCGCGCGCCGACGCACGGCGCAACCGGGAGACGGTGCTCCGTACGGCGATGTGCGTGTTCGCCGAGGAAGGGCTCGGGGTGTCGCTCGGCAGGATCGCCCAGCGGGCCGGGGTCGGCGCGGGGACCGTCTACCGGCACTTCCCGAGCAAGGACATCCTGGTCGAGGCCGTGCTGGCCGAGCATCTCGAAAGCCTGGTGGGCGCCGCCGACCGGTGGGCCGCGCGGGCCGTACCGGGTGAGGCGCTGTTCGGGTTCCTGCTGGAGGTGATCGACACGTCGGCGGGCCGCCTGCCCGTCTGCGAGGCGATCACCACCGACGGAAGCTGGCCGCGCGCGGTGCTCGGGGCGGCGGAGCAGCGCTTCCACGGCGCGCTCGAACGGCTGCTCCGGGACGCGCAGCAGGCCGGGGCGGTCCGCGCCGACGTGCGGGTCGACGATCTGTCGGCGCTGCTCGCGGGAGGGGTCGCCATGCGTTCCACGCATCGGGACCAGACGCGGGGCTCCCGGCTCGTACGGCTCACGCTGGACGCGTTACGCACCCCACCTGTCACGAAAGCCTTCCGTGACAGGCCTGGGAAGCCACGTCACGAAACCACCGCCCCGAGGCACTGCGCGGAGTGCGGTGCCCGGCTGCCCGTCCGCCCCACCGGCCGGCCGCCCCGTTACTGCGGCCCCACCTGCCGCCAGCGCGCCCACCGACGCAGCCGGTGAGCAGCCCGGATGTCACAAAGGGGCGGGCGGGGCCGTCTTGTGCGTGTGACGCGCGGAGCCGCAGGCGCTCGACCCGCTCATGGACGGGCCGGCCTTCCAGCTGACGAATCCGGACGACTACACGATCGAGGACGAGGTGACCGTCGAGGTCAGCATCACCTCCGCGCTTCGGCCGGCGGGCCGGATCACCGGGCGGGAGATCGACGCGACGTGGCTGGGCAGGGTGCACAGCCGCTACTCGCTGCCGGGCACCGAGGCCGCCGGCTGAGGTCAGGCTTTGGCGATGCCCCAGATGGGCTGGCCGGGGTCCGGGGGTGGGAGTTCTGAGAGGATTTCGGCGACGCTGTTCCAGTCGCCGACCTCCACGTTGTCGGTCATCAGGCGCAGGCGATCGGCGATCTCGTGGTGGGCCTCCATGAGGACCTCGATGCCGGCGGCCAGCTGGCCGGCGACCGCCTCGTAGCCGCTGCCCCCGCCCTGGCCCTTGAAGAAGGTGACGCCCTCGGCGGTGCCGCCCCAGAAGTCGCCGATGGCGTTGAGCTCCTCGGCAACCGCCGCGACGAACGTGGCCAGCTCGGTGCCCTCGACGTCGAACGCGATCGCCGCCGAGCGGATGCGTGACTTGCCGATCTCCACGGAACTCAGCCTCCCGCTGGTTTGTGGGCCATGGTGAAGTACAGGAGCACCCGGCCCAGGGTCTCCTTCCAGGTGGGGAGCAGTTCCTCGCCGCGCTGCCCGTTCATGGCGTCGTACGAGGGCCCGTACGCGATGGACCCGCCGGCCAGGCGGCTGAGGAAGTATTGGACGTCCGCGTTCGAGGTGACCTTCTTGGCCAGGGGCGCGGCGGCGTCGAAGACGCCGTAGAAGGCGACCGAGGCGGCGAACTCCTTGAGCGCCTGGGTGGCGTTGTCCTCGAGCGAGCCGACGTCCTCGCCGCGCGCGGCCTTGACGCCGGCCACCGCCGCCACGTCGCCGACAGCGAAGAAGACGCTGCCGATCGTGTACTCGGTCAGCTTGGCCAGCACGATCTTGGCCATGCCGTGTTGCAGCAGCTTCGCGAGCAGCCCGGCCTGCGCCCGGCGGATGAGGATCTGGGTGATCTGGTACGCCGCCCCGGCCTGCCAGGGGAAGGTGGAGATGAAGACGAAGCTGGCGAAGTTCGCCATGGCCAGGGTCCAGTAGGCGTGCCTGGCCGCCTCGACCGCGTCGGCGAACTCGTTGCAGGCCGCGCTGGTGTCGCGGCACCGCTGGGCGAGCTTGGCGGCGTACCCGTTCTCCTCCGGCTCGGGGTAGAGCCCCTCGGTCATGGCCCGCTTGAACTGGTCCACCCCGGCCCCGTGGTTGGTGCGCCACACGGAGGCGGCGGCGGGGTAGGTGTGCGACGGGCTCTTCTCGATGCGCTCGGCCAGGCGCGCGTAGACGCCGGCGGCCTGGCGCGCCCGGTCGGGGTCGCCCTCGGGGTAGTCGACGGCGAGCATCTGGAAGACGAAGCCGGCGATGCCGAGGGTGCCGAACGTGTAGACGCCCGCGCGACCGTAAGGAAGGTTCAACGGCGGCGCGTCCCGTCGGCGCGGTCGCCGTCGAGCAGCGTGCCGGCGATGAACGGCGTCACCAGGTCCTGCGCCTCCTGCTCCGCCTGGCGGCCGGCCCGTCCCGCGGCCTCCATGATGGCCGCCGCGAGCTGTTGCGAGCCGAGCCGCATGGCGCGCGGGTCGATGGTGATCCCGGCGAGCGTCCCTGCCTGTGTCACCTCCACCACGACCCGGCCGTCGGCGGCCTCGCCCCGGCCCTTGACCGCGGCGATCCGGTCGCGCAGGCTCTCCAGCTCGGCGAGATCCTGCTGGTAGCCGCGGAGGAGCCGGCCCAGTTCCTCGTCGCCGGTGGTGGTGAACGGATCTGTCGGTGATGTCATCCCGCCTCCTGAATCACCTAGACGATCTTTCACAAGATACGCAAACCGGTCAAATCTCGGTTCGGTCTCCGACGATCTCCAGGGCGATCGCGACCGGGTCGCCTGACGGCTCCGCCGGGTGGTCGGCGTGCCGGTCGGCCCACGCCTGGCCGAAGGCGTTCCAGTCGATCTCGCCCTGGGCGAAGAAGGTCCGCCAGCGCTCCCGGTAGTAGCCGCTCATCAGCCCGGCCCAGTTGCGGTTGGCGTACTCGGTGAGGATGGCGGCGTCAGGCCCGCCCCACACGGTGACGAGCCGCTTGGCGGCGCGCTCGAGGTCGCGCCGCTCCTGCTCGTCGGCGCCCCAGCGGCGGGCGTCGCGCAGCCAGCGGCCGAGCAGGAACTCGGAGCGGGTGGCGAGCAGCCGGTCCTGGACGTCGATCAGCTGCAGGAACCGCTCCTGGACGGCCGGCTCTGTGAGCCGGGGGACGAGCGCGCGACCGCGGTCGTCGAGGACCTGGCGGGTGACATCGACCACATCGTGCCGGTACGTGTCGCGCTCACGCAGCCGGGGCGCCGCCTTGAGCAGCAGCCGCCAGGCGGCCTCCACCTGCGCGGGGTCGTAGTGCAGCCGCCGGGGGCCGACGGCCGACGCCTGGTCGGCGGTGAACGAAGGGGTGGCGGCGAAAACGCTGTCGGTGGCCGCGTAGACGTGGAAGTCGGCCAGCTTCTCGGCGAACTCCTCGTCCCCCTCGGGCATGGACGTCTCCCCGCCCCACGTCGCGTACGCCGACGCGCGCAGCAGCCGCCACGCCTCCAGCGCGTCGGGGTCGGCGGCGCCGTAGCGGGCGTGCACCCAGTCCGCCAGCCAGGCGTCGAGGTCGACGGGCTCGCGGGTCCACGCGAGGTCGGCGAACAGGTCCCAGACCACGGGGTTGGTCTGCACGCCCTCGGCCATGTTCGTCAGCCCGGTCAGCTCGCCCGAGGCGAGCGGTCCGGCCAGCGCGGCGGGGGCGGCGGCGATGTCGGGCAGTGAGCCGTACAGGCCGTGCCGGCCGCCGTAGTTGGGCAGGATGCCGTACGCCCAGGGCGCGCCCCAGAACCCGCCGGCCCGCCGCCAGGTGTCGCCGGTCAGGTCGAGCACCAGCATCCGGTCCCGGTCGCAGACCTCGAACAGCTCCTCGCGCGGGTTGCCCGCCCACGCCTGGACGACCCACAGGTAGCCGGGGTCGGCGGCGCGCATCGCCCGCTCGACGCCGGAGGCCGCGTCGGCGAGCGAGGTGTCGCCGGTCTTGCCGCCCTCGTGCAGCAGGTCCACCGCCCAGGTGCCGGACTCCCCGAAGCGTTCGCGCTGGCGCCGGTAGAAGGCCGCCGCGACCTGCGCGTAGTGCGGGGTGGAGGTGTCGAGCCAGTCGGGACGTGCCGGGCCGGCGACGTCCATGAACCACCGGCCCTGCGGGACGACGACGGCGCCGGGGTTGCGCTCGGCGAACCCGCCGGGGACGGTGCCGGAGAACCCGGGCAGGATCGGCGTGATGCCCAGCTCCCGCATCCGCGCCAGCACCCGGATCGCCAGCTCGGCGCGCCGCTCGACGAGGCCGCGGGTGGTGCCGCCGCCGAAGCTGTGGATGTTGTTCAGCCACTGCCACGGCTGGTGCGACGGCGGGACGATCCAGGCCAGCAGCTCGCTCTCGGTGTAGCCGAACTCGGCGAACGCCTCCAGCCACACCGCCTCCTGCCCGAGCGTGAGGTGCGCGGCGTTGACGCCGGACGCGGCGAGCAGGTCGAGCTCGCGCTGCCAGTCGTCCCAGTCGTAGAACGGCGTCGTGTACCCGGCGACGGTGAGGTTGTAGGCCACCCGGTAGCGGTACGGCGAGGCCGCCGACAGCGGTTCGGCGGGCGGCGGCGCGTGCTCGGGGAGGTGGTCGCCCCAGCGCGAGACCGTCCCGCGCGCCACGTGCCGCAGGTAGTGGGCGAACCCGCTGAGCACCGCCACGGGCCCGGTGCCGGCCAGCACCGTACGGCCCTCCTCGCCGGCGCGGATCTCGAACCGGTCGCCGTCACCGGGCAGCGCCCGCACCTCGAAGGCGAGCGGTCCCGCGAGCCTGCGCAGCGCCTCCTGGGCGACGGGCACCCATGCGGGCGTGGTCATAGAACCTCCAGAAATGTCTCAACGGGACTTTTCATAGTGTGATACGAAATTTCCCGCCAAGCCTACTGTCCCAGTGAGACACTTTTGCCCTACGGTAAGGGCCATGACCAGCCCAGGACTCCGCGAGCGCAAGAAAGCCGGCACCCGCCGCGCCCTGATCGAGGCCGCCCTGACCCTGTTCGAACGGCAGGGCTTCGACGGCACGACGGTCCAGCAGATCGCCGACGAGGTGCAGGTGGCACGGCGGACCTTCAACCGCTACTTCACCTCGAAGGAGGACGTCGTCCTCGCCCACGAGGACCAGGTCATGGAGGACCTGCTGGCCGCGGTCGGCGACCGCCCGCGCGGCGAGTCGCCGGTCACCGCGCTGCGCGCGGTCTTCCGCACCTGGCTGGCCGACCCCCACTGGGCCCGGCACGAGCTGCCCCGCATGCAGCGCGTCCAGCTCCTGCTCGCCGACAACCCAGCGCTGATGGGCGAGAACATGCGGCGCTTCGCCGTACGCGAGGAGCTGCTCGCCCGCCACCTGGCCGAGCGGTCGGGCGCGGGGCACGGCTTCCACGCCCGGCTGCTGGCCTCGACGGCCTTCGCGGCGCTGCGCATCGCGTTCCAGGAGTGGGCGGCTCAGCCCGACGCCGGCCCCGACTCCTGCGCCCGCCTGGTCGACGAAGCCCTGCGCCGGCTCGACCTCGGGCTGGACCTTCCCCCTCTCATGGAGTAGGCATGACCATCACCTCCAGCCGGGACGCCCACGGCGCCACCGGCCGCCGCCTCGGCGCGCTCCTGGCCGCGATGTTCCTGTTCAACGTGGCCGGTTACGCGGCCATCGCCGCCGCCCTGCAGGTGCTGCTGCCCTCCCAGGTCGAGGCGGCCGACCCGGTGGGCAAGCTGTCGGCGTTCGGGCTGGTGACCGGCGTCAGCGCGATCGCGTCGGTGTGCGTGCCGCCGATCGTGGGCGCTCTGTCCGACCGGACGCGCGGGCGGTGGGGCCGCCGCTCCCCCTGGATACTCGGCGGCGGCCTGGCCACCCTCGCCGCGCTCGTCCTGCTGGGCTGGATGTCCACGGTCGCCGGGCTGCTGATCGGCTGGTTCCTCGTGCAGGGCACGGTGAACGTCGGGCTGAACATCCTCATCGCCGTGGTGGCCGACCAGGTGCCCGAGCGCAGGCGCGGGATGGCCTCCACGGTCGGCGGGCTGGGCGTGCCGGTGGGCTCGCTGGCGGGCACGGCGGTCGGCGCCGCGTTCATCGACTCGGCGCTGCTCGCGTACACGCTGCTCGGGGTGGTGTTCGTCGCGGCGTCGGCGCTGCTCGCGCTGCTCAGCCGCGAGCACGTCACCGTGGCCGTCGCGCCCGGGCGGGTGCCGCTGCGCGCTCAATTGGCCTCCGCGCTGGACAGCCTGCGCGCCCGGGACTACGCGTGGGCGTTCGGCTCGCGCGCGGTGATGTTCCTCGGCTACTTCGCCGTCTCCTCCTTCGGCCTCTACATCCTCAGCGACTACATCGAGCTGCCCGCCGGGCTCGCCCCCCAGGACGCGCTGACGCTGCAGACCACCGTGCAGACGCTCTGCCTCGTCGTCGGGACGATCATCGCGGGCCCGCTGGCCGACCGGCTGAACCGGCACAAGCTGTTCGTGCTCATCTCGTCGTTGATGATCACAGTGTCGGTGGCGCTGCCGGTGCTCGCGCCCGTCTGGCCCGTCCAGCTCGCCACCGCCGTCATCGGCGGCCTCGGCTTCGGCGCCTACCTCTCGGTGGACCAGGCGCTGGTCACGCTGGTGCTGCCGGCGGCCGAGGACAGCGGGCGCGACCTCGGCGTCTTCCACATCGCGCTGAACGCGCCGCAGGTCGTGGCGCCGTTCGGCGGCTCGCTGGTGGTCGCCCACCTCGGCGGCTATCCGGCGCTGTTCGTCACCGGCGGCGTGCTCGCGCTCGTCGGCGCGCTCATGATCCTGCGGGTACGCGGCGTGCGCTGAACCGCCCCTCCGTCACCTGCCGCCGGGCTCGGCGCTGCGCTCCCACATCGACTTCATCTCCGCGAACCCCTGCTCCATGATGCCCACCATGGCCCGCCGGGCGCGCTCCCCGTCGCGGCGCTGGATCGCCTGGGCCACGTCGGTGTGCAGGTGGAGCGCCTGCTCGTCCGGATAGTGCGGCATGAGGTGGTAGTGGTGCCGCCCGGCGAGCACCTCGGCGACGATCAGGTGCAGCTTCTCGAACATCTCGTTGCCCGACGCGGCGAGCACCCGCCGGTGGAACTCGATGTCCAGGTCGAGGAAGCGGGTCTCGTCGCCGGCCTTCCCCGCGGCCCACATCTTGGCCGCGAGCCCCACCAGCTCGCTCGCCTCGTCGTCGCTGACGTGGGTGGCGGCCAGCGCGGCAGCGTACGGCTCGATCGCGGTACGCAGCTCCGTGATCGAGCGCAACTGCGCCATCCGCCCGCCGGAGGCGAGCCGCCAGCGGATCACCTGCGGGTCGAAGACGTTCCACGCCTGGGCCGGCTGGATCATGATGCCGACCCTGCGCCGGGTCTCGATCAGCCCCATGGACGCGAGCACGCGCAACACCTCGCGGATCACCGAGCGGGAGACCTGATAGCGGTCGATCAGGTCGTCGATGCTGAGGACGGAGCCGGCGGGCAGCTCGCCGTTGCAGATGACGGTGCCGAGCCGGTCGAGGACCTGAGCGTGCAGCCCAGCCTCGGCAGGGGCGGGTGGGGTTGGTGCGCCCTTGGGGGAGGACTGAGTCACGAATAAAGCATATCAATTGAAAGACGATACTTGAATAAGTCAGCTTTTTTGTCCTAGCATCCCGGCATTAACCGGATGTTACGGATACGTGGCGCATAGGGGGCGGCGACCATGAAAGAAAGGCGAGATCACGTGCGACATCGGTCGATCATCGGTGCATCTCTGGCCGTGGTGGTGTCCATGACCCTGTCCGCCTGCGGCGGCGGCGACGGCGAGGGCGCCTCCACCACGGTCCGGGTCACGCTGGCCAACCACGTGTGGACCGACAACATCAAGAAGGCGCTGCCCGAGTTCGAGAAGCAAAGCGGCCTCAAGGTCGAGATCACCCAGCTCGGCGAGGACCAGCTGTCCGACCAGTACAACGTCAAGCTCAACGCCGGCTCCGCCGACATCGACGTGATGATGTACCGCCCTCTCCAGGAGGGCAAGCTCTTCGCCAAGAACAAATACCTGGCCGACCTTTCCACCCAGGTCAAGGCCAACGCGAACTGGGACTTCAGCGACTTCCAGGCCGGCCCGGTCGAGGCCACCACGTACGAGGGCAAGCCCGTCGGCGTCCCCATCATCACCGAGCAGGAGGTCCTCTACTACCGCAAGGACCTGCTGGAGAAGGCCGGGCTCGACGCCCCGCCGAAGACCCTCGACGAGCTGAAGGCCGCCGCCGCCAAGATCAAGGAGAGCGAGCCCGACGTCGCCGGGTTCGTCGCGCGCACCGGCAAGTCCGCGGCCGTCACCCAGTTCTCCAGCTTCCTCTACAGCTTCGGCGGCGACTTCGTGGACGCGAACGGCAAGTCCGCGGTCGCCAGCGACGCCGCCAAGCAGGCGTACGCCTTCTACGGCGGCCTGATCAAGGACAGCGGCCCGGCGAACGTCAGCACCGACATGAGCTGGCCCGAGGCGATGGCGATCTTCACCCAGGGCAAGGCCGCCTTCTACACCGAGGCCAACTCGCTCTACCAGAACGCCACCGACCCGGCCAAGTCAAAGGTGTCGGACCAGGTGGGCTTCGCGCCGTTCCCCGCCGGCCCCGCCGGGTCCAAGCCGTACAACATCCCGTCGTGGGCGCTCGGCATCAACGAGAGCTCGGAGAACGCGGCCAACGCCTGGAAGTTCATCGAGTGGGCGACCGGCAAGGAGCAGACGCTCGCCCAGCAGAAGGCCGGCGTCCCCGGCGCCCGCGCGTCCGTGTGGGAGAACCCCGAGGGCACCTCGACGTTCCCCAAGGACCTCGCCGAGGCCATCGCGGCCAGCACCCAGGCCGGGGTCGGTCATGACCGGCCGCTGGTCGTGAAGGTCGCCGAGGCCCGCGAGATCGTCGGCCAGCCCATCGTGGACGCGATCACCGGCAAGGACGCGGCGGCCGCCGCCGACGCCGCCAACACCGCGTTCCAGAAGTTCCTGGACGACGAGGCCAGGTAGCAGCTACCTCGCTTCTTTCTGGAGATTCCGTGGCAACGACCACCACCGAGCCGCCACGCAGCGCGTCCACCCCCACCCCCGCCACGCCGGGGTGGGCGCGCTGGGTGGACGACCACCGCAAATGGCTCTTCGCCGCGCCGGCGATGGCGTTCGTCGCCGCGCTGCTCATCTTCCCGCTGGGCTGGACGATCTTCCTCAGCCTCACCGACGCCGAGGGCTCCGTCCGCGCCGAGAGCGACTTCGTCGGCCTGCGGAACTACCTCGACGTGCTCACCGACACCGAGCGGTTCTGGCCCGCGGTCGGGCGCACGGCCACGTTCACGATCGTGGCGCTGCTGTTCGAGGTGGTCCTGGGGATGGCGATCGCGCTGCTGCTGTGGCGGCCGTTCAAGGGCGAGCGGTGGGTCCGCGTCGCCATCCTGCTGCCGCTCGTCGCCACCCCCGTCGCGGTCGGCATGATGTGGCGGCTCATCTTCGACCCCAACATCGGTCTGGCCAACCAGCTGCTCGGCTGGTTCGGCATCGGGCCGCAGCCCTGGCTGGCCGGCCAGCACAGCGCGCTGCCCACCACGATCCTCATCGATGTGTGGCAGTGGACGCCGATGGTGGTGCTGATCCTGCTCGCCGGGCTCACCTCGCTGTCGGAGGAGCCGCAGGAGGCCGCCCGCATCGACGGCGCGAGCACCTGGCAGCGCTTCAGGCACGTCACGCTCCCGCTGCTGACGCCCACCCTGACGGTCGCGGTCCTGCTGCGCGGCATCGACGCGCTCAAGACCTTCGACATCCTGTACGCCACCAAGGGCCGCGGCGGCGGCTCGTTCCACGAGGTGGAGACGCTCAACGTGTACGCCTACGGCCTCAGCTTCGACTACAACGAGTACGGCGTCTCGTCCACCGTCCTCATCCTCTTCTTCCTGATCATCATCGGGGCGATGTGGGCCCTGACCGCGCGGCGCAAGGAGGCGAAGCGATGAGGACCCGGCCCGCGTACCGGATCTTCCGCGCGACCGCGCTCACCGTCGTGGTGCTCGTGCTGGTCGCGCCGCTGGTCTGGATGGTCGCCGCGTCGCTCAAGACGAACGTCGACATCTACGACCCGGCCAAGGCGCTGTCCTTCTCCCCCACGCTGGACAACTACGGCAAGGTGCTCCAGCAGGCGAACTACGTGGAGTTCATCCTCAACAGCCTGTGGGTGGCCTTCGCCGCCACGGTGGCCTCGCTCATCCTCGGGGTGCCGGCGGCGTACTCGATGAGCCGGTTCAGCATGAAGAAGTCGGCGCTGGTCGTGCTGATGGCGCGGATCATCCCCGGCGTCTCGCTGCTCGTGCCGTGGTTCTACGTCTTCTCCAACCTGCGCATGGTCGGCGGCTTCGGGGTGCTGATCATCAGCCACATGTTCGTGTCGCTGCCGCTCGTGGTCTACATCATGATGGGCTACTTCGACAGCCTGCCGACCGAGCTGGAGGAGGCGGCGCTGGTCGACGGGCTGACCCACGTCGGCGCGTTCCGGCGGATCACGCTGCCCCTGTCGGTGCCGGGCATCGCGACCTCGGGGATCCTGTCGTTCATCTTCTCGTGGAACAACTTCATGTTCGCGCTCGTGCTGTCCGACGCGGACACCAAGACCCTGCCCGTCGCGATCTTCGACTTCGTCGGGTACGCCAGCATCGACTGGGGCGGCCTGATGGCCGCGACCACCGTGGTCACCCTGCCGATCATGGTGATCGCGCTGTTCGTGCAGAAGTACGTGGTGTCCGGTCTCACCGCCGGCGCCACCAAGGGCTGACCCTTCCCAGGCGAACAGGGCGCCACCCTCCCGCACCCCGCCCCGGGCGGTCAGGGCCGGTCAGGGCCGGTCAGGGCCGGTCGAAGAGGCCGCGTTCGAAGGCGGCGGCCACGGCGGCGGCGCGGTCTTTGACGCCCAGCTTGGTGTAGATGTGCAGCAGGTGGCTCTTGACGGTGGCCTCGCTGATGAACAGGCGGGCGGCGGCCTCCCTGTTGGTGCAGCCGCGGGCGATCAGGCCGAGCACCTCCAGCTCGCGGGCGCTCAGGGGATCGGCGGGGGCGCGCACCTGGCCCAGCAACCGGGTGGCCACCGACGGGGACAGCACCGCCTCGCCGCGGGCGGCGGCGCGGACGGCGCGGACGAGCTCGTCGGGCATCGCGTCCTTGAGCAGGTAGCCGGTGGCGCCCGCCTCGATGGCCGGCAGCACGTCGCGATCGGTGTCGTACGTGGTCAGCACCAGCACCCTGGCCGTGCTCCCCCGCTCTGCCAGCATCCGGATCGCGGTGACCCCGTCGGTGCCCGGCATCCGCAGGTCCATGAGGATCACGTCGGGCCGCAGCTCCTCGGCCAGACCGACCGCCTCGGCCCCGTCGCCCGCGACCCCGACCACCTCGAAGCCGGGCTCCCCGGTGAACATGCCGCGCAGCCCGTCCCGCACGATGGGATGGTCGTCGACGACCATCAGCCGGATCACGCTCATCGCGGCTCCATCGCCGGGACGCTGGCGGAGACGGCGGTGCCCCCGCCCGGCTCCGACTCGACCTCCAAGCTGCCGGCCAGCCGGGTGACCCGCTGCCGCATCGACGTCATGCCGAAACCGCCTCCATGGGCCCCGGGGACGAACCCGGCGCCGTCGTCGCGTACGTCCAGAGTGACCACGTCGTCCATGTACGACACGGTGACGCCGACCCGGGAGGCGCGGGCGTGCTTGGCCACGTTCGCCAGGGCCTCCTGGCAGACCCGCAGCAGGGTCACCTCCACCTCGGGGTGCAGCGGCCGGGCCGTTCCCGTCGTCGCGAACGCGGCCGGCACCCCGTGCAGGCCCTCCCACCGCCGCACCACCTCGGACAGCGCCTCGGGCAGCCGGGCGGTCTCCAGCTCGGCCGGCCCCACCGCGTGCACGGACCTGCGGGCCTCGGCCAGGCCGTCCCTGGCCAGCTGGGCGGCGTTGTCGAGGTGGCGCTGCCAGGTCTCCGGGTCGTCCTTGGCCTTGGCGGCGGCCTGCACCTGGGTGATGATCCCGGCCAGCCCCTGGGCGAGCGTGTCGTGGATCTCCCTGGCCAGCCGCCGCCGCTCGTCGGTGACGCCGGCCTCGCGGGCCTGGAGGAGGAGCTGGGCCTGCAGCCCGGCGTTCTCCCGCATGGTCTCCTCCAGCTTGGCGTTGGTGGCGGCGAGCTGGTCGACCATCTGCTGCCTGCGTACGCTCTGCTCGTTGATCATGTCACCGAACAGGCTGAACAGGACGACCATCACCACGATGGCGACGATGACCAGCACGTAGGAGGAGATGACGGCCGGGTCGGGGTCGGGCAGCCCGCCGAAGTAGCCGGTGACGGCCGCAGCCGCCGTGGCCGTCACGCCCGCGATCCGCCAGCGGCCGGACAGCAGCCGCCAGGAGTCCAGGTAGCCGATGAAGGCGAAGAAGCCGGCGAACCACGTGCTGAGCAGGCCGAGCGCGGCGATGAGCGCGACCAGGCCGGCGACGTAGACCGCGGCTCTCCTGGCGGTGCGGGCCGGGCGCAGCGCCACCATCCACCCGGCCGCGAGCACGCTCAGCACGACGGCGGCGATCCGCTGCCCCGGCGTGAGGTCGCCGGTGAGCAGCGCGAGCCCGGCCGAGACGACCAGCAGCACGTACGGGATCGCGGCCAGGCCGGCGTTGACCCGTGTGTGGGCGGTGTCGCTCACGTGTGTCTCACTCCCAGCGGAAGAACCGGGCCGCGACCCCACCGATGACCACCGCATATGCCGCCATTATGGCAAGAAGGAGTGGTTGTGTCGCCGCCCCGCTCCAGGCATCGTGCACGGCCTGCCGGAAGAGCCCCAGCGGCGTGAACCGCCCGATCGTGGCGAGCAGCTCGGGCATGGCGTCCACGGGCTGCATCACGCCGCCGAGGAAGGCCAGCGGGAAGTAGAGCAGCACGCCGATGCCGTTCGCGGCCCGCCCGCTGGTGGCCGTCGCCGCGATGAGCAGGCCGACCGCGACGATCGCCGCGGTGCCGAGCAGGAACGCGGCCACCAGCGACGCCACCCGCGCGGGCGCCGCCGCCTGGAAGACCGTCACCGAGACGGCGACGAGCAGCGCCGACGACACCACCGCGAAGACGAGCTGGAGGATCAGCTGCACGCCCAGCAGCGCACCGGGGCTGACCGGCGTCGTGGAGAACCGGCGCAGGATGCCCCGCTCCCGGTAGGTCGCCAGCGTCGTGGGCACCATGTAGAGCCCCACCAGCCCCACCGCGACCGTCATCGAGAGCGCGGGCAGCATGGTGTCGCCCGGCGCCACCCCGCTGCTGAAGACGATGAGGATGAACAGCGGGATCACCATGCTGAAGATCGCGCCGGGGTCGCGCAGCAGCAGCTTGGTCTCGACGCCCGTGAGTTTCCCGAAGCCGGTCACGCGTCCTCCTTGGCGTCGAAGGCCCGTCCCGTCAGGGCGACGAACGCGTCGTCGAGAGTGTGCTGCTCGATGCGCAGCTCGGCCACCGGCACCTGGTGACGCGCCAGCGCGGACGTCACCGCGACCGCGAAGTCCCCCCGTCCCGCCACGATGACCTGCTCCCCCGAGCGGGTCACCGACGCCACCCCCGGCAGCCGCGTCAGCAGCGCGTCGTCGAACGGCGCCAGCGGCCTGAACCGCATGTGCTGGTCGGCGTCCACGTTGGAGATGAGGTTCGCCGGGCTGTCGAGGGCGACGATGCGGCCCCTGTCGAACACCGCGACCCGGTCGCACAGCTCCTCCACCTCGTCCATGAAGTGGCTGACCAGCACGACCGTCACGCCCGCCGCGCGGACCCGCTTGATCAGCTCCCACGTGGACCGCCTGGCGGCCGGGTCGAGGCCCGTGGTCAGCTCGTCGAGGAAGGCCACCTTCGGGTCGCCCACCAGCGCCAGCGCGATGAACAGCCGCTGCTTCTGCCCGCCCGACAGCGAGCCGAACTTCGCCTGCCGCTTGTCGGCCAGCCCCCACTCCTCCAGCAGCGCCCGCCAGTCCTTGGGCGTGCGGTAGAAGGAGGCGAACAGGTCGAGCGCCTCCCCCACCTTGATGTTCTCGGGCAGGAGTGACTGCTGCAGCTGTACGCCGACCAGGTGGCTCAGCTCTTTCCGGTCCTTGACCGGGTCGAGCCCGAGCACCCTGATCGAGCCTGCGTCGGGCCGCCGCAGCCCCTCCACGCACTCCACGGTCGTCGTCTTCCCGGCCCCGTTGGGGCCGAGGATGCCGAAGATCTCACCCTCGGCCACGGAGAACGACACCTCGTTCACCACTGGCAGCCCGCCGTACCGCTTGACGAGCGCGTTCACCTCGATCACCGTCATGCGTTCATGGTGGCGGGGAACACCCTTCGCCCGAATCGCCCAGCCGGCCACGACCCGGCGCGGATCCGGCTGACCGACAAATCAACCGATCGGTTGATGCGCCCTACGTGTGGTGGCTTCGTTCCCAGGAGCGGCGTTGAGTCACCGGCTCACGTGACGACCAGGGTCGGGACGAGGACGGCCAGGAGGAGGACCAGGGTCCAGATGGCGGGGGCCGAGCCGAGGGTCTGCTCGCGCAGCGCGTTCGCGCGTTCCGCGGCGGACTGGCCACGGGTGAGCCACCACGGGTTGGCCCGCTCCTCCAGCAGGTTGTAGAGGACGCCGACGGCGGCCCCCGCCACCAGGTGGGCGACCAGGGCGGGGAAGGCGGCGGCCAGGTCGGGTGACGGGTCGGCGCCGCGCAGGACGGGCAGCAGGATGAGCGGGCCGAGCAGCCACCACAGGAACCCGTACGACAGGCCCCAGCCGAGCCCGGACACCGGGTCGAAGCTGCGTCCGCGGAAGAACAGCCCGTACGTGACGCCGGCGACCACGCCCTCGACGAGCCCGAGCGGCCCGGCGGCGAGCGCCCCGAGCAGGCCCGCCACCAGGCCCAGAGCGACGCCGTACGCGGCGGCCGTGAGCTTGGGGACGCCGAGCGGGTCGGGCTGCAGGCGGCGGACGTCGTCGGCGAACAGCACCAGCGCCAGCCCGCCGAGCCAGGTGAACAGGGCGCCGGTGCCCGCGCCGAGCAGCAGGTAGCCGGGCAGGGCGGGCAGCGTCTCGCGGACCATGGCGATCGACCAGTCGAGCCGCCCGACGGACAGCAGGCCGGGCAGGGTGAGGGCGAGCAGGATCCACCAGGCGAAGCCGTACACCATGCCGCGGATCAGCGCGGGCCCGGTGCCCTCGGAGCGGCCGCCGAACAGCAGCGCGTACGCGGCGCCCGCGAAGGGGGCCGCGACCAGCAGCTCGTACGGAGTCCGGCCGGTCATGACGTTCAGCCCCAGGACCAGCACGGCGGCGCTCACCAGCGCGGCGACGGCGCCCCTGGCCACCGTGGCGAGGCGGATCGGGGCGGACGGCGCCTGCCGCCAGGCGTAGGCGGCGGCGGTGAAGGCGCCGTAGGCGAGGTGGCCGAACAGGCTCGGGGTGAGGCTCTGGCCGCTCGTCAGATCCCAGGTGACGGGCCGGCCGAGCAGGATCGGCAGCAGCGTGAGCGGGCCGAGGAACCACCAGAAGGCGCCGTACACGAGCCCCCAGAACAGCAGCTCGCCCGCCTGGGCGCGCTGCCGCTCGACGAGCAGGCCGAACCCGGCGCCGATGATCATCGCGAACAGCATGTGCACGGCGAACCCGAGCACCACGGAGTCGGTGCGGACGATGGCGGCGACCGTGGGCAGAAAGCCGATCTGCGCCATGATCAGGCCGAACACCAGCCCGCCGACGATGCCTGAGACGGCTCCCCTAATCATGAGCGATGTCCCTCGGGAAGGCGAGGTCGAGCGACCAGTCGAACGACACCCGCAGTTTCTTCTCCAGCCCCGGCAGCTTGGCGAGGTAGACGGCCCGCCACACCGCCCAGGCGAGGAAGCCGGACAGCCGCAGCCCCCGGATCTCGGCGACGGCGGTGTGGCGGCCGAGCGCGACCAGGGTGCCGAGCGAGCGGTGGCGGAACTCGGCCGGCTCGCCGCCCCGCAGCGTCGCTGCCACGTTGTCGGCCACGGTACGGCCCTGCCGCAGCGCGTGCTGGGCGGTCGGCGGGTACGGCACGCCGTCCGGCCCGAGGACCCGCGCGCAGTCACCGATCGCCCACACCCCTTCCCTGCCCGGCACGCGCAACCGGCCGTCGGCGGCCGGCAGCCCCTCCGTCAAGGGGTGGGGCTTGTTGCCCGCCGTCCACACGATCGTGCGGGTGCGGATCTTCTCCCCCTCCTTGAGGAGCGCGGCGTCGGACGTGGCGCCGGACAGCCGGGCGCCGAGCCGGATCTCGATGCCCCTGGCGGTCAGCTTGCGGTGCGCGTACGCGCCGAGCGTGGCGCTCAGCTCGGGCAGGATCCGCTCCCCCGAGTGCACGAGCACGAAGCGCGGCTCGTCGGGGTGGATGCCGGGATAGCGGTGCAGCACTCCTTGGACCAGGTCGAACAGCTCGGCGATCAGCTCGCTGCCGGCGAAGCCGCCGCCCGCCACCACGAACGTCAGCAGCTCACGCCGGTCGCCGCCCGCGAGGTCGGCGGCGTCCAGCAGGTCGAGGACGTGGTGGCGGAGCCGGGTGGCGTCGGCGGTCGTCTTGAGCGTGAACGCGTGCTCGGCCAGCCCCGGCAGGTCGTGGAAGGACGGGATGGAGCCGACGGCGTACACGAGCTGGTCGTAGGGCACGGTCGTCCCGTCGCTCACGCGGACCGTCCGTGCGGCGGTGTCCACGGACTCGACCCGCGCGTGCAGGAACGTCGTACGGCTCAGGAAGGCGCGTACGGGGACGCTGATGTGCCGGGGCTCCAGGGCGCCGGTGGCCGCCCCCGCCAGCATCGGCGTGAACAGCAGCGAGCCGGCGTCGCTGATCAGCGTGACCTCGGCGGGCAGCCCCCGGGTGACGAGCCGGTCGAGCCTGCGGGCCGCGGCCAGCCCGCCGAAGCCGCCGCCGACGACGACCACGCGCGCGCTCTTCTGCGGCGGAGCGGCGGCCGGCTGCTCGCGGCGGCGCGGAGCGACGTACAGCAGCACGCCGGTGATGCCGCCGAGCAGCACCTCTCCCGCGAGCGAGCGGAAGTCGCCCGGCGTGATCGTCCAGTGCGGGGCGCCGCCGAGCAGGACGGGCAGCACCGTCAGCGACCAGAGGGCCCAGGCGAGCAGCCCGGTCAGCAGGCCGCCCGCCAGGGCGTTGGCCAGGCTGAACAGCCGGGTGCCGAACAGCGCCGCCAGCACGGCGCCGAGCAGCGCGGCGTGCGCGAGGAACAGCGCCCACGTCCCGGCGTCGATCATGTCGTTGACCGCCATCAGCGACACCACCGGCACGCCCGACACCAGCCCGGCGAGCAGCCCGAGCCGGCCGGTCCCGGTCCAGAGGCGGGGCAGCAGCGCGGCCAGCGCCAGCGCGACGAGGACGAGCAGCAGGTTGCGGCCGTAGTCGAGCGGCAGGATGGACGGGTTGTCGCCGCGCCTGCCCAGGGCCAGCACGGTCGGCAGCGTCGCGAGCGTCACCGTGCCCGCCACGATCGCGGCGGCCCGCACCGCCCGGCGCACCCGGCGCAGCGCCCAGCCGGCCAGCAGCACCAGCGGCACCAGGACCGCGTCGTGCGCCACCGCGGCGCCGCCGAACCACCAGGCCCAGCCCACCGGGTCGCTCTCCCTGACCAGCCCGGCGAAGCCGAGCAGGATCAGCGCGGCGCCGGCCGCGTACAGAAGCCATCTCATGTGACGCGCACCGTCCCCACCCATTTGGTCTGCATGACGCCCGGCCGGTTCGGGGCGATGAGGCGTGCCGGGTAGCCGTGGTCGGGGTCCAGCGGCCGGCCGTTGAGCTTAAGTGCGAGCAGGGTCAGCGGGTCCTGCCAGTGCGGCGCGCGGACCTCGCTGGTGCGGTAGTAGCCGGTGCGTTCCAGCGACTCGACGGTCAGGACCGCCTCGGGTGCGCCGCCGGCCGCCTCGATGAGGTCGCGCAGGCGGACGCCCGTCCACTCGCACTCCACGCTCCAGCCCTCCACGCAGGCGATCGGCAGGCGTACCGTGTGCTGCGGCATGCGGGCCAATTCGTCGTAGCCGATCGTCAGCTCCGTACGCACCGCGCCCGTCACGACCAGCCGGTACGCCGCCGGATCCACCTGCGTCACCCCGGCCGCCGCGGCGGAGCGGTTGACCGGCACGTCCTGCGGCCCGATGTCCGGGTTGCGCGGCGCGAGCACCGCCAGCCGCTTGAGCGGCGTGACGGTCTCGCCCGCGGTGACCAGCGCCGCCACGCCGCACGCGGCGGCCACGGTGGCGAGGAAGCGGCGCCGGTCCGGGTCCTCGACCCGGGCGAAGGCGTGCCGCCGCACCTTGGCCCACTCGTTGACGACGTGGATGATGAGCGCGCCGTAGACGATGAACGCGGTCCAGTAGTGCGCCTGGATGAACCCGAACGGCCACAGGTACGTGTACGCGATGTTCATCAGCCCCGTGACGAGCTGGAACAGCGCGCCCGCGACCAGCAGCAGCACCGACAGCCGCTCGGCCGCGTGCCCGGCGGAGCGCAGCGGCGGCCACTGCCACAGCTTCGGGTAGACCGTCCACAGCTTGGCCAGCAGCAGCGGCACCGTGGCGATGCCGCCGATGACGTGCAGCCCCTGCGTCACCCGATAGAGGTTGACCGGCCGCGACGGCCACAGCAGCCACGCGGGCGGGTGCTGCACGTAGTGGCTGAACAGCCCGGTCGCGAACGCGACGGTGAAGCTGACGCCCAGCCACATGCCCAGCTTGGCCGCCACCTTCTCCGAGTGCAGCCGGCTGGTGAACCGGCCCGGCAGCGACCGGCCGAGGTCCGTGACCTGCCTCAGGCGCGTGCTCATGGTCGGGCTCCCCGGGTCGGCTACGCGTGCTCGCGCACGTAGCGGATCATTCCGGCGACGTCCTCGGGGACGAGGCGGCCGATGGCGCCGCTGGAGTAGACGCTGACGAGGACCCGGCCCCGCGGGTCGAGCAGGAAGCCGGTCGACTGCAGGTAGAGGGGGTCCTCGTTGACGAAGGCGCCGGTCGCCTCGGCGTACGCGCGGGCGTCCGCGCTGTGGCCCACCGGGAACCGCAGGCCGTGCTTGCCGATCGTCTCCTTGGTGGTGGCCTCGTCGTCCACGGAGACGGCGACCACCTTGGTGTCGAGGTCGGCGAGCTTGTCCAGCGACCGCTCGAACGCGCGCAGCTGCGCGTTGCAGTACGGGCACCACGCGCCGCGGTAGAACAGCACCACGCCGAAGTGGCCGGCGAACGCGCCCGGCAGGTCGAGGGTCTGCGACCCGGGCAGCGTCACGGTCAGATTCGGGAACGTGTCCCCGGGGTTCAGCAGGCTCATGGCCTTTTCCTTCCGTTGATGGTGGTCAGGCGTCGAAGTCCCAGATCTGGCCGGTGCCGTTGTCGCGGGCCAGCCGGTCGAGCAGCGTCTCAGCCGACTGCTCGGGCGTGATCAGCCGCCCCTCGGCGTGCGAGCGGATGAACCGCTCGTGCAGCGCGGCGCCGATCCGGCCGGGGTCCTGGGCGCGGATGTAGCCCGGCATGGCCGTGTCGACCAGGCCGGGGCGGTAGACGTTGACGGTGACGCCGGTGCCGTCGAGCTCCAGCGCGAGGTTGAGGGTGTGGGCTTCGAGCGCGGTCTTGGTGGTGACGTACGCGTTGCCGCCGATCATGCTGCCCGGGCGGGTGACGGCCCCGGTGGAGACGTTGACGACGCGGCCCCAGCCGCGGTCGAGCATCCCGGGCACGAACGCGACGGCCAGCGTCACGGGAGCGAGCACGTTGATGCGCATCGCCGCCGCCCACTCGGTGACGTCCACGGCGGGCGTCTCCCCCAGCGGCCACACCACGCCGGCGTTGTTGACGAGGATGTCGACGGCGCCCAGCTCGTCGCGTACGCGGGCGATCGCCTCGGCCAGCCGCCCGTCGTCGCCGAGATCGGCGGGCACCACGTACGCGGTGCCGCCCTGCTCCTTGATCAGGCCGGCCGTACCGGCCAGCTCGTCCTCCGACCGCGCGAGCAGCGCGACCTTCGCGCCGCCCGCGGCCAGGCCGACGGCGGTCGCCCGGCCGATGCCCCGGCCGGCCCCGGTGACCAGGGCGGCCCTGCCCTTGAACGAATGAGTCATGCCCCGTTCGCGACGATCAGGGGCGAGCCCTTACCTCGACGTGACGCAGATCACATCAATCGTCGCTGATGGCGGCCAGCAGGCCCTCGAAGTCGTCGGCGCACGGGCCGCAGGCGCGCAGGTGCGCGGCGATGCCCGGATAGCGCCGCGCAGCCCCGGCGTCCTCGGCCACCAGCTCGACGTAGACGTGCAGCATGGCGATCGCCTCCTCGCAGCCCACGTCGCGGGGGTCGGTCTGGAGGAAGCGGTCGAGCTCGGCCCAGTCGTTCACGGGCGCCTCACCATGTCGTCAACGTCGCTCACGTATCCCTTAGCGGCGAGCGCCGCCCTGAGCTTACGTCTGGCGTCGAACATCGTCTTGTAGATGGCGTTGCGGTTGGTGCCCATCTCGGCGGCGAGCACGTCGAGCGGCACCCCGGTGAGCACCAGGGCGACGAAGACGCGGCGCTGGTGCTCGGTCAGCTTGTCGAGCACGGCCTCGCGCAGCGCGGCGAGCAGGTCGCGCCACTCCGACTCCTTGGCCGGGTCGAGCCCGAACCGGTCGGGCAGGCGTTCCCACTGCTCGCCTTCGAGCGGCACGCCCGGCTCGCGCCAGAAGTGCCGCGCGACCTTCCCGGCCACCTCCAGCACGACGAACTTGTAGGCCCAGGTCGTGAACCGGCTCTCGCCACGGAAGTCGCCGACCTTGCGGGTGATGGCGAGCAGCGCGTCGGAGGTGGCCTGCTGGGCGAGGTCGTCGAGCTCGGGCCCGGTCACGCCGAGCCGCGCCGCGCGCCTGCTCACCTCTTTCCTGGCGATGCGCAGCAGCAGCTCGTGCAGCCGCCCGACGGCCGCCTGCCGCTCGGGCCCCGTGCAGCGCAGCGCCCGCACCCACGCGGCCGACTCGTCGTCCAGCACAGTCGAGCCACCTCCCCCACGCAGGCATCGTAGCGAGATCTACTCCCGGCGCTCCGCGTCCCTGTCCTTGTCGTCGTCGGCGGGGCTGATCACCAGCTCGAAGTCATCGTCGTACCTCTCGCGGCCGGTCTCGACGGCCGAGTGCACGATCTCCACGCCGCGCTTGCCGCGCAGGATCAGCGGGTCGTGGCGCAGGTCGCGGGTGAGCGCCACGCACATCGCCACCATCACCAGCATGAACGGCACCGCGGCCAGGATCGTGACGTTCTGCAGCCCCGTCAGCGCCGCCTCGCCACCGCCGCCGAGCAGCAGCATGATGGCCGCGACCGCGCCGGTCAGCACGCCCCAGAAGATCACGATGGGCCGGGTGGGCCGCAGGCAGCCGTTCTGGGAGAGCGTGCCCATGACGACGGAGGCGGCGTCGGCTCCCGAGACGAAGAAGATGCCCACCAGCACCATCACCAGCACGGTCGTGACGCCCACCAGGGGGAACTGGTTCAGCACCGCGAACAGCTGGCCCTCGGCGGTGGCCTCGCGGGTCAGGCCCGCCCCCTCGGCCTCCAGCGAAATCGCGGTGCCGCCGAAGATGGCGAACCAGACCAGGCTGACCAGGCTGGGCACCAGGATCACGCCGCCGACGAACTGCCGGATCGTCCGCCCCCTGCTGATCCTGGCGATGAACATGCCGACGAACGGCGTCCAGGAGATCCACCACGCCCAGTAGAACACCGACCACGTCGACAGCCAGTCGGCGACCTGGTCGCCCCCTGTCGCCTCGGTGCGGCCGGCGAGCCCGGCCAGCTCCCCCAGGTAAGAGGCGACGGAGGTGGGCAGCAGGTTGAGGATCAGCACGGTCGGGCCGAGGACGAGGACGAACGCGGCGAGAGCCACCGCCAGCAGCATGTTGGTGTTGGACAGCCACTGGATGCCCTTCTCCACCCCCGACACCGCCGACGCCACGAACGCCAGGGTCAGCACCGCGATGATGACGATGAGCAGCCCGACCCCGGTCCTGGCCAGCAGCCCGGCCTCCCTGACGCCGCTGCCGATCTGCAGCGCGCCGAGGCCGAGCGAGGCGGCCGAGCCGAACAGGGTGGCCAGGATGGCCAGCACGTCGATGACCTTGCCCGCCCCGCCGTCGGCGTGCCTGGCGCCGATCAGCGGGGTGAACACCGCGCTGATGGTCTGCCGCCGGCCTCTGCGGAAGGTGCCGTACGCGATGGCCAGGCCGACCACGGCGTAGATCGACCAGGGGTGCAGCGTCCAGTGGAAGAGCGTGGTGGCCATCGCGGTGCGCATCCGCGCGGCCGGAGGCGCCGTGGCCTCGTGGGTGCCGGGCGGCGGCTCGGTGAAGTGCGTGAGCGGCTCGTTCACCCCGTAGAACATCAGCCCGATGCCCATGCCGGCGCTGAACATCATCGCGACCCAGGACACCGTCCTGAACTCGGGCTGCTCGTCCTCCCTGCCGAGCGTGATCCGGCCGTACTTGCTGAGGGCCAGCCACAGCACGAAGACCACCAGGCCCGAGGCGACCAGGACGAACGCCCAGCCCAGGTTGTGCATGGTGGCCGCGAGCAGCGCGCTCGACACGCCCTGCAGCGAGCCGGTGGCGACCGCGCCCCAGACGATGAAGACCAGGGTCAGGACGGCTGCCACGCCGAACACCGCCCAGTCCGTACGGGGCGGGCGGGCGGCGTCGCGGCCATCCGAAGTCGGCATGGGCTCCCCTGCTGTTCCACGAACCCTCTGGCCCCTCTCGTCTCCAGGTCCGTGGCAGGGTAAACAGATTCGGCCTGGTCAGGCCCCCTGGCTCAGCCCGCTCGACAGGAACGCCTTGGTCCGCTCGCGGCAAGCAGCAGGCCGGCGGTGATGAACGGATCTTCACAGGGGGGTGCTTCTTCGTCAGGATCGCCGCCAGCGGACGTCGCCGCCGACGACGGTGGTGAGGACCTGGGTGCGCAGCACCGCCTCCGGCGCCTCCAGGTAGGGGTCCGTGTCCACCGCGATGAAGTCGGCGAGCATGCCGGGCGCCAGCACGCCCTTGCGGTCCTGCTCGCCGGCCGCGTACGCGGCGCCCAGCGTGTGGGCGGTGATCGCCTCGGCCATGCTGAGCCGCTGCTCGGGCTGCCAGCCGCCGGCGGGGGTGCCGTCCTGCCTGGTGCGGGTGACCGCGGCGTACAGGGCGGCGAACGGGTCGGGACTCTCCACGGGGGCGTCCGAGCCGAAGGCCAGCGCGACGCCGGCGTTCAGCATGCCGCGCCAGGCGTACGAGGCCAGGTCGTGCTCGCCCAGCAGCGCGTCCACCAGGGAGATGTCGGTGGTGCAGTGCACCGGCTGCATCGAGGCGACGACCCCCAGCCTGGCCATCCTGGTCAGGTCCTGGGGCCGCAGGTGCTGGGCGTGCTCGATCCGGTGCCGCAGGCCCGGGGTGGGGCCGACCTGCTCGTACGCGTCCAGCACCAGCCGGTTCGCCCGGTCGCCGATCGCGTGCGTGGCCACCGCGATCCCGGCTTCGGCCGCGGTGGAGAAGAGGCGGACGAGGTCGTCGTACGGGGTGACCGCGATACCGGTGTTGCCCTCCTCACCGGCGAACGAGCGGTGCATGTGGCAGGTGTGCGAGCCCAGCGCGCCGTCGCTGAACACCTTGACCGGCCCCGTCCGGAACCAGTCGTCGCCCTGCCCGGTCCTGCGCCCTTCGGCGATGGCCGCCTCCAGATGGCCCACCGGGATCGCCTTGTGCACCCGGATCTTCAGCTCGCCGGCGTCGCGCAGCTCCAGGTAGGCGGCGCGGCAGTCCTCGCCGTCGATGTCGTGCACGCTGGTCACGCCCAGCGCCAGCAGCTCCTCCTGCCCGGCGCGCAGCCGGTCGCGCAGGTCGCCCGCGACCATCAGGGCGCGCAGCGGGTAGGACGCCGCCTCGCGCAGGATGCCGGTGGGCTCGCCGGCCGCGTCCCTGACGATCTCGCCGCCCACCGGGTCGGGGGTGCTCGCGTCGATGCCGGCCAGCTCGAGCGCGGCGCTGTTGGCCCAGACGGTGTGGCCGTCCACGTTCGGCAGCGCCACGGGCAGGCCGGGGCAGACCGAGTCGAGGGCGCGGCGGTCGGGCTGGACGGGCGGGTCCCAGGCGTTGCTGTTCCACCGGCCGCCGAACAGCCATCCGCCCGGCCGCAGCCTGGCCGCGTGCTCGGCGATCCTGGCCAGGGCCTCGCCCATGGAGCGGACGTCGCGCAGGTCCACGCCGGTGAGGCTGTGGGCGTACTGGGCGGTGTGGATGTGGGCGTCGTAGAAGCCGGGCAGGACGGCGGCGCCGTCGAGGTCCACCAGTTCGGGCGCCGCGCCCGCGGCCGCGCGTACCTCGTCCTCGGTGCCCACGGCGACGATCTGCTGGCCGTCCACGGCCATGGCCTGGGCGGCGGGAGCGCCGGGGACGCCGGTACGGATGGCGGCGTTGCGGTATACGCGCATGCTGTCGTGATCTCTCAGGGAATGAGGAGGAGTGGTGTCGCTCACTGTAGGAGTCGCGAAAAGAAGTAGGAAGCACTATAAACACGACATTTAGCGCCGCTGAGAGCAAGGAATGCTTATGCTGAAGCCCGAGCATCTGCGTACCCTGCGTGAGGTCGTCCGGCTCGGCTCCTTCGCCGCCGCGGCCAACCGGCTCGGCTACACCTCCTCCGCCGTCTCCCAGCAGATGGCCGCGCTCGAACGCGAGACCGGCGTCCGCCTCTTCGAGCGCTTCGCCGACGTGCTGGCCGGCGTCCTGCGCGACATGGAGCCCGAGGAGCGGGCCGGCGTCCGGCCGTCGGTCGCCGAGCCCTCCCAGCTCATCACCCGGCTCGGCACCGGCGGCGAGATGGACGCCGCCGTCGTCTACCAGGTGGAGGTCACCCTGTCGCTGATCGCCGCCGGCCTGGGCGCCGCCCTCCTCCCCGACCTCGCCCTCCGCGACCACAACCCTGAGGTGGTGGTCGTGGACCTCCCCGCCTCCAAACCCTCCTTGACGCCCTCACGCTCTGAATCGGGGACGGTGGCTGCGACGGCATTTCGCGCGCCCCGTGACCAGGGTGCGCGGTTTCTCCGGCCGGAGGCGTGAGGGCGTCAGGTGGCGAGGCCGCGGCGGTAGGCGTAGACCACCGCCTGGACGCGGTCGCGCAGGTCGAGCTTGGTGAGGATGCGGGAGACGTACGTCTTGACCGTCTCCTGGCTGATGACCAGGGTGGCGGCGATCTCGCTGTTGGACTGGCCGTCGGCGATGAGGCGCAGCACCTCCAGCTCGCGCGGCGTCAGCGCCGGGTCGGCGGCCGGCTCGTCCACGGGGCGGATGCGGGCGGCGTACTTGCCGACCAGCTGCCGGGTCACCTCGGGGGCGAGCAGCGCGGAGCCGGTGGCGACGGTACGGATGCCATGCAGGAGCTGCGGCGGCGGGGCGTCCTTGAGCAGGAAGCCGCTGGCCCCGGCGCGCAGCGCCTCGTAGACGTACTCGTCGAGGTTGAAGGTGGTGACGACGAGCACCTTGACGGGGTCCTCGACCCCGGCGCCGGCGAGCTGCGCGGTGGCCTTGATGCCGTCGAGCACGGGCATGCGGACGTCCATCACCACGAGGTCGGGCCTGAGCCTGCGGGCCATCTCGACCCCGGTGCGGCCGTCGCCGCACTCGCCGACGACCTCCATGTCAGGCTGCGCGTCGATGATGGTGGCGAACCCGGTGCGGATGAGCGCCTGGTCGTCGCAGATCAGGACGCGGATCGGCGTGCTCACGAACCGCTCCCCGTCGGGATGTGGGCGCGTACGGCGAAGCCGCCGGCCTGCGGCCCGGACTCGAACCTGCCGCCGAGGGCCTCGACCCGTTCGCGCAGCCCGTTCAGGCCGCGCCCGCTCCCTCCCACGGAAGTGGCACGGGAGCCGGAGCCGTCGGTGGTGACCACCACGCTGATCTCCTCCTCGCCATAGCGCACCTGGACCACGGTCTGGCTGCCATGGGCGTATTTGAGGGCGTTCGTCAGAGCTTCCTGGACGACTCTATAGGTCACGAACTCGGCGCTGCCTGCGGATTCGGATGGTTTGCCGTCTTCATCGAACTCGACTGGCTGCCCGGCCTGCCGCGTCTGCTCGACGAGGTCCGCGAGATCGCTCGCCGACGGCACGCTGAAGTCGGCCTCATGGTCGGGGTTGAGCACGTCGAGCAGGTGGCGCAGGTCGGAGATGGCGCGCCGCCCCGTCTGGGTGACGGAGCCGAGCGCCGCGTCGAGGCGTTCAGGGTTGGCGGTCAGGTAGCGGGCCGCCTCGGCCTGCACGACCATGGCCGTCACGTGATGGGTCACGACGTCGTGGAGCTCGCGGGCGATGCGGGTGCGCTCGGCGGTGCGGGTGGCCTCGGCGACGTGGCGGCGGCGCTCGGCCTCGGACGCGCGGTAGGCGCGCAGCCAGGAGCCGACCGCCCAGAAGATCACCAGCGCCACGTAGAAGACGATCAGGTCGGGCAGCGTCTCCTTCGAGCCGAGCCGTTCGAGCCAGAGCACCAGCACCACGTACGCCACCGAGAGCAGCGCCGGGGTGAGCCGGCGGCGGCGTTCGATGTGGGCGCCGGCGCTGATGATGGCGATCGGCAGGGCGACGCTGCTCACCGCGTGGTAGGCGAAGACCTGGTCGAGGGAGAACCCGATCGAGATCAGCGCGATGGCGGCGGCCGGGTAGCGCCGGCGTACGGCGAGCGGCAGGCACTCCAGGGCGACCACCAGGAGGGTGAGCGCGCCGAAGGGCTGGTTGGGCAGTTCGCCGAGTGTGGTGCCGCTGCCCTGGAACTCGGGCACGAACGACAGGACGATCAGCAGCAGGGCCAAGGGAAGGTCCCGGACCGTGACGTCGCTCCGTCGCCAGATGTCCCTCATGCGTCGAAGATCCATCACCGAGCGAGCCTAGCGGTAGCAGGGGGTGGCGTGCCCACCTCGGAGCGAAACCGAAAGAGGCGGCTTGTCCCCCATGCGAGCTACGGGCGATTGTCCACTGTGTGGTGACGCTTCCGTGGTGCTCGATTCCATAGCGTAACGGTCATAACGCCGACGACGTTCCTTTAGCCCCTGGAGGACATCATGATCCGCACGTTCAAGACCACCGCCGTGGCCGCCCTCTGCGCCGCCGTGGTCGGCATCGGAGCCGCCGGCTGCAATGCCGACGGACTCGATGAGCTGGACAAGCTCGACGCCTTGGACGGCACGCCGTCCACCTCCCAACAGGCCGGGAAGAAGCTGCTGTCCGGCACCGAGAAGATCGACGTGGCGGGCGTGAAGGTGAACGTGTCCTGCGCCGGCGAGGCGGCCGAGGGCAAGCCGGTGATCATGCTGCTGGCCGGCGCGGGTGACGGGCTGGACAAGCTGGCCTCCCTGCAGAAGACGCTGAGCGCGAAGAACCGGGTCTGCTCGTACGACCGTCCAGGCGAGGGCGCCAGCGACAAGCCCAAGGGCCCGCAGACCTTCGAGAGCGCGGGCGAGGTGCTGACCGCGGTGCTCGGCAAGGCCGCGGGCGACCACCCGGTGGTGCTGGCCGGGCACTCGCTCGGCGGCCTGATCGCCGCCAGGTACGCTCCCGAGCACACCGACAAGGTCAAGGGCGTCGTCCTGATGGACGCCACCCCGTCCACCATGCTCAGCGACATGGAGACGTCGATCCCGGCGGACGCGAAGGGCCCGGCCGGCGAGCTGCGCGCCCAGAACCTGGCCGTCTTCAAGGGGCAGAACCCCGAGATGATGAGCATGCCCGACGGGCCGGTCGCCTCCGCCGGTGACATCCCGGTCGAGGTGCTCAAGCACGGCAAGGAATACCTCGCGGCGCTGCCGACGTACGGGCCGAAGCTGGAGCAGGCGTGGACCGCCGGCCAGCGCGCGTGGCTGAAGCTGTCCAGCAACAGCAAGCTGATCGTCGCCGACAAGAGCGAGCACTACATCTACGTCGACCAGCCCGAGCTCGCCGTCGAGTCCATCGAGCGGGTCACCGCGCAGGCCGCGGGCGACCAGCCCGCGCAGTGACGGCCTGAAGACGAGGCGCGTGCCCGCCGACAGGGGCTTGCGGCGGGCACGCGCCTTTCCCTGCGTCCTCCATGTCCACGCGGGCCGGTGCCTGTGAGACCGTCCCCTTAAGGTGACGGACAGGAGTCATCGCAGGAGGCGGCACGGTGAGCGCGCAGGGACGGGGGCGGACGGGCCGGGAGGTCAGGGTGCTGCCCGCGCTCGCGGCCGGGCCGGTGGACATGCCGTTCCCGATCCTCAGCTGGAGCGAGGACTTCACGCACGACCTCGACTGGAACGAGCACTCCCACCCCTACCACGAGCTGCTGTGGAACGAGCGGGGCGCGTCCACGGCCGTGGTGGGCGCGCGGGTCTGGACGGTCACCCCCACGCTCGGCCTGTGGATGCCCGCCGGGACGCTGCACTCCGGCTCGGCGGCCGCCGGCACGCGGTGCCGGGCCAGCCTGTTCGGCTTCGACGCGGTCGCCCCGATCTCCCCCAGGCCGGTCGCGGTCGAGATCACGCCGCTGCTGCGGCTGCTGCTCGAACGGCTGGCCGACACCGAGCTGCCCGCGCGCTCGCGGGAGCTGACCGAGGCGATGGTGCTCGACGTGCTCACCCCGTCGCCGCACGAGCTGCTGCTCAAGATGCCGACGTCCGAGCTGCTGCGGCCGATCGCCGACGCGGTCATGACGGATCCCGCCGACCGGCGCGGGCTGGCCGAGTGGGCGTCCCTGCTGGGGGTGAGCGCCAGGACGATCTCGCGGGCCTTCAACGCCGAGACCGGCACGAGCTTCGCGCGCTGGGTGGCGGCGGTGCGGGCGCAGCACGCGGTGGAGCTGCTCACCCGGGGGTGGCCGGTGGACGTGGTGGCGGAGCGGGTCGGCTACCGGTCGGCGAGCGCGTTCGGCGCGGCGTTCCGCCGGACGACGGGGCTGACGCCGGGAGCGTTCAGAGCGCCATGAGCGCTCAGGGGGGCGCGGCGCGGGCGTGCGGGACAGGCGAGCTGGGCCGTGCGGGTGTGTCCCGATCGCGATATCCGGTGTCCTGAACGCTTGATTGCGACAAGTCGCTCATTTCTCCTATCGTGCAGGCCATAGGTAAGCCTTACCTAAGTAGTGGGTCACCATCAGTGGAGTACGAGTGAAGCGTCCACCCAGCCTGCGCCTCATCACCGTGGCGATCGCCCTGCTCATGGGCATCGTCGCCTGCGGCAGCAGCCAGCCGGAACAGGCGCAGGGCAGCGCCGCGGCCCCGACCGCGAGCGGCGACGCCGCCTTCCCCATGACGATCAAGCACGCGCTCGGCACCACCACCATCCCGGCCAAGCCGACCCGCGTCGCCACCGTCAACTGGGCCAACCACGAGGTGCCGCTGGCCCTCGGCGTCGTCCCCGTCGGCATGGCCAAGGCGAACTTCGGCGACGACGACACCGACGGCCTGCTCCCCTGGGTGGCCGAACGGCTCAAGGAGCTGAACGCCCCCGCTCCCGTGCTGTTCGACGAGACCGACGGCATCGACTTCGAGGCCGTGGCCGACACGCGCCCTGACGTCATCCTGGCCGCGTACTCGGGCCTGACCCAGCAGGACTACGACACGCTCAGCGAGATCGCCCCCACGATCGCCTACCCTGACGCCGCCTGGGCCACCCCGTGGCGCGAGATCATCAGGCTGAACAGCAAGGCCATCGGCCTGGCCGCGGAGGGCGAGCGGCTGATCGGCGACATCGAGACCGACATCAAGGCGGCCGTCGCCGAACACCCGCAGCTCAAAGGCAAGTCGATCATGTTCATGACGCACGTGGACCCCAACGACGTCAGCGAGATCGGCTTCTACACCACGCACGACACCCGCACGCTGTTCTTCGAGGACCTCGGGCTGACGATCCCCGGCAGCATCGCCGAGGCGTCGAAGGGCACCGACAAGTTCGCCCTGACCAGGAGCGCCGAGCAGATCGACGTGTTCGACGACGTGGACATCATCACCGGCTACGGCGACGAGAAGGGCGAGCTGCTCGCCAAGATCCGCAAGGACCCGCTGCTGTCGAAGATCCCCGCCGTCGAGCGCGGCTCGATCTACCTGCTGCCCGACAGCAAGCCGCTCGGCACCGCCGCCAACCCGACGCCGCTGTCGATCAGGTACGTGCTCAAGGACTACGTCAAGGCGCTGGCCGAGGCCGCGGACAAGGTCAAGTGACCCTGTCACGACCCGAGGCCGCCACCGGCCGGAGCCAGGACGCCGCCGCCGCGCGGCGTCCTGCGCGTGTCCGGGTCCTGTGGCTGCTCGCCGTCGTGGTGGTGCTGGCCGCGCTCATGGTCGCCTCGGTCGCCCTGGGCTCGCGGGACGTCTCCTGGGCCGACGTCTGGGCCGCGCTCGGCGGGGCCGACGGCTCGCTCGAACAGGCCGCGGTCGCCAAGCGCATCCCGCGTACGCTGCTCGCCGTGCTCATCGGCGGCGCGCTCGGCCTGGCCGGGGGCGTGATGCAGGGCGTGACCCGCAACCCGCTGGCCGATCCCGGCATCCTGGGCGTCAACATGGGCGCCTCGCTGGCCGTCGTCACCGCCGTCGCGTTCTTCGGGCTCACCTCGCCCACCGGGTACGTCTGGGTCGCGATGGCGGGGGCCGCCGCCGCCGCGCTGTTCGTCTACACCGTCGGCTCGCTCGGGCGCGGCGGTGCCACTCCGCTCAAGCTCGCGCTCTCCGGGGCCGCCACGTCGGCCGCGTTCGCTTCCCTGGTCAGCGCCGTCATCCTGCCGCGCAACGACATCGCGGGCAGCTTCCGGCTGTGGCAGATCGGCGGGGTCGGCGGGGCGTCGTACGAGCGGATCGGGCACATCCTGCCGTTCGCCGCCGCCGGCTTCGTGCTGTGCCTGCTGTGCGCGCGAGGGCTGAACTCGCTCGCACTCGGCGACGACATCGCGGCCGGGCTGGGCGAGCGGGTCGCCCTCATCAGGGCCACCGCCGCGCTCGGCGCCGTCGTCCTGTGCGGCACCGCGACCGCCGCGGCCGGGCCGATCGCGTTCGTCGGGCTGGTCGTGCCACACGCCGTCCGCCTGCTCGCCGGCGTGGACCACCGCTGGTCACTGCCGTTCTCGGCACTGGGCGGCGCGGCCCTGCTGACCGCCGCCGACGTCGTCGGACGCATGGTGGCGCGCCCCGAGGACGTCGAGGTCGGCATCGTGACCGCCCTGATCGGCGCACCGTTCTTCATTTACATCGTCCGCCGCCAGAAGGTACGTGAACTGTGACCGCCTCCGTCCCCGCGCGCGAGGTGCGTGCGGCCGTGCCCTCCTTCGCCCCCTCCCGGAAGGGGCCTGAGCTGTGACCGCCTTCCTGCCCAGACCGCCGTCGGCCGAAGTCGTGCGGGCGGTGGCGCACGGCCGGCGGCGGCGGGTGTCGCGGCGGCGGGTCGTCATGGTGACGCTCACCGTGCTCGTCGCCGGCGCGTTCGCGGTGACCCTGATGGCCGGGCAGACGTTCTACCCGCCGGGCGACGTCATCCAGGTCATCCTCGGCGAGCGGGTGCCCGGCGCGTCGTTCACCGTCGGCCGGCTGCGCCTGCCGCGCGCCGTGCTCGCGCTCGTCGCGGGCTTCAGCTTCGGGCTGGCGGGCGTGACGTTCCAGACGATGCTCCGCAACCCGCTGGCCAGCCCCGACATCATCGGCATCAGCGCGGGCGCGAGCACGGCTGCGGCCATCGCGATCGTGTCGTTCTCGCTGGGCGGCCCGCAGGTGTCGGCCATCGCGATCGTCGCCGCCCTGGCCGTCGCGCTGCTGGTCTACACGCTGGCCTTCCGCGACGGGGTGGCGGGCACCCGGCTCATCCTGATCGGCATCGGCGTCGCGGCCATCCTCGACAGCGTCACCTCCTACGTCCTGTCGCGGGCCGCGGAATGGGACCTCCAGGAGGCCATGCGCTGGCTCACCGGCAGCCTCAACGGCGCAGGGTGGGAGCAGGTCCGACCGGCCCTGGCCGCGCTGCTCGTCCTGACGCCCGTGCTGCTGTGGCAGGCCCGCGACCTGTCCACGCTGCAGCTCGGCGACGACACGGCCGCCGCGCTCGGCGTCCGCGTCGAGCGCACCCGGATCACCGTGATCGTCGCCGCGGTCTGCCTGATCGCGTTCGCCACGGCGGCGGCCGGGCCCATCGCGTTCGTGGCGTTCCTGTCGGGGCCGATCGCGGCGCGGCTGATCGGCCCAGGCGGCTCGCTGCTCGTGCCCGCCGGTCTGGTCGGCGCGCTGATGGTGCTCGCCGCCGACTTCGCGGGGCAGTTCGCGTTCGACACGCGCTTCCCGGTGGGCGTGGTCACGGGGGTGCTGGGGGCGCCGTACCTCGTCTATCTGATCGTCCGTACGCACCGCGCCGGCGGCTCGCTCTGACGTGCGAGGATGGACGAGGCCGGGAGGCGAGGCGTAGGTTGATGGATCATCTACCGGCTGACCAGGTCGGGGGGCGCAATGACCATCATCGATGTGGCCGCGGCCGACTCTTCCATGGTCGAGACAGTGGGCGGCAAGGCCGCCGGTCTCGGCGAGATGATCAGGGCGGGTGAGCGGGTTCCCGACGGCTTCTGCCTGACCGTGGCGGCTTACCGGAGCGGCGAGCTGCCCGAGCAGGAGCTGATCGACGCCTACGAGCGGCTCGGCGGCGGGCGGGTGGCGGTGCGCTCCAGCGCCACCGCCGAGGACCTGCCCGATGCCGGCTTCGCCGGGCAGCACGACACCTGTCTCAACGTGGAGGGCCACGCCGCGCTGCTCGACGCGGTACGCCGCTGCTGGGACTCCCTGCACAACGAGCGGGCGACGGCCTACAGGAAGGCCGTGGGCGTCGACGAGGCCGCCATGGGCGTGGTCGTGCAGCGCATGGTGGACGCCGAGGTCGCCGGGGTGCTGTTCACCGCGAACCCGGTGACCGGCTGCCGTACGGAGATGGTGGTGGACGCCGCCCCCGGCCTCGGCACGTCCGTCGTGGACGGCACGGTCGTCCCCGACCACTACGTCTTCGGCCACCACGCGACGCCCGACGGCGGCGGCGGCTGCCTCGACCGGCGGCGGCTGGCGGCGCTGCGCGACGCGGGGCGGCGGCTGCAGGCGCACTTCGGCACGCCGCAGGACGTCGAGTGGGCCTTCGACGCCGCCGGCACGCTGTGGCTGCTGCAGTCGCGGCCGATCACCACGCTGTTCCCCGCGCCGCCCGCCACCCGCGACACCCGCCTCTACCTTGAGGTCGGCCACATGCAGGGCATGCTCAGGCCGGTGACGCCGATGGGCATGTCGCTGCTCAAGGCCGCGATGGGCGTGTGGCTGGAGTCCACGGGCGGCAGGTTCGACCGGCGTGACCCGCTGCCGCGCGTGGTGCCGATCGGCGGGCGGCTCTACTTCGACCTGACCGACTTCCTGCGCAACACGTCGATGCGCGGGCAGCTGGGCGCGTCGCTGGAGGTCTACGGGCCGCGGGTGCGCGAGGCGGTCGACCGGGTGCTGGACGATCCGCGGTTCGCCCCGCGTCCAGGGCTGCCGTTCCGGCTGGGCAGCGCCGTACGGATGACGCTGCGGCTCGCCCCCGGCCTCGTCGCGGGAGTCGTGCACAGCCTGGCCGCGCCCGACGCGGGACGGGCCAGGGCCTACCGCGCCGTGCACCGGATGCGGCGCGACGTCGTCCCGCCCGCCGGGCACGCCACGGCGGCCGAGCGGCTGCGCTGGGTGATCGAGGACGCCCATCGCCCGCTGCGGACGGCCGGCCTGCACGGGCTGATGGGGCCGCTGGTCGCGGGCATGCTGGCCGGCACGTCGCCGGCGGGGCTGCTGGCGGGCGTCGCCTCCGCCGAGGAGCTGGACGTGGTGCTCGGCGGCATGCCGTACAACGTGACCACGGACATGGACCTCGCGCTGTGGCGGGTCGCGGTCAACGCGCGCGAGCACCGCGAGCTGTTCCTCGGCACCGACCCCGCAGAGCTGGCGGCCCGCTACCGCGCGGGCGAGCTGCCGGACATCGGCCTGGACGGCTTCCTGGGCCGCTACGGCATGCGGGCGGCGGCGGAGATCGACGTCGGCATGCCGCGCTGGGCGGAGGACCCGGCGCCGCTGTTCGGCACCATCGCCAACTACCTGCGCGTGGAGGACCCCGAGCAGGCGCCCGACCGGCGCTTCGAGCTGGCCGCGGCGCGGGCCGAGCGGATGATCCGCACGCTGGCGCCGCGCGCCCGCCTCGCCCGTCCGGTACGCGGCAGGCTCGCGGTGTTCCTCATGCGCCGCTCGCGCAAGCTGACCGGGCTGCGGGAGATCGGCAAGTTCGCCTGGCTGCCGATGATCCAGGAGTCGCGCCGCCAGCTCCTGCTCATCGGCGCGGACCTGGCCGGGCGGGGCCTGCTGGAGGAGGCCGGCGACGTCATGTTCCTCGACCTCGCCGAGCTGGCCCAGGCCGTGCGCCACGGCGAGGACCACCGGCCGCTGATCGCCCGCCGCCGCGCCGAGTACGCGCGGGAGCTGCGCCGCCCCACCGTGCCCGGCGCGCTGCTGTCGGACGGCACCGACCTGGAGGCGCTGGCCCCGCCGAGCGTCCCCGCCGAGGACGGCGTGCTGGTGGGCATGGCGGGCGCGGCAGGACGGGCGACGGGCCGGGCCAGGGTGATCCGCGACCCGGCGGGCGCGCGCATCGAGCCGGGCGAGATCCTCGTCGCGCCCACCACCGACCCGGGCTGGACGCCGCTGTTCCTGACGACGGCGGGCCTGGTGACCGAGACCGGCTCCGCCATCGCCCACGGCCCCACCGTGGCCAGGGAGTACGGCATCCCGGCCGTCATCTGCGTCCGCGACGCCACCCGCGCGATCAGGACCGGCGACCTGATCACCATCGACGGGGGCGCCGGCACGGTCAAGGTGGAGCGCCACGGCTGAACCTGCGTGCGGCTCACAACGCGCCTCCCCGTACAGTGAGGAGTCCGCCACAACCCCTGTGAGCTTGGAGTACGTGTTGCACGAGAAGTTGTCGTCGATCTATGACAACGTCCTGCGCCGCAATCCCGGTGAGATCGAGTTCCACCAGGCCGTCCGCGAAGTCCTCGACAGCATCGGCCCTGTGCTCGGGAAGCACCCCGAGTACGCCGAATCGAAGATCATCGAACGCATCTGCGAGCCTGAGCGGCAGATCATCTTCCGCGTGCCGTGGATGGACGACCAGGGTCAGGTGCAGATCAACCGGGGCTTCCGGGTCGAGTTCAACAGCGCGCTCGGCCCCTACAAGGGCGGCCTGCGGTTCCACCCCTCCGTCTACCTGGGGATCGTCAAGTTCCTCGGTTTCGAGCAGATCTTCAAGAACAGCCTGACCGGCCTGCCCATCGGGGGCGGCAAGGGCGGCTCCGACTTCGACCCCAAGGGCCGCTCCGACCGTGAGGTGATGCGGTTCTGCCAGAGCTTCATGACGGAGCTCTACCGGCACATCGGCGAGTACACCGACGTGCCCGCCGGTGACACGGGCGTCGGCGGCCGGGAGATCGGCTACCTGTTCGGCCAGTACAAGCGCATCACCAACCGCTACGAGTCCGGCGTCATCACCGGCAAGGGCCTCGTCTACGGCGGCGCCCAGGTCCGCACCGAGGCCACCGGCTACGGCTGCGTCTTCTTCGTCGACGAGATGCTGAAGGCGCGCGGCACGTCGTTCGACGGCAAGCGGGTCGTGGTGTCCGGCTCGGGCAACGTCGCCGTCTACGCCATCGAGAAGGTCGAGCAGCTCGGCGGCCTCGTCGTCGCCTGCTCCGACTCCTCCGGCTACGTGCTGGACGAGAAGGGCATCGACCTGGAGCTGCTCAAGCAGATCAAGCAGGTGGAGCGGGGCAGGCTCGACGCGTACGCGCAGCGCCGCGACCACGCCACCTTCGTGCCCGGCCGCAGCGTCTGGGAGGTGCCAGGCGAGGTCGCGCTGCCGTCGGCCACCCAGAACGAGATCACCGGCGAAGCCGCCGCCGCCATGGTGGCGGGCGGTCTGATCGCGGTCGGCGAGGGCGCCAACATGCCGACCACGCCCGAGGGCATCAAGGTGTTCCAGGAGGCGGGCATCGCGTACGGGCCCGGCAAGGCCGCCAACGCGGGCGGCGTCGCGACCAGCGCCCTGGAGATGCAGCAGAACGCCAGCCGCGACTCGTGGACGTTCGAGTTCTCCGAGCAGCGGCTGCAGGAGATCATGCGCGACATCCACGACCGCTGCCTCAGCACCGCCGACGAGTACGGCATGCCGGGCAACTACGTGGCCGGCGCGAACATCGACGGCTTCCGCCGCGTCGCGGACGCCATGCTGGCCCTCGGCCTCATCTGACGCAGCCTCATCAGACGCGGCCTCATCTGACGGCCTGGCCCGGCCAACGACGTCCGGGTCACCCGGCCTCTTCCCTGTACCGATCGGCGAGCTCCGCCGTCTGGCGGGCCGTGTACGGATCGAACGTGCTCAAAGCCCGCGTGTCCAGCCCGGCCAGCAGCTCGGCGGCCTGCCCTGGGTCGCCGTCGAACCTGACGAACGCGTCGTCGCGCAGCCGGATCGCCGGCCTGGCCGCGTCGAGCGCCGCCGCCCTGACGATGGCCGCCACCAGCGGATCCGCCGCCCCCGCCGCGGCCTCGCGCCGCTCGCGCACCTCTTCCAGCTTGTCCCTGGCCGTCCCGAGACTGTCGCTGCCGCCCAGCGCGAACCACGCCCCGACGTCGGCCGACCGCAGCACCTCCGCCTCGCGCTCCTCCGCCACGCCTTCGGGCGGCTGGACGCGGATGCGCAGCGGCTCGCCGGTGACCAGCCACTGCACGGTCTCCCCCGCCGGGTCCTTGCCGTAGATGCCGAGCACGGGCGTCACGTCGTACTCGCCGGGCTCGGCGAAGGTGAAGCCGGCCGAGCCGAACGTGAGGTTGACGTTGTTGCTGAGCGCGCCGCCGGGCGGCAGGGTGACCTTCGACTCGACGTCCATGGCGGCCATGCAGCGCTGCGCGATCGGGGTGAACGCGGTCGCCTCCTCGTGCTGGGCGCCGGTGCGGCGGCGGACGAGGATCTCCAGCGGGCCCGCCTTCGGGTCGAGCACCCAGCGCTCCACCTCCAGGTCCGACGACGACCGGTTCTCCAGCGTCACCTTGAGGAACACCGGCTGCCCGAACACGAACTCGGCCCCGGCCACCGGCGCGGTCAGCGTCAGCCGGTAGCCGTCGAACGGGATCTCCCGCGCGTACGGCGAGTGCCCGCCGCCTCCGTCGGCCCAGTACCGCACCGAATGGAACGGCTCGCCGCCGGGAATCAGCGAGCCCAAGGCCCCGTGCCGCAGGAACTCCAGCTCGTCGCCGTCGAAGGTGAAGGCGAAGTTCTTCCAGAAGTCCTGCTCCTGGCCGCCTCCCCGGTACCGCCAGTCGTAATTCATGTACGAGGTGGAGTCGGCCCGCCCGACGGACCGCTCGAAGCGGTGGGCCAGGTTGAGCGCGTGGCCCAGCTCGTGCACGATCGTCCTGATGATCTTCTGGTCCCTGGTCGCGCCCTGGAAGGGCGCGGTGAACACGGCCGCGCCCTGCCGCTGCAGGAGCCCTTCGGCGTCGAACATGATCCCGGCCAGCCCCGGCAGCGACGCCTTCGACAGCAGCAGCAGGTGCAGCTCCCACGCCCGGCCGCGCAGCGGGCTGTCACCGGTGATGTGCATGAGGTCGCTCAGCATGCTGTAGAGCTGCGAGTCGTCCCAGTTGCCCGCGACGCCGGCGGGGATGAGGGACTGCCGCCCCGCCTCCCTGACGGCGAACCCGGCCGCGCGCAGGCAGCCGTCCACCGTGCGCTCCACGCCCTGGAGGACGACCGGCGCCGGCAGCGGCACGCCCTCCTCCCGCTCGATCTCCAGGCCCAGCTCGCGCAGGGCGTCGTCGCGGTGCTCGACCTGGACGACCGTCTCCGTCCGGACCGGCAGGCCGTTGAGCGGGGCGTCGAGCGTGAACGCCAGCGTCACGCCGCCCTTGGGCGCGGCGGTCAGGGCCAGCGTGCCCGTCGTCTTGTTCGACGGGCTCGCCTGCCACACCGCCGGCCAGGTCCCGTCGTCGATCGTCACCTTCGCTCCGGGGGCCGTCCTGCCCGACGCGAGGTATCTGCGCCCGCCTTCGCCGAAGACGTCGGCGCTGATCACGCCGGAGCCGCCGGCGTCCACGCGCAGCGTGACCGAGATGCCGCCGCTGCGCCCCTCGTAGCGTCCGTCCCTGATCATGGGATCTCTCCGATCGTCCGACCATGCTGGTGCCACGATGATGCGGACGCGGGCGGCTGTCCTGAGTACCCCCTACTCAAGCCGCCAGGCGGACGCCGTGCGGGCGACGTAGGCGGCGAAGTCGATCGGGTCGCGGCCGAGCGCCCTCTGGACGCCGTCGCGCGGCTCGGCGTACAGGCCCGCGCGCATGCCGGCGAACAGCGCGTTCAGCTCCGCCGCCGCCTCCTCCGGCGCGCCCTGGGCGAGCAGCTCGTCCCTGTACTGCTCGGGGGTCAGCTCCTCGTACCTGATGGGATGCCCCGCCGCCTCGGCGATGGCGGCCACGGCCGCGCGGAAGGTCAGCGCCCGGGGGCCGGACAGCGTGTAGACCTGCTCGTGGTGGCCGTCCTCGGTGAGCGCCGCCGCGGCGACGTCGGCGATGTCCTGCGCGTCCACGAACGGCTCGGGCACGTCCCCGATCGGCAGGCCCAGCCGTCCTTCGCGGAGCGGGGCCCGCCAGATGTAGGGGTCGTCGAAGTTCTGGTTGAAGTTGTTCGGGCGGATGATCGTCCATTCGGCGCCTGACTCGCGTACGGCCTGGTCCAGCGCGGCCATGCCCCTGAAGTAGCCGGGGAACCGCTCGATGTCGCGGCCGGACAGCGCCACGAGCCTGCGTACGCCCGCCTCCGTCGCCTGTTTCACGAACGGCCCGGCGGCCTCCGGCTCCTGGGGCGCGATGAGGTAGAGCGCCGACGCGCCTGCCACCGCGCCCGCCCACGTGTCGGGGTCGGACCAGTCGAACCGCGTCCCGCTCGACCGGGTCGCGACCCGCACGTCCGCGCCGCGTCCTTGCAACGTCTTCACCAGGCGGCTGCCGGTCTTGCCCGTGCCGCCCAACACCACGATCGTCATGCCCTCAGTGAACCGGCCGCGGACGGGGTGCGGCCATGGCTCAGGATCCAGAGCCCATACGTGACCGTCCATAGCATTGAAGGTATGGAACCGTTCGATGACCTGCTGCGCGGTGTCCGGTCCGAGGACGCCGGGCTCGGCGTCGAGGAGCTGACGCCGGCGCGCCCCCTCACCGGCGGCGCGGCCCTGACCCTGCTGGCGCCCATCGAAGGCGCCGCCGAGCTGCCGCACGGCGTCGTGCGGACCGGCGAGACGGCGGTGGTGCGCGGGCCGTTCACCGCCCGCTCGCCAGGGCGCGCCGTGCTCCTCGTCGGCACGTACGACGTGCGCGGCGCCGTCGGGCACCGGCTCCTCGGCGTCCTGCCGCCCCTGCTGGTGCTGCCGGACGGCGACGACTGCGCCGCGACCAGGGACTTCCTCGTGGCGCAGGCAGCCTCGTGCGCGCCCGGCCGGCAGGTCGTGCTGGACCGGCTGCTGGAGTGGCTGCTGGTGTGCACGCTGCGGGACTGGTTCGACCAGCAGGACGGGGCGCCCGCCGGGTGGCACGACGAGACACTTGGGCCGGTGCTGCGGGCGATGCACGCGGCGCCCGGCCGGCCGTGGACGCTGGCCGCGCTGGCCGGCGAGGCGGGCGTGTCGCGGGCCACGCTGGCCGAGCGGTTCGTGAGGGTGGTGGGCAAGCCGCCGCTGACGTACCTGAAGGAGTGGCGGATGGCGCTGGCGGCCGACCTGCTGACCGAGCCGGCCTCGACCGTCGGCGCGGTGGCCCGCCGGGTCGGGTACGCCGACGCGTTCGGGTTCAGCACGGCCTTCAAGCGCTTCTACGGCGTCAGCCCGACCGAGTGCCGGGCGGCCTGCCGGACCTGAGCGCGGCGTAGCGTCCGTGTTAGGGGAGAATCGACCCTTGTGGAGGAGAGCGGGTCGCTGGCGGATCTCGCCCGCCGGCTGGAGGAGGTCGTGGGCGAGCTGCGCGGCATCCCCGTGGACGTCGAGCGGGTGGCCGACAACGCGCTCGTCCAGCCGCTCATCCTGGAGGCCGCGGGCATGGCCAAGGACCTGCGGGCCATGCACCCGCTGGGCTCGACCGACCGGGGCCGCAGGGAGCAGCGCAGCCGGCGCGACGTGCTCGACGCGCTGCGCGGCGGCCTGAGCATGCGCACGATCGTGCACTCCGCCGTGCTGGACGACCCGGTCAAGGCGGCCCGCATCAGGGAGCTGCACGCGGCGGGCGACCTGCACCGGATCATCGACGAGCCGATCCAGCAGCTGCTGGTCTTCGACCGGACGGTGGCGTTCCTGCGCACCACACCCGTCGCCCACGCGCCTGGCGCCCTGGTGATCAGGCAGCAGAGCGTGATCGCCGCGCTGATCGACCTGTTCGAGCTGACCTGGGAGCGGGCCAGGGAGGTGACGGAGCCGGCGTACCGGCTGTCGCCGCGCGAGCGCGAGGTGCTGGCGCTGATCGCCGAGGGCCGCTCCAACCGGGCCGTCGCCGACGCGCTGTCGATCACCGAGGCGGCCGTGGGCAAGCACGTGACGAGCCTGTTCGCCAAGCTGGAGCTGCCCGTCACCGACGACGTCAACCGGCGGGTGCTGGCGGTGCTGGCCTACCTGCGCGGCACGGCCCGCTGAAGGTAGGGACAGAGCTACCCCGCCCTCGCCGTAGCCCCCGCGCGGGCTCGGCGCCGGGTCCGGTTCGATGGTCACATGCAACGGATGACGGGATTGCTGGTCGGTGCGGTGTTCGGGGCGGTCTTCGTGCTCGTCAACGCGGGCGGCCCGCTGGGCGGCGCGGTGGCGGGCGTGCTGCGGGTGACCGCCTGCCTGGGAGCCGCCGGGGTGGTCGCCATGTGGTTCATGACCGTGCGCGGGGAGCGCAGGTCGGGTCAGCCGCAGGGCCCCGGCATGTACGGGCGGGGTTACCTGCTCATCGTGCTGGGCGAGGTCGTGCTGCTGTTCGGCGGGCTGCGGGTGCTGGCCGCGCTCGGCGCCCCCGAGCAGGCCAACGTGGCCTGGGCGGCGTTCGTGGTGGGCGTGCACTTCGTCGCGCTCGCCCCGGTGTGGAAGGACTGGACGATCGCCGTGCCCGGTGGACTGCTGGCCCTGCTCGGCGTGGCCGGGTTCGCGCTGGCCGGCACGTCCGCGCTGGCCTGGGTGCCGATCGTGAGCGGGGTGGCGTCGGGGGTGGTGCTGCTGGCGGCGTCGCTCACGACCGGCTGGCGCACGATGGCGGGGCTCAGCGCAGCCCGCGCTTGACGGCCGTGAGCCGCCGGGGGTGGTTGGTCATGATGCCGTCCACCCCGTACGACACCAGTTTGCGCAGCACGGCCGGCTTGTCGGCGGTCCAGGTGTAGACCCGCATGCCCCGGTCGTGCACCTTCTTGACGTAGCGGGCGGTGAGGCTCTTGTGGGCGAGCGTGAGCCCGTCGGCGTAGCGGGAAAGCTCGCTCAGCCGGGCCGCGTTCGGCTTGCCGAGCAGCGCGATCGGCAGTCCTGGCACCATGGCGTGCAGGAATCGCATCGACTGCCAGCCGAACGCCTGCACGGTGAGCAGCCCGTCGCCCCACAGCTCGCGCGACCCCTGCAGCTCGGCGGCCACCCTGCGGTCGATGTCGGGGCTGTCCGGCGGGTGCTTGATCTCCAGCAGCAGCCGGGTGCCGGTGCCGCGGACCGCGCGCAGGGCCTCGGCGAGGGTGGGCACGCCCTCGCCGCGGTAGCGGGCGGAGAACCAGGAGCCGGCGTCGAGCCGCTGGATCTCGTCGAGCGTGAAGTCCGAGACCCGCCACGGCGCCCGGCGGGGGAAGACCTTCTCGACGTTCGTGGTCCGCTCGAGTGTCTCGTCGTGCATGAGTACGAGCTTGTGGTCCTTGGTCTGCTGGACGTCGAACTCGCACACGTCCGCCCCTTGCGTCCGGGCTCGGGCGCAGGCGGCGATGGTGTTCTCAGGGGCGTGCGCGGAGCCGCCCCGGTGGGCGATGGTGTCCACCCGGGGCGGCGCCGCGTGGGCCGCGGGGCCCGGCACCACGGCCAGGGCCGCGATGGCGAGGACGCCGAGAAAGCGGTACATGGTCCCTCCCCCCGTGTCGCGGCGCTGGCCGGCACACGTGCTGATGTGCCAGAGAAGTGCCCGCTAATGATGGGGAATGACCGTTTTCTACGGGCGTGTCGCGGAGGTCCGTACGAACTTTTGACCTCAGAAGACACGTCCCGGACCGGCCGCCGCCGGCCCGGGGCCCGTGCGGTCAGTACCGCAGCTTGCGCAGGTAGCGGTAGCCCACCTCCGCCGTCTGCCGCGGCGTCACGTCCGGGGTGTCGTTCTCCACGATGTACTCCTCCACCCGGTGCGCGCGGAACACCCGGCGGAAGTCGATCGTCCCCGTGCCCAGGTCGGCCATGTCGCCGTCGAGGTGCCGGTCCTTGACGTGGTACTGCAGCACGCGCTGCGGCGCCCGGCGGATCACGTCGATCGCGAACTTCACGGGGTCGCTCGCCCCACGCCCCACGCCGCCGGTGACCGCCCAGTAGATGTCGATCTCCAGGTGCACCAGGCGGGGGTCCAGCTCGGAGGTGAGCACGTCCCACGGGGTGACCCCGCCCCCGAGGTCGGTGGTGAACTCGTGGGCGTGGTTGTGGTAGCCGTAGCGCAGGCCCGCCGAGCGGGCGGCGCGCGCCTCGACGTTCATCCGCTCGGCCCAGCCCTTCCACTCGTCCAGGCTGTCCGACGCGAGGTAGGGCACCACCATGTACTTCTGGCCGAGCGTCAGCGCGTTCTCGATCTTCGTGTTGAGCGCGGCGTCGTCCGCGCTGATGCCGTCGTGGCTGGACGTGGCCCGCACGCCCAGCCCGTCGAGGAAGCGCCGCAGCTGCCTGGCGGTGCGGCCGAAGTAGCCGAGCGCCAGCTCCACCTTCGGGTACCCGGCCCCCGCCACGTACCTGAGGGTGTCGTCGTAGCTCTGGGCCAGGTCGTCGCGGAGCGTGTAGAGCTGGATGCTGATCTTGCCGGGCGGCACCTTCTCGCCGCGCGGGTGGTGCGGGTGGTGCGGATTCGTCACCGCCGCGGCGGCGGGCGAGCCGGCGGCGACCGCCGCCGCGCCGAGCCCGAGACCCGCGGCGAGCAGGGAGCGCCTGCTGGGGCCGTAGCCGTAACACATGGTGGTTCTCCTATCGCGTCGGCTGGAGCACGACCTGGGTGCTGCTGGTCAGCGGCGGCAGTCCGCCGGTGCCGGGGTCGGTGTAGGTGGCCACGAAGACGCCGGTGAGGTTGTCCGTCTCCGGGTCGTGCCCGCTCGGCTCGGTGGTCTGGATCGACCCCGTGCAGCCGCGGGCCGTGGTCTGCGGGTGTCCGTGGTCGTCGTGGCCGAGGATGTAGTCCACGGTGACGGCGGCGCAGTCCACGGGCTGGTCGTCGGTGACCCGGACCTCGAACTCGACGACGTCGCCGAAGCTGAACTGATCGCCGTCGGCCGGCCTGACCAGCTCGACGACCGGCGCCGCGTTGCCCACCACGACCCGTACGGACGTCGCGGCCGACCGCCCGCGCGGGTCGGTGACCTTGAGCGTGGCGTTGTAGAGGCCGTTCTGCCGGTAGGTGTAGGACGCCGACGGGCTGCGCGAGTCCACCCGGCCGTCCGCGTCGAAGTCCCAGGCGTAGCTGAGCCGGTCACCGTCGGGGTCGCTGGTGCCCGTGCTGGTGAAGGAGACGGTGAGCGGAGCCAGCCCGTCCGTCACGGACGCGGCGGCCACCGGGATCGGCGAGTGGTTGCCGGTGCGGCCGATGTAGTCGATGCGGGCCAGCTGCGCGTCGGGGTTCTCGCTGAAGTAGCCGTCGCCGTACTCCAGCACGTACAGCGCGCCGTCGGGGCCGAACTCCATGTCCATCGGGTTGTCGAAGACGATCGACGGCAGCACGCTCTCGATGCGGCCGTCCCGGTGCATGGCCTTGACGTAGTCGCGGGTCCACTCGTAGAGCAGCGGCACGCCGTCGTAGTAACGCGGCCAGGCCACCGAGTCGCGGCCGCGGGTGTCGGCCTTGCCGATGTCGTACGCCGGCCCGCCCATCGGCCCGATCCCGCCGGTGCCCAGCTCGGGGAACTCCGGCGAAGGGCCGTACGAGTACCAGACGTCGGGCTGGGTGACCGGCGGCAGCTCGCGCAGCCCGGTGTTGCGCGGCGACTCGTTGACCGGCGCCGCGCAGTTGAACGTCGCCCCCGAGGCGCCGGTGGCGAAGTCGTAGTCCACGTACGGCAGCCGCGCCGTCGCGCAGTACGGCCAGCCGTAGTTGCCCGCCTTGCGGACGACCGTCCACTTGCCGGTGCCGGCCGGGCCCCTGCTCGGGTTGGCCTGCTGCTGGTCGGGCGAGTAGTCGCCGACGTACAGCTCCCCCGTCCTGCGGTTCAGCTCGATCCTGAACGGGTTGCGCAGCCCCATGGCGTAGATCTCCGGCCTGGTGCCCTTGGTGCCGGGCCGGAACAGGTTGCCGTTGGGGATGGAGTAGCCGCCGTTGTCGCGTGGCTTGATGCGCAGGATCTTGCCGCGCAGGTCGTTGGTGTTGCCCGAGCTGCGCTGCGCGTCGAACGCGGGGTTGCGGTCCGGCCGCTCGTCGATCGGGGTGAAGCCGTCGGAGGAGAACGGGTTGGTGTCGTCGCCGGTGGACAGGTAGAGGTTGCCCGCGGCGTCGAAGACGATGTCGCCGCCGACGTGGCAGCAGATGCCGCGGTCCACCGGCACGTCCATGATGCGCTGCTCGGTGCGCAGGTCGATGGTGGCGCCGGTGAAGCGGAAGCGCGACAGCCTGATCAGGCCCTTGAACGGGGCGAAGTCGGCGGGGGTGCCGGTGATCGGGGCGTCGCCCTCGTTGACGCCGGGGGTGGCCGGGTCGTCGACGGGGGTGTCGAGCGGGGGCGAGTAGTAGAGGTAGACCCAGTCGTCCTTCTTGGAGCCCTTGCCGAAGCCCGGGCTGAGCGCGACGCTCTGCAGCCCCTCCTCGTCGTGCTGGTAGACGTCGAGTTCGGCGGCGAGCGTGTTGAGCCCGGTCTTCGGGTCGTGTAACCAGACCTCGCCGCGCCTCGTGGTGTGCAGGACCCGGTTGTCCGGTAAGACCGCCAGGTCCATGGGCTCGCCCGGATGGTCGTTGAGCGTCACCTTTTGGAACTGGCTGTCGGGCGGTGGGGCCGCCACGCCGGCGTGTGCGACGGCCTGCACGCAGGCCGGCATGATGATCGCCGCGGCGCTCACGGCCGCGATCATGGTTCTCGCTCTCACGCCTCTCTCCTTCGGTCTACTCGGGTGGATAAGAGAGGGCAAATTAACGTGAATGTAACCCGGGTTACGCCGATCGAGGAGGGCCTAATTCACGCCCGCCCGCGTATCTCCCGCCCCCGATCGCACTAAGTGGAAAGGCGACCAGCAAAAAGATCGCCCCCTGCCGGAGCAGGAGGCGATCGGGATTTCCTATGACGTCAGTTCTTCTGTTCCTCCATGGTGACGGTCACCGTGGACTCCTCGCCACCGCGCTGATAGGTGATGGCCACCTGCTGGCCGACCTTGTAGCCGCGAACCTGACCGACCACCGTGTCACCGCTCGCCACCTGCGTGTTGCCGATCTTGGTGATGAGGTCGCCCTCCTTGAGCCCCGCCTTCTCGGCCGGGCTGCCCTTCGTCACCTGCCTGATGAGCGCGCCAGGCACGTCGCCGGTCGCGTTCGTGACGCTCACGCCCAGGTAGACGTGGGTCACCTTGCCGTCCTTGATGAGCTGCTCCGAGACGTGCTTGGCGGTGTTCACCGGGATCGCGAAGCCGAGGTTGACGCCGTCGGAGGCCACCGCGCTGTTGATGCCGACCAGCTCACCGGCCGCGTTGACCAGCGCGCCGCCGGAGTTGCCGGGGTTGATGGCGGCGTCCGTCTGGATCATGCCGCCGAGCGTGGTGATGTCCTCGGGCTGCGACCGCCCGCCCCAGCCGGGCGGGAGCTGCTGGTCCTGCGGGCCGTTGCCGGCCGTCACCGTACGGTCGAGCGCGCTGACGATGCCCGAGGTCACCGTGCCGTCCAGGCCCAGCGGGCTGCCGATGGCCAGCACGTCGTCGCCCACCTTGAGCTGGTCGCTGTCGCCGAGCGTCACCGCGGCCAGCCCCGACACGTCCTGGGCCCTGATGACGGCGAGATCGGTGGCCGGGTCGGTGCCGACGACGGTGGCCTTGGCCATCTTGCCGTCGTTGAACTTCACGGTCAGCCCGCTGTCCTGCCCTGACACCACGTGGTTGTTGGTGAGGATCAGCCCGTCCGCCGACAGCACCACGCCGGAGCCCTCCGACGTGCTGCCCTGGATCATCACCACCGACGGCTGCACCTTCTCCGCCACCTGCGCCACCGTGTACTGGTCGGCGGCGGTGCGGAAGACGGGGCTCGGCTGGCTCGGGGTGGCGGTCGCCACCGGCGTGCTGCCCCCTGCCAGGTACGCGCCCACGGCCCCGCCGCCCAGCGCGGCTGCTCCGAGCGCCGCGACGGCCGCCAGCGCCAGCCCCGCGATCGCCTTGCGGGTCAGCATGAACGCCTGCTTCGCCTCGGGCCGCGGGGGCGGCGGCATCGACGGGATCGGCCGGGTGAACCCTCCGGCGGACGGTGGTGTGGCACCGAACTGGCTCCAGCCACCGGTGCGAGGCTCCCTCGGCTCGTTCGCGCTCATGTCATCTCCTAGAGTCCCGATGACACAAGCGTGATCGAACGTGCGTAAACACCGGCTAAGCGGTACGCCGCCCGCGCCGGCACCCCCTGACGGCCGCCTTATCACCGCTGGCCGCGGCCTCGCCGGCCGCTGGAAATCAGCCGGAAATCCCCGGCGTGACGAGCCCCGTCTCGTAGGCGACGATCACCGCCTGCACCCGGTCGCGCAGCCCCAGCTTGGTCAGCACGTTGCTGACGTGCGTCTTGACCGTGTGCTCGCTGACCACCAGTTCAGCGGCGATCTCCGCGTTGGACAGCCCGCGGGCGATCAGCCGCAGCGTCTCCTGCTCGCGGGCGGTCAGCACCGACAGCCGCTCGGCGGGCGGGCGGGGCGTCGCTCTCGACGCGAACTCGGCGATCAGCTTCGTGGTGATCGACGGGGCCAGCAGCGACTCTCCTGCCGCGACCACCCGTACGGCGTGCACCAGGTCGTCGCGGCGCACGTCCTTGAGCAGGAAGCCGCTCGCCCCGGCCCGCAGCGCGTCGTAGACGTAGTCGTCGAGGTCGAACGTGGTCAGCATGAGCACCCGGCACGCTCCCTCCGCGCAGACCACGCGGGCCGCCTCGATGCCGTCCATGACGGGCATGCGGATGTCGAGCAGCAGCACGTCGGGGGCGTGCGCACGGACCGCGGCGATCGCCTGCTCCCCGTCGCCCGCCTCGGCCACCACCTCGATGTCCGGCTGGGCGTCGAGGATCATGCCGAACCCGGCGCGTACCAGCTCCTGGTCGTCCGCCACGACGACGCGGACGGTCACGACGCCGCCAGCGGCAGCCGGACCAGCACCTGGAAGCCGGGGCCGTCCTCGCGCGGGCCCGCCACGGCGCTGCCGCCGCACGCGGCGGCGCGCTCGCGGATGCCGATCAGGCCGTTGCCGCCCGAGGGCAGCGCGGGCTCCCTGCCATGCCCGTCGTCGGTGATGTTGATCATGAGTGCGTCTTCCTGCCAGGTCAGCGCGAGGCCGGCGCTGGTGGCGCCGGCGTGCTTGACGATGTTGGTGAGGGCTTCCTGGACGATCCGGTACGCCGCCACCTCCGCGTCCGGCGACAGCGGCCGCGGGTCGCCCGTGTTGGAGCAGTCCACCCGCAGCCCGGCCACCCTGAGCTGGTCGGCCAGGGCGGGCAGCGCCGCGATCGTGGGCTGGGGGCCGCGCGGGCCCGCCTCCTCCTTCAGCACGTTCAGCAGCCGGCGCAGCTGCTCCATCGCGTCGCGGCCGGCCGCGGCGATCGCGTCGAACGCGGCCACCGCCCTGGCCGGCTGCGTCGCGACCGCCACCGGCCCCGCCTCGGCCTGCACCACCATGACGCTGACCGCGTGGGCGAGGATGTCGTGCATGTCGCGGGCGATCCTGGCCCGCTCCCGCTCGGCGGCCCGCTCGGCCTCGGCCTCGCGCTCCCTGGCCAGCTGGGCGGCGCGCTCCTCCAGGGCGGCGGCGTGCGCGCGGGAGGAGGCGGCGGCCCGGCCGATCGCGTACGCGGCGACGAACAGCACGATGCCCCGCAGCGCCGTCTCCGACGAGCCGACGACGAGCATCCCGCCTCCGAGCGCGGCGGCCAGCAGGACCCAGCGCACCCGGCGGGGACAGGTCACGGCGACGGTGTACAGGGTCACCAGGCCGCCGTACCAGATGGGCTGGTCGGCCACCTCGTCCACCAGGTCGTACAGGCTGCTCGGAATGAGCGAGCCCAGCAGGGCGAGCACCGGCGCGCGGCGCCGCCACACCAGCGGCACGGCGGAGGCGACCACGACCGTGTATCCCCACCAGTGCCAGGGCCCGCCCGCCGGGTTGTCCCGGGAGAGCAGCGGCCAGAGCTGCACCACCAGCACCAGCGCCGCGAGCCAGCCGTCCACCAGCGTGGGCGGCAGCGCCGCCGCGCGGCGCCGGAGAACGGTGAGGAGGTCCTGCATGTCACTCATCCTGCCTGCTCGTCACACGGCGGCAAGCGCCGCGACGGGCCGGCGGACGAGCGGGAGGAGCGCGACGAGCATGAAGAGCGCGGAGACCGGGATCAGGTCCTTCCAGACGATCGGCAGGGCGAGGTAGACCAGCACCGGCGCGAGCGTCCATACGGGAAGGACGCGCAGGACCGCGAGCCGGATCATCAGGACGAGTTGCGCCACGTAGAACAGGAACGGCAGGCCGTCATAGACCGCGAACGGCACGCCTGGCACGCTCTGGACCTGCTGGAACAGCAGGTTCATGCCGTCCCGGTCGGCGGCGGCGAACCCGACGGCGATGTCGATGCCGAACTGGACGAGCAGCGCCACCACGCCCACGAGCCCGGCCACCGCGCCGACCGTGGCCAGGGCGTCGCGCCCGGCGAGCGTGCGGAACCACAGGAAGAGCCAGGCGAACAGGAGGAGTGCCGCCATGAAGGCCAGGTGCCCGGCGGTCCAGGCGAGGCCGGGGCCGTGACTGCCGTCGAGGCCGTCGAGGATGCGGATGACGCCGTAGGCGAAGGCGAAGAGAGGCGCGGCGATCAGCGCCGAACGGGGATTCATAAGGAGATGGTGCGGCCGGCGGGGGCCTGCGGGCATCGCCGGTGGGAGTGATTCCGCGGCTCACTCCTGCGCATGAGACGCCGGCGGGAGGAATCGCCCGGCTCGCCCCTGCGGATGAGATGCCGGGGAGGTTCGCGCGGCCGGCTTCCACGTCGGGGAAAGACGAGATGTGAGGGCCCGATACCCTCACATCTCCTGGCGGACCCGCACTCAGCGGCGGCGACGCCGGCGACGCCGGGCCCGCCCGTAGGTGTCGCCCCCACCGCCCGGAGTGGGCTCCGGTCCTGGAGCGGCGGGCAGTCGGAAGACTCTGAATCCGAGATATCGCTGTATGGCCATTGGTGTCCCCCTCGTAGAAGCCGTGGGGTTCGGCGCACCGGACGGCTGCGCGCCCGGCCGTGCCGGACTGCCACCCCCCATACCCGCGATGTCTCCTCAGAACCCTCCTGACCTGCGAAATCCGGCTACTTGGCGGACAGGATCCGGCGCTTGAACTTGGGGTGGTCGGTCTCCCAGTAGCGCCAGCCCTCGACGCGGGCGGGCACGTTCGCCATGCCCGCGGCCACCTTGTGGCGGTCGCAGGTGCCGAGGACGGACCAGGCCGACCAGCCGATACGGTAACCGAAAACGCGGTACCACATGTTGCCGTATTTGCCCGGCGTGATTTCCCTGGTGTATTCGTGCCCGGTGAAGACCATGTGCCGCTCTTCGAGGTGCGGCAGGCCGAGCCGGCGCAGGGCCTCCACCACCGACTTGGTGTCGGTGACGTCGTCCACCGTCCGCGCCCTGCTCTTCTCCAGCGACTTCGTCTTCTCGTTCTCGGCTTCGAGGAAGGCGAGCACCTCGTGCTCCCGCGTGACCGACACCGTCATCGAGCCGCCGGGGCCGTCGATGTAGCGGGTGCGGGGCAGGAAGAAGTTGCGCGGCGAGAGCTTGTGGATCCGCCAGAACGTGTGCGGCCTGCAATTACGCCCGCCGTCCTCGTCCTTCCTGCCGGTGTGGAAGCCCCTGTCGCTGTGGATGCCCTTGAACTTGCGCAGGTGTCGGTCGTCGCGGTCGTCCGCGCTCGCCGCCGGTGCCATGGTGACCGCCAGCGCCACCGTGAGCAGCCCGTGCACCGCCGGCCTCGCCATTTTTCTCATTGGGGTGAGCATTTACCGTTCCTTTCGGAATACGACCCATGGTCGCCAGACCGGTACGATGCTTACAGTTGCCGCGAGCTGATTGACAACGCCACGCCGCAGGTCAATATCCCGCACCAGGGAAAGAATCCCTGAAAATGCGTTCGCCGCTCATGGCTCTTTCGTAAAGAAAAAGTAGCGTCCCTGTCTATAGGCGTCTCTATGCACCCTGCGTGACGTGTCGGATTCGTCCGGTGATGTCGTCATATCCATTTGGGCAGGCGTTGAGGACTATCGAACGCACCGTACGTACCTCCCTACGGCAGTTACCGGGTTTCGGGAGGTACGTAATGCACCGCAGAGTCGCCCTACTCTCCGCCGTCGCGCTCGCCCTCGCGGGCGCCCTGGCCCCCGTGGGCACCGCGAACGCCGGTGCCGCCGGCGGGCCGGACTTCAGGCGGCCCGCCGGGTGGACGGCGACGGATTCCTGGCGCGAGCGCAGGACCGTCTCGCAGTACTGGAGCACCAACCGCATGCTCGCGGCCCAGCCGCTGAACGCCCCCGCCCCGCGGCGCAACCAGTGGCGCGGGCCGTCCCGGGGCAACCCCTGGTCCACCCAGGGCACCCGCGCCGCGGGCAGCCGCGGCTCGTCCTGGTACGAACGCGGCAACCAGGGCACCGGCAACCAGGGCACCGGCAACCGGGGAACAGGCGGGCAGGGGACGGGCGGACAGGGAACAGGCGGGCAGGGCACTGGTGGTCAGGGAACAGGCGGGCAGGGAACAGGCGGGCAGGGAACAGGCGGGCAGGGAACAGGCGGGCAGGGAACAGGTGGGCAGGGAACAGGCGGGCAGGGAACAGGTGGCCAGGGCAACGGCAATCAAGGGAACGGCAACGGCAACCAGCAGCGGACCGCCGTCAACAACAGCCCCGGCCTGCGCTGGACCGACGGCGGCGCGGTCGTCCGCACCACCGGCCGGGTCTTCTTCACCACGGCCGACGGCCGCAATTCCTCCTGCTCCGGCTCGGCCGTGACCAGCGCGAACGAGAGCGTCGTCATCACCGCGGGCCACTGCGTCAAGCTGAACGGCGCCGCGCACCGCAACTGGGTGTTCGTCCCCGCCTTCGACAACGGCCGGCGGCCGTTCGGCACGTGGGTGGGCACCAGGATGTTCACCACCCCGCAGTGGAACGCCCGCGAGGACATCAATTTCGACGTGGCCGCCGTCGTGGTGGCGCCGCTCGACGGGCGCACGCTGACGGACGTCGTCGGCGGGCAGGGCGTGGCCTTCAACCAGGCCAGGCAGCAGCAGATGTTCTCCTTCGGATATCCGGCGGCCGAGCCGTTCGACGGGTCGCGGCTGATCTACTGCAGCGGGCGCGCGTTCAACGACACGGTCATGACGCAGGACCAGGGGCTGCGGTGCAACATGACCGGCGGCTCCAGCGGCGGGCCCTGGTTCCAGAGCTTCGACGCGGCCACCGGGCTCGGCTCGCTGAACTCGGTGAACAGCTTCACCTATAACTTCGCGCCCGGCTTCATGTTCGGCCCCTTCTTCGGCGACGAGGCGATGGCCGTCTACCGCGCCGCGCAGAACGCCGACGCGGTCTGACCGCCGCCCGGCGGGCCAACGTGGCGGCGCAGCCTGAGCGGCGGCCGGCGGGCCGGGGTGGTGACGTGCGTGCTCGGGGCGGGCGTCACCGGTGCGGCATGATGGCTCAGGAAGGGCCGCCATGCCGCACACCGCCGACCGGGCATCTCGACACGGTCGCCTACGGCACGTACGAAGGCGACCCGCTGCACCCACGCATGGAGAGCGGCCGCGTCCATGGCGGGGGCGCCTTCGACATGAAGAGCGGCGTCGCCGCCATGCTGGCCGCCGCCGCCCACGCCACCGCGGCCGACCCACAGGTCATGAAAAATCAGGGCATTGACGAAAATTCCTTACATGGTACTCATAGATCGAGTCGGAAACCTTCAACCCCTCGCAGAGACCGTCCACAAGCGCACCCAAGGAGGACGCGCATGGCGCGAAGCAAGGCCACCGACCCGCCCGCCGACTTACTCGGCCCCGTCCAAGGAGAGGTCTCCTGGTTCTGCTGCGGCACCGCATGGGGCCCGTGCAGCAGCACCGGTAAGGGAGCCTGCGGCACCTGCAACTCCGGCAGTCTCCAGCACGCCTGGCCCAACGCCTCCGACGCGTGCTGGTCCATCACCCGTCCCGACCGCTGCGGTGTCAGCCTGTCGCGCAGGACGTGCGGCTTCCGGCACCGCATCACCTCGCTGTGCGGCGGCGGCAGCGTCGTCACCGCGATCGCCGACTGCGGCCCGCAGACCGACCTGTTCTGCGGCGAGCGCAGCTGCTGCGGCGCGACCTGCGCCAACAACCGCCTGATCGACCTCACGCCCGCCGCCTACAGCCAGATCGCCAGCCTCTCATCCGGCCTGCGGCCGGCCGAGATCTCGACGGCCTGAGGGACGGTGATCACAGTGCCAAGCAGAAGAGACGTGCTGAGGTCGGCCGTGCTCGGCGGCGGCGCGAGCGTGGTCGCGGCGACCGCGATGGGCTCGCTCGGCCCCGAGGCGGCCTTCGCGACCACCGCACCCGCCCAGAAGGTCGAGCCGGGAGCGCCGGACCCGGACTTCGCCGAGGGCCGGATCCGCTCGATCAAGGACAACACCCTGCTCGTCCTGGGCTCCAACATGGTGCTCCACACGATCAGGGTGGTGGACGGCACCAGCCTGTGGAAGCTCGGCCCCGTCGGGTTCGACCAGGCCAAGCCGGGCGACGGCCTGTACGCCAGAGGCGTGCGGATGCCGGACGGCATGCTGGCCGCCGAGTCGGTGTGGCTGAACATCGTCAACATCAAGGGCCACATCACCAACATCAAGGGCCAGACCTTCCACCTCGACCACAACGGGCACGAAGTGCTGTGCCACGTGGTCGCCGGCACGACGGTCGCCATCCACTCCCAGTCGCCGCCGACCACGGACCTGTCGATGCTGAAGGTCAGCCAGCACGTGCAGGTCCTGGGCGCCTGGCGGCCCGACACCAACGAAGTGGACATCGCCACGGTCTTCTCCCCGCACTAGGAGGCAGCTCGTGAACGGGATCGCCGCGTCGCAGCCGTACGTCATCGCCTCGTTCCTCGTCTGGGCAGGTCTGCTGAAGCTGTTCAGCCGGCGGATGCGGGCACAGGCCGGGCGCACCGCGCTGGCCAGGCTCACCGGTGCGGCGCGCGCGGTCCCCGCGCTGCGCCTGACCGGGCTGGCCGAGCTGGCGGTGGCGGCCGGGCTGCTGGTGCCGTCCGCGCACCCGTGGAACGCGGGGGCGGCGGCGCTGCTCACGGCCGGTTTCCTCGCCTATCTCTGGTACGCGCACGTCGCCGCGCCCGCCGCGCCCTGCGGCTGTCTCGGCACCCACTCCCAGCCGGTGGACGTGCGCTCGTTCGCCCGTGCCGGGCTGCTGCTGGCCGGCGCCCTGCTCGCGCTGGCCGCACCGTCCGGCACGGTCTCCGCTCCCGTCGTCGCCGTGGTGGTCGCCATGGAGGTGGCGGCGCTGCTGGCGCTCTCCTCGGAGCTCGACGGCTACTGGCTCACGCCGCTGCGCCGCCGCCTGGTACGCCCGGTCGCCGCGCCCCCGCAGGACGGGGTGCCGCTGGAGGCGTCCCTGCACCTGCTGCGCCGCAGCCCCGCGTACTGCTCGGCGTCCGCCCAGCTCACCTCGGACGTCCAGGAGACGTGGGACGAGGACGGCGTGCGCTTCGTCGTCTACGGCGCCCATGGCCGCACGGCCGTCTTCGCGGTTCCGCTGACCGGCGACGACCCTGGCCAGGTCAAGGTCGCGCTGGTGGGCTGAGGGCGGCGCGTACGCCGGACAGGCAGCGCTCGACGGCCGGGCGCGGCTCGAAGGCGTACGTGCCGTCCCCGAACAGCTCGAACGTCAGGTGCCCCGTGTATCCGCGCCGCCCCAGCGACTCGACGTACGAGGCCAGCGGCAAGGAGCCGTCGCCCCAGGCGAGGTGCCCGGCGGGCCGGCCGTCGATGAGGTGCACGTGCCTGACCCGGTCGCCGAGCGCGTCGAAGTAGTCGTCCACCGACTCCCCCGCCACGGCCATGGCCACGGTGTCGAGCACGGCGCCCAGGTTCGGCGCGCCGACCTCGTCGATCATCGCGGCCAGCGCCCTGGAGTCGTTGACCAGGTTCGACTCGACGCGTTGCAGCGCCTCCAGCACGCAGGTGACGCCCAGCGTGGCGGCGTACGCGGTGATCTCGCCGACGGCGTCGACCGAGCGCCGGCGGGCGGCCTCGACCGGCTCGTCCTCGAAGCCGCGCCCGGGGGTGAGCAGCAGCATGTCGGCGCCCAGCTCGGCGCAGAGCTCGGCGGCCCGGCGGAAGAGTGCCACGCTGCGCGCCCGCAGCCAGGTGACCGGCGAGGCCAGGTTGACCGGGTACATCACCTGCTCGGGCGTCAGGCACCGGATGGCCAGCCCGCGCGTCTCGGCCCGCCGCCGGATCGCGCGGGCCTCGGCGTCACCGATCTGCGGCACGTGCAGGTGCGGCGCGATGCCCCACAGCTCCAGGTGCTCGCGGCCCAGTTCGGCGGCGTCGTCGAGAAAGCGGTCGAACGGGAGGTGCTGGTAGGCGAAGTTCGAGCCGGTGACCTGGCTCAGGGAGAGCGTCATGGGAAAGTCCTCACTTGCCGACCCCGTCGGCGAGTCCCTTGATGATGTAGCGCTGGCCGAGGAAGAACAGCAGCACCACGGGCAGCGCGGCGATCACCATCCCGGCGAAGACGACCGGATATTCGGTGCCGTGCTTGCTCATCAGGCTCGTGAGCCCGACCGGCAGCGTCTGCACGCCCGAGCCGCTGGTGAAGATCATCGCGAACAGGTACTCGTTCCAGGTGAACAGGACGTGCAGCAGCACCGTGGAGGTGAGGATCGGCTTGCACATCGGCAGGATCACCCGCCAGAACGTCGTCCACTTGCTCGCGCCGTCCATCTCGGCCGCCTCGTCCACCGAGCGCGGCAGATCGATCATGTACGCGCGCAGCAGGAAGGTCGTGAACGGGATGCGGAAGGCGGTGTAGAGGATCAGCAGCGCCCAGAACGTGTTGTAGAGCCCCAGCGCCTGGAACATCTTGACCAGCGGCACCAGCGCCACGGTCGGCGCCAGCATGAGCCCGCCCAGGATCGCCGCCGTCAGTCCCTTGTCGAGCGGCACGTTCACCCTGGTCAGTCCGTAGGCGGCCCACGCGCTGACGAACACGGTGGCGACGGTCGAGGTCAGCGTGACGAGCACGCTGGTGGTCAGATAGTCGCTGACGCCCCGGTTCCACGCCTTCCGGTAGTTGTCGAAACTCCAGTCCAGGGGCAGCGCGAACGGGTCGCCGAACAGCTCGGCGTTGGTCTTGAAGCCGTTCAGCGTCATCCACAGCAGCGGATAGACCACGACCACCGCGAGTGCCAGCAGGAACGCCCACATGAAGATCCGGGCGATCACTCCGAGGAAGCTCAGCCGCGTCACCATTCCACCCTTCTCCTGCGGGTGACCCACATCTGCGCCACCGCGATGGCCAGCGTGATCACGAACAGGACGGTCGCGATGGCAGCGGCGTAACCGAAGTTGTTCCGGACGAAGCCGCTGCGGTAGAGCCAGGTCCCGAGCACCTGCGTCGAGTTGTTCGGCCCGCCCGCCGTCATCACCATGACCTCGTTGAACACCTGGAACGCGCCCGAGATCGTGACGATCGTCATCAGCCCGGTCATCTCCCGCACGAGCGGCACCGTCACGCTGAAGAAGCGCCGCACCGCGCCGACGCCGTCGAGCGCGGCGGCCCCGTAGATCTCCGACGGGATGCGCTGGATGGCCACCGCGAACAGCAGCGTCGAGTAGCCGAAGCCCTGCCACTGGCTCATCGCGATGATCGCCGACATGGCGGTGCTCTCCTGGCCGAGCCACGCCTGGGCGAGGTGGCCGAGCCCGGCGGCGCGCAGCGCGTGGTTGAGCGGGCCGAGGTTGGGCTCGTACAGGAAGTAGAACAGCAGGCCCGCGACGGTCAGCGAGATCGCCGACGGGATGAAGTAGATCGCCCGCAGCGCGCGCTGCCAGCGCCGGCTCCGCACGCTCTCGATGACCGCGGCCAGCAGCAGCGCGCCGAACACCTGGAACGCGATGGAGACCACCGCGTAGAGCGCGTTGTTGCCGAGCGAGGACCAGAACACCGGGTCCTCGACGAGCTTGGTGTAGTTGGCGAGCCCGACGTACTCCTGCTCGCCGCTGTAGATGTCCCATTTGAGCGTGCTGAACTCGAGGTTCTGCACCAGCGGCAGGTAGACGAACACCGCGACCAGGACGAGCGCGGGCAGGATCCACGCGAGCCCGAGCGTCCTGCGCAGGACGCCGGCGCGTGCGGGCGGCTGCATGAACGACTCCCTACCTGGCCTCGGCCGAGGCCAGGCGCACGCTTTCGAGCACCTTCTCGGCGGTCGTGCCACCGCTGATCATCGCCTCGCCGCCGGCCAGCCAGGCGTCGGCCACCTCGGGCACGGTCACGGTGTCGAGCCAGATGGCCAGCTTGGGTGCCTTGTTGACAAGCTGCATGCCCTCGTAGACGGCCTTGCTGGAGGTCTCGGGCGTGACGGCGCCGACGACCGTGCTGGGCTGCCCGTACGGGGGCGCCGACAGGGTCTTGGCGTTCTCCGCGTTCGTCACGAACTTCATGAAGTCCACGGCCAGCGCGACCCGGGGCGACCTGGCGTTGATCAGGTAGCCCTCGGGCGAGCCTTCGAGCACGTCAGGGTCGCCGGCGGCGTTCCGGGGGACGGGGAGCTGGAAGATGCCGAAGTCGTCCGGCTTGACCTCGGCCGACGTGGCGTTGTCGAACTCCAGGATCTCCTGGTAGTACATCGCGGCCTTGCCGTTGGCGAACGCCTCCTGGGCGGAGCTGTAGAGCACGCCGTTGGTGGCGTCGCGGGTGTCGGTGCACTGGTCGACCAGGGTCTTGAACTGGTTGAGCGCGGTGACGTAGCCGGGGTGGTCGAGCTTGGCGGTGGCGGGGTCGAAGTCGGCCTGGAGGGTGGCGTCCGGCACGTTGTACGCGAAGAGCTGCTGCAGGTAGTGCAGCGCGGGCCAGCCGTCCTTGTTGCCGAAGGCGATGGGCTCGTACCCGGCCTTGCGCAGCGGGCCGCAGGCGGCCAGCAGGTCCTCGAACGTGGCGGGCACCTTGACGCCGGCCTTTTCGAAGGCGGCCTTGCTGTAGCCCATGAACTTGCCGTTGCCGTACAGCGGGATGCCGTAGTTCTTGCCGTCGCGGGCGAAGGCGGCCAGCGAGCCGGGGCTGAACGTCTTGCCCCACTCCGTGTCCGGCCCGATCACCTTGGTCAGGTCGGCGGCCCGGCCGCCGCGGATGTAGTTGTCCGCCCAGTTGCCGGTCCAGGTGAAGTAGATGTCCGGCAGCGCGTCGGAGGCGGTGAGGGTCTTGAGCTTGTCCTTGACGCTCTGGTCGGTCTCCTGGATCAGCTCGACCTTCACCTCGGGGTGCTGCTTGCTGTAGGCGGCGGCGAGGTTCTCGAAGTAGGGGCCCGTGGGCTCGCCGGCGAACTTGGTGAGGACGCTCAGCGTGCCGGAGAACTCCGGCGTGGCGGCCGGGTCGGCCGCCGGTGCCTGCTCGGCGCCGCCGCCTCCTGAGCAGGCGGCCAGCGTGAGGGTCCCGATGAGTGCCGCGAGCGTCGGCAGGGCGCGAGGGCGCATGGGCTTCCTTTCTCGGCCAGGAGCCTTGGTGTTGGCCGACCTTACAGCTCACCTGATACCGGTACCAGACCTGAGTGCCAAGATTTTTTCTCCGTTGAGCCCGTGCAATCTCTCAAAGCCATAGAAACAGCAGTTCAGCGCTGATTCGCGACAAGCTCGTGTTGACGCCGGGCCGGACGCTGTGCCAACGTGACTGCCGCGTGATACCGGTATCAGACGGGCACGCCAGCCCCAGGAAAGGATCTGCAATGCTCGGTTTCAACGAGCCGGAATTCGTCTCCCAGGTGGCCAGCGCGGTGGCCCTGCGTCCGCGCATCGAGGAGCTGGTCGACCGGCTCGTGGACGAGGGCTTCGACACGCTGCTGCTCGTCGGGGCCGGCGGGACGTACGCGCTGACCTGGCCGTACGAGCACCTCGCCCGCCGCCTGTCCACCCTCGACGTGCGCTCGGCCATCGCCGCGGAGCTCGTGGTCTCCGGCGACGCCCGCCTGGGCGAGCGCACGGTCGCCGTCTTCACCTCGGTCTCCGGCACCACCGACGACAGCATCCGCGCCATCGAGCACTGCAAGGAGAAGGGCGCCTACACGATCGCCTTCACCGGCTACCCGGACTCGCCCATCGCCACCACGGTCGACGCCGCGCTCGTCTCCGAGCCCAAGACCTGGCCCTTCGACATGCAGCTCCTGCTCTTCATGACCCGGCTGCTGGCGCGCAGAGGCGAGTTCGAGGGGTACGAGACGTTCGCCGACGAGCTGGCCGGGCTGCCGAAGATCCTCGTCGAGGTGGCCAGGCAGGCCGAGCCGGTGGCCGCCGCGTTCGCCGACGCCCACAAGGACACCGACTACCACTTCCTCATCGGCGGCGGGAATCTGTGGGGCTTCACGTACCTCTACTCCATGTGCATCCTCGAGGAGATGCAGTGGCTGCGCACCACCCGCGTCCACAGCGCCGAGTTCTTCCACGGCTCTCTTGAGCTGCTCGAAGAGGACACCAGCGTGATCGTCTTCCAGGGCGAGGACGAGACGCGCCCGCTCACCGACCGGGCCGAGGCGTTCGCCAGGCGCGTCTCCAAGGACGTCACCGTCTTCGACACCCGCGACTACCCGCTCACCGGCATCAGCCCCGAGCACCGCCACCTGCTCGCGCCCGTCGTGCTCGACACCGTCATGGGCCGGGTCAGCAAGCACCTGGAGCGGGTCCGCGACCACTCGCTCGACCTGCGCCGCTACTACCGGGTCATGGACTACTGAGGCATGAGAGTGCTCGGCTTCGGCGACAACATCGTCGACCGGTTCGTCGACCGGGGCATCGACTACCCCGGCGGCAACAGCGTCAACGTCGCCGTCTACGCCCGCAGGCTCGGCGTCGCGTCGGCCTACCTCGGGGTCTTCGGCGACGACGAGCTGGGCGGGTTCCTGCGGTCGGCGATCGCCGCCGAAGGGGTGGCGGTCGATCGGTGCGTCGTACGGAGCGGCGAGAGCGGCGTCTCCCATCTGAAGGTGGACGACGGCGACCGGGTCTTCCTCGGCTGGAACGGCGGCGGCGTGACCGTACGCGAGCCGCTCACCCTCGACGACGACCTGCTCGGTTACGTCGGCGGCTTCGACCTCGTGCACTCCAGTGTCTACTCGCGCAGCGAGGACGAGCTGCCCAAGCTCGCCGGGCTCGGCCCGCTGGTCAGCTTCGACCTGTCCAGCGAGGACGAGCACCGCGACCCCGGCTACCTCGACCGTGTCTGCCCGCACGCCGACCTGGTGCTGCTGTCCTGCTCCCACCTCGACGAGGAGGCCACGGCCGCGCTGCTCGCCGAGGCCGTACGGCGCGGCGCCCGCCTCGCCCTGGGCACCAGGGGCGTGCACGGCGCGATCGCGAGCGACGGGCGGCACACGCTGTCGGCGCCCGCCGACCTGACCCACGAGATCGTGGACACCATGGGCTGCGGCGACGCCTTCGTCACCGGCTTCGCCGTGTCCCTGCTGCGCGACGGCTGGTCGGCCCAGGCGCCCGCCACCCCTGCCGCGATCGAGCGCGCACTGGCGGCGGGGGCAGCGGCGGCCCGCGCGCAGTGCCAGGTCGAGGGCGCCTTCGGCCACGGCCGCCGCACTGCCTGACCGCGTCTCCGCCCACGGTGAAGGGCGCGGCGGGGAGCGGTCAGACTTGAGTGGTCACAATGACAGGGCGAGGAGGGGCGAGATCCATGCCAGCTGAGCGCGGCCAGGCGCGGCCGACCATCTCGGAGGTGGCGGCGGAGGCGGGCGTGGGCCGGGCCACGGCGGCGCGCACGCTCGGCGGCTACGGCTACGTCAGCCCCGAGCTGCGCGCCCGCGTGCTGGCGGCGGCCGAGAAGCTCGGCTACCGCACCAACGCGCTGGCCAGGAGCATGTCCACGGGCGTCAGCCACACGCTCGGCGTCATCGTGGCCGACATCGGCAACCCGTTCTTCGCCGGGCTGCTGCGGGGCGTCTCCGACGCCTCGCGGGCGCGCGGGTTCGACGTGATCGTGCTGAGCACGTACGAGAACCTCCAGGAGGAGGTGGCGGCGACGAACGTGCTGATCGACAAGCGGGTCGACGGCGTCATCGTGGCGTCGGCGGCGCTGGAGCGCGACCAGGTGGCGCACCTGAAGGGCGCGATGGACCGGGGCATCCCGGTCGTGCTGGTGGACCGGGCGGTCTCGGCGCTCGAGCTCGACGCGGTCGTCATCGACAACCGCGACGCGGCCCGCGAGGCGGTCGAGGCGCTGATCGCGGCGGGTCACCGGCGCATCGGGTTCGTGTGGGGGCCGCCGGTCGAGCGGCCGCCCGCGACGCGGCGCGAGCTGCTGGCCGCCGCCTCCCGCAACCTGTGGACGGACGGCGAGCGGCTGCGCGGCTACCTCGACGCGCTCGACGACGCGCAGATCCCGTTCGACCCCGAGCTGGTCATGGTGGGGCCGAAGACCGAGGAGCGGGTGGTCGGCGAGGTGGGCAGGATGCTGGCGCTGCCCGACCGGGTGACGGCGGTGTTCTGCACCGAGACCGACGGCATGACGGGCACGCTGCGCGCGCTGCGCCAGGCGGGGCTGCGCTATCCGGACGACGTGGCGCTGATCGGGTTCGACGACAGCGCGTGGGCGGCGGTCATGGACCCGCCGCTGACGATGATCGCCCAGCCGGTCCACGAGCTGGGCGCGCGGGCGGCCGAGGTGCTGCTCGACGTCCTGGGCGGCGGCGAGCCGGCCCGCACGATGCACACGTTGCGCTCAAGGCTGATCAGGCGCTCGTCGGTGGCGCCGCCACGCGCGCCCTGACATACTCGGCTTCCGAACGCCCGATCGAAAAGGGAGGCCGGTCATGGCCGAGGTGCTGCTGTTCCATCACGCCTGCGGGCTGACGGCGGGTGTGCGCGAGTTCGCCGCGACGCTGGGGGCGGCGGGTCACACCGTGCACACGCCCGACCTCTACGACGGGCACGTCTTCGACGCTTTGCCGGACGGCGTGGCCTATGCGGAGAAGGCGGGCTTCGGCACGTTCGTCGAGCGGGGCAAAGCCGCTGCGCTCGACCTGCCCGCCGGGCTGGTCTACATGGGGTTCTCGCTGGGCGTGCTGCCGGCCCAGAGCCTGGCGCAGACGCGTGAGGGGGCGAGGGGCGCGGTGCTGATCGACGCGTGCGCACCGGTCGCGGAGTTCGGCGAGGCGTGGCCGCAGGGGGTGCCGGTGCAGGTGCACGGGATGGAGGCCGACGAGATCTTCGCCAGTGAGGGCGACCTCGACGCGGCGCGGGCCCTTGTGGGGTCGGCCGCCGACGCGGAGCTGTTCCTCTATCCCGGTGACCGGCACAACTTCGCCGACCCGAGCCTGCCGTCCTACGATCGGGCCGCCGCCGGGCTGCTCACCGAGCGGGTGCTCGCCTTCCTCGGTCGGCTCACTTGACGCGCTTGGCTTCACCCCCGGTCTGAAGCCCGGAGCACTGCCGACAATCCGGTAGCGCGGGTGGCCGCCCGGTTGCTGGCGATCAGCTCGTGATGCCTGACGACCTCGGCGATGATGAAGTTCAGGAAGCGCTCGGCGAAGACGGGGTCGAGCTTCGACTGCTCGGCCAGGGCGCGCAGGCGGCGGATCTGTGCGGCCTCCCGCTCGGGGTCCGCCGGGGGCAGCTCATACTCCGCCTTGAGACGGCCGACCTCCTGCGTGCACTTGAACCGCTCGGCCAGCAGGTGGACGAGCGCGGCGTCGAGGTTGTCGATGCTGTCGCGGAGCCGCTGCAGCTCCTTGCGGACGAACGCTTCCTGCTCAGGACGATCTTCCGAGGCTTTTTCCATAAATATCCCCTTTCATCCCTGGAAGGGGAAATCCTACCTGCCGCTTCCCCGGCGGGTGCCCTGGACGGACACCCTGCTCACCGGGCTGGGCGTCCTGGAAGGACACCCGGCTCAGCGACGGGCGGCCTGGCCGGATGCCCGGTTCAGCGGCGGCGGGCGGTGTAGTGCTGGTGGATCAGCGCGGCGGCGCAGGCCAGGGTGAGCAGACCGAAGCCCATGCCGACCAGCACCGGTAGATCCGACACCGACGTCACCACGTTACAGACCCCGAAGACCGCGAGCAGTGCCCACAGCACCGGACGGCTGACGTGGTGGCGGGCCTGACGCATCTCGGAGGTGTGCTGGGTCATCGCGATCTCCTTGCCGCTCTGTGTTCCTCTTTCACCACGAAACGGTACGAACCTCCCGCCGGCCCGGCGATCCCACCAACGCGACAGCCGAGGTACAGCCTGCTGTACTCTTCCGCCGTCGCCCTGACGGCGGCGCCCGCCGGTGACCTAGGGTCGGTGGCGAAGGAGGTGCGGATGCCCGACCACGACTCGCCGGCCGAGCGGCGGCCCGCCCGTACGTGGGATCCGTCCGCCCGTGCCAGGGCGACGCTCGACGGGCTCGAACACCTCGTCGGCGGCATCGGCACCGGAGCCCTGGCGCTGCTCGCGCTGGTCGGGCTCGTCCTCGTGGGGCTGCTCTGCCTCGTGGGCGTGGGCCTGCCGCTGCTGCCCGGCGCGCTGCGCGCCCTGCGCGCGGTCGCCGACCGAGAGCGGGCCCGGCTGACCCGCTGGGGCCCCGGCGACCTCATCAGCCCCGATCCGGTGCCCGACGGCTGGCGGGCGGCCATCAAGCAGCCCGCCAGCCGGCGGGAGCTGGCCTGGGTACTGCCGCACGCGACGATCGGGCTGCTCATCGGCTTCGTCGGGCTGACATTGCCGTTCAGCGCGGTCCGCGACCTGCTCTACCCGCTGTACTGGCAGGTCCTGCCGCCCGGCGAGACCGCAGGGGCCGGGCTCGGCATCTGGGACGCCGACACCTTCCCCAGCGCGCTCGCGGTCAGCCCGCTCAGCCTGTTCTGGCTGGCGCTCACGCTGGCGTTCGTGCCCGCCATGGCCAGGCTCCAGGCGTGGCCGGGGCGCCAGCTGCTGGCCGCCGACCCCGCCACCGACCTCGCGCTGCGGGTCGCCCAGCTCGCCGCCACCCGCGCGGCGGCGCTCGACGCGCACGCCGCCGAGCTGCGCAGGATCGAGCGCTCGCTGCACGACGGCACGCAGAACCGCATCGTGGCGGTCACCATGCTGCTCGGTGCGGCCAGGCGGGCGCTGGCCCGCGACCCGGCCACCGCCGACGCCGTGCTCGAAAGCGCCCAGAACGCCGCCGAGACCGCGCTCGCCGAGCTGCGCGCGGTCGTCCGCAGCATCCTGCCTCCCGTGCTGGCCGACCGCAGCCTGCCCGACGCGCTGACCGGCCTGGCCGCGGCCAGCCCCGTGCCCTGCCGGATCGACGCCGAGGTGCCGGGACGGTGTCCCGCCTCCGTCGAGGCCACCGCCTACTTCGTGGTGGCCGAGGCACTGACCAACATCGCCAAGCACAGCCAGGCCACGCGAGCGCAGGTCACCGTGCGCCGTGACGACGCCTGGCTGCGCATCGAGATCACCGACGACGGGCGCGGCGGCGCGGCCGAGAGCGGCGGGTCCGGGCTGAGCGGCATCCGCCGCAGGACCGAGGCCCACGACGGCACGTTCGCGCTGACCAGCCCTGTCGGCGGACCCACCACCATGAATGTGAGCCTTCCATGCGGATTGTGATCGCCGAGGACGACCCGTTGCTGCGCGAGGGGCTCGCGCTGCTGTTGCGCGCCGAGGCGCTCGACGTGGTCGCCACCGCCGCCGACCCCGACGGCTTCCTGAAGGCGATCGACGAGTGCGAGCCCGACGTCGCCATCGTGGACGTGCGCATGCCGCCCACCCACACCGACGAGGGCATCGTGGCCGCCGTCGAGGCCAGGCGGCGGCTGCCGGGGCTCGCGGTGCTGGTGCTGTCGGCGTACGTCGAGCAGGCGTTCGCCACGGAGCTGCTCTCCCACGGCAGCGCCAGGCTCGGCTACCTGCTCAAGGAGCGGGTGGGCCGGGTGCAGGAGTTCCTCGCCGCGCTGCACCGGGTGGCCGAGGGCGGCACCGCCATCGACCCCGAGGTCGTCGCGCAGCTCCTCACCCGCTCCCGGCCCGACAGCCGGCTCGACCGGCTCAGCCCGCGCGAGCGCGACGTGCTGGCGCTGATGGCCGAGGGACTCGGCAACGCGGCCATCGCCGAGCGGCTGGTCGTCACCGACGGCGCGGTGCACAAGCACATCCGCAACATCTTCGCCAAGCTCGACCTCGCGCCGACCGACAAGACCGACCGGCGGGTGGCCGCCGTCCTGCAATATCTGGAGAGCGGCCACCGGCGTTAGCGGCTCAGGCGCCCAGGTCGCGGACGATGTTGTCCAGGCGGTGGGCCAGGGCGTCGAGCACCTCGTCCGTGGGGGTGCCGCCGGGGATCTGGGCCATGACATCGTCACGGCTGGCGATCATCAGGCCCTTGTGGGCATCGTCCACCTCGCCGGCGGGCAGCACCTCGCAGCCGCCGCGGATGAAGACCAGCGTGGCGTCCGGGTGCCGGGAGTCCAGCAGCCGGCGTACGCACTCCCTGTCGATCAAAGACGTCGTGGACATCGCAACTCCTCCGGTCCGGCCCTCCCAGCAGGCCGCATACCCGGTGAGCAGCGCCGAAACCCGGCGGGCTCCGGCGTGCGGCCCTGTCGGAGGCTCGGTGCTCAGCCTTCGGCGTGCGGCCTTCGTCGGAGGCTCGGTGCTCAGCCCTGGCGGGGGCTCGGCCTCGACGGGGGTCAGCCGAAGGTCGGGGGGCCGCCGTCCTGGCGGGCGCGGCGGATGCCGAACAGCACCAGGTAGAAAGCGGCGGCCAGGGCCACCAGGGCGGGCGGCACGGCCAGCGGCGGGTTGCCGGCGAGCACCGCGAGCACGGCCAGCACCACGCCGCCGAGCAGCAGCAGCCCGGCGGCCAGCAGGCGCAGGCTGACCGCGGTCGACGGCGCGGGCCGGCGCGCCCACTCCCCGTGCCCGGCCCCGTGCACATGGGGCACGCCGGTGTCGCTAGCGTCCTCGCCGGGCGGCGGCTCCTTCAGCACGGGAGCGAAGAACTCGTCGTCGTCGCGTCGTTCTGGCATCGTGCTCACCTCGCGCGGTAGGTCGTTCTCGAAGGGCTCGTCCGTCGAAAGAGTCGGTTTTTTCGAGGTGCTCGCCGGGCTGTTCCGCACCTCCTGCCCCGTGGCCGCCGGGTGTCACGTCATCAGGTCTGACCTGCGGAAACGCCATCACGTTAGGTACTCGGTCAATCACCGAAAGTGACCGTAAGGTGTGGTCAGTGGCCCCAGTTGGCCCTCAGCGAAAAGAGGATCGGACATGCCGCAGGAACCGCGAATAGACGTCGAGACCAGGGCCCACACCTTCGAGAGCAGCCTCAGCACCGACCAGGTCGAACGCATCGCCGCCGCGCTCGGGCAGCAGGGGGTCTGGTTCGCCGCCCCGCCGCGCCGCGACGGCGAGGCCCGCCGGCCCGAGCTCACCTGGGACCTGGTCGGCGACGAGCCGTACCAGGGCTACACCGCGACCGGCCGCGCCGCCGTGCATCTGGCCGACGGGCACGACGCACTGACCAGGCCGCTGGTCCTGGCCGACGGCTTCAACTACGGGCCCAGCGACCTCGACGCGCTGTGGCGGCACTTCAACCAGCCCTACCAGAGGGGCGTGCCCGGCTTCCTCGACCAGCTGAGGTCCATGGGCATCGACGTCGTCCTGCTGGGCTTCGACCAGCGGCACGCCGCCGTCCAGGCCAACGCCGCGGTGGCGGTGAGCTGCGTGCTGCGCGTCATCGACGAGCGCCTCGGCGACGACCAGCTCGTGGTCGGCGGCGTCAGCATGGGCGGCATCGTCACCAGGTACGCGCTGGCCCGCATGGAGAGCGAGGGCGTCGACCACCAGACCGACAAGTACTTCTCCTACGACAGCCCGCACCTCGGCGCCTGGATCCCGCTGGTGCTGCAGCAGCTGGCGTACCTGCACGAGTCGCTGGCGCCGCGCTCCGACGGCCCGGGTCAGGCGGCGCTGATCCGCAGCCCGGCCGCCCAGCAGCTGCTGTGGGGCTGGGTGGGCGACGCCGACTACTCGGGGCCGGTGACCAGCGCCAGCCCGCTGCGCCTGGAGTTCCTGGAGGATCTGCGCCGGGTGGGCTGGTTCCCGATGCGGCCGTACAAGCTGGGTCTGGCCAACGGCACCGGCGACGGCGTCGGTCCCGACCTCGCGCCCGGCACGCCGGTCTTCGACCTGCAGCACGAGACGCTGCAGCTGACCGCCCGCGTCCAGCCCGACATGGGCGAGCTGCAGAACATCGGCGTCGTGCGCTTCGGCGCGCCGGTGTGGACGAGTGCGACCTCGCACGTCGCCGCGTTCGACGGCGCGCCGGGCGGCACGCTCGACTCGTGGGGCCGGCTGGCCGACGCGACGGGCCTGCCGATCCAGGACCGCTTCAGGCGCGGCTGCTTCGTGCCCGCGGTCAGCGCGGTGGCGCTGGCCAGGGATCCGTTCCAGTGGCAGGCGGAGCTCTACCGCGACCTCGGTGACCTGCCGAAGGACGAGACGTTCCTCGACGCGTTCTGCTGCGACACGGCCAACACCGAGCACGGCGCGGTGTCGAGGCCGCTCATCGAGTGGTTCCTCGACCAGCTCGCCGGCTGGTAGGCGGCCATGAACGGGTGCCGGCTCGCGGTGCGGGCCGGCACCCGCGTGTCTGGGCTCAGCGGGCTCCCCGGTGCAGCACCAGGAGCTGGTCGCGGGTGGCGTTCCTGTCGCGGTAGGCCATGATGGCCGGGCTCTCGCCGCTGTGGTGGCCGGGCAGCCGCTCGTCGGAGCTCCACGCGGAGCCGTTGAAGCTGCTCCACCACAGGCTCTGGTCGGCGGTGCCGCGGTGCACGCAGTAGAGGCGGTCCTTGTAGACGGTCAGCGCGGGGCCCTCGCCGGCGTGGTGGCCGGGCAGCCGCTGGTCGGGGCTCCACGTCGAGCCGTCCCAGCGGGTCCACCACAGCGCGGTGTCGTCGCCCGCGCCCCGGTGCACACAGTAGAGGTGGCCGCGGTAGACGGCCAGCGCCGGGTTCGAGCGGCTGGAGTGGCCGGGCAGCCGCTGGTCCTGGCTCCAGCTCGATCCGTCCCAGCGCGTCCACCACAGGGCGTCGTCGCTCGCGCCCCGGTGCACGCAGTAGAGCTGCCCGTCGTACGCCGCCAGCGCCGGCGCGCTCTCGCTGAAGTGCCGCGGCAGCCGCTCGTCCGGGCTCCAGCTCGACCCGTCGAAGCGGGTCCACCACAGCGCGGTGTCGTCGCCCGCTCCCCTGTGCACACAGTAGAGCTGCCCGTCGTACGCCGCCAGCGCCGGCGCGGCCTGGCTGAGGTGCTGCGGGAAGCGCTGGTCCTCGCTCCAGCCCTCCTCGGCGTCGTAGGCCGTCCACCACAGGCTCACGTCGCCCGCGCCGCCCCGGTGGGCCAGGAACAGCCGGTCCTGGAACTCGCCCAGCGCCGGCCCCGTCACGCTGAAGTGGTCGACGAACCGCTGGTCCGCGCTCCAGCCCTGCTCCGGCTCGTGGACCGCCCAGTACAGGCCGCTCTCACCGGCGGGCCTGCCGTCCTGGCGGGCGGGGACGAGCATGCCGGGCGCGGTCCACGGCGAGACCAGCTTGACCCCGTACGGGCGGGCGATGGAGGCGATCCAGGCGGCCTTGCCGCGTACGGTGCGCTCGATGACCGGGGTCAGCCAGCCACCCACGACGGTCGCCGCGCTCTGCGCGATGAGCTGCGGGATCTCGGCGGCGAGCAGCGCGGCCGACTCGTTGAGGTGGATCTCGAAGCCCCACCACCGGGCGATCGGCCACACGTCGGCGCCCATCGTGCGCAGCTCGCGCTGGAGGTCGCGGAAGCGCTGCTGGTCCTGGGCGGTGAGGTCGGCGATCTGACGTTCGCTCTCGCGCCTGGCCTCGACCGCCTCGCGGGCCGGGGCGTCCTCCAGCAGTTCGGCCTCGACGGCCGCGTCCACGGCTGCGGAGGCCGCCGGGTCGTCCTGGGCGTGCAGCAGGGCGGCCTCGCCGCCGAGCACGCCGTCTTCCTCGTCGATCGTCCTGCCGGCCCGGGTCTCGTCAGTCATATCCAGCCCCCTGGAGTGATAGGTGCGCGAACTTCGCCATCGTAACCAGGAGTAGTGTTTCGATTACTCTATGGCTGTCTTGATCCCGGTAAACTCGCCGCAACCCCGGCCCATGGGACAACCGGCGACCGGCTACCTGAGGTGCCCCAAAGCCAGGCGGAGCGCGCCTTCGGGGTCGCCGCCGCGCCAGGCCACGTGCTGGTCGGGGCGCACCAGCGTCAGCGGCTCGCCGGGCAGGTCCACCTCCTCCAACGGCACGCCCAGCTCGCGCGCCTGCGCCACCAGCGGGGCGGCCTGCGGCGAGCCGAGGTCGCCGACCAGGCTGAAGGCGCGGCCGAGGCGGTCGTACAGGGACTCGCCCGGCGCGAGCCAGCGGTGCGGCAGGCGCTCGCCCGTCCCGGGCGCGACGATCGGCGAGCCGGTGTAGGTGTAGCCGAGCACCAGGTCGAGGCTGTGGAACTCGCTGTCCTTGGTCCGCCTGATCGCCTCCGCCACGGCCGGGCGCACCTTCGCGAACTCCTCGTCCGTGCCCGCCAGCGCCGGGTCGGCCAGCTCGGGGGCGAGGGTGGCCATGTTCGCCGCGGCGGCCTCGATGGTGTCGGCCGCGATGGGGCGGCGCTCGCTCTCGTACGTGGCCAGCAGCGCCTCCGGCGCCCATCCGCGCAGCACCGCGGCGAGCTTCCAGCCGATGTTGACCGCGTCGCCGACGCCGGTGTTGAAGCCGTGACCGCCATAGGGCGGGTTCTGGTGGGCGGCGTCGCCGGCCAGGAAGACGCGGTCGCTGGCGTACCGGTCGGCCAGCAGCATGCGTGCCGTCCACGGGTCGGTGGCCAGGATCTCCACGTCGATGTCGGCGCCCGCGAGGTTGCGCACCAGCCGTACGGGGTCGGCGTCCTCGGCCCGCACCCCCTGGGCGATGCACCACCAGGTGTCCTTGAGGTCGAGCCGGCCGACGATGCCGGGCTGGGCCGGGTTGAGCACCCAGTAGTGCACGGCGGGCCCGTGCGGCACCCGGTCGGCGAGGTCGGGGGCGCGGAAGACGATGTTGAAGTTGGGCCTGGCGTCCTGGCGGCCCTCGTACCGGGCGCCGATGGCGTCCCTGGTGACGCTGCGCGAGCCGTCGCAGCCGACCACGTACTGGGCGCGGACCTCGCGCTCGGCGCCGTCGGCGGCCGCGATGCGCACGGTCACGCCGTCGGCGTCCTCCTCCAGGCCCGTCACCTGCCACCCGGTGAGCAGCGCGTCGCCGACGGCCTCCCGCAGCACCTCCTCGACCAGCGGCTGCGGCACCTGCTGGCCGGGCTCGGCGGCGAGGTCGGAGCCGACGAGGTCGAGGCCGAAGCAGCGGTCGATCCTGGTGATCTCCCTGCCGAGCAGGCTGGTGGCGAACACCGCCTCGTCCGACCAGGCCACCGCCAGCGGCGCCCGCGAGCGCAGCGTCTCCGCCAGGCCCCACCTGCGCAGGATCTCCATCGACCGGGCCGAGGTGGTCTTCGCCCGCGGCCGCAGCCAGGACACCGTCTCGCGCGGCTCCACCACTAAGCATTCGATGCCGTGATGCGCCAGCTCCACCGCGGTCGCCAGGCCGACGGGCCCGCCGCCGGCGACCAGCACGGGCACTTGCCTTACATCCATGGGCCGTCCTCTTCATCCTGATAAGTGGGGGTATGTTTCCGGCGTCGCCGAGCCCGCGTCAAGCCGCCCGACTGCGATGCGGCCATGGTTCAAGTACGACCCCGCAACGATTGATGATCGCTTCTAGTGAACCGATCACCGGGATCAGTACGGTGCTGTGCAAATAACGGAACCATCTCAGGGGATTGCATGAGCGAGACCTCGGCGATGCCGCTGCACATGCGGCGGGTGGCGTTCGATCCGGCACCGGAGCTGGCGGCGGTGCGGGATGAGGAAGGTATCAAGAAGATCACGACAGCGTTCGGGGCGGAGGCATGGCTCGTCACCCGCCACGCCGACGTCCGGGAGGTGCTGGGCGACGCGGAGACGTTCAAGGTGGCGCCGCAGACCATCGCCCGCCTCCCCGGAGCGCCGCCGATGACCGAGGAGCAGCTCGCCAAGGTACGCGCGGGCAACCTCCTCGGCGTCGACCCGCCCGAGCACACGCGCCTGCGCAGGATGCTGACACCCGAGTTCACCATCCGCCGCATGCGCCGCCTGGAGCCCAGGATCCAGCGCATCGTGGACGAGCACCTCGACGCGCTCGAAGCCGCCGGCTCCCCCGGCGACCTGGTGCCGTCGTTCGCGTTACCGATCCCTTCGCTGGTGATCTGCGAGCTGCTCGGCGTCCCGTACGAGGACCGCGAGGGCTTCCAGCAGCGGACGAACCGGATGCTCGACATGACCGTGCCGGGCGAGGAGCGCATGATGCTCCAGTTCGAGCAGCGCGCCTACATGGAGACCCTGGTCACGCGCATCAAGGCCGACCCGGGCGAGGAGCTGCTCGGCATGCTCGTCCGCGAGCACGGCGACGACCTGTCCACCGACGAGCTGATCGGGATCGGCGGGCTGCTGCTGTTCGCCGGCCACGAGACCACCTCCAACATGCTCTCGCTCGGCACGCTCGCGCTGCTGCGCCACCCGGAGCAGCTCGACCTGCTGCGCCGCGAGCCCGAGCGCATCGACGCCACGGTGGAGGAGCTGCTGCGCTACCTCAGCATCGTCAACAGCGGCACCACCAAGGTCGCCACGAAGGACGTCGAAGTGGGCGGCCGGCAGATCGCGGAGGGCGACCTGGTGCTCTGCAGCCTGCCGGCCGCCAACAGGGACCCGTCGTTCCTGCCGGACGCGAACACCTTCGACCTCGGCCGCGGCGCCCCCGGCCACCTGGCGTTCGGCCACGGCGTCCACCACTGCCTGGGCGCACCGCTGGCCCGCATGGAGCTGCGCATCGCCTTCCCGGCCCTGCTCAACCGCTTCCCGAACCTGCGCCTGACCGACAACGCCGCCCAGTTCCGCACCTTCAGCATCGTCTACGGCCTCGCCTCCCTGGAGGTCGCCTGGTGATTCGGGCGGGTCTACGCTGGGCGCATGCGCGTTGTGGTGATCGGCGGTAGTGGGCACATCGGGACATACCTCATTCCGCGGCTGGTGGCCGCCGGGCATGACGTGGTCAACGTGAGCAGGGGGTCGCGGGAGCCCTACGCTCCCCATGGCGCCTGGCGACAGGTGACCACGGTCACCGCCGACAGGAAGGTGGACGAGGCCGACGGCACGTTCGGGCGGCGCATCGCGAAGCTCGAGCCCGACGTCGTCATCGACCTCATCTGCTTCACCGAGAGCAGCGCGGCGCTGCTGGCCGACGCCCTGGCCGGCAAGGTGCGGCACTTCCTGCACTGCGGCACGATCTGGGTGCACGGGCCGAGCGCGCAGGTGCCGACGACGGAGGACGTCAAGCGGGCGCCCTTCGGCGACTACGGCGTGCGCAAGGCGGCCATCGAGGCGATGCTGCTGGATCGGGCCCAGCGCGACGGGTTCCCGGCGACGATCATCCATCCCGGCCACATCACCGGGCCGGGATGGGTGCCGGTCAACCCGGCGGGCAACGTCAACCCGGCGGTGTTCCAGACCCTGGCGGAGGGGTCGGAGCTGGCGCTGCCCAACCTGGGGCTGGAGACCGTCCAGCACGTGCACGCCGACGACGTGGCCCGGCTGTTCATGGACGCCATCGCCAGCCGGTCGGCCGCGGTGGGCGAGAGCTTCCATTCGGTCGCCACCACCGCCCTGTCGCTGCGCGGCTACGCCGAGGCGGTGGCGGGCTGGTTCGGCAAGGAGGCGCGGCTGTCGTTCCTGCCGTGGGAGCAGTGGCGCAAGACGGTCTCCGAGGACGACGCGGCGCTGACGTACGACCACATCGCCCACAGCCCCCACTGCAGCATGGACAAGGCGGCGCGGCTGCTCGGCCACCGTCCCCGCCACACCTCGCTCGAGGCGATCGCCGAGGCGGTCGACTGGCTGGTGCGCGCGGGGACGATCAAGCCGTAGAGCAGGGGTCAGCCGGTCAGGGGGCCGAACTCGGCGCGGGTGTCGACCACCTCGCCGAACAACTCCCACCGCTCGCCCTCGAACTGCATGAGCTGCATCGACTCGATGGGGAAGCCGTCGTCGGCGGCGGTGTCGAGCGTGACGCCGGGCAGCAGCATGTCGACCTTGACGCCCTTGAGGTTGCGTACGGAGTCGCGCAGCCCCTCGCGGGTCGGGCAGGGTGCGGCCTCCATCGCCTTGTGGAAGCTGCTCGCGACGGCCCAGCCGAAGGTGTGGTACGGCACGTTCACGTCGGCGCCCGGCGCGTACTGCTTCATCTTCTCCTTGTAGAGCACCATCTCAGGGTCGCTCTCCCACGTGGGGTCGTTCGGGTCCTTGTAGTAGGTGGAGGACACGACGCCCTGCACGTTCTCGAACCCGACCGGCTTGAGCACGGTGATCGAGGCGGCCACGTTGTTGACGATGTGCAGCGGGTTCCACTTGGTGTTCTTGGCGTCGGCGGCCAGCGCCTGCGAGCCGAACTTGGGCGTGGTGACGTTGAGGAACACGTCCGCCTCCGACTCGGCGAGGTTCCGCATCTGCGGGTCCACGCTGGGGTCGGTCACCTCGTAGCTCTGCTCGGCGACGACCTGCACCTGCGTGCCCTCGATGGCCCGCTTGAAGCCGCCGAGCAGGTCCTTGCCGAAGTCGTCGTTCTGGTAGAGGACGGCGACCTTGGCCTGCGGCTTCTCCTTCTTCAGGTACGCGGCGTAGATGCGGGCCTCGGAGATGTAGTTGGGCTGCCAGCCGATCGTCCACGGGTGGGCGGTGTCGGTGCCCCACTGGGAGGCTCCGGTCGCCACGAAGATCTGCGGCACCTTGCGCTGGTTGGTGTAGTCCCAGGTGGCCGCGGTTGAGGGCGTGCCGAGCGTCTGGAACAGGGCGAACACCTGCTCCTGCTCGACCAGCCTGCGGGCCTCCTCCACGGCCTTGGGCGGCTGGTAGCCGTCGTCGCGGACGACGAACTCGACCTTGCGCCCGCCGATGCCGTTCTTCTCGGCGTTGATGTAGTCGAAGTAGGCCTTGATGCCCTTGGGGATGTCCCCGTAGGCGGAGGCGGGGCCGGACAGCGGGTAGATGCCGCCCAGCTTGATGCTGGTGTCGGTGATGCCGGTGGTCTGCTGCCCCTGGCACTGGCCGGTGGCCGCCGTACCCGTGGTGCCGCCGCCGCTGTCCCGCCCCCCGCAGGCGGCGACGGCGAGCAGGAGCAGCGCCGCACCGCCGATCGCAGATACTCGTCGCATCCCTCTTACTCCTTCCGGGGAATCTTCTTGAGCAGGCGCCCGGCCAGACCGGCGAGCCCCGTCGGGGCCACGTACATGACCGCGATGATCAGCAGGCCGAAGATGACGCCGGGCGCGGCGTCGTTGACGTCCTGCGAGATGCTCGGCACGAACATCACGAACAGCCCGCCGAGCACGGGTCCCGACAGCGAGCCGAGCCCTCCGACGACCAGGCCGGCCAGCAGGGTGATCGACAGGTTCACGGTGAACGAGTCAGGCGAGACGAAGCCGATCACCCACGTGTAGACGCATCCGGCGGCGCCGGCGTACATGGCGCTCCAGGCGAACGCGAGCGTCTTGTACGACGACAGCCGCACCCCCATGACCTCGGCCGCCGTCTCGTTGTCGCGGACGGCGTGCAGCGCCCGCCCCACCCGCGACCGCAGCAGCCCCGCCGCCACCAGGAAGGCGACGACGGCGACGACGAGGGTGAGGAAGTACAGCCACTGGTCCTCGGCCAGGCCGCTCCACGCGGGCGGCGCCGGTTTGGCCAGCGTCAGCCCCATGGAACCGCCGGTCAGCTCCTCGAACCGCTTGAGCAGCGGCACCAGGAAGATCGCGATGGCGAGGGTGACGAGCGCGAGGTAGAGGCCGCGCAGCCGCATCGCCGGCACGCCGAGCGCGAGGCCGATCACGAACGCCACGGCCGCCGCGATGGGCAGGGTCAGCGGGTACGGCAGGTCGTACCGGTCGAGCATGATGGCGCCCGCGTACGCGCCGACGGCGAAGAACGCGCCGTGCCCGAGTGAGATCTGCCCGGCGTGCCCGACGAGCAGGTTGAGCCCGAGCAGCGCCACGCTGTAGATCAGCACCATCGTGAGCTGGAAGACGTGGAAGGGCGCGAGCTGGAAGGGCGCGTAGACGGCGGCGGCGAGCAGCAGCGCGAGCCCGGCCCACCGCCAGCGCGGGTCGGGGGCGCGCCGCGCCCGTACGGGCGCCCGGGGAGAGGCTTCCTTGATCTGGATCATGCGCGTTCCACCACCGCTCGCCCGAACAGCCCCTGGGGCCGCAGCAGCAGCACACCGAGGATGATCACCAGCGGCACCCCCACCTTGAGATCGGAGCCGATGACGCCGACGTACGCCCCGGCGAGGGTCTCGGCGACGCCCACGATCAGCCCGCCGACGACCGCCCCGACCGGGCTGTCGAAGCCGCCGAGCGTGGCCGCCGCGAACGCGTAGATGAGGACGCCGCCCATCATGTTGGGCTCCAGGAACAGCAGCGGCGCGACCAGCACTCCGGAGACCGCGCCGACGGTGGCGGCCAGGCCCCAGCCGAGCGCGAGCGTCCAGCCGACCCTGATGCCGACCAGCTTCGCCGAGGCGGGGTTGCTCGCCACCGCGCGCATGCCGAGCCCGATCTTGGTGTGCTGGAAGAGCAGGTACAGCAGCCCCATGGTGAGCGCCACCACGCCGAGCACGCCCAGCGTGGAGAAGTTGACGCTGACCCCGGCCGCCTCCAGCGCGCCGCCGGGGAACGGGTTGGGGAAGTCCTTGATGAGGAACGTCCAGATCCATCCGGCCGCCGCGTTGACGAAGATGAACAGCCCGACGGTGACGATGACGAGGGTCAGCTCGGGCGCGCCCTCGACGGGCCGGATGATCACCCGTTCGATGAGCATCCCGCCCGCGAACGACACCGCCAGCGTCAGCACCAGCGCCAGCCAGAACGGCAGCCCGGCCGCCACGCACTGCCAGGCGATGTACGTGGAGAACATGGCCAGCTCGCCCTGGGCGAAGTTCACGATCCCGGTGAACTGGTAGATCAGCACCAGGGCCAGCGCCAGGCTGGCGTAGATGGCGCCCGCGCCGAGCCCCTCGACGACCTGCTGCAGGAATCCGGCCATCGGCTACACCCGGTACCCGAGATAGGACTGCGCGACCTGCTCGTCCGCCCTGATCTGCGCGGCCGTGCCGGACAGCACGATCCGCCCGGTCTCCAGGACGTGCGCCTGCTGGGCTATGCCGAGAGCGAGGTGGGCGTTCTGCTCGACGACGACCACGGTGGTCTGCTCCTCTGCGTTGATGGTCTGCACGATGCGGAACAGCTCCCGGGTGACCAGCGGGGCCAGGCCGAGCGACGGCTCGTCGAGCAGCAGCACCCTGGGGCGCAGCATGAGCGCCCTGCCGATGGCCAGCATCTGCTGCTCGCCGCCGCTCAGGCTGCCGGCGGCCTGCTTGAGGCGGGTCTTCAGCACCGGGAAGTAGGTGTAGATGCGGTCGAGGTCCTGGGCGACGGAGGCGCGGTCGCGGCGGACGAACGCGCCGAGCCGCAGGTTCTCCTCGACGGTCAGCGGCATGAACGTGCCGCGCCCCTCGGGCACGTGGGCCACGCCGAGCCTGGCCACCGCGTCGGGCGGGCGCCCGGTCAGGTCGGCGTCGCCGAGCGTGATCTTCCCGCGTGCCTTGACCATCCCCGACAGGGCTCTGAGCAGGGTGGTCTTGCCGGCGCCGTTCGGGCCGAGAATCGCGCAGACCTCCCCCTGCCGTACGGTGAAGCGCACGCCGTGCAGCACCCGGGCGTCGCCGTAGCCGGCGACCAGGCCGTCCACCACGAGGTCGCTCACGCGCCCGCCTCCTCTCCCGAGGTCCCCAGATACGCCTCGATGACGCCGGCATCGCGCTGGACCTCCTCGGGCGGCCCTTCGGCGATCTTGCGGCCGAAGTCGAGGCAGACGATGCGCTCGCAGGTGCCCATGACGAACCCCATGTGGTGCTCGACCACGATCACCGTCAGGTCGTACTCGCCGCGGATCGCCGCGAGCGTGCCGGCGAACTCCTCCACCTCGGCCGCGTTCAGCCCGTTGACCGGCTCGTCGAGCAGCAGCAGCCGGGGCCTGGCGACGAGCGCGCGGGCCAGCTCGACCCGTTTCAGCGTGCCGAACGGCAGCCCCGCCGCCGGATGCCCGGCCACCTCGGACAGGTTCAGCCGGTCCAGGACCGCGTCCGCGTCCTCCCGCAGCGCCCGCTCCTCGCGCCGCACGCCGGGCAGCCGGAGCCCGGCGGACAGGAAGCCGGCGCGGCCCCGGTGGTGCGCGCCGACCAGCACGTTGTCGCGCACCGACAGGCGCGGGAACAGGCCGAGGTTCTGGAACGTGCGCGCGATGCCGAGCCCGGCGATGGCGTGCGGCGGCAGCGCGGTCAGATCGGCGCCCTCGTACGTGACGGTCCCTTCGTCCGGGTCGTACCGGCGGGTCAGGCAGTTGAACAGGGTGGTCTTGCCGGCGCCGTTCGGCCCGATGAGCCCCACCATCTCCCCGCCCGCGACCCCGAACCCCACGCCGTCCAGCGCGGTGATGCCGCCGAAGCGGACGGTAAGATCGTGTACCTCCAGCATCCGGCCTCCTGGAGAACAATGTTCTGAAGTTGGCCTCAGCGTAGGAGCCGCTCGTCAGGAGCCGCATTGGGCACGGTGACCCAAGATGTTTCCGGCGAGTTGTCTTCTGAGCACAGCGTGGGTCTCATCCCGGTTACGACCCGTTGACCGCCCGCCGCAGGCCATGGATCATCCCGGCATGTCCACCGGTTCGAGCACCGTGGAAGCCGCCGTACGCGCGGAACGCACACGCATACTCTCCGAGCTGCTCAGCGACCTGCCCGCGCTCGCCGACGTCGCCGTGGCGACGATGCGCGAGGAGATCCCCGCCTACGATGCCCAGGACCCGGCCTTCCACGCCGACGTTCGCGACCAGGTGGTCAAGCACTACCGCGCCAAGCTGGGCGTGCTCCTTGAGGACCGCACGGTCACGCTGGAGGACATCACCTTCACCCGGCGGGCCGCGATGCGCCGGGCCAGGGCGGGGGTGGCGCTGGCCGACTACGTCAACGCGTTCAGGGTCGGGCAGCAGGTCTTCTGGGAGGCCGTGGTCGAGCGGGCCGGGCACGCGTACGCGGGGCGCGAGGCCGCCCTGACGCTGGCCGCCCCGCTGATGCGCTACTGCGACTTCGCCAGCACGCACGCGGCCAACGCGTACATGGAGTTCCAGCAGTACGCGGCGGCCGAGGCCGTGCGCGAGAGCCGCGACCTGCTGGAGACGCTCCTGGCCGGCGCCATCCCGACGCGCGGCAGGGAGCTGGCCGCCGCGCAGGCGCACGGCCTCGCCCCCGACGCGCGCACCCCGCTGCTCGTGGTGATCGCCGTGCTGGCCGGGCCGACCGCCCCCGTCGCGACCGGGCCCGACCAGGGCGCCGACGCCCGGCACGCGGCCTGCGCCGCCATCGCGCGGACCGGCGGGAACGGCACCCGTACGCTGTCGGTCGTCCGCCAGTCGGAGATCGTCGCCATCCCCGTGCTCGGTCCCGGCGTGGACGCGGAAGAGCTGTGCGACCGGCTCCAGGGCGTGCGCGAAAGCCTCGCCGCCGAGGGCATCAGGCTGGCCATGGGCATCAGCACGGTCGCGGCGGGCGCCGCGGAGATCCCGCAGGCGTACCAGGAGGCGCGGGCGGTGCTGGACTTCGTGCCCGAGGACGGCGGCGTGGCCGCGCTGCCCAGGATCACGCCGTTCCAGTATCTCGCGCTGAAGGCCGACGACACCGCCCGGCACCTCGTCGACCGCCGCATCACCGCGCTGCTGTCGGAGGACCGTGCGCGCGGCGGCGTGCTCACCGCCACGATCAGGGCGTTCGCCGGAGCCGACCTCAACTTGCGGGCCGCCGCCGAGCGGCTGCAGATCCACCCCAACACCGCCCAATACCGGCTGCGCCGCATCCAGGAGCGCACCGGGCGGAGCCTGCGCTCGATCAACGATCTCCTGGAGCTGCTCGTCGCCATCGCGCTGCACGATGCGCTTCCCACCAATGCCGGGCGGGAAAGACTGGGTGCCGCGACCAATGAGGGGCGTGGGAGAGCCGACGTACGGTCTTTGCATGAACCTCGCTGACCGGCTCCACGCCGCCGCCCACCGGCTGGGCGGCCGGGCGGTTCTCACGCTGGACGAGGCGGAGCTGACGTACGGGGCGCTGGAGGAGCTGAGCGCCCGCCTGGCGGGCCTGCTGCGGTGCCGCGGCATCGGCCCTGGTGACCGGGTCGCCATCATGCTGCCGAACGTGCCGGAGTTCGGCGTCGTCTACTACGGGGTGCTGCGGACCGGGGCGGTGGTGGTGCCGCTCGACCCGCTGCTGAAGCGGCGGGAGATCGCCGCGTACCTGGGGGACTGCGGAGCCAGGCTGCTCATCGCCTGGCACGCCTTCGCCGAGACGGCCGAGGCGGGCTCCGCCGGCACCAAGGCCGACTGCTTCTTCGTGGTGCCCGGCGAGTTCCGCCGGCTGCTGCGCCGCGTCGCCGCCGAGCCCGCGATCGCCCCGGCCGCGCCCGATGACACCGCCGTCATCCACTACACCTCAGGCACGACAGGCCGGCCCAAAGGCATCGAGCTGACCCACGGCAACCTCGGCGGCAACGCCGCCACCGTGGCCCGCATGCACGCGCTCGGCGTGGACGACGTCGTGCTCGGCGCGCTGCCGCTCTACCACACCTTCGGCCAGACCTGCTCGCTCAACGCCACCGTGCACGCCGGGGCCCGCCTGACCCTGCTCAACCGCTTCGACCCCGGCCGAGCCCTGGAGGTCATCAGGCGCGACGGGGTGACCGTTTTCCAGGGCGTGCCCACCATGTTCATCGCGCTGCTCGACCATCCGGGCGCCTCCGACATGTCGATGCTGCGGGTCTGCGCCTCGGGCGGGGCGGCGCTGCCGCTCGACGTGTTGCGCGCGTACGAGACCCGCTTCGGCTGCGAGATCATCGAGGGCTACGGCCTCAGCGAGACCTCCCCCGTCGCCGCCACCAACCGCGGCGGCCACCACCGCAGGCCCGGCTCGATCGGCTGGCCCATCAGGGACGTCGAGATGAAGGTCGTGGACGAGGACGGCCGCGAGGTGCCGAGCGGCGAGATCGGCGAGATCGTGGTCCGCGGCCCCAACGTCATGAAGGGCTACTGGAACGACCCGGCCGCCACCACCGAGGCCGTCCGCGACGGCTGGTTCCACACCGGCGACCTCGGCCGGGTGGACCCCGACGGCTACTTCTTCCTGGTGGGCCGCCGCCGCGACGTCATCATCCGCGGCGGCTACACGGTCTACCCGCGCGAGGTCGAGGAGGTCCTGTACGAACACCCGGCCGTCCGCCAGGCCGCCGTGGTCGGGGTGCCGCACCCGGAACTGGGCGAGGAGATCGCCGCCGTGGTGGCTCTGCGCACCCCTGTGGACGGGGACGAACTGCGCGACTTCGTACGGGAGCGGGTGGCGGCGTACAAGTATCCCCGCCGCCTGACATTCGTCGACGAACTCCCGATGAGCCCGACGGGCAAGATCCTCAAACGCGCGCTGATCCCCTGACGCTCTCGTTGACGCAGCGCAGCACCGGGTACGACGTCAGGGCCTCCGGGTCCACGTCCCCCTTGACGTGGAAGGTGACGGTCTCGCCGGGGAGCAGCGTGACGAGCTGGTCGTCCACCGTCGCCGCCGGGTCGAGGCGGTCGGGGAAGAGGGCCAGGTCGCGCAGGATCGTCGTCGCTGTGATGGTGACCGCGTGGCCGTCCTTCTCCGGGGTCACGGTCGCCGTGTAGTCGGCCGGGGGGTAGTTCATGGCCGGATCCTCGGCGGTGGTGAACAGCGCCCGGTGGCCGTCCAGTTCGGCGGTCAGCAGGGCGGCCTGCGGGCCTTGGGGCGGGGCGAGGCGCAGGGTGGCGCGGGCGGGCACGGCGACCTGGTCGGTCTGGGCGGCCAGGGCCCGGCCCCCCAGGTCGCGCAGGGCCAGGGTGAGGGTGCCGGACCAGGTGTCGTCGGTGTCGTTGACCAGGACCACCTCGTCGCCGAGCCGGGTGATGAGGCGGTCGGCGTAGGAGCGGCGCAGGGCGTACCAGAGGGGCTTCCTGCGGCCCCCGCCGTCCACGGCGGCCCACGAGGTGACCGGCCAGCAGTCGTTGAGCTGCCAGACGATCGTGCCCATGCAGTACGGCATCAGCGCACGGAACCGCTCGACCCCGAACGTCATCGCGCGGGCCTGGTTGAGCTGCGTGTAGTAGTGCCAGTCGTCGAACGTCTCGGGGCGCGGCAGGTGCTCGCCCAGCCCGGCCAGCAGCTTGTCCTGCCCGGCTGGGGCCTTCTGGTGCGAGGAGCCGGGGGTCAGCGGCTCGTCGGAGGAGCCGGCCCGCAAGGTGGCGTACGTCGGCGGCCCCTGGTAGCCGAACTCGGCGACGAAGCGAGGCGTGTAGTCGGCGTAGTGGAGGTAGTCGAGCCCGCCGCCCCAGACCGTCCAGATGTGCACGGTGCCGGTCGAGGGGTCGCGGACGTCGCGGTCGGGGCTGCCCGAGTAGGGGCTGCCCGGCCAGTAGGGGCGGGTCGGGTCGAGCTCGGAGACCACCGAAGGCAGCAGGTCGTAGTAGAACGCGGCGCCCCAACTCCTGCCGTCCAGCCGCTCGCGCCAGTCCCAGTGCTGGTGGCCCTCGATGTTCTCGTTGTTGCCGCACCACAGCACGAGGCTCGGGTGGGCCGACAGCCTGGCCACGTTGTCGCGCGCCTCGGCCTCGACCTCGGAGCGGAACGGCTCCTCCTCGGGGTAGGCGGAGCAGGCGAACGGGAAGTCCTGCCACACCAGCAGGCCGAGGCGGTCGGCGAGGTCGTAGAAGGCGTCGGACTCGTAGCCGCCGCCGCCCCACACCCGCAGCGTGTTGGCGCCGGCGGCGACGGCCTGATCGACGCGTGCGGCCAGACGGTCGGGGGTGACGCGGGCGGGGAAGCAGTCGTCGGGGATCCAGTTGAAGCCGCGCACGAACACCGGCCGCCCGTTGACGATCAGCCGGAACGCGTCGGTGTCCAGCTCGACCGTGCGGAAGCCGATCTCGCGCCGCCACTGGTCGGAGCCGGCCCGCACGGTCAGCGGGTAGAGCGGCTGCGCGCCGTGGCCACGTGGCCACCACCGCTCGGCGTGCGGCACGTCGAGGCGCAGCACGGCCTCGCTCTCGCCCTGCTCCAGCTTGGCCTCCACGGTCACGCCGGCCACCTCGGCGGTGACGGTGACGGGCGCCTCACCGGTACGTTCGACGCGCACGTGCACGTCGACCCCGTCGCCGCGCACCAGCGGCCGCACCTCGGCGAGGCGCGCGCCCGACCAGGAGTGCAGGCCGATGGGCCGCCAGATGCCGCTGGTCACCAGGGTGGGCCCCCAGTCCCAGCCGAAGTTGCAGGCCATCTTCCTGATGAACGCGTACGGCTCGTCGTAGGCGGCCGGCCGGTCGCCGTGCCTGGCCTGCTGCTCCTCGGCGTAGGCGTAGGGGGCGCGGAAGCGCACCTCCAGCGTGTTGCGGCCGTCGCGCAGCAGGTCGCGGGCGGCGAAGCGGTAGGTGCGGTGCATGTTGGCGGTGCCGCCCAGCTCGTGGCCGTTGAGCAGCACGGTGGCGACCGTGTCGAGCCCTTCGCAGACGAGGTCGGCCCGCTCGGCGCCGTCGTCGTGCCAGTCGAAGGCGGTCTGGTAGATCCAGTCCGTCCGCCCGATCCAGCCCAGCCGCCGCTCGTTGTCGTCGCGGTAGGGGTCGTCGATGAGCCCGGCGGCGAGGAGGTCGGTGTGCACGCTGCCCGGCACGGCCGCCGGGATGCCGGCCGGGATGGCGGCAAGGTCACGTTCGCCGTCTGCGCGGAGGGTCCAGCCGTCGTGCAGCGCACGGAACACGTGTTTTCTCCCTACTAAACCGAATAAGCCCACGCGACTCTACGTGGGAGCCTCAGGGCCGTCAACGGGTGGGATGGTGAGGTTAACCGGTTCCCCAGCGACGTGGCCGGCGAGCGGAGATCGTAAAAGGGGTATGTACTCAGGGAACTCTCCCGGGAGACCCATTTGGCATCCTCCCCCTCGTCAACGAGGGGGATTCCCACGGTCGCCCGTGAGGGTTCCTGCTTCACAGCCGGTCGCCCCGTCGGAGAGGACTCTCGTTGAGGCCTTACACCAGCTCCACAGGCGTTTCAGCTCTCCGCCAGCCCGGCGGCGAGCACGTTCCTGGCCGCGTTCACATCCCGGTCGTGGACCGTGCCGCAGGCACACATCCATTCCCGGATGTTCAGCGGCATCTTCTCCTGCAGGGACCCGCACGCCGAGCACAGCTTCGACGACGGGAACCAGCGGTCGACCGCCACCACAGTCCGCCCGTACCATCGTGCCTTGTACTCCAGCATGGAGCGGAACTCCCGCCAGGACGCGTCGGAGATGGCGCGGGCCAGGCTGCGGTTGCGGACCATGGTGCGGACGGTCAGGTCTTCCACGGCGATCACTTGATTCTCGCGAACAAGCCGTGTCGTGACCTTGTGCAGGTGATCTCTTCTGCGATCGGCGATCCGGGCGTACACCCTGGCCACCTTCACTCTGGCCTTGGCCCGGTTGTTCGACCCCTTGGCTTTACGGGCCAGGGCCCGCTGAGCCTTGGCCAGCCTGCGCCGATCGCGCCGTTCGTGACGCGGGTTGACCTTCTCCTCGACCAGGAGGGACACGAACCAGCGTCCCGCGCCGTCGCGGGAGACGGTGACCGTGGACGGCTGCGCACCCTCCGGCAGCCGACGCGACCACACAATGGCCAGCGGCGTGTCCATCTTCGCCAGCGTCAAGGTTCCCTGGCGCCGGTGGAACGCCGAACGCGTGTACTCCGCCGACGCCCGGGACTTCTTGCGGGACTTGACGGTCGGGTATTTGGCGCGCTTGGCGAAGAAGTTCGCGAACGCCGCCTGAAGATGCCGCAACGCCTGCTGCAGAGGGACCGACGACACCTCCGACAGGAAGTCGAACTCGCCGCTGCGCTTCCATTCCGTCAGGCGCGCGGAGGACTCCACGTAGGAGACGGCGGCCTTGCAGGGTGTAGGCGCGGGTGCGTTCTTCGAGTGCCTTGTTGTAGACGAGGCGGACGCAGCCGAAGGTCCGGGCCAGCTCGGCGGCTTGCTCGGGGGTCGGGTGGAAGCGGTACTTGTAGGCCCGCTTCACGATCTGCGCCACGCCTCACATGCTCCCACGATCGGCCAAAGATCGCGCGTGTGTTCGATATGCCGGTTCGCCTGACGGCATCGGCTGCCCCTGTCCTGCTCCGCAGGGGTCCGATTCCTCCCCCGCCTGAAGGCGGGGGTTTCCACGGAGGTATCTGATGACGAGACGCGCGAAGAAGCAGCCGACGTTCGCACTCGACCCCGTCCTGGTCATCGGCACCGCGCTGTCGGTCCTGCTCGGCGTGATCTTCTACGTCCGGGAGGACACCGCGCAGGGGCTGGGCATGGTGGCGGGGCTCATCGGCGGCGTGATCACGTTACAGGTGCAGACCCTGCTGCGGGAGAAGCGCAGGATCGACCACGAGACGCGGGTGGGGCAGATGGTGGCGACCATCGAGAAGATCCCGTGGCTGCCCGACCTGATGGTGCCGATGCTGCGGGCGGCCAAGCACGTGGAGCGCGAGTACGCGGGCACCCCCGCCGCCGACGCGTGCCGGGTGGCGTTCGAGGACTGCCTGCGCACGCTGGCCGACCTCGAACGCGGCCACTTCCGCACGCCGTACGGCGACAACGCGGTCTTCCAGCGGCTGATCGACCAGACCAAGGCCACCATGTGCGCCACCAGCGTGCCCTCGGTCGACCTCACCTGGTGGCGCGAGCCGGTCGGCCGCCAGTATTGGCAGGCCCAGCTCGACGCGCTGGCGCGGGGCGTGACGATCCGCCGGGTCTTCATCTACCACGAGTGGAGCGAGGATCTGGAGGCGCTGGCCCGCGAGCAGGTCGCGGCCGGCGTACGGGTGCGCAGGGTGCACGTCGACCGGCTCCCGCCGGCGATGCGGGTGATCAGCGGCGTGTGGGACGGCACCTGCGGCCACGAGCTGAGCTACACGGCGGCGGGTGAGGCGGTGCACGACACGTTCACGGTGTCTCCCCCTGATCTCGAACGGCTGATGACGCAGTTCGAGATGATCGAGCGGAGCGCGGTGGAGCTCGACGAGCCCCGGCGGCAGCCCGACTCCGTCGCCTGACGCCTTCGGCGGTCAGCATGGCGAGCGCGGACCACAGCAGGGCGAACGCCGCCCACCTGACCGCCGGCATCACCTCACGGAACACCAGCACGCCGAGGAGGAACTGCACGATCGGCTCGATGAACTGCAGCATGCCGACCACGCTGAGCGGGACCCGCGTGGCCGCCGCGTTGAACAGCAGCATCGGCGCCATCATGACGAACCCCGAGCCGACGCCGAGCAGGGTGTTGCCGAGCGACACGTGGCCGAACGTGGCCTGCCCCGAGGCCTGCAGCACGATCGTGTAGACCGCGGCGAACGGGAACAGCACCGCGGTCTCCACCATCAGCCCCTCGACGGCGCCCACGTCGAGGTGCTTCTTGATCAGCCCGTACAGGCCGAAGGTGGCGGCGAGGCCGAGCGCGATCCAGGGCAGGCCGCCGTACGCGGCGGTGAGCACGGCGACGGCTCCGGCGCCGAGCCCGATGGCGGCCCATTGGCCAGGCCGCAGCCGCTCGCGCAGGACGGCCACGCCGAGCGCGACGCTGACCAGCGGGGTGATGAAGTAGCCGAGCGAGGCGTCCACCACGTGGCCGTTGGTGCTGGCCCAGATGAACAGCGCCCAGTTGGCCGAGGTGAGCACCCCGGCGACGGTGAGCAGGCCCAGCTCGCGGGGCTTGCGCAGGATCTCGGCCACCCTTTTCGCCCGGCCCATGGCGAGCAGCAGCAGGCCGACCGCGATGGGCGAGAAGAGCACGCGCAGGGCGAGGATCTCGATGGCGCCGGTGGGCTCGACCAGCGGCCAGTAGAGCACGGACAGGCCCCACAGCACGTACGCCGCCGCGCCGAGCAGGAGACCTTGACGAGCGACGGGCACCACCCAACCTTACGTCGTCCGATCAGAACGGCCGATCAGGCCGGCTGCTCCCCCGCCGTGCTCTCGCGGACGATCAGCCGGTGCGGCACCACGATCTCGGGCGGCGGGCCTGACGGCTCGGCCGCGGTGATCGTCTCCAGCAGCGCGTCCACGGCCCGCCTGGCCAGCTCGCCCTTGTCGGGGGCGATGGTGGTGAGGCTGGGCGTGCTGTACTGGCCCTCCTCGATGTCGTCGATGCCCACCACCGCGACGTCGTCGGGCACCCGCCACCCTGCCCTGGTCAGCGCCCTGATCGCGCCGAGGGCGAGCAGGTCGTTGTAGCAGAAGACGGCGTCGGGCGGCTCCGGCAGGGCGATCAGGCGCTGGACGGCCTCGGCGCCGAGCCGCCGGTGGAAGTGCGGCGTGGAGACGATCAGCGTCTCGTCCACCTCGATGCCGGCGCGGGCCAGCGCCTGCCGGTAGCCGGTGGTGCGGAGCTGGGCGGTCTCGCCGGTCGCGTACGGCTGGTCGCCGATGGCGGCCACCCGGCGCCGGCCGAGGTCGAGGAGGTGGGTGGTGGCCTCGCGGGCGGCGGCGACGTTGTCGATGGCGACGTGGGGCAGGCTGCCGTTGAAGATGTGCTCGCCGAGCAGCACGATCGGCACCTTGTTGGCCCGGCCGCGCAGCTCTTCCGCGGTGACGGAGATGGGGCTGATCAGCAGGCCGTCGAAGAGCGTGGCGCGCGAGTCGCGGCCGAGCAGCTCGCGCTCCCTGTCGCCGTCGCCGTCGGTCTGGTCGATCATGACGACGTAGCCGCGGGCGCGGGCGGCGGTGATGATCTCGCGGGCCAGCTCGGCGAAGTAGGGCACGTCGAGCTCGGGCACGACGAGCGCGATCATCCCGGTGCGGCCCTGCTTGAGGTTGCGGGCGATGAGGTTGGGACGGTAGCCGAGCTCGTCGAGCACGGTCTGCACCCGGGCGCGCAGCTCGTCGGAGACCGGCGCGTAACCGTTCACCACGTTGGACACCGTGCGGATCGACACGTTCGCCCGCTTGGCGACGTCACGCAAGGTTGGACCGGCCATGCGTCTCCTATACCTCCCGCGCTCTCTGTTGGGTAGATCCTAAACCCGCCCTTGCATCGTTGCAGACGAGTATGCATGATGTCTGCATCGTTGCAGAGCCCTCACACCGTCTCATCCCGTCCGGCTAGGAGTCGAAGATGCCCCCATCCCCCATAGGCCGCCGTGGTTTTCTCAAGGGAGCCCTGGGCATCGGGGCCCTCGCCGCCACCGGCTCGCTCGCCGCCGCCTGCGCCGCGCCCGGCGGGACCGGCGCCGAGCCCAGCAAGCTCACCAAGCCCACCGCCACCGCCTCGGCCGCCAAGGGCGAGATCACCATCTGGAACCGGTCGGGCGACCTGTTCAAGGTGTTCGACGCGGCGATCGGCGAGTTCCGCAAGGCGTACCCGAACGTCAAGGTCGACCACCAGGCCGTGGACATCGACGCCAAGCTCGCCAACACCCTCATCAGCGGCACCGACGTGCCCGACGGCAGCTTCTGGGACGACGCCAAGATCGGCGGGCAGGCCGAGCACCTCTTCGACCTGACGGACCTCATCGCGCCGTACAAGGACCAGACGTCGGCGTACAAGCTGTCGGTGAACACCGTGGACGGCAAGATCTACGGCGTCCCGTGGGACCTCGACCCCGGCCTGCTGTGGTACCGCGAGGACATCCTGGAGGACGCGGGCGTCGACCCGGCGGGCCTCGCGACGTACGACGACCTGCTCGCCGCGGCCAGGACTGTCAAGGAGAAGGACCCCAAGACCAAGCCCATCCACCTGGAGAAGACGCCGTTCCTCAGCCAGCTCTGGCTGGAGATGCTGGCCAACCAGCAGGGCACCAGCCTCACCGACGCGCAGGGCAAGCTGCGCCTCGACTCCGAGGAGTACCGGCGGATCTTCGGCTGGATCGACACGGCGGTCAAGGACGGCCTCGTCACCCACGCGCCCTACCTGGAGCCGGCCGACGTCAACACGCTCGACAACGGCCAGCAGGTGTTCGTGCCGTGGGCGATCTGGTGGTCGTTCGCGCCGCAGCAGCTGCTGAAGAACACCAAGGGCAAGTGGCGGGCCGCGCCGCTGCCCGCCTGGACGCCGGGCGGCGCGCGCAGCGGCGCGATGGGCGGCAGCAGCTTCGTCATCCCGGCCAAGGCCAAGAACCCCGAGCTGGCCTGGCTGCTGTACGAGTTCCTGTGCTTCAAGGAGCCCGGCTACACCGCCGTGTACGGCCCCAACGACGTCTATCCCGGCGGCCTGTCCACCTCGATCCCGAGCTACCAGCCCGCGCTCGACCCGGCCAAGCCGCTGTTCCAGCCCATCGAGGCGCTCGGCGGCCAGGACCTGTGGAAGGTCGCCGTGGACGCCGCCGCCACCATCCCGGCCGCCGCGCCGATCCCGTGGTGGTGGGCGCAGTCGGTGGACTACCTGGGCAACAACATGCAGCGCCTGATCGACGGCAAGATGACGCCCGACCAGGTGATCTCCGACTCGGCGGAGAAGATCCAGCGCAACCTCATCGACCGCTCATGACGAGTCTCACCCGTGGTCTCCGGCGGCCCGCCAAGCTGTCGCCGTGGCGGACCGCCCGGCTGTCGCCGTATCTGTTCATCGCCCCGTTCTTCGTGGTCTTCGCCGCGTTCGGGGTCTACCCGCTGATCTACGCGCTGCAGCTCAGCTTCATGCGCTGGCGGGGAGCGGGCGCGGCGCGCTGGGTCGGCCTGGACAACTACCTCTACCTGCTGACCAGCCCCGACTTCTGGGCCTCGCTCGGCAACAGCGCCGTCATGTGGCTGCTCATCGTGCCGATCCAGGTCGTGGCGGGGCTCGGCGGCGCGGTGCTGCTGGCCAACGCCAAGCTGCGGCTGCGCGGGTTCTTCCGGGTGGCGTTCATCGCGCCGTTCGTGACCCCGCTGGTGGCCATGGCGCAGGTCTGGATCGTGGTGTTCGACCAGGACTACGGCCTGGTCAACTACCTGCTCAACCTGGTCGGGCTGCCCGACGTCGGCTGGCTCACCTCCACCACGTGGTCGAAGCCGACGCTGGCGCTGCTGTTCCTGTGGAAGACGACCGGGTTCGCGATCATCATCCTGCTCGCGGGGCTGCAGGCCGTGCCGGGCGGCGTGTACGAGGCCGCCTCCCTCGACGGCGCGTCCCGCTGGCGGCAGTTCTGGTCGATCACGCTGCCGCTGGTGCGGCGGAGCATGGCGTTCCTCGTCGTCATCCAGACGCTGGCGGTCTTCCAGATGTTCTCCGAGCCGTACGTGGTGACCGAGGGCGGCCCGTACGGCTCCACCACGACCGCCGGGCTCTACCTCTACGACCACATCACGGCCTCCGACCTCGGCACCGGCGCGGCGAACTCGTTCCTGCTGGTCCTGCTGGTCTTCGGCCTGTCGCTGATCTCGGTCAGGCTGCTGCGCCCGAAAGACGAGGTGTCATGACGCAGAACAGGCCGGGCATCGTCCAGTACGCGGTGCTGACGCTGCTCGCGATCGCGTTCCTCTACCCCATCTGGTGGGCGGTCAGCTCGTCGCTGAAACCGGCGGCCGAGATCATCACGAGCCCGCTGTCGCTCGGCGAGCCGACCCTGGACAACTACCGGGCGATGTTCGCCGACGTGCCCATCGGCACCGGCTTCGCCAACACGGCGCTGGTGCTGGCGGTCAAGGGCGCGATGACGATGTTCTTCTGCCCGCTGGCCGGCTACGCCTTCGCCAAGTACGACTTCCCGTTCAAGAACCTGCTGTTCGGCGTGGTGCTGCTGACGCTGATGCTGCCGACGCTGGTGCTGATCATCCCGCTGCTGCTGGAGATGAGCGCGCTGGGCTGGGTGAACACCTACCAGGCGCTGATCCTGCCGGGCAGCGTGGACGCCTTCAGCATCTTCTGGATGCGGCAGACCATCGCCGCCATCCCGAACGAGCTGATCGACGCGGGGCGGGTGGACGGCGCCGGCGAGTTCGGCATCTTCTGGCGGGTCGTGCTGCCGGTCATCCGGCCGGGCCTGGCCGCGCTGGCGGTGCTGACCACCATGAACATCTACAACGACTTCGTCTGGCCGGTCGTCGCCGTCAACGACACCTCACACCAGACGTTGCAAGTGGTGCTGTCCACGCTGGCGCAGAACGTCACCGGCAACCGCATCGGCGCCGACTTCGCCACCGTCTGGGGCGAGCTGCTCGCCGCCGGCAGCATCGCGCTGCTGCCGCTGCTGGTGATCTTCGTCCTGCTGCAGCGCCACTTCATCAACGGCATCCTCGCGGGCAGCGTCAAGGGCTGACCCCACACATGAAACGGAGAACCATGACGCCGCGTGCGGAATATCCCCGCCCCCACTTCGACCGGTCGCACAGCTGGTCGAGCCTCAACGGCGAGTGGGAGTTCCGGGCCGACACCGAGCCGGACTGGAGCGCCACCATCACCGTGCCCTTCGCCTGGGAGACGCCCGCGTCGGGGGTCGAGGCGCACTGGCTGCCCCTCGCCTGGTACCGCCGCCGCTTCACCGTCCCGGCCGAGTGGTCGGGGCAGCGCGTGGTGCTGCACTTCGGCGCGGTGCAGCACGAGGCCACGGTCTGGGTGAACGGCACCGAGGTGGTCAGCCACCGGGGCGGTTACACGCCGTTCGAGGCCGACGTCACCGGCGCTTTGAGCGGTGCCGGCGAGCAGGAGGTCGTGGTCCGGGTCTCCGCGCCGCTCGACAAGCGGGAGATCGCGCACGGCAAGCAGCGCAGCGTCCCGCGCGACGACTTCGACGGCGTCTGCTTCACCCCGTCGTCCGGCATCTGGCAGAGCGTGTGGCTGGAGGCACGGCCCGCGACGTACCTGGCCGGGCTGCGGCTGCGGCCGACCGGGAGTCTCGACGGCATCGCGGTCGTGGCCACCGTGGGAGGGCCGGCGGAGGGGGCCCTGCTGCGGCTGACGCTGCGCGGCACGGACACGAGCGTCGAGGTGCCGGTCTCCGGCGGGCGGGCCGAGGCGGTGCTGCCCGTGGCCGAGCCGCGCCTGTGGTCCCCTGAGGACCCGCACCTCTACCACGTGGACGCCACCCTCACCTCCGCCGCCGGCACCGACACCGTCGCCGCGTACACCGGGCTGCGGCGCATCGAGGTCATCGGCGAGGACCTCTATCTGAACGGCCGCCGCCTGTTCGTGCGCGGGGTGCTCGACCAGGGTTACTGGCCGCGTACGGGGATCACCCCGCCGGACGACGAGGCCCTCCTCCGCGACCTCGAACTGGCCGCCGAGGCGGGCTACAACCTGGTGCGCAAGCACCTCAAGCTGGAGGACCCGCGCTTCGTCCACCACGCCGACCGGCTCGGCATCCTGGTGTGGGCCGAACCGGCCGCGACGGGGACGTTCACCGAGGCGTCCGTGGCGGCGTTCGAGGAGCAGATCGCGCCCATGGTCGAGCGCGACGGCAACTCGCCCGCGATCGTCATCTGGGGCCTCTACAACGAGGAGTGGGGTCTCGACTGGGACATCCCCGGCGACCCGGCCAAGCAGGAGGCGGTGGCGCGGGCGTACGACCTGATCAAGGCCCTCGACCCGAGCCGGCCCGCGGTGGACAACTCCGGCTGGACCCACGTCAGGACCGACCTGCTCGACTGGCACTACTACGACGAGTCGGCCGCCTCCTGGGGCAGGACCGTCGCCGCGCTGCTGGACGGCAAGCAGGACGACTTCCCCGTCAAGCTCGGCCCCGACTACGTCGTGCGCAAGAATCTGGCCGGCGTCCCGGACCAGCCGCTGCGCGGCCTGCCCAACCTCAACAGCGAGTACGGCACCGGCTTCACCTCCGTCGAGCGGGGCTGGCAGCTGCGCTGGCAGACCCAGGAGCTGCGCCGCCACGACCGGGTGGCCGGCTACGTCTACACCGAGCTGTACGACATCGAGCACGAGATGGCCGGCCTGCTCGACTACGAGCGCCGCGCCAAGGACCTCGGCGGGGTGCGGCCGTCCGACGTGAACGCCACGACCACGCTCGTCCTCGACGTCGTCCCCGTCGCGCCGGGCCGCGACCTGCTCAGCGAGTCGGGGCGGGTCAGCGTGCCCGTCCGCGTCTCGCACCACGGCGCCGAGCCGGTCAACGGCCACCTGCACACCGCCTGGACGCCGGTCCTCGGCGCGCCGCCCGCCGGCCCCGGCGCCGAGGGGCCGTGGATCGAGGCCAAGCCGTTCCTGCTCAGCGGCCCCGCCGAGGTCACCGCTGAGCTGCCGGACGGCTGGACCAGCGGGCGGCTGCACCTGGCCCTCGTCAGCGACGGCGTCGTGGTGGCCCGCTCCGCCGTGGACGTCGACACCCACACAGCCCCCGTCATCGGAGACAACCGCCAGTCCTAGCCAAGGAGAGTAAGCACGTGCGGCTGACACCCCCCGCGCGGATCGTGACCGCGTTAGCCCTCATCGCCACCTGCCTCGGAGCACTGGCCGGCCCCGCCTCGGCGGCCCCGGCCGGCCAGGTGCTCTACTCGCCCGACCTGGCCACGTTCCCCCAGGGGGACGCGAGCTACCCGAGGGCGATCAGGCTCGACCACGACGGCTCGCCGAACGAGACCATGCTGGCCACGTTCGCGCGCCGCGGGCACAACGCGCCCGGCTCGTTCCCCATCTACCGCAGCACCGACGGCGGGCGCACCTGGTCCGCCAACCCCATCTCGACCATCACCTCCAACACGCCCGGCTGGGCGCTCGGCGCCCCCGTCCTGTACGAGGTGCCGCGCACGGCCAACGGCCTCAACCAGGGCGACCTGCTGGCCGCCGGCACCGCCTGGATCGAGGGCGACTACCGGGCGCAGAAGGTCGAGGTGTTCAAGAGCACCGACCACGGCGCCTCGTGGACGTACCTGTCGAACTGCACGCAGACCAGCGGCCTGCCGGACACCATCGGGCACGGCATCTGGGAGCCGTGGTTCCTGCTCGCCCCCGACAACACGCTGGCCTGCTTCATCTCCGACGAGCGGCCCGCGGGCACCCCCACGAACAACCAGGTCATCGGTCACTACACCTCGGCCGACGGCGGCCGGACCTGGTCCTCCACGATGACCCAGGACGTCGCCTTCCCGAACGACAACCTGGCCAGGCCGGGCATGTCGATCGTGACGGAGCTGCCGAACGGGACGTACCTGATGGCGTACGAGATGTGCAGGGACGCCACGGACGCCGACCACGCGTGCGAGGTCTACATCAAGACCAGCTCCAACGGCCTCAGCTGGGGCACCGGCGCCGGCACCCTCGTGCGCACCTCGGACCAGCGGGAGCTGCTGCACACCCCGTACGTCGCGTGGATGCCCGGCGGCGGCCCGAACGGCACGCTGCTGATGTCCGGCCAGCGGGTCGTGGCCGGGCCGACCGGCAACAAGACCGTGCTCGGCGAGTCCGGGCAGGTGCTGTTCGCCAACACCAACCTGGGCGCCGGCGCGTGGACGGAGATCGAGGCGCCCGCGATCACCGCGCCCACCGGCGGCTACAACCCGGGCGAGCCGTCCTGCCCCGGCTACAGCTCCCCCATCGTGCCGTCCGCCAACGGCACCGGCTTCCTCTACCTGACCGCCGTCCACGTCACCGGCAACCAGTGCGCGGTCCGCTACGGCCTCGGCACCCTGCCCAGCCCGGCCCGGCAGATCACCGGGCCCGGCGGCAAGTGCCTGGACGTCGACACCAACACCAACGCCAACGGCAACGCCGCCCAGCTCTGGGACTGCGGTGTCGCCACCGGCCAGCGCTGGTCGCCGCACCCGGAGGGCAGCCTGCGGGCGTTCGGCAAGTGCCTGGACGTTGACGCGCAGGGCACCGCCAACCACACCAAGGTGCAGCTGTGGGAGTGCAACGGCAGCGGGGCGCAGAAGTGGGTGCACCGGGCCGACGGCTCCCTGTTCAATCCGCAGTCGGGCCGCTGCCTCGACGCCCCTGAGGGCGCCACCGCGAACGGCACGAAACTGCAGATCTACGACTGCAACGGCCTCTTCCCCCAGCAGTGGACCCTGTAGAAGTGAACGCTGTAGTGACCTGAATGCCGGCGCGCGGGTGCCCATCTGGCGGCCCGCGCGCCGGGCTCCGGTCAGCTGAACGGACGGGCCATCTGGTCGAGGGTCTCGCGGATGACCTCACGCAACGTGCGGGCCTCGCCCTCCTCGGTCCACACATGGGACGCCAGCCGCAACGCCACCAGGAACGCCGCCGCCAGCACCCGCCCTGGCACGTCACCCGGCCGCCCCGCGACGGCCGCGGCGAGGTCGCTCTCCAGACCGGCGTGGTTGGCGAGCTGCCGGGCCAGCAGGGACGGATGCCGCCGGGCGAGGCGGGTGCGCAGCGCCCATTCGCGCTCCGGCTCCCCCACCTCCTCCTGCAGCTCCTCGATCGAGACCCGCAGCGCCTGCCAGGCGGGCATACCGGGCGGCTGGGCGCGGACCCGCTCGACGAGGGCGCCCATGCGCTGCTCCTCGCCGTAGAGCACCGCGTCCTCCTTGCCGGCGAAGTAGTTGGAGAACGTCCGGCGTGAGATGTTGGCCGCGTCGGCGATGGACTCGACCGTGACCGCGTCGAGGCCGTGCTCGACCACCAGCCGCAACGCCGCCTCGTGGACGGCCTGGCGGGTCTCGGCCTTCTTGCGTTCGCGCAGCCCGGGCGTGGGGTCCATGATGGGGCCAGCCTACCGGGGGGCGTGCGAGCCCCCGCTGCGGAGAGGGCTCGCACAAGATCATTCTGCCTCAAAAAGATCTTGACCCGCACACCGCCTCCCCTTTCCTGCGATGCGACCGGCGTCCGGTGCTTGGGGGACAATCGGCAGGGTGCAGTTCCGCGTACTGGGTCCCCTCGACGTACGGACCGCCGCCGGCGAGCCGGTCGCGGTCGGCGGCCCCCGCCCGCGCGCGCTGCTGACCCTGCTGCTCCTCGACGCCGGCCGCCTGGTCACCCTCGAACGCCTCATCGACGGCCAGTACGGCGACCGCCCTCCGTCAGGCGCGGCCAACGCCGTCCAGGCCCAGGTCTCCCGGCTGCGCAGAAACCTGCCAGGGGGCCTGATCGAGTCCCACGGCTCCGGCTACCGGCTCGCCGTGGACCGCGACGACGTGGACGTCCACCGCTTCGACCGCCTGGCCAGCGACGGCCGCGCCCTGCTCTCGGCCGGCCGTCACGCCGCCGCCGCGACCGTCCTCCGCGAGGCCCTGGACCTGTGGCGCGGCCCCGCCTTCGCCGGCATCGCCGACGCCCCCTTCGCCGCGCCCCAGGCGCGGAGACTCGACGACCTGCGCCTGTCGGCGACGGAAGACCTGTACGAAGCCGAACTCTCCCTCCCCGGCACCGCCCCGCCCGTGACGGGCCTGAGCGACCTGCTCTCCGCCAGCCCCCTCCGGGAGCGAACCCGCGCCCTCCTCATGCGCGCACTCCACGCATCCGGCAGGCAGGCAGAGGCCCTGCGGGTCTACGAAGAAGGCCGCCGCCTCCTGGCCGACGAGCTGGGCGCCGACCCCTCGCCGGAGCTGGCGGCCCTCCACCTGGAAATCCTTCGCGGCCACCAGAACCCCACGTCCCTGATGCGCCCCCCGGCCCAACTGACCAGCTTCATCGGCCGCGACGCCGAGCTGGCCCACCTGGCGACCTTGAAGGCCCGCCTGATCACCATCGTCGGCCCCGGCGGCACCGGCAAGACCCGCCTGGCCATCGAACACACCCGCCACGTCACCACCACCGCCTTCGCCGACCTCTCCCTGGTGACCACGGGCGGTGAGCCGGATCCGGGGTCGGCGGTGGCGCGGGTGGTGTGGCAGGCGCTCGGGCTGCGGGAGCCGGCGCTGCGGCCGTCCAACGCCGGTCCCGACCCCGTGCAGCGGCTCGTCGCCGCGCTCGCCGGGCAGGACCTGCTGCTCGTCCTCGACAACTGCGAGCACGTCATCGACGAGGCCGCCACGCTCGTACGCCGCCTGCTCGCCGACTGCCCCGGCCTGCGCGTCCTCGCCACCAGCCGGGAACCGCTCGGCCTGACCGGCGAGCACCTCGTCCCGCTCACCCCGCTGCCCGTCCCGCCACCCGGTGCGGAGCAGGACCCGCTCGCGTACCCGGCGGTCCGGCTGTTCACCGAACGGGCGGCAGCGGTGCGCCCGGGCGCTCTGGACCCGCGGACGCTGGACGTGGTGGCGCGGATCTGCGCCGAGTTGGACGGGTTGCCGCTGGCGATCGAGCTGGCGGCGGCGCGGGTGCGGACGTTCGGGGTGGCGGAGATCGCCGAGCGGCTGGCCGAGCACGGCCGGTTCCGGCTGCTGTCGCGCGGCGACCGTACGGCGGCGGCCCGCCACCGTACGCTCCACGCGGTCGTCGAGTGGAGCTGGAGCCTGCTGGACGCCGACGAACAGGCCCTGGCCAGAAGGATGTCGGTGTTCAGCGGCGGCGCGACCCTGGAGGCCGTCGAACGGGTCTGCTTCCCCGACGGGGCGGACGTGCTGGCCGGCCTGGTGGACAAGTCGCTGGTCGAGACCGACGGCGAGCGCTACCAGATGCTCGACACCATCCGCCTGTTCTGCCTCGAACGCCTGGCCGCGGCCGGTGAGGAGGCGGCGGTACGCCGGGCGCACGCGGCCTGGTTCCTGGAGTTCGCCGGCCGCGCCGACGACCACCTCTACCGCCACGAGCAGCTCGACTGGCTGGCCCGGCTGTCGGCCGACGACGCCAACCTGCGGGCGGCGCTGCGGTGGAGCGCCGAGCACGACCCGGCGACCGGGCTGCGGTTGATGGCGGCGCTGGCCATGTACTGGTGGCTGAGCGGGCGGCGGGGCCAGGCCGCCCCGCACGCCGTACGCCTGCTCGACCGCGTCGGCACGGAGCCGCCGGACGGGCTGGCGGAGGAGTACGTGATGACCGTGCTGCACGCCGTCCCCGACGCGGGGTCACCGCACTGGCGGCGGGCCAGGGAGATCGTCGGGTCGCTGGGACGGCCGATGCGGCACCGGTTCGGCGTGGCCCTCTGGGGCATGATCGCCGGGCCGCCCGGCGAGGACGAGGAGGAACGCGGCCGCCGCGAGACCCTCAGCCACGACCCGTGGAGCCGGGCGCTCGGCGACCTCGGCACCGCCCTGATGAAGGTGCTCAACGGCGCGCCCGCCGAGGCAGAACCCGAGCTGGAGCAGGTGCTCGCCGCCTTCGGCCGGCTCGGCGAGCGGTGGGGCAAGGCGCAGGCGCTCGACTGGCTGGCGGTGATCGCGGGCTGGCGCGGCGACTGGGCGCGGGCCCGGCGGCTGTGGCGGGAGGCGCTCGGGCTGCTGGAGGAGCTGGGCGGGCTGGACGAGCTGGCCGACGTACTGAACCGGCGGGCCGCCGCCCTGTGGCGGGCCGGTGACGTCGCCGCCGCGCGCGCCGACTACGCACGCGCCGGCGAGCTGGAACGGCGGCTCGGCCGCCCCGAGCTGACCGCCTGGGTGCAGCTCCAGCTCGGCGACATCGCCCGCCACGAGGGCGACCTGGCCGAGGCGGAACGGCTCCTGTCGGCGGCGCTGGCCGGCTCCGAGAGCGGCGCCTTCACCTCGGCCGGCACCCGCTCCCACGTCCTCACCGGCCTGGCCCGCCTCGCCGAGGCCCACGGCGACGCCGAACGCGCCACCACCCTCCACGCCGACGCCCTGACCGCCGCCCTCACCTCCCCCATGACCTCCGACTGGGCCGACGCCGCAGAAGCCCTGGCGGGTGGTCTCGTGGGCGGTCTCGTGGGCGGTTCCGTGAGCGGTCTGGTGGGCGAGGAGGCGGCGGGGCGGGCGGCGTTGTTGCTGGGGGTCGCGGTGGCGTTGCGCGGCATGGCGGTGGCGGGCGACCGCGACGTGGCCCGTACCGCGGCGAAGGCCGGCGCGATCCTCGGCGCGGAGGCGTTCGCCGCCGCCTACGCCGAAGGCGCCGCCATGACCAGAGCCGACGCCCTGGCCACGCTCAAGGCGACGGGTCGCTGACACCCCGGAAGCGGGCTGTCAGCGAGTGATCGGCGGGTTGTCAGCAGGAATCGCGAACGTGGGGGCATGCGAAACACCAACGTCCTCATTTCGGGCGCCAGCATCGCCGGACCCGCACTGGCTCACTGGCTCATCCGCTACGGATTCGCGGTCACCGTCGTCGAGCGGGCGCCGTCGCTGCGGCTGGGCGGGCAGGCCGTCGACTTCAAGGGCGCCACCCACCGTACGGTGCTGAGCCGCATGGGCATCCTGGACGACGTGCGCCGGCTCCAGACCGGCGGCAGCGACCAGGAGATCGTGGACGCGGCCGGGCGGAGGCTGGCGGTCATCCCGGGCGAGTTCAGCGGCGGCGACGTCGAGATCACCCGGGGCGACCTGTCGCGCCTGCTGTACGAGCGCACCGCCCCCGCCTGCGAGTACGTCTTCGGCGACTCCATCACCTCGCTCACCGAGACCGGGGACGGCGTGCACGTCACCTTCGAACGCGCGGCGCCGCGCACCTTCGACCTGGTGGTGGGCGCGGACGGGATCCATTCGAACGTGCGCAGGCTGGCGTTCGGGCCCGAGAAGGAGTTCGTGAGGTTCCTCGGCCATTACTACGCGCTGGTGGAGACCGGCCTGGACTTCGGGGAGCCGGCGAAGATGTACAACGAGCCCGGCCGCATGGTGACGGTGGGCGGGCCGAAGGCGCCGGCGTTCTTCGTGTTCGCCTCGGAGGCGCTGGAGTACGACCGCTACGACGTCGACCAGCAGAAGAAGCTGCTCGGCCGGGCCTACGCCGGCATGGGCTGGCGGGTCCCCAAGGTCATGGACGCGGTACGCGACGCGCGCGAGGTCTACTTCGACTCGCTCAGCCAGGTCAGGATCGACCGGTACAGCGAGGGCCGGGTGGTGTTGCTGGGCGACGCGGCGTACGGCAACACTCTGGGCGGTTTCGGCACCGGGCTGGCCGTGGTGGGCGCGTACGTGCTGGCGGGCGAGCTGGCGGCGGCGGGCGGCGACCACCGGGCGGCCTTCGCCGAGTACGAGCGCCAGTTCCGCCCCTACGCCAAGATCGCCAAGAACGGCAACGCGGGCCCGTTCCTCGCCCCGGGAAGCCCGGCCACGATGCGCCTGCGCGACTGGACCTTCAAGTACGGCTTCCTGCTCGGCCTGATGCTCAAGGTGACGGACAAGTTCGCCACCGACATCAAGCTCAGGCCGTACGGGCAGGTCATGCGGTGAGGCGGCCGGCGGCGCCCTCGATGCGGAGCTTGGGCGGAGCGTCCAGCAGGGGGATGCGGCCGTCGTCGGGGCCGAGGTGCCAGTCCTGGACCGGCACGAGCCCGGGCCCGATCAGCTCGAACCCGTCGAACAGCGCCAGCACCTCGTCCCGCGTGCGGAACCTGGGCTGCGCGGGCGAGCCGGCCGTCGCGGCCGCGAGCTGGGCGATGGCCTCGGGGTCGCTCTCGGCCATGGCGTGCGAGATCACCAGGTGGCTGCCCGGCGCCATGCGCTGCCTGAACGCGGCCACGATGCCGGCCGGGTCCTCCTCGTCCATGATGAAGTGCAGCACGCCGACCATCAGCACGCACACCGGCTCGCCGAAGTCGATCAGCTCGACGACGTCGCGGTGGCCGAGGATGTCGGCGGGCCTGCGCAGGTCGGCGTGCACGCCGGCGACGGTCGGCGAGTCGGTGAGCATCACCTGGGCGTGCATGTAGACGACGGGGTCGTTGTCGACGTAGATCGCCCGGACGTCCGGGCGCGCCTTGCGGGCGACCTCGTGGACGTTGGGATAGGTCGGGATGCCGGTGCCGAGGTCGATGTACTGGCGGATGCCCTGCTCGCTCAGATGCCCGACCACCTCGACCTGGAACTGCCGGTTGGCGCGGGCGACCAGGCGGCTGTCGGGGGCGACGGCGAGGAGTCGTTCGGCCACCTCGCGGTCCACGCCCAGATTGTCCTTGCCGCCGAGCAGGTAGTCGTAGACCCGCGCTGAGCTGGGGACATAAGGGTCGATGCCGGGTGGTACCCGTTCGAGCTCGGTCACAGGGCCGTCTCCTTCACCGGGGGGCAGCTTGGCCGTCATATTACTCGCCGGTTGGCTTTCACACCCGGCATGTGTGGACGCCGGTGGTGAAGGTACTGTCCTCCGCGTACGTAATTACCGCCGCCTGACCGATGCGCTCGGGGCACAAGCCTGTGCATCCTGGTGGGGACGGGTCCGGCGCGAGGGCTCGTTCCGGACCCGAGAGGAGTCGCGAGGGCATGGACAACGCGGCAGGCCGCCCTACCGTGATCTTGGACAACGGTGTCGTCGGCAGGGTGGTGCTGGCTCATCCGTCCCAGCGCGACCTCGTGCTCGTGCTCGGCATGGACGGCACCCTGCTGAGCTGCCGGCTCGACGACATCGCCTGCGTGGTGGGCGGTGACCCGCTGTGCCGTGACGGCTGACCGGTCAGGCCAGAAAACGTTTGATGCCGGCGGCCAGCGAGGTCGCCATGCGCTCGCGGAAGGCGGGGTCGGTCATCTTGGCCGCGTCGCCCTTGTTGCGCATGTTGCCGCACTCGATGAACACCGCCGGCCGCTTCGACAGGTTGAGCCCGCCGAGGTCGGTGCGGGTCTGCAGGCCCCTGCGGGCGGTGTAGTTCGCGTACGGCATGCCGGTGCCCTCGCGGAAGGCGTCGCGCACGTCGATGCCGAGCCGGCGCGACGGTTTGACCACGGCGTCGTTGTGGCCCCTGAGCAGGCCCGGCATGATCACGTGGAAACCGTGCCCGCTGGGCGCGGCGCCGTCGCCGTGGATGGACAGCACCGCGTCGGCCCTGGCCTCGTTGCCGATGGCGGCCCGCTCGGTGATGCAGGGGCCGACGCCCTTGTCGTTGGGCCGGGTGAGCACGACCTTGGCGCCCATGCGCTGCAGGATCGGCCTGAGCCTGGTGGCGACGTCCCAGGTGAAGGCGTGTTCGGGGAAGCCGGAGGCGGTCTGGGTGCCGGTGGTGTTGCAGGGCTTGCGCCCGGTGATGACGTCGACCTGGCGGTTGATCTCCTTGGGGTGGGAGGCGTTGCCGCCGTTGTGCCCCGGATCGATCACCACGATCTTCCCCGCCAGCGGGCCCGAGGCCGGCTCATCGGTGAGCTCAGTGGTGGGCGACGCGACCGGTACGGCCTCGCGTACGGCGGGCGCCGCGCCTTCGGCGCATCCGGCGGCCAGGCCGGTCAGCGCGATCAGCAGCTTGATCGACCGGGCCGCGGTCAGGTGGGCGCGCATGGCAACGACCGTACCCGGCACTGCCGGAGAAACCCACGACCCGCCCTGACCTGGCCTTTCGTGTCGTGACGTGGCCGCGGAACGATGGGAGACTGGCGAGATGATCAGGGGGTACGCGGAGCAGCCGAGCCCGTACGCGGGCGGCCACATGACGCTGCGGGTCTCGACGGACGCGCCCAGGTTCCGGGTGGAGTTCCACCGGTACGAGACCGGCATGACGCTGACCGGCAAGACGCCGTGGCTGCCCGGCGAGCACGCGCCGCCGCACCTGCCCGCGCACGACTGGGGCCGGCCGGGCACGGGGCTGCGCGGCGAGCCGCTGCGGCCCTGGGCGGTCTATCCGGTGCGGGCGCCGGCCGAGCCAGGCGTCTATGTGGCGGTGCTGGTGGAGGGCGACGAGAGCGGCTCCGACCGTACCGACCCTGATCGGACGACCCCCGACGGGCGGGAGGCCAGGGCGTTGTTCGTGGTCAGGCCCGTGCGCCCGGCGGCGCGGATCCTCTACAAGCTGCCGCTGTTCACCTACCACGCCTACAACCTGATCGACGGGCGGCCGTACGATCCTGACCGGCTGACCGGCCACTGGTGCCTCTACACCATGCCCGGCCAGGTCCCCGCGCCCGGAGTGTCGCTGCATCGGCCGGGCGGCGGCACCGGGGGCACGCCGTGGGACGTCCACAACTTCGACCCTTACGACCCGACGCCGCGCCAGACGTTCGTGCACTGGGACGCCAGGTTCATCGGCTGGGCCGCGCGCCGGGGGTACGCGGTGGACTACTGCACCGACCTCGACCTGCACCGGGAGGGGGCGGCGCTGCTGGAGCCGTACCGGCTGATGGTGAGCGCGGGGCACGACGAGTACTGGAGCGACGCCATGCGCGCCGCCGTCGCCGAGCACGTCGCGGCCGGGCGGAACGCGGCCTTCTTCGGCGGCAACACCTGCTGGTGGCGGGTCGTCTTCCACGACCCGCTCACCTTCTCCCGCGTCGGCGTCTGGCACGAGGAGGGGCCGCCGGAGAACGAGCTGATCGGCGTCAGCTTCCGCAACGGCGGCGAGCGCGACCGCGACGACCACCCTGAGCCGGTCGGCTACCGGGTGCAGCACGCGGATCACTGGGTCTACGAAGGCACCGGGCTGCGTGACGGCGACGTGTTCGGCCTGGCGGAGAACCTCGTGGGCTACGAGTGCGACGGCGCCGACTTCGACCGGGCGGCGGCGCCGCCGTACGCGCCGACGGGCGCCGACGGCACGCCCGCCGGGTTCACCATCCTCGCGGTGGGCGACGCCAGGGCGAGCGGGTGGGGCTTCGGCAACGGCGCCGCCACGATGGGCCTCTATGAGGCCGGCGGCACCGTGTTCAACGCCGCCACCACCGACTGGCCGCGCGGCCTGGCCACCTGCCCGGCGGTCGAGCGCATCACGGCCAACGTGCTCGACCGCCTCTCCTAGGCGCCGGGCAGCCGCGGCTCCTCGTGCTTGCGGATGAGGTACGGCGGCAGCGCCAGGGCGTGCATGCCGGTCGTGCGCAGGGTCTCGATCGAGTGCTCCGGCGTCTCGGTCAGCGGCTCGCCCGGGCCGTTGAGCGAGGTGTTGATCAGCACAGGGACGCCGGTGAGCGCGTGCCACCTGGTCAGCAGGGCGTGCAGGAAGGGCGTGGTGGAGCGTTCCACGGTCTGCAGGCGGGCGGTGCCGTCCACGTGGGTGATGCCGGGCAGCCTGTCGCGGTAGGCGGGGCGGACGGCGGCGGCGTACTGCATGAACGGGGCAGGGCGGTCCACCTCGAAGACGCGTCCTGCGTGCTCGGCGAGCACCAGCGGCGCCAGCGGGCGGAACCACTCGCGGCCCTTGACCTCGAAGTTGATGTAGTCCTGCATGTCGGGGCTGCGCGGGTCGCCGAGGATGCTGCGGTTGCCGAGCGCCCGCGGGCCGGACTCGCCGCGGCCCTGGTGCAGGCCCACCACGCGGCCGCTCGCCAGCAGCCCGGCCAGCTCGCCGGCCAGGTCGTCGGGCCGCTCGGCGTACAGTCCCGCGGGCAGGCCGCGCACGGCCGCCTCGATCGCGCTCTCGTCCGGGTCGGGGCCGAGGAAGTCGTCCGTCCACCGCCACCGGCTCTCGACGCCCAGGCAGGCGATCAGCCCGTAGAGCGCGCAGCCGATCGCCGTGCCGCCGTCGTGCGGGCTGGGCGGGATGAACAGCTCGCGGAACGGCGACTCGCGGATGAGCCGGCCGTTGGCCGAGCAGTTGAGCGCGGTGCCGCCGGCGAAGGCGAGCGCGTCGAGGCCGGTCCTGTCGTGCAGCCAGGCGACGACCCGGGTCAGCGCCCGCTCGAAGGCGCGCTGGCCGGCGGCGGCCAGGTTCGCGGCGCGGCGGAACTCCTCGCCGCCCGGCTCATAAAGGTAGGCGTCGCGGTCGGCGAAGAGCTCCAGCCAGGCGGGCGGGATGTGCACCTCGTGGCCGCGTACGTCGAGGTCGGGCAGGCCGAGCGCATCGGGGTCGCCGAACGGGGCCAGCCCCATGACCTTGCCCTCGTTGCCCTCGCCCTCGGGCCACAGCATCTTGGTCAGCAGCGCGTAGAAGCAGCCGAGCCCGGCGGGCCGCGCCCAGTCGCCGTCCCAGAGCTGCTTGGCCAGGCACTCGATGCGGCCGCCACGTGAGCACCGGTAGAAGGAGGCGACCTCCAGCAGGTCGCCGCTGGTGTCCCGCGGCAGCTCGACCTGCTCGGTGAAGTCCCTGACGTGGCTGCCCTGCGCGTCGATCACCAGCCCGGCCGCCTCGTCGAACGGCGAGGGGTAGAACGCGCTGTAGAGGTGGCTGAGGTGGTGGGAGACCAGGACGATCTGCGCGTTCTCCTTGAGCCCGAGCGTCTCGCGCACCTCCTCCTGGTACGCGCCCGAGTGCTCGATCTCGGTGTCCGACGAGTACCCCTCGACGACGAGGTCGATCGGCTCCTTGAGGAGCGGCATGGCGGGCAGGTAGCGGTCGGGCAGGTCGCCGAGGCGGCCCCAGTGGTGCTTTCTTCGGCTGATCCGCTCCTTCTGCAGGCTGTACATGCCCGACTCGCCCACGGCGACGGCAATGGAACCATCCTGGGTGCGATTTATACCGACAACAATGGGAAAGTCCGCCATGTTGCTGCCTCCTGATCGTGATCACGGGCACCGATACCCCAGGCCAGAACAAGTGGATCTCCCAACCGCGTAAGGGACACGTCAGCTCTTAGCGGCCGAGCGCGTCACGTGCCGGTCGGCGGGGTTGTGAGCAGGCTTTCCTCTCCGATTTCGGAAGCACACCGGGCGGTCCGGTGTTTACGCTCCCATAGGGATGGGCGCCTTCGGCGACCACCTCTCAGAGACCCTCCAGGCACCGCACCACTGACGAGAGGAGACCTGGAGCAATGAGAGAGACCATCGAGACCTGGCCGGTCAGCGACAGAGGCGCCGGGCAGGAGATGTCCTTCCGGCCCGGCATCCGCACCGCCACACCCGCCGACGCCGCGAGGGCGGCCGAGCTGATCGCCACCGCGTTCGCCGGGCTGCGGTCCGTCGCCTACCTGGTGCCCGAGCGCAGGCGGCGGCACCGGGTGCTGGCCGACGGCTTCCTGATCGTCGTCGAGCACGCCATCGAGCACGGCGCGGTGCACCTCATCGACGACGAGGCGGTGGCCGTGTGGATCCCGTACACCGAGGGCGCGTCCGAACCAGCCGACTACGACCGGCGGCTGGGCGAGGCCACCGGCGAGTTCGCCGACCGGTTCCGGCTGCGTGACGAGCTGTTCCGCCGGCACCACCCCACGGAGCCGCACCACTACCTGGCCTGTCTCGCCGTCCACCCCGACTGCCAGAACCAGGGGCTCGGCACGGCCCTGCTGCGCCACCAGCACGCGCGGCTCGGCGGGCTGCCCGTCTACCTGGAGGCCAGCGACCCGCGCAACCGCGACCTGTACGCCCGCCACGGCTACGAGGCCCGCGAGCCGTTCGCGCTGCCCGACGGCGCGCTGTTCTGGCCGATGTGGCGCCCCGCCACGCCCTGATGGGACGGCCTCGGCAGGCCCTGACATGACGGCCCGGGCACGCCCCGGCGTGACGGCCCCGGCACGGCACTGACCCGCACCCGCTCTGAGCAGCGCTTCGGCGGGCGCTGATCCATACCGCCTCAGCATCGCTCCCTCCGCGCGGTTCACAGACCGGCGGACATGGCTCATCGTGTGGGTGATCGCCCCACGCCCCCGGCCGGCACCCCACGGCCGGTCGTGGCTGCCCGCACCCCGCACACCCTGCCGGAGGGAGTCCCCATGGTCCGACGGATGCTCGTCGTGCTCGCCGCGGCCTTACTCGTCCTGAGCCTCGCGCCGCCCGCGCAGGCCGCCCAGGGAGAGGTGTACGTCGCACTCGGCGACTCGGCCGCCTCAGGACCGCTCATCCCGAACCAGATCGGCCCCGACTACGGCTGCTGGCGCTCCGACCGCAACTACGCCCACCTGACCGCCCAGGCCATCGGCGCGAGCGTGCTGCGTGACCGAACCTGCTCAGGCGCCGAGACCGACGACCTCTACAACTCCCAGAGCACCGACCTCGGCGACGTGCCGCCCCAGCTCGACGCCGTCGGCCCCGACACGACCCTGGTCACCGTGCAGATCGGCGCCAACGACCTCGGCCTGACCGACTTCATCGAAGACTGCCTCAACCTGCTGCCCCCGCCCGTCGGCGACGCCTGCAACGACGACTACATCGTGGGCGGCCAGGACAAGTGGCGGGTCGAGACCGACGCGTTACGGCCCCGCCTGCTCACCCTGGTCTCCGACATCCGCGCCCGCGCTCCGCAGGCGCGGATCTTCATGGTGGGCTACGCCACGTACGCGCCGCCGAACGGCTGCTACCCGCGCGTCCCCATCATCCGCGCGGACGCCGACTACATCAGGGCCACGCTGATGTACTTCAACCAGATGCTCGCCGAGCAGGCCGCCGCGGCCGGGGCCGGCTTCATCGACCTGCAGACGCCGAGCGCCGACCACTCCCCGTGCGCCTCGTCCGGCCAGCGGTGGATCGAGCCGTACGTGCCTGCTTCCCCCGCCGTTCCCTTCCACCCCAACGCGCGCGGCATGCGCGGCTTCGCCACCGCCGTCACCGCCGCCGTCACCTCCGTCCTGTGACCGCGGGCCGGCCCCGCCACCGTTCGCGGCGGGGCCGGCCAGCAGGTGAGTGCCCTGAAGCACAGGCTGGATGTAACGTTTTGCACAGTCCGGACGGCCTCGGCGTGCTTACCCTCCGCGGTATGAGGGAGTCGCTGTCCGTGCTGCTGCTCGGCTCGCCGCGGCTCGCCGCCGGGGGCACTCCGCTGGGCGTGCGCTCCGCGAAGGCGCGGGCCCTGCTCTGCTACCTCGCCACCGCGCAGGCGCCCCGGCCGCGCGCCGAGCTGGCCACGCTGCTGTGGGGCGAACGGCCCGACGCCAACGCCCGCGGCAGCCTCCGCCTCGCCCTGTCCGAGCTGCGCAGAGAGGTGGGCGGCTGGCTGGACGTCACCCGCGAGCACGTCTGCTTCCCCGCCGCCGAGGGCTGCTTCGTCGACCGGCACCAGCTCGCCGGCGCTCCTCCGATCGCCGAGGTGCTGCGGTTGTGGCGGGGCGACTTCATGGACGGGGTCTCCTTCTGCGACGCTCCCGCCTTCGGTGACTGGCTGGCCGCCGAGCGTTCCCGGGTCCGGCTGCTGCTGCGCGAGGTGCTCCTGCGTTCGGCGGGCTCCTCGCCGTGCGCGCAGGTGGCGCGGCTGGCGTCCATCGTGACGGGGCTGGATCCGTACGACGAGGAGGCGTACCGGGTGCTCATGACCGCGCTCGCCCGCGCGGGCAACCGAGCCGCCGCCCTGGCCCGCTACGACGAGCTACGCCACCGCCTCACCACCGACCTCGGCGTGGACCCCGCCCCGGAAACCCAGGCCCTCCGGAGGGAGCTGGCCGGTCCGGCACTCGTCCAGGAGCCCCGGCGGGCGCGCGGGCTACCGTCAGGAAAGCGCCGGCCGGGCGCCTTACCCGTCCCCTCGACCGAGCTGATCGGACGTGATGCGGACGTCCGCCGATTATGCGCCCTGCTCGACCGCGAACGCCTGGTCGTCCTCCTCGGACCGGGCGGCGTCGGCAAAACCCGCCTCGCCATCGCCGCCGCCGCCCGCTGTCGCGAGCCGGCGGAGGAGGGGCAGCCCCAGGCGGCGCGGGCGGAGGCGGTGTTCGTGGGGTACGCCGGGGTGCGAGAGGAGGCGGCGGTCACGACGTTGGCGCGGCGTCTCGGGGTGGATCTTTCGCCCCCGCGACCGGCGCTCGATCTGCTGCTCGCCGCCCTGTCAGGACGGTCGCGGCCGCTCCTGCTGGTGCTCGACAACCTTGAGCAGCTGCCCGCCTTCGACGCGGTGATCGGCCGGATCCTGGAGGCCGCTCCGGCCGTGCGGGTGCTGGTCACCAGCAGGCGGCGGCCCGAGCTGCCGGGGCAGACGGCGATCACCGTACGGGAGCTGGCGGCGGAGGCGGCGGAGGCGCTGTTCGCCGCCCGCGCGCGGGCCGCGCAGCCCGCGTTCGACCCGGAGCGGGAGGCGGCGCTGGTGGCCGCGATCTGCGCCGCCACCGGCGGTCTGCCGCTGGCCGTCGAGCTGGCGGCCGGCCTGCTGCGGGCCGTGCCCTGCGCGGAGCTGGCCCGGCTGCTGGGCGCCGGCCTCGGCCTGCTCTCCGTGGCCGGCCCCGCCGCCCGTCCCCGGCACGCCTGCATGCGGACGGTGTTCGAGACGTCGTGGCGGCTGCTGGATCGGGAGGGGCGGGCGGCGCTCGCGGCGCTGTCGGTCTTCGGCGGCGGGTGCACGCTGGAGGCGGCCGTCGAGGTCGCCACGACCACCCCGGACGTGCTGGTACGCCTGGTCGACCACAGCATGCTCCAGCTCACCCCTTCGGGCAGGTACGCCGTCCACCCCCTGATCAGGCAGTACGCCGCCTCCCACCTGACCCCTGCGGAACGCCGGGCCGCCCGCCGCCGCCACGCCGCCTGCTTCGGCCGCCTCCTCGAAGCCCACGCCACCGCCCTCCAGGACGCCGCCCACACCGAGGTCACCCGCCTGCTGGCCCCCGAGCTCGACAACGTCAGAGCCGCCTGGGCCGCGTCGGGCCGCCCCCGCTTCCTGGAGCTGTACTGGACGTTGTGCCTGCGCCTGCACCTGTACGAGGAGTCGGCGGCCGTCATGCGCCGGCACCTGGCGCGTACCGACGAGGAGCCCACGCTGCGGGCCAGGCACCTGTGGATGGCCGGCACCAGCGAACACCACCTGGCCCGCGAACGCGAGGCCACCTGCCTGGCGAGAACGGCCCTCGCCACGCTGGGCGAACCCCTGCCCGAGTCCAGAGCGGGCCTCCTCATCGCGACCGCGACCGCCGCCCTGTCCGCCACCCTGTCCACCGCCCGGTCCGCCGCCCTGTCCGCCACCCTGTCCGCCACCGCCCGCCGGCTCCTTCCCGAAGTGGGGCGCAGGTCGCATGGGGCGGAGGCGGCGCAGGCGCTGACGATGCTGGCCAGACTGGCCTACCACCAGCAGGACGTGCTCACGATGCTGGCCGCCTCCCTGCGCCAGCTCAAGGCCGCCGACCGGTCGGGCGACGCCGCGCTGCGGGCGGAGGCGTACGCGAACGCCGCCACCATCGCCCGCCTCGCCGGTCTCCGCCGCACGGCCGACCGCTACGGGACCAGGGCCGACCACGCCCTGGCCGCCGTCACCCACCCCGCGGAGCCCGCCCACCGCGCCCACCTGGCCCGCGGCATCGACCACCTGCACGCGGGCGCCTTCGAGGCAGCCAGGCGCTCGTTCACGACCTGCCGGGCAGGGACCCTCGCGCCCCGCGTGGCCGAGAACTGCGCGGGCATGCTCGCGGAAACCGCCCTCTGGCAGGGCCGCTTCGAGGAGGCCGCGGACCTGTTCGCCGCCACGGCGGAACAGGCGGCCAGGCGGGTGGGCGACGACATCGGCCGCCACTGGTGCTTGATGGGCCGGGCAGAGGCCCTGCTCAGGCTGGACGACCTCCCCACCGCCCGCATAAGCGACGTGCTGGCAGCGGCCCGCGCCTCCCACGACCGCCGCCGCACCCACGCCAAGGAGCTGGGCCTGCACGACGGCCCCACCATGACCACCATCCAGGAGATGCGTCTCCTGACCGCCACCGCCCGCCTCACCGGCGACCCGGAGCGCCGGGTGGTGGGTGAGGTGCTGGGGATGGCGGAGCGGCTGCCCTCGGCGCAGCGGGGGATGCTGGAGTGCTGGGCAGGGCTGGCCGAGCTGCTGTGGGCGATGGATCCGTGGCCGGGCCCGGCCGTCGCGCGGCGGCTGCATCGGCATCTCGTCCGGTTCGTCCGCCGCAACCCGGGTGCGGCGGCCCGGGTGGGGTGGGCGCGGGCGCTCGTCCTGGCGGTCGCCGGGAGGCGGGGTGCGGCTCGGCGGGCGGCGGAGGAGGCCGTGCGGGTGGCGGCGCGGCTGGACGTCCCGTATGACCGCGTACGGGCGGAGGCCGTCGTGGCCTGCCTCGCCTACCCCGGCTCGATGAAAGTTTCATCACTTTGGCGGCGGTGATCGTGAGGTGCCGCCGCCGGACGAGGCCGGAGCAGGACGGGACCGTTGACGGGGAGGCGGTGGGCAAGGAGGATCGGGGCGTTCTGTTGGGAGCGCTCCCAAAACCTAAGGAACCTCCATGAAGAGATACCGGGCCGCCTTACTGGCCCTCATCACCACGCTCGCCTTGTCCCCCGTCCCCGCCGCGGCGGCGGACGAAGGCCCCGAGCAGATCGTGAACGGTACCTTCGACACCGGCACCGCCCCCTGGTGGGGCACGGCGAACGTCACGCCGGCGGTGGAAGACGGCCGCCTGTGCGCCGACATCCCCGGCGGCACCGCCAACCCCTGGGACGTCATCATCGGCCAGGACAACCTCCCCCTGGTGGCGGGCGAGACCTACGCCTTCAGGTTCTACGCCTCAGGCACCCCGGCCAAGGTCGGCAAGGCGCTGATCCAGCTCCCGGTGGACCCCTGGACGCAGTACTTCGCCGCCAACCCCGAGCTGAGCGTCTCGGGCAACGACTACGCGTACACGTTCACCGCCCCCGTGTCGCTGACGAACGCGCAGGCCGTCTTCCAGCTGGGTGGCAGCGCCGAACCCTGGAGATTCTGCATGGACGACGTGTCGCTCAAGGGCGGGGCGGAGCCGGAGGTGTACGAGCCCGACACCGGCCCGAGAGTGCGCGTCAACATGGTCGGCTACCTCCCGGCGGGCCCGAAGAAGGCGACGCTGGTGACGTCCGAGACGAGCGCCCTGGAGTGGGAGCTGAAGAACGCGGACGGCAAGACGGTTGCGCGCGGCAGCACCGTCCCCAGGGGTGTGGACGACAGCTCCGGCCAGAACGTGCACACGATCGACTTCGGCGCCCACCGCAAGCCGGGCACCGGCTACACGCTGACGGCGGACGGCGAGACGAGCCGCCCGTTCGACATCAAGGAAGACCTCTATGACGAGCTGCCGACGGACGCGCTGAAGTTCTACTACCCGCAGCGCAGCGGCATCGAGATCCTCGACAGCCTCAGGCCCGGCTACGGCCGCCCCGCCGGCCACGTCGGCGTCGCGCCGAACCAGGGTGACGTGGAGGTGCCCTGCCAGCCCGGCGTCTGCGACTACACGCTGAACGTCAAGGGCGGCTGGTACGACGCGGGCGACCACGGCAAGTACGTCGTCAACGGCGGCATCTCGGTCCACCAGCTCATGTCGACGTACGAGCGGGACAAGGCCGCCTTCCGCGACGGCCAGCTGAACATCCCGGAGAGCGGCAACGGCCGCCCCGACATCCTGGACGAGGCCCGCTGGGAGCAGGAGTTCCTGCTGAGCATGCAGGTGCCGGACGGTGAGCCGTTGGCGGGCATGGCGCACCACAAGATCCACGACCAGGCGTGGACGGGCCTGCCGCTGCTGCCGCACCTGGACCCGCAGCCGCGCGAGCTGCACCCGCCGTCCACCGCGGCCACGCTGAACCTGGCCGCGACGGCGGCGCAGGCGGCCCGGCTGTTCGCGCCGTACGACGCGGCGTTCGCGGCGAAGAACCTGGCGGCGGCGCGCAAGGCGTGGGCGGCGGCCAAGGCGAACCCGGAGAAGTACGCCGACCCGAACGACGGCGTCGGCGGCGGCGCGTACAGCGACGGCGACGTCAGCGACGAGTTCTACTGGGCGGCGGCCGAGCTGTTCATCACGACGGGCGAGAAGGAGTTCAAGGACTTCGTGCTCGCCTCGCCGCACCACACGGGCGACATCTGGCGCGATCGCGGCTTCGACTGGGGCAACACCGCCCAGCTCGGCCGCCTGGAGCTGGCGACCGTGCCGAACGCGCTGCCGGACCGCGCCAGGGTGCGGCAGTCGGTGGTGCAGGGGGCGGAGAAGTATCTGGCGATCCAGCAGGCGCACCCGTACGGCATCCCGTACGACGTGCCCGACTACGACTGGGGCTCCAACAACCTGGTGCTCAACAACCTGGTCGTGCTGGCCACCGCGTACGACCTGACGGGCAAGGAGAAGTACCGGGCGGCGGTCAGGGAGGGCATGGACTACATCCTCGGCCGCAACGCGCTCAACCAGTCGTACGTGACCGGCTACGGCGAGGTCGCCTCGAAGAACCAGCACAGCCGCTGGTACGCCCGCCAGCTCAACCCCGAGCTGCCCAACCCGCCGCGCGGCACGCTGGCCGGCGGCCCGAACTCGGCCATCCAGGACCCGGTCGCGCAGCGCCTGCTGCAGGGCTGCAAGCCGCAGTTCTGCTACATCGACGACATCGAGTCGTGGGCGACGAACGAGCTGACCATCAACTGGAACTCGCCGCTGGCCTGGGTCTCGGCGTTCCTGGCCGACCGGGGCGAGCGCTCGGACTGCAAGGTGCGCTACTCGGCGCACGGCTCGTGGCCGGGCGGGTTCACCACGCAGGTCGTGATCGAGAACATCGGCAAGAAGGCGGTGGACGGCTGGCAGTTGCGCTGGTCGTTCCTGGCCGGTCAGAAGGTCGGGCACTCCTGGGGGGCCGAGGTCTCGCAGGACGGCTCGGTGGTGACGGCCAAGGGCACCGGCTGGAACGACCGGATCAGGCCGGGCGGGACGGTGACGTTCGGCTTCAACGGCACCAACCCGTCGGGGCCGAACCCGGCGCCCGAGGTGTTCCACGTGAACGGGGCCCGCTGCGGGTGAACCTCCCCCAGTAGGTTCGCCCGGATTTAGGTAGTTACGTCCTCGGACGGCGCGAAGACCACTACGCTGCCGGACGGAGCCGGAACCGGTCGCCCCTCGCGACCGGACCGGCTTCGCGGGGACGGGCCCTGGCGGCGCCGTAGCGTCTCGGCCCCGGCCACCGGGCCGGGTGTACGCACCCGACCGGCATGTCCGGGGGCGGACGCCGGCGCACGGCCATCGCCAGGGCCCTCATGTGCAAAGAGCGCCGCCGGCTGCGGACCCACCTCGGGACGCTGCGGCTCGGCACGTCGGAGGCCAGGCCGCAGGGGGCCGACTTCCTCAAGTACACACTGGTGTACGACCGGCGCCGCGTCAGCCGCTACTCTTTGCCCGCGACCTGGAAGCCCGTGGCGGGCGACCTGGAGCGGGCGATGGAAAGTACTGGGCGCCTGACTGAGCCGGTCGCGGGCAGGAGAACGGCGTGCTCAGCATCGGGGTCCCGCTCTCGCTGTCCGGCCGGTACGCCCGGTTCGGCGGCCAGGCCGCGCGCGGCCTCGACGCCTGGCGGTCGCTCACGGACGGCGTGGAGCTGGTCGTCGAGGACGACCAGAGCGACCCCAAGATGGTCGAGCGTGTGCTGCGCGACCTGGCGGGGCGCTGTGACCTGCTGCTGGGGCCGTACTCCGCGGGGCTCGCCCGCCGGGCCGGCCGGGTCGCCGTGGAGCAGGGGCTCCTGCTGTGGAACCACGGCGGCTCCGGAGGTCCCGCCTTTCCCGGTCACGTGGTCCCCGTCCTCACCCCGGCGAGCCGGTACGCCGAGCCGTTCGTCCGGCACCTCGTACGCGGCGGCGACTCGCGCCCGCTCTGGATCGTCCAGGGCACCGGCCGCTTCGCCCGCGAGGTCGCGCTGGGCGCGGAGCGGCGGGCGAGGATCGCGGGCCTGCCGGTGACCAGGCAGCGGCCGCGCGACCCGTCGTGGCACCTGTTCAGCGCGGGCTCGTTCGACGAGGACGTCACCACGGTGACGCACACGGAGGTGCCAGGCGCGGTGTGCGCGGTGGCGGCGGGCGTGCGCGCGTTCGGCGAGTCCGTACCCGATCCGCGCGGCGTCTACGGCGTCGGCCAGTGGTTCCCCGGCAGCGGCGCCGAGGCGGCGATCGGGTGCGCCGAGCCGGACTTCATCGCCGCGTACGGCGGGCCGCCCGACTATCCCGCCGTCCAGGCCGCGGCGGCGGCGATCCTCGCCGTCCACTGCGCGGAGCTGGCGGGCGGCACCGCGCCCGATGACCTGTGGCGGGCCGCCGCGGCGCTGCGGACCACCACCCTGTACGGCGCCTTCGCCCTCAACCCCGGCACCGGCGTGCAGACCGGCCACCGGACGGTGCTCACCCGCTGGGAACCCGGCGGCCCGGTCAGTTACGAGTAAAGCTCTCCATCAAGTGATTGACCAAGAGGCCGGACCAGAACTACCGTCGGCTCCATGACCCCTGAGGAGAGCACGCAGGCCGCCCTGATCCTCAAGGTCGCGACCCACCTGTTCGCGGCGCTCGGCTACGACGGCACCTCCACCCGCCAGATCGCCGAGGCCGCCGGGCTGAACATCGCCACCGTCAACTACCACGTGGGCGGCAAGCGGGAGCTCTATCTCGCCGTCATGGAGGCCGCGCACCAGGCGGAGAAGGCCGCGCTGGAACGCGCGCTCGAACGCCTGCCCGGCGACGACCCCGTGGCCGCCCTGCACCGGCTCACCGACGACTACCTCGACTTCTGCGTCGACCACCCCGAGGTGCCCGCCCTGTGGATGCACCGCTGGCTCTCCGACGCCGGCGACATCACCCAGCTCGAACGCCAATACGTCAAACCCCTGATGGAGACGGTGACCGCGGCCCTGCGGCCGGCCGTCGAGTCGGGGCTGATCTCCCCAGACGCCGACGTCGAGTACACCGTCTGGACCGTCATCTGGGCCGTGCACGGCTTCGCCAAGGGCGGCGTGCTCGACGCGGAGGGCCGCCGCAGGGCGGCCGGCGACCGTGCGGCGCTGCGCCGCTTCCGCGCCCACCTGCACCGCGTCGTGCACCGCACGCTCGCCCTGCCCGGCGACCCCCGGTGACCGCCCGAGCAGCCGCCCGCGGCGCCGCGCCGCTCGGGCGCGGCCGGCTGCTCGGCTACGGCGTCGGCTCCGTCGGCACCGGCGTGTTCTCCGCCGTGCCCGGACTGCTCCTGCTCTACTACCTGACCGACATGCTCGGCGTGCCCGCGGCCGTGGCCGGCGTCGTGCTGGTCGCACCCAAGATTTGGGACGTGCTGCTGAACCCGCTGGTCGGCGCCGCCAGCGACCGCGAAGCCGTCAGGACGGGCCGCAGAACGCGGCTGCTGATGACCGGGGCGCTGGCGCTGCCGGTGGCGTTCGCGCTGATGTTCGCGGTGCCGGGCGACGTGCCGGGGGCGGTGTGGGCGGGGGCGGCGTTCCTGCTCGCGGCCACCGCGTTCGCCTGCTTCCAGGTCCCGTACGTGGCCCTGCCCACCGAGATGTCCCCCGACCAGGGCGAGCGGACGCGGATCATGTCCTGGCGGGTGGTCTGCCTGACGGTCGGCATCCTGGTCGCGGGCGGCCTGGCCCCCGCCCTGGTCGAGCTGGCGGGCGGCGGGCGGGCCGGTTACGCCGTGATGGGCGTGACGATCGGCGCGATCATGGCGGCGGCGCTGGTCGCCGCGACGCTGGCCACCCGGTGGGTGCCGTCGCTGCCGGGGCCGCGCCAGCTCGGCCCGGTGGCGGCCTTCAGGCTGGCCCGGGGCAACCGGCCGTTCTTCGTGCTGCTGGCCGCGTTCGTGACGCAGGCGCTGGCCGTGGCGGTGATGCTGGCGGGAGCGCCGTACGTCGCGGCGTACCGGCTCGGCGACGACGGCCTGACCTCGGTGATGTTCGTCTGCCTCGTGGGGCCCAGCATGCTCGCCGTGCCCGCCTGGGCGTGGCTGGCGCGCGTCCACGGGCCGGTGCGCTGCTACCTGGCAGCGTCGATCGGGTTCTGCGGGGTCGCCGTGGCGCTCGTCCCGGCCATCGCGGCGGGCGGGCTGCTCGCGACGCTGGCGCTGACCGCGCTGGCCGGCGTCTGCTACGCGGCGCTGCAACTGCTGCCGCTGTCGCTGCTGCCCGACACCGTGCACGCCGACGCGGCGCGTACCGGGCAGGCGCAGGCCGGGGCGTTCACCGGGTTGTGGACTGCCGGCGAGACGGCGGGCCTCGCGCTCGGCCCCGGCCTGTACGCGCTGGTGCTGGCCTTGTCCGGGTTCGTCTCCGCGGCGACCCCCGTCGCGCAGTCCCCTGGTGCGCTGACCGGGCTGCTGCTCGGCTTCACCGCGCTGCCCGCCCTGCTCATGCTGATCAGCCTGCCGTTCGTCCTCCGTTACGGCAGGCTCACCCTCACCGGAAAGGAGGCCGTGTGAACCTCCCCCCTGCCGGACGGCCCGCCGAGGACCTGCTGGCGGAGATCGCCCGGCTCAAGGAGCACGACCTGCCCGTACGCGGCGGCCAGGTGACCGCCTACGTCTACGACACCGGCCGGGCCGCCGTACACGACGCCGCGACCCGGGCGTACCTGGAGATGCTGGAGGTCAACTGCCTCGACCCGACCGCGTTCCCCAGCGTGGTCGAGATGGAGCGGCAGGTCGTCGGCGCGGTGTCCGACCTGCTCGGCGGCGGCCACGGCATCTTCACCAGCGGCGGCACCGAGTCGATCATGCTGGCCGTGAAGGCCGCCCGCGACCGCGCCGCCCTCGACCGGCCGAACCTGGTGCTGCCCGTCACCGCGCATCCCGCCTTCCACAAGGCGGCCCACTACCTGGGCGTCGAGGTCAAGGCCGTGCCGGTGGACCTGGAGACGTACAAGGTGCGGCCCGCCGACGTGGCCGCCGCGATGGACGAGCGCACGGTGCTGGTCGTCGTGTCCGCGCCGTCGTACCCGCAGGGCGTGATCGACCCGATCGAGGAGGTCGCGGCGCTGGCCTCGGCCGCCGGGGTGCCGTGCCACGTGGACGCGTGCGTGGGCGGGTGGCTGCTGCCCTGGTTACGGGAGGCGGGCGCGGCGGTGCCGGCGTTCGACCTGTCGGTGCCCGGTGTCACGTCGCTCTCCTGCGACCTGCACAAGTTCGGCTACGCGCCCAAGGGCGCCTCTGTGCTGCTGTTCGCCGATCCCGCGATGCGGCGCAAGGCGTATTTCGCCTCCGCCGCCTGGCCCGGGTACACGATCATCAACGCGACCGTGCAGAGCTCGCGTTCGGCCGGGCCGCTCGGCGGTGCCTGGGCGACGCTGCAGGCGCTGGGCCGCGAGGGGTACGTGGCGCTCGGCCGGGCCACGCTGGAGGCGACCCGCCGGCTGCGCGACGGCCTCGCCGCCATCCCCGGGCTGCGGGTGCTCGGGGAGCCCGAGTCGTCGCTGGTGGCCTTCACCGGTGACGACGTGGACGTGTTCGTGCTGGCCGACGAGGCGCGGGCGCGCGGCTGGTTCCTGCAACCGCAGCTCTCGTACGCCGGCATCCCCGCGAACCTGCACATCACGGTCACCGGCGTCACGCTGTCCGGGGTGGAGGCCATGCTGAAGGTCATCGCCGAGTCGGCCGACGCCGCCCGCGAGCGCGGGCCCGCCGTACTGCCCGACGGTCTCGTGGAGCTGGTCGCCGGGATCGACCTGGACGCGATCGACGACGCCACGTTCGCCGAACTGAGCGCGTCGGTCGGCGTCGATCTGCGGCCCGGCTCGGGACAGCCGGAGATGGCCGTGGTGAACGCCGTCCTGGACGCCCTGCCACCCGCGTCCCGGGAGGCGGTGCTGGTGCGCTTCCTGTCGGTCATCTACGGCGGCTGACCCCCGGCGCCGGGTTCGGCCGTCCACGGCCGGTCCCGGCGTCAGGTCGGGAACGTGGCCTCGATGCGGTGGCCGCCCTCCGGCAGGGGGGCGCACTCCAGCGTGCCGCCCGCCAGCTCCACCTGGCGGCGCAGGTCGAGCAGGCCCATGCCGGAGGTGGCGGTGAAGTGGGGCACGCCGGCGTCGGGCCGGCCGCCGGTGTGCCGCACGGTCACGCGTACCGCGCCCGGCAGCCACCGCACCAGCACGCGCGCACCCGCCCCCGGCGCGTGCTTGCGGGCGTGCGCCAGCGCCGCCTCCACCACCACGTACGCCGTCCGCCCCACCAGCCCCGGCACCGGCACCGGCGTGCCGTCCACCGACAGCTCGACCGGCAGCCCCTCCCTGGCCGAGTCGATCACCAGGGGCCGCAGGTCGGGCAGCGGCAGCCCGAGGTCGAAGCCCTCGCCGGTGCCGCGCCGTAACAGCGCGACCATGTGGCGCAGCTCGTCCAGCGCCTCCGACCCCGCCGCCCTGATCTCCTCGGCCGCCGCCCTGGCCCGCTCGTCGCCGGTGTTCATCGCCATGACCCCTGCCTGGAGCACCATGCGGCTGACGCGGTGGGTGACGACGTCGTGCAGCTCGCCGGCGAGGCGCTCGCGTTCGACGCGCTGGTCGCGCTCGGCCAGCTCGGCGCGGAGGCGGTCCCTGACGCGGACGTAGCGGCCGTACATGACGGACAGGGCGATGACGGCCTCGGTGCGTCCGGCCAGCGGGAGCCGGTCGGAGAGCGCCAGCACGCCGAGCGCCAGCACGATCACCGGCAGCCAGCGCGCCAGCGGCCGCCCGCCGGAGGCGAACGCCATCGCGGCGTACGCGGCGAACGGCCCGGCGGGCGGCCAGATCGGGGCACCGGGCGCGGGCGGCGGCACCACCGAGGGGAAGAGCACCGCGAGGACGGGCAGCGCGACCGCCGTGGCAGCGCCGACCCAGGCCACCGCGAGCGGAGCGCGGCGCAGCCACAACACCGGGACCGCCGCCGCCAGCAGGATCGCCAGGACCGCACCCGTATGGCCGGTCGCGAGCGTCAAGCCGGCCGCGACCAGGACCGCGATGGCGTCGATCGGTCGCGGGCGGGCACCGTCCACCGCCTCATCGTACGATCACCCGCCGTGCCTGCCCACCCCCGATCCGGTAGCCGCTCAGACCCGAGTGATGCGGACGGCGTCGGCGATGACGTACCCGGTGGTGGACGTCCAGCGGCTCACCCCGACCACGTTGTACGTGCCGGCGTTGAGGGAGAAGGTGCCTATCGACCGCCAGGCTCCGCCGTTGCTCCGCTGGTCCACGGTGACGGTCTGGTTCCCGCCCGAGGCCGCCACCACGTACGGCGTCGCGCTGTTGTAACCCGTGTTGGCCGGATACCACACCTCGACCCGGTAGCTGCCCGCGCTCGGGATCGCGGCGCGGAACCACGCGGGATCGCTGGCCGCGACAGGATCGGCGAAGCGGTAGTCGGTGCCGTGCAGCTGCCCCGAGTACGTCGAGGTACCCCACGCGGAACCGGCCGTGAAGGCGGCGTCGGCGTTGTCCACCACCACGCTGAAGCCGCCGCCGCCACCGCCCGGCGCGCGGCCCTGGCTGGGCGCGCTCTCCTGGTGGGTGCGGTTGAGCGCGGCCACGTGGTAGGTGGGCGACGCGGTCGGGGCGGGGTCGGTGAACGTCTTCTGCCTGGTCGTCCCGATCAGGTTCTTCGCGTCGGCGAACGAGCACTCGCCGGCCGTCCCGTCCACCCGGTAGACCGCGTACGCGGTGCCCGAGCCGGTCCAGGCGAGCTGCACGCTCCCGCCCGAGCGGGTGGCCGACGTGATCGACGGCACGGCGGGCGCGGCGGCGGACCCGCGCGCGGGCACCAGCGCCGGCCTCGTGTAGTGGTCGCGGACGACCTTGGTGAACGCGCCGATCCTGTCGGCCTTGACGTCCTTCGCGCTGAAGAAGACGTCCCCGGTGATCTCGGGATGCCGGCGGTTGTCGAGGAGGTGGTCGCTCAGCTCGGCCGGGTCCTGCCAGGCGGCGTCCTGCCCCGACGCGCCCGCCCGGTAGGCGGCCTGGCCGACGACGAGCTGCACTCCCGTGCCCCTGACCACGTCGGACCACCAGGCGGTGAGCACCTCGTACGCGGCCGTCGGGAAGCCGATGTGCCAGTAGATCTGCGGCGCCAGGTAGTCCACCCAGCCCTGCTTGACCCAGGTGCGGGTGTCGGCGTAGATCGCGTCGTACGACTGCAGGCCCGTCGTGCGCGAGCCGAGCGGGTCGGTGGCCGCGTTGCGCCAGATGCCGAACGGGCTGATGCCGAACGCCACGTGCGGCTTGGCGGCGTGGATGCGCTGGTCGAGCTCGCGTACGAGGCGGTTGACGTTGTCGCGGCGCCAGTCGCCGACGTTGCCGAACGAGCCGCCGTAGCGGGCGTAGGCGTCGGCGTCGGGGATGTTCTGGCCGCTGACCGGATACGGGTAGAAGTAGTCGTCGAGGTGCACGCCGTCCACGTCGTACTTGCTGACGGCGTCCATGATCGCGTCCTCGATGAAGGCGCGGACCTCGGGGATGCCCGGGTTGTAGTAGAGCTTGCCGCCGTAGGCGAAGCGCCAGTCGGCGTGCTGCCGCGCGGGGTGCGTGGAGACCAGCCTGGACGGGTCGTCGTGGTTGGCGATCCGGTACGGGTTGAACCAGGCGTGGAACTCCAGGTTCCTGGCGTGGGCCTCGGCGACCATGAAGGCCAGCGGGTCGTAGCCGGGGTCGCGGCCCTGGGTGCCGGTCAGCCACTGCGACCATGGCTCGTACGGCGACGGCCAGAACGCGTCGGCCGTCGGCCTGACCTGCACGATCACGGCGTTCATGCGCTTGGAGACGGCCAGGTCGAGCCAGGCGCGATACTCGGCCTGCTGCGCGGAGACGCTGAGCCCGGTGCGGCTGGGCCAGTCGATGTTGGCGACCGAGGAGATCCACATGGCCCGGAGCTGGCGCTTCGGGGTGGCGGGGTCGGGGGTGCAGGCCGCGGCCGCGGCGACGAGGGGGTTCACGAGGCTGAGGAGTGCGGCGGTGAGCGCCGCCAGGACGATACGCGGAAGCGCGGTCACGAAGGAAAGTTTCAGCGCAATCGACGGATTGCGCAATGGTCTTCAGAAACATCGGAGGACCCACACATCCGTTGAAGGGCGAGAAGTTTCACTTAACTCGGAAGTAATGTCAATTATCGACATTTGTCAGGAGATTGCCGTAGCGTGCTGCCGTCACGTCTGTGAACGAGGAGCCCCCATGACTCTCGCCCGCACGCGATTAGCAGCCCTCGCCACCGCGATCCTCACCCTCATCCTCATCGGCGCAGGCCAGCCCGCCTGGTCCCAGGCCGCCGAGCCCCCACTGCCCGCCGCCTTCACCAAGGCGGCCGAGACGCACGACGTACCGCGTGACCTGCTGGTCGCGCTCGCCTACGCCGAGACCCACCTCGACGGACACGGCGGCGAGCCCAGCGCCAGCAACGGCTACGGCGTCATGCACCTGGTCAGCAACCCGACCAACCACTCGCTCGAACAGGCCGCCAAGCTCACCGGCATCCCCGCCGACCAGCTCAAGAAGGACGACGCGGCCAACATCCTCGGCGGCGCGGCGGTCCTGCGCGCCCACGCCGACGCGCTCGGCCTCGACGACAGCGCCCGCAAGGACCCGGGCCGCTGGTACCCGGCCGTCGCCAAGTACGGCAACGCCTCCTCCCCCGAGCTGGCCCGCCTGTACGCCGACGCCGTCTACGAGCAGCTCGGACTCGGCATCGACACCAAGGGCGTCCGCGTCGCGCCCCAGGAGATCACCGCGGACCGCGGCGAGTACGCCAAGGCCCGCGACCTGAACGCGCGCGCCGGCGACAAGTCAGGCCAGGAAGCCGAGACCCCCGCCGCCATCGCCAGCGCCGACTACCCGCCGGCCGCCTGGGTCGCCGCCAGCTCCAGCAACTACCGCGTCTCCAACCGCGAGACCAGCTACAACATCGACAAGGTCGTCATCCACGTCACCCAGGGCTCCTACGCCGGGACCATCTCCTGGTTCCAGAACCCGGCCGCGCAGGTCTCCGCCCACTACGTGGTCAAGTCCTCCAACGGCGCCATCACCCAGATGGTCCGCGACAAGGACGTCGCCTGGCACGCCGGCAACTCCACCTACAACAACCGCTCGATCGGCATCGAGCACGAAGGCTTCGTCAACGACGCCTCGTGGTTCACCGACGCGATGTACCGGGCCTCGGCCGCGCTCACGCGCTACCTGTGCGACAAGTACAACATCCCGAAGAACCGGACCGGCATCATCGGCCACAACGAGGTGCCCGGCGCCACCCACACCGACCCCGGCTCCAACTGGAACTGGACCACGTACATGAACTACGTGACCGGTGGCGGCGGCACCCCGAGCTGGACGACCACGGTCGACAACAGCACCTCCGGGCAGTTCACCGCCAGCGCGAACTGGGGCACCTCCAGCTACTCCAGCCAGCGCCACGGCACCGACTACCGCTTCGCCGACCCGGTCGCCTCCAGCGACCCGGCCTGGTACTCGGCGACCATCCCCAGCGCCGGCACGTACCGGGTCGAGGTCTGGTACCCGGCCGACCCCGGCTACAACAGCTCGGCGCCGTACATCGTGGCAACGTCGAGCGGCAACCAGACCGTGTACGTCGACCAACGCTCGGGCGGCGGAGCCTGGCGCTCCATCGGCACCTTCTCCCTGAACGCGGGCACGTACAACGTGGTCGGGGTGAGCCGCTGGACCTCAGGCACCGGCCTCGTCATCGCCGACGCCGTCCGCATCAGCCGCTGACCCTCTGAATAACCCCGGCCCGCGCCCGCTCACCTCCCGGGCGCGGGCCGCATTCCTCCCAGCGACCGTGCCCGTCTCGCGTAGGCTCTCGGTCCTTGGGAGGAGGCTCGGCATGTACGTCTCGAAGCTGACCGTCCACGGCGTCCGCGGCTTCCCCGGCGCGCGGGAAGTCGATCTCGACTTCGCTCGCCCGGACGGCTCGTACCGCCGATCAAACGCAATGACCTGCGCTTCAGCCCCGGCGAAGACTGCTTCCTCACCGGCTACGGCGCCTTCCGCCGCCTCTCCCCAGCGACACTGAGTCGCCGGCCTACGCAGCCTCTTCGACGACGACGTCCCGCTCCTCGAAGGCGTGAACTGGCTCATCCAACAACACCTGTACGCCTTGGAGCAACGACCAGGCGCCGCCGACCTCCTCGAAGCAGCCCTGGCCATCCTCGCCGACGGCCTACCACCCGACGACCACAGGGTCGTCAGGGTCAACTCGGACGGCCTGTGGCTCAGAGACGACAAGGGCGACGACCTACGGCTCCAGCAGATGAGCGAAGGCCACCGCACCATCACCGCCCTGGTCGCCGACATCATGCGCCAACTGCACCTCGCGTACGGATCCCTGCGGGTCACCTACGACGACGGCACCCCCACCCTGCTCTACCCGGGCGTCGTCCTTGTGGACGAGATAGAGAACCACCTGCACATCGGCTGGCAGAAGAGGATCGGCGACTGGCTCAAGACACATTTCCCGCTGGTCCAGTTCATCGTGACGACCCACAGCCCGTACATCTGCCAGAACGCCGACCCCAATGGGCTCATAGCGCTGCCTGGCCCGAACGATCCGCGAGGGCCGTACGTCATAGACCAGGACCTGTACCAACGCGTCGTGCTCGGCAGCGGCGACGACGCCATCCTGACCGAGCTCTTCGGCATGGACAGCCCTTACTCCCGGCACGCGGACAACCTGAGACGCACACTCGGAGACCTCGAAGAGCAGGTCCTCAGCGGCTCGGCGTCACGAACGGCAGTGGATGCATATCGAACGCTCAGCGAGATTCTGAAAAGCTCGCTGAGCGCCCGCGTAGACGAAGTCTCAAGCCGACTCTGAGCGCACCGGGTCACGCGCCCGGCCTGCCTCTCACCCGGGCTGCAGTCCCCCGCCGTCACGACTCAGAAGTCGAACTCCCCGAGCTTCGCACCACCCACAAAGGCTCGGAACACCCCACCCCGCAGCACCATCGGCGGAACGTCCGGCTGCTCGGAATCCCGGATCGCATACCGGTCGCCGTTCAGCTTGGCGGCGTAGAGGCAGTCCCCACCATCCGGGCCGGAGAGCGTGGACTTCACCCATCGAGCCTGCGACAGCTCGGCACGCAGTTCGTCACTAATCCCCATACCGTGCCGCCACCTCATGCAGTAGACACTGGCTTATATGTACTGGTTGTGCCCATTTGTGGATCGCGTCATACCTAACCTTGAGAAGCCGCACGATATCCTCCCGAGCCGAGACAACGTCCTGAGCTGCGGCATTGATGCTGACATGGTCGGGTATGCCATCACCTTGAGCTATTGAAAAGCCTCCAGCCACCCCTGCCGTGGCTCCCACATCAAGCGGGACGACCTGCAACGAAATATTGAGGCGCTGAGTCATCGAGAGCAGATGCTGTAGTTGCTCTCGCATCACGTCCTTACCGCCCACCGGCCGGAGGAGGGCGCATTCGTCGATGAGCCCCCAGTACAGGGGCGGCTGCTCGCGGTCGAACACGACCTGCCGCCTCATCCTCGTCTCAACGGCCTCTTCGATCCATCGCTCGGTGGCTTGCGGCGCGGCGGCGAGGACGGCGCGCGCATAACGGGCGGTCTGAAGAAGCCCCGGCACCAAGAGCGGTTGCCAGGTTCGTATGGTGTGCGCTCTTTCTTCGACTTTCGGCCACTCACTGAACCACTTCGGCACGGACATGGCCGTGGTGTTGGGGAGGAGGTCGAAGAGTTCGCCGTTGAGGCCGAGGACTGCTTCCGCGGTGAGCGTGAACTGCCTGGTCGGTCTGCGTTTTCCGCGTTCGATCAGCCCTACCAGGCTTTCGCTGCACGAGAGCAGCTCTCCCAGAGCCGTCTGCGAGAGGCTTGCTCGCTCGCGGGCCTTTCGCAGGATCTCGCCGTATGTCCCCTCGGCCATGGTTCTCACGCCCATCCGTCCGGGTACAGACCGTGACTTCGCGATTACAAAATAGCGGTGAAGCGCCACGCTGGTAAGGGCGTGCGGACAACGGGCTCACCTGCTGTCGGCACGAAACAGCGGCAATTCACAGCAAAGTCGGTGATCGCATGCGTACGGCAACGGAGATTCCAGACGTTCACCTATGGCGGGATATGACCCTGCGTCGAAACGACAGGACCTCGTGGCAGGCGCGGCAGGCGATCGGGCTCTGGCTGGTCGACAGTCACCCCGCCCTGCGAGCGGACGCCCTCCAGGTCGTCGCCGAGCTCGTCGCCAACGCCGTGCGGCATGTGCCGGGTGGGAGGCGGCGGGGCTTGGGTGAGGGTGCGGCTCGGGTTCGGGGACCGGTTCGTTCGGGTGCAGGTGATCGATCCGGGGACGCGGACGGCGGCGCCCTGCTACGCCGCCGCGACCGGGGGTCTGGAGGAGTCGGGGCGGGGGCTGGGGATCGTGGCCGCTCTGAGCATCAGGTACGGGACCGAGGTGCTCAAGCGCGGCCACCGTCTCGTCTGGGTCGATCTCGCGGCCACGCTGTGAACAGACGATTCCCCGGGTGGGAGATTCTGGAGGGTGCCGGGGGCGGGTACATCGCGTACCGGACTGTTCTCGTGGCCCGGACCGGTGGGTTGTCCAATGTCCGGTGTGGGGCCACACTCGATGAGTTGTTCCGGCACCTTGCTCAGGACATGGCGTCAGGCGGTGGCGCCGCCGTCTATGACGTGGTCGGTGCCCACCACGAAGCTTGACTCGTCCGACGACAGCCACAATGCGGCGGCGGCGATTTCGTCCGGGGTTGCGACGCGGCCGATCGGGAGTGAGCTCTTCATGCGGGTGTCGCGGTCTTCGCGGGTTTCGCCGGGGCGCATCGACATGGGGGAGTCGATGGGGCCGGGGCTCAGGGCGTTGATGCGGATGCCGTCGGTGATGTGGTCGCGGGCGGCGGTTCTCGTCAGGTGGCTCACCGCGGCTTTTGAGGCGGCGTAGGCGCTGGCCCCTGCCAGGCGCCAGTGGGCTCCCAGGTTCGACGCGACGTTCACGATCGTGCCGCCGCCGTTGGCTCGCATGTGAGCGATCTCGTGCTTCATCGACAGGAACACGCCCTTGAGGTTGACGGCGACCACGTCGTCCCAGGTGTCCTCGTCGTAGTCGGCCAGCGGGGCCACTGTGCCGAAGATGCCGGCTGCGTTGAGTGCGATGTCGAGGCGGCCGTGGCGGGTTATGGCGGCGTCCACCATGGCGGCGACCGACGTCGAGCGCGTCACGTCCACCGCATACGAGCTCGCTTGCCCGCCGCTCTCCTCGATCAGTTTCACCAGCTCCGTCAGCCGGGCCTCGTCGCGGCCGGCGACCAGGACCGCCGCGCCCTCCCGCGCGTACGCCAGCGCCGCCGCCCGTCCCACGACCCCGCTCGCGCCCGTGACGAGCGCGACCTTGCCTTCGAACCTTCGCAACATGAATTCCATACCAATCGTTCTCATATTTGGACGGCCATCATGGCCTGGTCGACCGCATCGCGCAGGCGGCGCGGGTCGGGGTCGGCTCGGGCGAGGACCTGGAGACCCTGCAGCAGGACGAGGAGGAACGCGGCCAGCGCCTGCGGGTCCTTCCCCGGAGGGATCTCGCCCTGGGCGCGGGCCCGCACGAGCGCGCCGGTCAGCGCCGTCTCCAGCTCCGTCCAGCTCGCCGCCACCTTCGCCAGCACGGCCGGGTCGCGGGCGGCGAACTCGACGGCCGAGTTGACCACCATGCAGCCCCGCCGCAGCTCGTCGGCCAGGCAGGTGGCCACGTACGAGTCCAGGAGCGCCCGGATGGCGGGCACCGCGGGCCCCGGCTGGGAGAGCGGGCCGATCACGTCGCGCCCGCGCACGTAGCGGTCGAGCGCCTTGACGTAAAGCTGCCGCTTGCCGCCGAACGTCGCGTAGATGCTCGCCTTCGCGACGCCGAGCCGCTCCACGAGGTCGGCCATCGAGGTGGACTCGTAGCCGCGCTCCCAGAACAGCTCCAGCGCATGCTGCAGCGCCACGTCCGGGTCGAACTCCTTGGTCCTTGCCACGGCCGTGACGCTAGCAGTATCGAGACTGATCGGTCAAAAATACGTCTCGCCGAGCTGCCGGTAACATCGGCTGCCGCCCCTCAGCGCGGCGTGAGGACTGCCCTCCAGGCGCCGTCCGCCTGGCTGTTGGAGTTGGCGGCGAGCTGGGTGGCCCTGGAGCCGTCCACGCTGACGAGCACCAGCCCGTTCTTGAACTCGTTCTCGCACTTGCCCGCACACCCGAGCGCGATGACCTCGTCGTCGCCGGCCCAGGCGTGCAGCTGCAGCACCCGCTGACGGCCGGCCACCTCGCCGGTCCTGACATCGGTGATCTTCGTGGGCAGCCCGTCGTCACCGAGCAGCAGGCGGCCGTCCGGTGAGAGCGCCGAGTGTCGCGAGTGGCCGACGTAGTGCTGCCCCGCCGGTGCCTCAGCCTCCTTGCCGTCGATCGTGTACCAGACGCGGTCGGGGTGGGTGTTCGTCAGGCTCCAGATCAGCGTGCCGTCGAGGCTCCAGCCGAGGTCCTGGCGGGCGTTCCCCTCCAACTGCCGCCTGCGGACGGCGGGATCACCCGGGGCGCGTTGGGGTAGGAGGGATTCGCCCATGGTGGGCAGCGGCGCCAGCTCGTGGTAGTCGGTGGTGCCCGCCGGCACGTCGATGACGTAGTAGCCGGTGCGCGGGCTGGGGGCCATGCGCGGGCCGAACTCTTCGCCCAGGGATTCCTGCAGGTCAGGGTATTCGGAGTAGGCGGTGGCGAGGATCCTGGTGCCGTCCGGAGACCAGGCGACCGAGGCCACGTCGTGCTCCAGCTCGTACCAGGCGAGCATCTGCCGGGTGTTCATGTCGAGCACCCCCACCCGCTTGCCCATCACGTCGCCCTCGACGACGGCCGCGACCTGGAGCCCGGGGGCGACGTCCACCCACGCGTACGGGGTCCGCTCGTAACCGCCGGTGCGCGGGTCGTACAGGGACCAGGCGTACCGGACGCGCTTCAGACCGTTCTCGATGAGCTCGACGCTGTACTGGTAGTACGCCGACACGGCCATGGTCCCCGCGGCGATCAGCTTGGCCGGCGGGACGTTCTCCGTGTCGGTACGCACGTCCGTCGGCGCGGGCGACGGACGGGCGGGCAGCTGCACCCCGTCGGCGGGCACCACGACGGGGTCGGCGCGCCAGGTCACGAACACGGCGACGGCCGCGATCATGGCGCCCACCAGCAGCGCGGCCCCGATCGGCAGCCACGGCGCGCGCCTGCGCAGCGCCCGGTCGGCGAGGTCGCCCGGCACCTCGGCCTCGTCCGCCCATTCCTCGAACGTGTCACGCAGCAACCTGGTCATCTGGCCGCCTCCTCCATTCCCTGTGCCAGCTCGGGGGCGATCTCGCGCAGCCGCGCCAGCGACCGGTGCGCCGTGCTGCGCACGGTGCCGACGGTGCAGCCCAGCATCTTCGCCACGTCCTGTTCAGGCAGGTCCTCGAAGTACCGCAGCACGAGCACAGCCCGCTGCCGGGCGGTCAGCCTGGACAGGGCCGAGCGCAGCACGAGGCGCAGCTCGCTCTGGTGGTGGGCGTCGCGCGCCGCACGTTCCGGCGGGCTCGCCTGCACCACCTCGGGCCGGCGCACGCTCGCCCGCCACCAGCTCACCTGCTGCCGGTACATGATCTGCCGGACGTACGCCTCCGGCGCCGCCACCCGCCGCCATCTGCCCGCCAGCTTCGCCAGCGCCGTCTGCACCAGGTCCTCGGCCGCGTGCTGGTCCCCGCCGGTCAGCAGGTACCCGAGCCGCATGAGGGCAGGCGATCGCGCGGCGACGAACTCGCGGAACAGGTGTTCGTCCGCGGCGTCCACGGTCACCTCCAAGGGGATCGACAATCACCCTTGCAGACGCCGCGGGGCCGCCCAGCTATGCGACCTATCGAAAATCGTAGCGATGCTGGGCGGCCTGCAGCGCCGGGGTGTTGTCGCTGAACCAGCTCAGCAGCGCGCACAGCTGCCGCGCCAGGCTCCGCCCGAGTGGCGTCAGGCGGTAGCTGACCTGCGGCGGGACGGTCGGCTCCACCAGGCGTTCGGCCAGCCCGTAGCGCACCATCGACTTGAGGTGCTGCGACAGCATCTTCTGGCTGATGCCGCCGACGTGCCGGTGAAGAGCGGAGAAGCGCATGGGCCCGGGAACCAGCGCGGCGATGATCAGCGCACCCCACCGGCCGGTCACCTCGGCCATGACCGGCCGGGTCGGACAGTCCTTGTCGAAGGAGTCCGCCGGAAGCTCGAACTGCTCACTCACCGTCATGCCATGAGCTTACAAAAAGGTACGTACTTACGAAAGGTGAGCCGCAGCCCTAGAGTCGACCCACCGAAACCCGACGAATGGATTCAAAGTGGTAGCAAGTCGTGTATCCCCGGCCTTTCTCGGCTGGGACCTCGGAGGCATCGTGGTGCGCCGAGTCGACGAGATCGACATGTCACCGGCGACCAGTCAATGGCTGCTGCCCGACGCCACCCCGGAGCACCTGCACCACCCCTTGCTCCACCCCGGCTTCACCGCCGTCGCGATGCACGTCCACCTCTTCGCCATCGAGGCGAACGGCAAGCGCATCCTGGTCGACACCGGTATCGGCAACGACAAGCCCCGGCAGATTCCCGACGCCGACCACCTGCGGACCCCGCTGCTGCACCGGCTGACCGCCGCGGGCTTCGCCCCGGACGCCGTCGACCTGGTGATCACCACGCACATGCACGTCGACCACGTCGGCTGGAACACCCACCTGGCAGACGGACGCTGGACGCCGACCTTCCCGAACGCCCGCTACCTCGCCGACCGCAGGGAATGGGACCACTGGACCGCCGTCGCGGAAACCGACGAGGACGTCGCCCAGGTGCACCGCGACTCGCTGCGTCCCATCCGCGACCACGACCTGTACGACCTGCTCGACATCCCCGCCTCGGGCCTCGACGTGGCCGACGGCGTCCGCCTGGTGCCGACCCGCGGCCACACGCCCGGCCACCTGTCGGTGAAACTGACCGGCACCGGCCGCAACGCACTGATCAGCGGCGACAGCCTGCATCATCCCGTGCAACTGGCGTACCCGGACATGGGAAGCGTCGGCGACGTCGATCCCGCCGAGGCACGGACCACCCGCCGCCTCCTGCTGACCGAGCTGGCCGGCACCGACGATCTGCTGCTGGGCACCCACTTCACGCATCCCACCGGCGGACGGGTCCGGCAGCGGGACAACGGATTCCAGCTGCTGGACGCGTCCCCCGCCCTGCTCCCGCCCGCCTAGCGATCTTCGCCTTCGGGGCGGGTCGGCGTGGGATTGAGGTATTCGAGCGACGCGTCGTCTCCCGGCACCTCCAGCAGGCCGAGCGTGTCCTGCTCGCCCCTGCGGGTGATGACCGCGTTGATGGCCTCGGTCAGCTCCTGCCTGTCGTAGGCGCCCTCGGGCAGCTCATTGAGGTGCCCGAGCAGGTCGGCGGGCAGGCTGACGTGCCGGGACGCCTGCGCGTACACGTCTCTCATCGCCACCCGCTCACGCCCCTGAAAGGCCTCGTCGATGGCCTGGCGCAGCTCGTCGAGCACCGCGTGTTCCGTCATCAGCTCTCCCCCGGAGTTCCGTGGAGCAGGTCGTCCGCCTGCTCCGCCACCATGTCCACCGTGACGTCGCGCACCCAGGACTCCACGTGCGGGCAGCGCTCGGCCGCCGGGTCCACGCCGTCCGCGCCGCAGGCCGGGCAGGACGTGGTCCACGAGATCAGCGGCCGGTGCGCGGCCCTGCTGAGCGGGCCCGCGTTGATGAGGTTGCCGCACCAGTAGACGGCGACCGTGGGGGTGCCGACGGCCGCGGCCAGGTGGCGCGGGCCGGTGTCGTTCGCGATGAGCAGGTCGCAGCGCTCGTAGAGCGCGGCGAGGCCGCCCAGCCCGAGGGTGCCGACGACGGGGATCGCGGGCCGCCGCATCGCCGCGACGACGCCCGTGACCAGGTCCTCCTCCGCACGGGTGCCGGTCACGACCACCGGTCTTCCGGTACGGTCGGCGGCCTCGGCGAAGCGCTCGACCGGCCAGCGCCTGCGCGGGTCGGTGGCGCCGGGATGCACGGCGACCAGCCCCTGCGGCGTCCTGCCGAGCACGCGGGCCAGCTCGGCCCGGTCGCCGTCGGTGACCTCGACGCGCGGCTCCAGCCCGCCGCCCACCCCGCCGACCAGCGCCGCGACCTGGAGGAAGCGCAGGGTGTCGTGGTGGTAGTGGATGTACGGCAGCCACCGGTCCAGGCTCTCCGCGCCCGGCGCGCGCAGCCCTGCGGTCACCCGGGCGCCCAGCCGGCGCACGAACGGGTTGGAGTAGCGCCCGCCGCCGTGGATCTGCACCGCCAGGTCGAAGCGCCGCTCCCGCAGCTCGTCGTAGAGCACGTCGGGGGCGCTGCGCCCGCTCTCGTACGTGGAGACGCCCGTGATGGGCGGCAGCGCCACCACGTCGTCCACGGGCCCTGGACGCCCGGTGAGGAACGCGGCATGCCACGGCGTGGCGAGCAGGGTCAGATGCGCACCGGGATAGGCGCGCTTGAGCGCGTCCAGCGCCGGGACGGCCATGAGGTAGTCGCCGAGCGCGTTCGCCCGGAGCACCGCGATCCGCCGCACATCCGCCACCAGCCCGCCGCCCGCTTCCGAGCGCGCCGCAGGGCCTCGCCCGGCGGCCGGTTCTGTGCCGGCCTCATGCACCCGACCGGCGCCGATCATGGTCATGACGGCTCCATCACGTAGTCGTAGCACTCGGCGGCGCGGTCCACGACGGTGGTCGGCAGCTCCAGGTGGTAGGCGCGGCTGGGCAGCAGCCCGGCGCCGCCGTGCCGTTCCATGACGCGCAGCTGCGCCACGACGTCCTCATCGGCGTGCGCGACCGGCACCGACCGCCAGAACTCGAACCCGCCGCACCCCTCCACCAGGGCCCGGTCGTAGAGCACGCACCCGCCGATCCAGGCCACCTTGTACGCCCGCCACGCCGCCCTGATCCCCACCTTCTCGGCCAGGTGCAGCGGGTTGGCCGCGTTGTGCAGGGTGTGCCGCCGCCAGGCGGGGCTGTCCCTGCGCACCCGCTCGGGCCACACCTGCCGGGCCCACTCCTCGTACGGCGCCAGCTCGTGGGGCCGCCGATCGTGCCGGTAGGAGAGCCCGTGCAGCCCGTACCCGACGAACCCGCACCCCAGCTCCCCGAGAGCGGACACCAGCACGGAGACCGCACCCGGCTCGAGCCACACGTCGTCGTCCAGGTAGAGGCACCACCGCCGCTCCGTCTGCTCCAGCAGGAACTGCCGCTGCTCGGCGAGCCCGCGCGCGGGCACGTGACGCAGCAGCGAGACGGGATGGCCGCGGTGCTCCAGGATCCGTACGGCGCTCGCCACCAGCGGGTCCCCGGTCACGGGCACGGACGACTGGTCGGAGATCACGACCCGGAACCCGCGCGCGTCCTGCGCCGCGAGCCCGGCCAGCGTCACCGCCAGCGAAGCCGGGCGGTCCTTGGTCGGTACGAGCACATCGAGGTCTCCAGGGCCGTGCATAGCCGCCTGGCTACCCGCCCCCTATCGCGCCTAACTTCCGGTATGCCGGGTTTGAGCAGGGCTTTTACTGGTACCTCCCCCTCATGGGCACAGACAAGATCCCCAGCGCCGTGGTCGTCGGCGACGTCATGCTCGACTCGTGGCTCCATGGCTCTGCCAAGCGTCTCGCCCCGGAGGCGCCGGTGCCCGTGATGAGCCTGGAGACCACCGAGGACGCCCCCGGCGGCGCCGCCAACACCGCCGCCAACCTGGTGGCGCTCGGCGCCCGCGTCCGGCTCGTCGGCGTGGTGGGCGACGACGAGTGCGGCGCGACGCTCGTCGAGTCGCTGCGCCTGCTCGGCGTGGGCGTCGATCTCGTGACCGTGCCCGGCCGGCGGACGGCGCACAAGCGGCGGCTGATCACCAGCGGCCAGCTCACCGCCCGCTACGACGAGGAGGACCACGGCGAACTCCCCGAGGACGCCGAGCGCGAGCTGCTCAGCCGGCTGACCGACGCCCTGGCCGGAGCCGACGTGGTCGTGGCCTGCGACTACGGGGGCGGGGTCTGCACGCCGGCGGTCCGCAAGGCCCTGGCGGGACTGCCGCTGCTGGTCGTGGACGCGCACGCGGTCGCCCCTTGGCGCGAGTGCGGCCCGTACGCGGTGCTGCCGAACTTCGCCGAGGTCGTCCGCCTGCTCGACGACGAGGACGAGACCGGCGACCGGCCCGCGTACCTGATGGCCAGGTCCGAACAGCTCCTGGAGCTGACCGGCGCGCGCATGGTCGTCACCACCCTCGACGGCGAGGGCACGCTGCTGCACCGCCCGGGGCAGCCGCCGTACCGGACCTACGCCCAGCCCGCGCCGCAGCACATGGCGACGGGCGCGGGCGACACGTACACCGCCGCGTTCGCACTCTGGCTGGCCGGCGGCGCGGCCTCCGAGGAGGCGGCGCGGGCCGGGCAGGCGGCGGCCGGCGTGGTCGTCCGCCGCCAGGGCACCGCCGTCTGCACCCGGTACGAGCTCCAGCGCGCCCTGCGCCGCCAGGAGGGCCAGGAGGGCACCGTGCAGGCCGCCGAGCAGCTGGCCGGGCTCCTGGACGAGCACCGGCGCAGGGGCGAGCGGGTGGTGTTCACCAACGGCTGCTTCGACGTGCTGCACCGGGGGCACGTGACGTACCTGGAGCAGGCGAGCCGGCTCGGCGACGTGCTGGTGGTGGCGGTGAACGGCGACGCCGGCGTGGCCAGGCTCAAGGGCCCCGGCCGTCCGGTCAACCCGTGCGAGGACCGCATGTCGGTGCTGGCCGCGCTCACCTTCGTGGACTACGTGACCGAGTTCGACGAGGACACCCCGGAGCGGCTGCTGCGGATGATCCGCCCGGAGCTGTACGTGAAGGGCGGCGACTACACCGCCGAGATGCTGCCCGAGGCGCCGCTGGTGCGGGCGCTGGGCGGCGAGGTGCGGGTGCTCGACTACCTGCCCGACCGCTCCACCACCGCCATCATCGGCCGCCTGCGCCTGCTGCCCTGACTCATCCCAGCGCCTTGGACAGCCACGGACGCAGGACCGGCAGCACGTTGACCGGCTGCATCGCGCTCATGTGATCGAGCCCGTCGAGCACCTCGACGTCCCAGCCCCGCTCCACCAGCTCGGCGCGGTGCCGGACGAGCGGGCCGCGCAGGTCCACGGTCACGCCGCCCCACTTCTCCTCGTAGCGGATCTCGTCCTCGGATCCCGCGAAGCACAGGCGCGGACAGGTCAGCCCGGCCTTCGTGTCGTCGAAGCCCTGCAGCCCCTCGTAGAGGGTGACGAACTGCCTGGCCTGCTCCTCGCTCGGCAGCCCGTCCGCCGACGACCAGGGGTCGTCGCTCTGCTCGGGCGCGGGCGGGTCGACGGCCATCTCGTACGTCGCCATCGTCACCTTGAGCATCTCCGCGTACGGCCCCGCGTACGGCGGGAACCCGCCCATGACCAGCGCGGAGAGGCGGTCGGTGCGGAGGGCGAGCTGGAGCCCGCTGAGCGCCAGCCACGAGTACCCGTAGTAGGCGAACCGCTCGGCCCCCGCGGCGTCGGCCACGGCCAGGAGGTCGCGGGCGACGTTCTCGGGGGTGAGGGTGCCGGGTTTGGGGTGGTCCATCACGTGCCCCTGGTAGTCGAAGACCACCACCTGGAAGGCGTCCGACAGCCCCTCGACGAAGGTGCGGCCGAGCGCCGGGTCCATGCCCCACTTGCGCATCTCCTCGGCCCGCTCGCCCTCCACAGGCTGTGGATCGACCGGCAGCAGCACGGCGGGACCCGACCCGTGCACCTCCACCTCGATCGTCTCGCCGTCGTGCATCGTCGCCTCGGCCATGGCGCCCTCCCCTGATTCGTTACGCCATAAAGAGTTAATGAGGAGACAATAGCTTATGCCGTAAAGAGTCTCAACGGATTGGGGACGGGCACCCAGCGCATGGCCGCGCCGTCGGCGTCCAGCCAGCGCAGCAGCAGGTTGGCCTTGGCCGGCACGGACGCGGCGGCCAGCAGCTCGCGCAGCTCCCGGGGATCGCCGTACTCCTTGCCCGCCGCCGCGAAGACCGCCCTGGCCCGCGCCCACAGCTCCGCCCGCAGCCCCGGATGCCGCTCGGTCAGCGCGCCCGCGATCTCGCACAGGTTGTTGGTGACCAGGCAGTAGACCAGCCGCTCCCACGCCCGTACGGCGCCCAGCAGCGGCCCCGCCGCGTGCCGCTCGGCGACCAGCTTGACGCCCTCGTAGTCGCGGAACAGCGCCTGCGCGGGCAGCCCGGCCGCGTCCACCGCGACCAGCACGTTCTGCAGGTGGCATTCGAGGACCACCCCATGCCGCAGGTACGCGTGCAGCACCGGCGGCACCACGTGCTCCAGGTAGCGCTGCCACCACACCAGGGCCGCGTCCTCGTCCAGGCCGTCCAGCGGGTTACCGGGGAAACCTTCCGCGATCCCGGCCGCCAGCAGCGGGGTCAGCCCCGGGCGTACGTGCTCGCCCAGCCCGTCCCTGACGATCACCGCCAGCGCCTCGCCGCCGTCGCCGTCCCGCTCGGCGCTGCGGTGACCCCGATCCCGGAGCAGCGACGGGCCGGGCAGGTCGTCGAAGACCGTCTCCAGCAGGGCCGCCACGACGGGGAGGTGGCGCAGGTCGTGCAGCCACAGGCGGCGCACGTCGTTGGTGATCCGCACGTCCAGGCTGAACTTGAGGAACAGGTCCGCGTCCGGCAGGTAGACGGTGCGGATGGAGGCCGTCGCCACCGCCATGCCCTGCGTGTGTCCCAGCCTGCGCAGGTCCGGCAGCCCGCCGAGCAGCTCGACCTGCCAGGGATGAGCGGGCAGCGGCCCGCCGAGCCGGTCGAGCGCGCTTACGTCCCCTTCTTCGATCAGCCTCCCGTCCGGCACGTCCAGCAACGTCAGCGGAAAGCTCGCCCGCACCTCCGGCGAGTACGGCAGCCACGACTCAGGCCCCATCCCGCCCCTGGCCTTAGGGGCGGGATGGTAGGGGTGCCCCGCCATCAGCGCCTGCTCGGAGCGCAGGTAGAGGTCGGCGGGCAATGGCGCGTCCCGCCTGGCGGCGAGCAGGGCGGCGGCGACGTCGCGGCTGTGCAGGATCTCGGCCGGCACCACGTCGTTGCCCACCCCGGTGCCCGCCCGCAGCTCGGCTGCGGTCAGCTCGACCAGCTCGTCCAGCGTCAGGGGCCGCCACCCGCCGGCGGCCCGCAACAGCGGCGCACCCGGCCGCCGACCACCCGCCACGCGCAACAGCTGCCCGGTGGCAGGCAACCGATAGACCTGCGCGGGCTGTGCGGGCTGGGCCACTTCCCTGATCAGGCAGTTGAGCAGGGCCGTCGTCGCGAGTGCGGAGGCTTCGCCGGCCCCGTCGGATGGCGGGCCGGTGGGTGGGAGTACGTCGTCGGTGGCTGCCATGGCGACCGTACTCCTACCCTTTTGTCCCCGTTGGTGCCCACAGGGTAGCCAGCGGGAATGGGGACGCGGAAGGTGGAGATCATGAGGCCGGTGGAGGCCGCGTTCGCCGGGGAGCTGGCGCGCGTACGGCCCGAGCTGTCGGGCCGGTACGCCGCCGAGCTGCCGGGCGCGCGGGCCGCCGTCATGGGGCGGCTGTGGCGGGGACTGCTGTACGAGCCGCTGCCCGGCCTGAGAGCGGCCGGACCCGGGTGGGTGATGCTCGCCGACGGACGCCGGCTCATAGGGCCGGAGCGGCGGCCGTACGACGTCCGGGACGAGCCCGAGCTGCTGCTGGACGGAAAACCCTGCACCCACCCGGCCGCGCTGCTCGAAGCGCTCGCCCTGCCGGGCACCGCCGCCCTGGTCGAGGACCTGGACAACAGCGTCGCCTCCCTCGCGCTCTCCCGCGCCGGCGCGTCGAAGGAGGCCCCGAAGACGGCCGAGGAGCACGAGCAGAGCGTGATCGACGGGCATCCCTACCATCCGGGGTGCCGCAACCGGCCAGGGGTGTCGGTGGCCGAGCAGCTGGCGTACATGCCGGAGCACCGCCCCACCGTCCACCTCGACCTGCTGGCCCTGCCCGCCCGCGACTGCCTGGTCACCGGGCCATGGCCCTTCGTGGACGGCGACCGGCTGCTGCTGCCCGTGCACCCGTGGCAGACCCGCCACGTGCTCGCCGGACTGGGGTTCCGTCCCCATGCGACGGGAGCGCTGCCCGCGCGGCCTCTCATGTCCGTACGGACGCTCGCCCCGCTCGACGGCGGCCCCCATCTCAAGACGGCCTTCACCACCCGCATGACCTCGGGGGTCAGGGACATCTCCCCCGGCTCCGTACGCGACTGCGTCCCCCTGTCCGCCTTGCTCACCACGGTGGCCGGGCAGGGCGGCGGGCTGCGCATCGCCCGCTACCTGGCCGGGGCCGCTGGGCCGGTCGACGGGCGGCCCAGCGCGGACGTGTCGGTCATGCTCCGCGACCCCACCCCAGAACCGGGCCCTGTCCTTCCCCTCGCCGCCCTCCCCGCCCAGGCAACGGCCACCTGGCTGGGGGCGCTCGCGCGGCTGCTCTGGGAGGGCGCGCTGGGGATGCTGGCCCACGGGATCGCGCTGGAGGCGCACGGCCAGAACCTGCTGGTGGTCCTGGACGGCGACGGGCGGCCGTACCGGCTGATCTACCGCGACCTGGCCGACGTGCGGATCAGCCCGGAGAGGCTCGCCCGCCACGGCATCGAGACCCCGCCGGTCAGCGCGCGGCTGCTCACCGACGACCCGGCCGTCCTGCACGCCAAGCTGCTCGGCTCGCTGGCCGCGACCACGTTCGGCAGCCTGATCTCCGCCGCCGGCCGGGGCGACAGGGCCGTGGAGGGCGAGCTGTGGCACGTCGTGGCCGCCGCCGCCCGCGACGCCGCCGACGTGCTGCCGGCCGCCGACCGGGCCGCCCTGTTCGCCGAACGGCTCCCGGCCAAAGCTCACCTGCTCACGCGGGTGAGAGGCACCGGCGATCACTGGACGAGCCTGCCGAACCCCCTTCAGAACGTGCTTTAGGACCTATCCGATCGCGCGCGGCAGGAGGAGGATGGGGTGCGCTGACGCGCCCCGGACATGAGAGGGGGCTCGCAATGATGCAGCTTTCCGTCCGTCTCGTCCCCGTGGACGGCCACACCTTGGTGGTCTCCCTGACCGGCGAGCTCGACCACACGACCAGGCCCGTGCTGTCCTCGGTCCTCGACCCCGTCCCCCGATCACCGCTCATGCACGTCCTGGTCGCGGCGGCCGACCTGTGGTTCTGCGACCTCAACGGCCTCGAACGGCTCACGCTCACCCACCGCGCGCTGCGGGCCAAGGGCGGGCACCTGGCCGTCGCCGAGGCCCGCCCGCCGCTGCGCCGCCTCATCGCGCTGATGGGCGAGCAGGCCGGCATGCCGGTGCACGCCACGATGGCAGACGCGCTGGCCGCCGCCCACGTGGCCGCCTACCGCCTCCTCACGCCCGCCCGCCGCCACCTTCCCAGCCTCCGCCGCATCCAGCCCACCCCCCGCCACGCCCGCTGACAGCCGCGACATGAAAACATCTCCTCATAGGCCGAGCGAGTGCTTGGGGAGGCAGCGGTGGCTGACGAGTTCGATGTGATCGTGATCGGCGCCGGACCCGCCGGCGAGAACGTGGCGGACCGCGCGGTGCGCGGCGGGCTGACCGCCGCGATCGTCGAGGAACGGCTGGCCGGCGGCGAATGCTCCTATTGGGCGTGCGTCCCCAGCAAGGCCCTGCTGCGGCCGGTCGATCTGGCCGCCGAGGTCGCCAGGGTGCCGGGGCTCACGCTGGGCGAGATCGACGTCGCCAGGGTGCTGGCCAGGCGCGACGAGGCGGTCTCCGGCTACGACGACGGCGGGCAGGTGCGTTGGATCGAGGGCGTGCCGATCGAGTTCTTCCGCGGGCGCGGGCGGCTCGACGGCCCCAAGCGGGTGCGGGTCACCACCGAGGACGGCGATGAGCGCGTGCTGACCGCCCGCCAGGCCGTCGTGCTCGCCACCGGCAGCACCGCCGCCGTGCCGCCCGTGCCCGGCCTGGCCGAGGCGAACCCGTGGACGAGCCACGAGGTGACGGCGGCGTCCTCGGTCCCCGAGCGGCTGGTCGTGCTGGGCGGCGGCGTGGTCGCCTGCGAGATGGCGCAGGCCATGCACGGGCTGGGCGCCCGGCAGACGACCGTGGTGGTACGCGGGGGGCGCCTGCTCGGCCGCATGGAGCCGTTCGCCGGCGAGCTGGTCGCGGAGTCGTTCGCCGAGGCCGGCATCGACGTGCGCTTCCACGCGCAGATGGAGCGGGTCGAGCGGCCCGAGCCGGGCGGCAAGGTCACCGTGCACCTCGGCGACGGCCCGCCGCTGGAGGCCGACGAGGTGCTGGTGGCCACCGGCCGCGACGTCGCCACCCGGGGGCTCGGGCTCGACACGATCGGCCTGCCCGACGACGCCCCCGTCGAGGTCGACGACAGCATGCGGGCCACCGGCGTGGCCGACGGCTGGCTCTACGCCGTGGGCGACGTCAACGGGCGGGCACTGCTCACGCACATGGGCAAGTACCAGGCGCGGATCTGCGGTGACGTGATCGCCGCCAGGGCGCGCGGCGACGAGCTGCCCGCGATGCGCGACCTGGCCGGCTCCTACGGCTCGCCCCAGGTCGTCTTCACCGACCCGCAGGTCTGCGCGGTCGGCCGCACGGAGGAGCAGGCCCGCCACGAGGGCTTCCAGGTGCGGGCGGTCGAGTACGACATGGGCGCCGTCACGGGGGCCTACCTGCTGGGCGACGGCTATCGCGGCAAGGCCAAGGCCGTCGTGGACGAGGACAGGAAGGTCCTGCTGGGCGTCACCTTCGCCGGGCCAGGCGCGGCGGAGCTGCTCCACGCGGCCACGATCGCGGTGACGGCCGAGGTGCCGCTCGACCGCCTCTGGCACGCGGTCCCGTCCTTCCCGACGGTGAGCGAGATCTGGCTGCGGCTGCTGGAGACGTACGGGCTCTGAGGCGGTCAGCCCGTGGCGCGGCGGGCGGCGCCGGGGTGTTGTTCCTCGGGCTCCGAGGGGTGCAGGGTCAGCTCGGTGACCGTCTCGGCGACGCTGTCGCGCAGCTCCACGTGTGACAGCAGGTCGGTCTGCCGCAGCACGGTCAGCAGATGCGCCGACGGCCGGACCAGGATGATCCGGCCGCTGCCGCCCTCCTCCTCCATCCGCTGCAGCGCCATGCCGAGCACCCCGATGATCGAGGCGTCGTAGAAGTCCAGGTCGGCCAGGTCGAACACGAGGACGGGGCCGACCGACCAGTTCCAGACGAGGTCGATGCAGGAGCTGAAGCGCACGCGGCCGGAGTGGTCGAGCACTCCGCCGGCCCGGACGACCGTGCAGTGCAGGTGCCGGGTCGTCTCGATCCGCAATCCGCTCGTTCCCACAGAAGAACACTGCCCGCTGAGCGGCGTTTTCACAGGTGATCACGATATAAGCCGCTAAAACTGGGCGGATCCGGCATGCGACCTGGGGCGGGTCAGACCGACTGCGTACCGGACTCCAGCGTCGCCACGCAGTCGGGGCACGGCCCCAGCATGACGAGCAGCGGCGAGGTGGACGGGCTCGGCACCACCAGCTCGGTCACGTTCCCCTGCACGCTCTGCGCGGGCTCGCCCAGGGAGCCGTTCCTGACGCTGAGCACCCGCTCGACCGGCGGCGCGGCCGAGTGCAGCAGCTTCCTGGTGGCGTGCCGCAGCCAGCGCAGCTCGCTGTTGACCCGCTTCCACGTCGCGGGGATCATGCTGACCGCCTCGGCCCGCGTGCCGAGCCGCAGCGTGATGTCCCCGCTGGAACCGAACCGGTCCTTGAGCACGGGGTTGACCACGAACATCCCCGAGCGCAGCACCCGCGCACCCTGCCGGTTGACGTTCGCCAGCCCGCCCGCGCTGATCAGCGAGTAGAGCTCGCAGCGCGACCCGTCGAGCGTGTCGGGGTCGTAGTCAACGGGCGGCGGCTCCTCGAAGACGACCTTGTCCAGGCGCACCCCGGCCACCCCGTCGGACGCGATCCGCCCGGAGACGGCCTCGCGGACCTCCTCGCTGATGCCGTCGCCCTCGGTGATGTCGAGGACCTCGACGCAGATGAGCCCGTCGTCGGGGATCTCCTCCGGCGTCAGGTCGAAGGCCACCCTGGCGTGCGCCCTGCGGCCGCGCAGCAGCACGCACTGCCGCAGCCGGCCCTGGGACCTGACCTGGAGGAAGCGCGGCACGGGCCCCAGCGGCTCGGCCCGCCCCTCGTGCCAGCCGCTCACCGACCGCTCGTCGGCCGACAGCGACACCTGCACCCGCAGCGGCCGCCCCTGCGCCGAGACCTTGAACCCGGCCAGCCCCGACGTCTCGAACCTGCCCACGATCTGGCTGCCCCTGCGCAGCCGGTCGGTGACCTGCAGCGGGGCCACCTTGCCGCTGCTCAGATGCACAGGCGGGATGGCGGGAAGGATCACCGGGTCCACGTCGGTGACTGATCCTGAGCTGCTCATCGGGTGTTCCTCCAGGGGGTGCACGTGATGTCCTGATCGTGGAAGTCGAAGCGGGTGAGCACGGGGTCGCGCCGCTCCCACAGCCGGGCGACGGCGCTGAACAGCGGGTCGCCGTCCGGCTCGACGTGCCGCAGGTTGACGGCGAGCACCCGCGCGTAGTCGTCGCCCTGCTCCCAGTGGGGCAGGAGCTGGCTCGGCACGTCGGCGCCGCAGCGGCGCAGCCAGAGCCAGAGGCGGGCGCGCTCGCGCTGCTCCGGCCCGAGGATGCTCTCGCCCTTCGCGTGCCTGGCGATGGCCTCGCCCAGCAGCGCCCGCAGCTCCGACGGGGTGGCCGGCGCGTGCACGGCGCCGCACGCGCGGCCCGCCGACCAGCCGGCCTGGATGACGGGGATGCCGAACGCGGGCAGGTCGCTGTCGCCGAACGTGACGGCGGCGTCGGTCATGCTCCACAGCAGGTTCGCCGAGAGCTTGCCGTCCACCCGCCGGGTGCGGGCGTGCCAGGTGACGGGGTCGTGGAAGAGCCAGTTCGCGGACTCGTCGGAGGCGGCGTACTGGGTGATCGCGGCGAACATGCGGTCGTCGCGGCCGGGCGCGTGGGCGTGCACGGCGATCGTGGGGCGGTCGGGGTCGAGGCCGAGCCTGGCGCAGCCGTAGTGGCGGAGCTGGCGGCGCTCGGTCTCCGTGCGGACCTGGTAGCCGCGCCGCGCCCGCCTGGTCACCCGCTCGGCGCCCGGCCTGATCGCCTCGCGGCGGGGCCAGACGTGCCGCTCGAAGAACGCGCCGACCCTGGCGGGCAGCTCCTCGTCGATCGAGCATGCCCCCTGGTCGGGGAAGAGCGCGTACGCCTGGAGCGAGCCCGTGCCGTGCACGTGCAGGACGGGGATCTCCCTCGGCACCGACCGGTCGGCCACCGTGGTGACCACGGCCGCGGGCGGCTGGTCGGGCGGCGTGTCTGCGGCGCCGAAGGCCACCGCGAGCCGGGCCCACGACGGCCGGGTGCGCGCGACGAGCCGCGTCCCCAGCAGGCCGCAGAGCGCCCGCCCCACCAGCAGCGTCCTGGCCACAGCCCGCAGGTCCTCGTCGTACGCCTCCACCGCGACGTACCCGTCTCCGCCGGGGCGCTCCCCCCAGCAGGTCCTGGCGGCGGCGAGCAGCCGATCGACGTGCTCGCCTTCCCCGACGTGACGCATGAAGCCCCTCCACCAAGGCGCGGGAAGAAATGGCCTGGTAGACGTTGCCAGATCGGCGTACGGGGACACGGCGGCCGACACGCTTCTTTGCCCGGGGCTGGACGGAATCACAGCCGCCACAGAAGATCACTGGAACCGCAGCGGCCTCAAGCTGGGCAAACATCGGTTATACCCAGGATCCCGGCAAAAAACGCCGATGTGGATCAACTTTCCGGGGTCAAGGGACGTCCAAGGTTTTACGCGGAGCATGTCATGCCCGGGTTTAGGATGCACCCTATTGCCACGAGGGGGAGGGGATTACCACCATGGGTTCCCGTTTGTCGAGTGTCGCGCGCCTGACGGCGGCCGCTGCAGCGGCCGGCGTTCTGGCCGCCGCGGTCGCGTTGCCCGCGGTCGGCGGCACCGGAGCGATATTCGTCTCGGCATCCGAGGACCTCGGGATCAAACCCGAAGAGCTCAAAGAGCCCCCGCTCGCGGAGAAGACCACCGTCGTCGACGCCAAGGGCAACCCGATCGCGCAGTTCTACGAGCAGTACCGCGAGTCGGTCACGCTCGACCAGGTCGCGCCGATCATGAAGACGGCCATCATCTCCATCGAGGACTTCCGCTTCTACGAGCACGGCGCCATCGACATCGAGGGCACCATGCGCGCCCTGGCCAAGAACTTCGCCTCGGGCGGCATCGCGCAGGGCGGCTCCTCCATCACCCAGCAGTACGTCAAGCAGGTGCTGCTCAACTCGGCCACCACCGACAAGGAGCGCAACGCCGCCCTGGAGGCCAGCTACGCGCGCAAGCTCAAGGAGCTGCGCTACGCGATGGCGGTGGAGGAGAAGTACACCAAGGACGAGATCCTGGAGAAGTACCTCAACATCGCCTACTTCGGGGCCCACGCCAACGGCGTCGAGGCCGCCGCCAAGCGCTTCTTCGGCGTCAAGGCGTCCCAGCTCAACCTCGTGCAGGCGGCGACCCTGGCGGGCGCCGTGCAGGACCCCAACGCGACCGACCCCAACCTCGGCAAGGCCCAGCGCAAGCGGCTGCTCAACCGGCGCAACGTGGTGCTCGACCGGATGGCCGAGCTGAAGAAGATCACGCCCGAGGAGGCCGAGGAGGCCAAGTCCAAGCCGCTCGGCTACAAGGGCACCCCGCTGCCCGGCGGTTGCGGCGCGAGCCAGTACCCGTACTTCTGCATGTACGTGCGCAACGAGGTGCTCAACAACAAGGCGTTCGGCAAGACGGCCAAGGCGCGCTCGCAGTTCCTCAACCGGGGCGGCCTGACCATCCAGACCACGATCGACCCGAAGATGCAGCGGGCCGCCGAGCGGGCGATCAAGAAGTACGTCTTCGCCAAGGACAACCCGGTCGCCGCCGAGGCCCTGGTGCAGCCGGGCACCGGCGAGATCAAGGCGATGGCGGCCAGCCGCAAGTACGGCAACAACAAGCGCAAGAAGGAGATGTCGTACAACGTCGTCGCCGACGCGAAGCACGGCGGCGGCACCGGCTTCCAGGCAGGCTCCACGTTCAAGACGTTCACGCTGGTCACGGCCCTGAAGAAGGGTTGGAAGATCAACGACGGGTTCACCGTGGGCAGCGGCTACACCGCGCCGTACTACTCCTCGTTCAAGAACTGCAAGGGCGAGAGCATCGGCGACCCCGGCCACACCGTCACCAACGACGAGGGCGGCGGCGGCTTCAAGACGCTGGCCACCGGCACATGGCAGTCGGTCAACACCTTCTTCGTGATGCTGGAGCAGAAGGTCGGCCTGTGTGAGACGGTCCAGACCGCCAAGTCGCTGGGCATCCACCGCTCCGACGGGCTGGACCTGCTCGAGTTCGAGACGTTCACGCTGGGCACCAACGAGATGGACCCGGTGACGGTGGCCAACGCGTACGCCACGCTGGGCGCGCGCGGCAAGTTCTGCGAGCCGATGGCGATCACCAAGATCACCGACCGCAACGGCAAGGTCACCACCTACAAGCCGGACTGCAAGAAGGCGCTCGACCCCGAGGTCGCCGACGCGGCGGCGAACATCCTGTCGGGCGTGTTCACCAAGGGCACGATGTCGGGTGTGGGCGGCATCGGCCGGCCCGCCGCCGGCAAGACGGGCACCACGGACAACCAGGCCACCGCCTGGTTCGCCGGATTCACCCCCGACCTCGCGGGCGCGGTCAGCATCGGCGACCCGCGCGGCGCGCAGGACCACAAGCTGAACGGCGTCACCATCGGCGGCAAGTACTACGGCAACGTCTTCGGCGCCACGATTCCCGGGCCGATCTGGAAAGACACCATGCTGGCCGCGCTCAAGGGCGTGCCCGCCACCGAGTTCCACCCGGTCAACACGGCCCGCTTCGGCGGCTGCGGCTCGGGCTGCGCACCGGTGCGCCAGACGCAGCCGGACGACGCGACGAACGACGTCGGCGACGGCCCCCTGGACGAGGCGGACATCGCGGACTTCGGATGATCACAATGGCAGGGTTTCCTGATTGTCGGATACGACAAATCGGGCACGGAAATATCTCCGTGATCTCGTTCCTGCACAGAAACCTCTGACGGTTACCACCGCCTCTAGCTGAGCAAATTCGGAGTGCGTCCGCACAAGCGGACGCACTCCTAGCAAAGGCCCTATTAACAGCGGCGAAACATTGGTAACGTGGGAGCGCTCCCAGGATCTTTCCGCGAGGTGCTCCATGACCGAGCAGCCCACACTGGCACAGGTGGCGGCCGCTGCAGGGGTTTCCCCCGCGACCGCATCAAGAGTCCTCACGGGCTCGGTGCGGGTCAGTACCTCGACCCGCCGCCAAGTCTACGACGCCGTGTCCCGAATGGGATACGTCCGACAACGCGCACCCCGGGGAACGGCCGCCAAGACCATGGCCGACGGAGTCACGGCGGTGATCTGTGACCACCTGCCCCGGCTGTTCTCCGAACCCTACTACGCCCGGCTCCTGTCCGCCGCAGGCGCGGTGATCAACGAGCATGGCACCCACCTCATGGTGACCACCGTCACCCCGACCTCGTCCACGCTGCCCGCGTTATCCGGCGCGGTGCTGATCATCGGCGCCAGAGAACGCCATCCCCTGGCGATCAAGTTATCCACCTCGGGCATCCCGGTCCGCAACATCGGCCGCCCGCCCCACGACCTCAAGCTCCCGTTCGCCGACGTCGACAACCTCGACGGAGGCCGCCAGGCGGCCGAGCACTTCCTCCTCTCCGGCCGCCGCAACGTCGCCGCCATCGGCGGCCCGCCCTCCTTACCCGGCGCCCGCGACCGGCTGGAAGGTCTCGTCAGGACCCTCCAGGCGGCCGGGGCTCCTGACGTCCCCGTCGCGTACGGGGACTTCACCGCCGCCTCCGGCACCCACGCCATGCAATGGTTGTTACGCCACGCGCCCGGTCTCGACGCCGTGTTCGTGGCCAGCGACTTAATGGCGGCGGGCGCCATCCAGGCCCTGCGCAGAGCAGGGCGCAAGGTGCCCGCCGACGTCGCGGTGATCGGGTTCGACGACGCGCCGGTCGCCCGGCACACCGTCCCCGCCCTGACCACCATCCGCCAGCCCGTCGAGGAGCTCGCCACGGTCGCCACCCGGCTGCTCCTGACAGGAGCCTCGGGCGTCGACCCCGTACTCCCCACGGAACTGGTCGTCCGTGAGTCGGCTTAATCCAGGGGACGTCCTGGCCCGGCGGTACCTGTTGCTGGACCCGCTGGCCCGCGGGGGCATGTCGGTCATCTGGCGTGCCTTCGACCAGTCCCTTCACCGGATGATCGCGGTCAAGGTGCTCACGGCCTCGCTGCACACCGACCCGGGAGAGCGGGTCAGCGTACGCAGCGAGGCCAGGGCAGCGGCCCGTTTCATCCATCCCGATTCGATCGAGATCTACGACTACGGCGAGACCGTCACCACCAGCGGCGGCGTCGCCGCGTACGTGGTGATGCCGCTGCTCGACGGCACGCCGCTGGCCGAACGCATCGAGCAGGGCCCCCTGCCCTGGCAGGAGGCCGCCTCCATCGCGCTGCGGCTGGCGAGGGTGCTGATGGCCGGGCACGCCCGCGGCCTGGTGCACCGGGACGTCACCGCCGAGAACGTGCTGCTCACCACGAGCGGCCCCAAGCTGCTCGACTTCGGCATCGCGGCCTGGGCCGGCGATCCGGAGGACGACCGCGGCACCCCGCCCTACGTCGCCCCCGAGCGGCTGCTGGGCGCCCCCACCCATCCGGCGGTGGACGTCTACGCCTTCGGCGTGCTGCTGCACCTCATGCTGACCGGGCGGACGCCGTACCCGGAGACGACGTGGGAGGAGATCGAGGCGGCGCGCAGGACCGAGCCGCCGCCCCGCGTGCCCGGCGTGCCGAACGCCGTCGCCACGCTCTGTCAGCGCTGTCTGGCGCACCGGCCGGAGGACCGGCCGGCGGCGGCGGAGATCGTCTCCGCGCTGACCTCCGCGCTCGGCACCGCGTCGCTGGGCCGTCACGTGCGGCGCGGGCTCACGGTGGCCGGGTCCGCGGCGCTCGCGCTGTCGGCGCTGCTGTGGTTCCAGCAGTCGGGGACATCGCAGGAGACGATGCGCGACCCTGGGGTGGCACCGGTGGCGCCGGTGGTGCCGGAGGTGCCGGTGGAGCCGCCGTCGCCGACCGCCCGGCTGGTCGAGCGCTCTCCGGCCTCCGCGCGCACGGTCGAGCAGGCCGCCGCCGAGTTCACCACCACGCTGGAGGCCAGGACGCCGTGCGGCGCGACGGACGACGACGTGGTGCTCGACCTCAAGCAGGTGCTGGCCACGGTGGTCTCCCACGGCCAGGCGCAGGCGCACGGCCCGTCGGAGGAGGTCTCCAGGACGCGGGACCTGCGCCAGAAGCTCTCCGACCGGCTGCGCGAAGGCCGCCTGCGTCCGGCCTGCCTGAGTGAGCTGCAGGCCCGGCTGGACGACATCGAAGCCGCCCTCCGGCGCGACTGACCGAGAATGTGATGAGGGGTACGGCAGCACCAGCCGTACCCCTCGTTCGCGCGGACTGGGCCCCTCGCAAAGCGTGCCCGCGCGAGCCTTTATGCGCAGGTGTATCCGCTGGGCACCTGCGTGTTCCCGTCAGGCCGCGACGCCTGGAAGCCGAAGGAGGTCGCGGCGCCCGGCGCGAGTCCGCCGTTGTGCGACAGGCTCCTGACTGTGACGGTGCCGCCGCTGACCGAGTAGTCGGCGTTCCACATGCCGGTGATCGTGTGGCCGGACGGCAGCGGGAAGGTGACCGTCCAGCCGTTCAGCGCCGAGGTGCCGCGGTTGGTCACGGTCACGGGCTGGACGACGTAGCCGTTGTTCCATGAGCCCTGGGTGGTGGCGGTGGCCGTGCAGCTGCCGGTGCCGCCCCCACCGCCGCCCCCACCGCCACCGCCGGTGTTGGTGAAGGAGAAGGAGTTGACGCTCAGCCCGGCGCCGCCGATCCAGGGCTCGAATCCGGCCTGGACGCTGGTCAGGTACCACGACCGCTGGCCGTAGCCGCGGTTGACCACGTCCGAGAAGAAGGTGTCGACGGTGAAGTCGAGCGAGGTGGCGGGTGAGGTGCGCACGTACGAGATGACGTTCCAGCCGGTGTTGCCGAACCAGACCTCCCAGGTGGAGTCGGCCAGGTTGGCGGTGCCGACCCGCGAGCCGATGGGCTGGATCGAGCCCTGCCGGTTGAGCCAGATCATCAGCTCGGCGCCGGTGTTCTGGCCGTCGGTGCGCGGCGTGGGGTCGAACCACAGGTCGTAGGAGGCGTTGTAGGTGCCGGAGCCCGGGTACGACATGCTGACGCTGCTGCGCAGCGCGGCGAAGCCGGAGGAGTTCGCCCGCATGGGCAGGTTGCTGCCCGAGGTGCAGTTGCCGTAGTGGCAGCCGGCGTAGATGGCGGGGTAGCCGGCCGGTGCGCCGCTGGTGGAGTTGTTGTGCGCGGACTGGGTGACGGTGAAGCCGCCGCTCTGGTTGACGTCGATGCACTGGGCCGTGCTCGCGCCCCAGACGTTGTTCATGACGACGTAGCGGCCGTTCTGGATGCTCGTGGAGCCGTACTTCTCGCAGATCACCGGCGCGGCCTTCGCCGGTAAGGCGAACAGGCCGAGGCTGAGTAACGCCCCGATGATCAGGTAGATGTGCGCGTGCCTCATGGCGTGTAGCTCCCGCCTCTCTGACAGGGGAGTGTAGTGGGAGCGCTCCCAGTACGTCAGCCTCCAGCCGCCATGAAACTCCGGCAAGCATGTCGTACGTGCTTCATGGCCCCCAGGTACGACCACCAGCACAAACCATGACCAAGATCGGCTGAAAGTTTCACGGAAGATTGTCGAATCCCAAAAAAGCATGATTCAATGCGCAGGCCGGGCGGGCAGGTCGTGGGCAGGTTTCCTCTGTCGTCAGCGCAAGGGAATCTCCATGAAGTTGTTCAAGTCGGCGGCACTCACCGCCGTCCTCGTCCTCATCACCTCCGCGTTAATGGTGCCCACGCAGGCACAGGCGCACGGCGTGTCGATGTTCCCCGGCAGCCGTACGTTCCTGTGCTGGCAGGACGCCCTGCGGGAGAACGGGCAGATCCTGCCTTACAACCCCGCGTGCGCCTCCGCCGTCAACCAGAGCGGCGCCACCCCCCTCTACAACTGGTTCGCGGTCCTGCGCTCCGACGGCGCCGGCCGGACCACCGGCTTCATCCCCGACGGCCAGATCTGCAGCGGCGGCACCGGCGGCCCCTACGACTTCTCGGCCTACAACGCGGCCCGCACCGACTGGCCCACCACCCACCTCACGTCGGGCGCCAACATCCAGATGCGGCACAGCAACTGGGCCGAGCACCCCGGCAAGTTCGACTACTACATCACCAGGAACGGCTGGAACCCCAGCTCGCCGCTGAAGTGGTCGGACCTGGAGCGCTTCGGCAGCGTCACCAACCCGCCCAAGTCCGGCGGAGCGGGCGGCCTCAACTACTACTACTGGAACGCCCAGCTCCCGTCCGGTAAGAGCGGCCGGCACATCATCTTCACCCACTGGATCCGTTCCGACAGCAACGAGAACTTCTACAGCTGCTCCGACGTCGTCTTCGACGGCGGCAACGGCGAAGTGACCGGCGTCGGCCCCGGCGGCAGCTCGCCCGGCCCCGACCCCGACCCCGACCCGACGGACCCGCCGCCCACCGGCGACTGCACCGCCACGTGGAAGGCCACCGACACCGGCTGGGCCGGCCACTTCCAGGGTGAGGTGACGGTCAAGAACAACGGCACCGGCGCCATCAACGGCTGGACCGTCAAGTGGACCTACACCGGCGGGCAGAACTTCGACGGCTCACCGTGGAACGGCGTGCTATCCGGGCAAGCGCCCAACGTGGCGGTCAAGAACGCCACGTACAACGGGCAGCTCGCTCCCGGCGCGTCCACCACGTTCGGGTTCAACGCCACCGGCTCGGTCCCGAACCCCGCACCGAGCCTGACCTGCACCAGCCCGTGATCACATCGCGTCGCGGGCTCATCGCGGCGACCATCACCCTGGCCGGGGTCACCCTGGCCGGGGTGATGTTCTTCGCGGCCAGGCAGCCGTCCTCCACGCTGAACGACGAGCTCGCCGCGCAGGTGACCCTGATACTCGAGCAGGCCTCACCCGGCGAGCACCACGCCCACGGGCACAGCTTCGACTCCGGCGTCGTGTGCGCCGTGGAGCCCTTCGGCACCGAACCCCCGAACGCCGCCTCCCTGGTCGAGGTGCGCTGGGTCTACGCCCGCCACATGTGCGCCATCACCGGGGAGAGCCCCGAGTGGGCGTCGTCCGTCCGGGCCTCGGGGCCGATCGCCGTGAAGATCAGCATCCCGCCGCAGATCCGGGTGCCCGAGGCGGGCGCCGGCTACCCCGACAGGGTCAAGCGGCTCATCCCCGAGCGCTACCACCAGGAGGCGTTCGAGGACTTCTCCGACGACGCCGCCATCGAGGCGGCCCGCGAACGCTTCGCCCTGGCCACGTCGGCGGCCGGGAAACCCTGAAGAGCACGCGGCCGGGACGGAAGCCCCGGCCGCGCCTCCTTGAGGCCCTCTGGTCCGGATGAAGGCGGTCCACGTGACGGTGGCCCGCGCGAGAACGGGCCCACATGGGAGGCCCGCGTGTGCGGCTCGGATGCGAAAAACGGACGCGGCCGAGTGGAGGTTCGGCCGCGTCCGTCCCATCCGGGCGGGGATGGTGTTCGGGCAGGGATGGAAGGGTTCGCCTCACCTCCTCATACGCACGTGCGGGCCGACGGGTTCAGTGGAACCGCCCCCGCCGCTCCTGCGGCGGGGGCGGGGTCTTTCATGCGGGCGTGCAGGTGAGCTCCGGCGTCGTGGACGTCCCGTTGGCGATGAAGCCGAACGTCGCCGACGCGCCGGGCGCGAGCGAGCCGTTCCACGACTCGTTCCGCACCGTCACCGTGCCGCCTGACACGGTGTGCCGGCCGCCCCAGAGCTGCGTGATCGTGTTCTGCGAGCTCCAGGTGACCGTCCAGCCGCTGATGGCGGACGTGCCGGCGTTGGTGACCGTCACCTCCGCCTGGAAGGCGCCGCCCCACGAGCCGATCACCTTGTACGCCGCCGCGCACCCGCCCGACGACCCGCCGGACGTGGTGAACGAGGTGGCCTCGGAGGCCGGCGAGCTGTTGCCCGCCGCGTCCCGCGCCACCACGGTCACCGTGTACGCGGTGCTCGCGGTCAGCCCGGTGAGGTCGAACGACGTGGATGTGGCCGTGCCTGCCTTGGTGGACCCCAGGTAGACGTCATATCCGGCCACGCCCACGTCGTCCGTGGACGCCGCCCAGCTCACCCGGGCGCCGGTCGCGGTGATCCCGGACACCGCCGGCTTCCCCGGCCTGCTGGGCGGCGTCCCGTCGGTGGACTCCGTGGTGGTGAAGGCGGTCGCGTCGGACTCCGCCGAGGTGTTGCCCGCCGCGTCCCTGGCCACCACGTGGGCGGTGTAGTCCGTGGCGGGGGTGAGCCCGGTCAGGTCGAAGGACGGGGATGTGGCCGTGCCTGCCTTGGTGGACCCCAGGTAGACGTCATATCCGGCCACGCCCACGTCGTCGGTCGAGGCCGTCCAGGTCAGCCGGGCCGACGAGCCCGTGATCGCGGAGACCGCGGGCTTGCCCGGCTTGCTGGGCGGTGTCGTGTCCTCTTCCTCCTGACCCGGGGGCTCACCCCAGATCTTGGTGGCGCCGCTGTAGAGGGCGATGCGGTCCGTCCGCACCGGCGTGGTGCCCGGCGTGGTCGGGATGTTCTGGTACGACCAGTCGTTGGCCGGGTCCCACGTCCCCGAGCTGGCGATCCTGAACTGCACCTCCCTGCGGTGCTGCGACTGCCCGGCGGGCGCGATGGCCTGCCCCGAGCAGTCGATCTCCGCGTAGTACGTGCGGCCGCTCGCCTGGCGCAGCACCGGCGCCGCGCACTGCGTGTAGGCGGACGAGACGGTAATCTGCGAGGCGGTGGTGTCGCCGTCGAGCGTGAAGTAGTAGCGGAACTTCCCGTCCGACAGCACCCGCGCCGGCCACGCCGACTGGTTGCGCACGATGGCCTTGATCTCGGTGAACGTCGAGCCGGAGGCGTTCACGCCGGCCTCGACGAAGATCTCGGGGCCGTCGGGGGTCTCCTCGGCGGGGAAGTTCGCCGCGGGCTCGCCGCCGTACTCCTTGTAGAGCCGGGCCACCGCGCTGGTGAAGCCGGCGTTGTAGTCGGTGGCGACCTCGTTCATCACGTAGTCGTCGCGCTTGTCGGTGTAGGCGTCGTTCGGTTCCGGCGGGCCGCCGACGAGAGCGCCGTACAGCGTGTGGCGGGTCTGCTCGGGATTGGTGAGCTGGTCGGTCCACGAGCCGTGCGCCGTACGGTGGTGCGGGTTCTTCGGCGGGTTGGCGCCGAAGCCGATCACGTACGAGGAGTTGCGCGGGTTGTCGCCGAGCGCGTAGTCGATTTGCCCTACCGCGAAGTCGTGGTAGCGGGCCTTACGCGTGGCGTCGGTGATCGTGTCGCTGTGCACCAGCGCCGCGAACGCGGTGTTGGCCGCGTAGCGCAGCGAGCCCCACCGGTCGAGCACGGCCTGGCCGCCCGGCGAGTACGGCACCTTCTGCCCGTTCACCCCGACCGTCCAGTAGTCGAGCCACCGGTTGGCGTCGTCCAGGTATTGCTGCTTGCCGGTCAGCTTGTGCAGCAGCACGTACGCCCCGTACGACTTGTCGTCCCAGGCGATCGTCCACTTGTACGACTTGGTGCTGGTCTGCGGCTCGGTGCCGAGGTTCGCGTAGCCGGCCTCGGCCTTGGCCAGGTAGGAGGCGTCGTTCGTGGCCCGGTAGAGCCAGATCGCGCCCCACACCAGCTCGTCGTTGTAGCCGCTCCAGGAGTTGTAGAAGCTGGAGGCGTCGGTGATGCACTCGGTGTACTTCTTCCTGACCGTGTCGGCGAAGGAGTACAGCTGCTTGGCGTGCGTCACCAGCGTGTCGGCGTAGGAGGGGTTCGTCGGGCGGAAGACGATCGAGGAGGCCGCCATCGCCGCCGCCGTCTCCCCCGCGAGGTCCGACCCGCCGCACGACGCGTCGATCTTGTACGCCGGCCGGTTCATCGCCATCGCCTCGGCCGGCCCCCACCAGGCGTGGTCGGTGCCGCCGTTGCCGACCTGCCCGTAGAGCACGTTCGCCGACGGGTGGGCCTTGATGAAGTAGTCGTTGACGAACTTGAGGTTGTTGAGCAGGTGGGTGAGCTGGCCGGAGGAGGCGTAGGCGTCGCGGTACTCGACCGCGCCCCAGGCCAGCATGGTGGCGGAGAAGGCCATCGGGAAGCCGAACTTGACGTGGTCGCCCGCGTCGTACCAGCCGCCCGTCAGGTCCACCCCGACGTCGTCGCCGTCGTCCAGGCCCGAGTCGCCGCGCCAGGAGACGCGGTTCCAGTCGGGCAGCGCGCCCGACTGCTGGGCCTCGTAGAACCAGAGCGACTTCTGCAGCGCCTCGCCGTAGGCGAAGGCGGGCGCCGCCTGCGCGGTCTGCGCGGCGTGTTGCCCGTGGGCCGCCGGCCCCGCCCCCAGAAGGGGCAGGACCAGCGACGCCGCAGCGATCAGTGCTGCTTTTCTCACGGGAAGAGCCGCCCGTACTCGGCGAGGGCGACGGCGACGTCCACCTGCGCCCAGAACCGGTGGTAGTTGAAGACGGGGGCCGGGCCGCTGCCGTCGAGGTACGCCTCGACCTTCGGCCAGTCCGGGTCGTCCTCGTAGAACGACCTGATCGACAGGAACGTGGAGTTCGAGTTGATCGGGTCGCCGTTCGGCATCGTGCCGCTCCAGCCCGGCGGGACGTAGACGGGGTCGTCCACGCGCCGGTAGTCGGCCTTGGTCTCCGGCACCGAGACGCCCTTGTCGTCACGGTTCTCCCAGACGCCGTCGAGCAGCGCCTTGGCCGTGTCGCGCGCCTCGGCGTGGTTGGCCCTGGCCGCGTAGTACATGAGCACCTTGGCGTACGCGCCGACCACGCCGACGTCCTGCGTGTAGTCCTTGACGGTCACGTGCAGGCCGGGGTTGGCCGGCGGCATGCCGGTCGTGGCGTTGAAGTTGCCGGCCGGCTGGCCGGACCACTCCAGCGTGGAGGGCACCTCGTAGGTGCCGTCGGCGTTGACGGTGGTGTGGTCGAGCGCCCACGCCACCCACTTGTCGAGCAGCGCCTTGGCGTCGGCGTTGCCGGTGGCGTAGTAGAGCTGCGCCACGCGGTCCATCGTCCACGCCTGGAAGCCGAACCACTGGTTCGACGGCGGGTCGTGGTAGACGGGCTGCCAGTCGTAGGTCATGCCGTGGAACTTCGGCAGGTTCGACGGCGGCGTGCCGTAGCCGCCCTCCCAGCTGTTGGTCGCGCCGCCGGCGATCGCGCCCTCATCCGACTGCAGCCAGGTGTAGAACTGCAGCTGCCGGGTGAGGCTGGTGCTCCAGTCGGTGGCGCCGGTGGCGCTCTTCGGCTTGAGCTCGTTGACGTTCGACAGCGCCCAGGCCGCGAACGGGTTCTGGTAGCCCGCGTGGTTGTGGCTGGAGCCGATGCGCCAGGCCCAACCGGCGTTGGCGTCGGTCGCGCCGCCCCACGCGTAGTACCAGCTCAGCAGGTAGTTGGAGGCGTTCTTGCCGGTGCCGGCCGGGCACGAGGGGCTCGTGCAGCCGGGCTGCTTGAAGTACTTGTCGTACATCGCGTACCGCAGGTAGTCGCCCATCTTGGCGGCCTTGGCCACGGTGGCGGAGATGTCGCCGGCCTTGTTCTGCTCCTTGGCCCAGGTCAGCGCCCAGTAGGCGGCCTGCACGGCGCGAGCGTCCGCGTCGGGGGCGTTGGTGTACTTCCACTGCTTGGCGTACGAGGCGTCCTTGGTGAACAGGTCCAGGTAGCCGTTCGGGCCGCCGTGCTCGAAGGTGTCGCAGGACGGCTGCGGGATCGTCTCGAAGACCGACTCCTCGGCGCCGCGCTGGTAGGTGTTGATGTAGGCGGGCTTGGTGGTGCCGTCGCCGCAGCGGCCGAAGCCGTAGGTGTTGTCGACGTCCAGCAGCCAGTGCATGCCGTAGATGTCGCGCGTGCCGTACGCGCTCTGCAGCTCGTTCGCGATCGGGTCGGTGCCGACGCTGACGCCGGTCTCCAGCTGGGTCGGGTACTGGCTGATGTCGTTGTGCTCCGACGCGTACGTGGCCGGCTTCGACGGGTCGTAGAAGGAGTTCGTCGGCTGGTCGGCCGTGGACGGGATGATGTACTTCTCCATCGACGCCCACGCGGTGTTGAACTTCGACCAGTCGCCGGTCACCCGCCCGTAGGCCGCCTCCAGCCACAGGTAGTAGCTGTAGGCCTCGGACGTGGTCTCGTGCCCGTGGTCGGGCGCCTCGACCATGAACGTCTCGATCGAGTGGTAGGGCACGCCCTCGGGTGAGAAGTAGCCGTTGGCCGGGTCGTGGATCTCGTTGTAGAGCTCCACGAAGCGCTGCACGTACTCGTTGTCGCCGCCGACGTCGTCGTCCGCCTCGTTGGCGGTCACGTCGACGGCGGTGTAGCCGGTGGCGCTGACCCGGAAGACGGCCGAGCCGGCGGTCGTGTCGTCGTCGTCGGCCGCGCTGATCGTGAAGTTCTGCGCGGTGTTCCAGTTCGACGTGGTGAACGTCCTGGACGACGGCGAGACCGTGAGGTCGGCGTCACCGCTGGCGCGGGCGACCGAGACGGTCACGCTCGACGAGGGCGCCTGCGACAGCCGCACGCCGAAGGTCGCCTCGCCCGTCTCGGGCACGGACACCGTCGTCGGGCTGACGACCAGCGCCGGGCCGGTGTTGGGCGAGACCGTGATGCCGACCGGCGACGAGGTGGTCACCTGGCCGGAGTTGTCGGTGGCGCGGGCGGTGATGGAGTAGCTGCCGGCCGCCACGTTCGCCCAGCTGTAGCTGTAGGGCGAGGAGGTGTCGGTGCCGAGCAGGGTGGAGCCTTGGTAGAAGTCGACCTTGGTGACCGTGCCGTCGGAGTCGGAGGCGGTCGCCGCGATCGGCACGGTGGCCGGGGCGGTGAACGTCTGGCCCGCGGTCGGCGAGGTCAGCGCGACGCTGGGCGCACTGCCCGTGCCGCCACAGGTCACGCCGTTCACGCTGAACGTCTCCGGGCTCGGGTTGCTGCCCGTCCAGGTGCCGTTGAAGCCGATGTTGGTGCTGGCGCCGGTGGCCAGGCTGCCGTTCCACGGCATGTTGGTGGCCGTGACGCGGGTGCCCGACTGGCTCCAGTTCGCGCCCCAGCCGCTCGGCGTGTAGCGCTGGCCGGTGGTCGGGAAGTCGAAGGCCAGCGTCCACGACGTGATGGGGTCGCCGGTGTTCTTCAACGTGACGTTCGCGGTGAAACCGCCCTGGCCCTGGCCGCTGGTCCACTGGTTGGCGGCGTACGTCACGTCGCACGCCACGGCCGCCTGGGCGGGGGCCGCCGTGATGGCCGAGGTCAGCCCGGCCGCGAGGACCAGGGAGGTGGCCACGGCGAGCCGCCTCGATAAGCGGGTCAAGAGGATCGGAGGTCTGTGCTTCACGGGGTCTCCATGGGAGTAGGGATGTGGGAGCGCTCCCAAACGGGATTGTGGGTGACCTCGCTCGTATGTCAACGGAATGGCGTCGCGGTAACCCTCGCGTTTCCTCTCACCAGGCTGCCCGGGATGAAAGTTTCATCCACGTTCCGGGGCATTCAGCGAGCATGCGGGGCGGCAGCGGCCTTCCTGAGGACCGGCCTCTGTACACCGTCGCGAGGGCGGCAGACCATGGGAGCGCTCCCAGCCATCTAGTACTGGAGATGATCGCAAGTGAGACTCCACCGCGGCCTCCGCAAATGGGCCGTGACCATGACCGCCGCGAGTGTCGCGGCCTTAGGGCTCGTCGCAGGCCAGAGCACGGCCGCGAACGCCGCCGTCGCCTGCGACGTGACCTACACAGCCAACTCGTGGACGAGCAGCCCTGGTCAGGGCGGTTTCACCGCGAACATCACGTTGAAGAACACCGGCGACCCGCTCTCCTCGTGGACGCTGGCCTTCGACTATCCGACCACAGGCCAGAAATACACCCCCAGCGGCTGGGGCGCGAACTGGAGCCAGTCGGGCGCCCGCGTCACCGGCACCAGCATGCCGTGGAACGGCAGCCTGGCCACCGGCGCGTCGGTCTCCGTCGGCTTCAACGGCACCTGGACGGGCACGAACCCCAGCCCGGAGACGTTCTCCGTCAACGGCACCACCTGCGGTGACACCACGCCCACCACCCCGTCGGTGATCCTGTCGGCCAGCTCCGTGGCCGTCGACGAGGGCGGCACGGCCACGTTCACCGCGCGCCTGTCGGCCGCGCCCAGCTCGAACGTCACCGTCACCACCGCCCGCACCAGCGGCGACACCGACCTGACGGTCAGCTCGGGCGGCTCGCTCACCTTCACCCCGAGCAACTGGAGCACCGCGCAGACGGTCACCCTGGCCGCCGCGCAGGACTCCGACACCACCGCGGGCACCGCCGCCTTCAGCGTCGGCGGCAGCGGCGTCACCGGCGCCACGCTCACCGCGACCGAGGTGGACGACGACGCCACGGTGGAGCAGGCCATCGTCGTGACGCCGGCCTCGGTGACCGTACCCGAGGGCTCGACCGGCACGTTCACCGCGCGCCTGGCCGCGCAGCCGTCCTCCAGCGTGACGGTCACCACGACGGCCGGCAGCGGCGACTCCGACCTGACCGTCAGGTCCGGCGGCTCGCTCACCTTCAGCACGTCGAACTGGAACACCCCGCAGACGGTCACCCTGGCCGCCGCGCAGGACTCCGACTCGGCGAACGGCACCCGCACCTTCACCGTCGCCTCGACCGGCCTGACCTCGCGTACGGTCACCGCCACCGAGGCCGACGACGACGGCGGCCCCATGCCCGTCCACGTGGAGAACCCGTACTCCGGCGCCACCGGCTACGTGAACCCCACCTGGAGCGCCAGGGCCGCGGCCGAGCCGGGCGGCGACGCCGTCGCCGACACCTCCACCGCCGTGTGGATGGACCGCATCGCCGCCATCGAGGGCCCGGGCGACGCGCTGAGCCTGCGCGAGCACATGGACGAGGCCCTCAGGCAGGACGCCGCCAACGGCTCCGCGCCGCTGACCATCCAGGTCGTCATCTACAACCTGCCGAACCGCGACTGCTCGGCGCTGGCCTCCAACGGCGAGCTGCGCATCTCGGAGAACGGCTTCAACCGCTACAAGACGGAGTACATCGACCCGATCGCCGACATCCTCGGCGACTCCGCCTACGCGAACCTGCGCATCGTCACCATCATCGAACCCGACTCGCTGCCGAACCTCGTCACGAACCTCGACAGGTTCGCCGACTGCCGCGAGGCCAATGGCACCGGCGGCTACCGTGACGGCGTCAGGTACGCGCTCGACCAGCTCCACGCCATCCCCAACGTCTACACCTACGTGGACGCCGCCCACCACGCCTGGCTCGGCTGGGACTCGAACTTCCAGCCCTCCGTCAACCTCTTCTACGAGACGGTGGCCGGCACCGCCGCCGGCGTGGACAGCGTGGACGGCTTCATCGTCAACACCGCCAACTACTCCGCCACGGTCGAGCCGCACTTCACCATCAACACCACGGTGAACGGCACCTCGGTCCGCCAGTCCAAGTGGGTCGACTGGAACTACTACGTCGACGAGCAGTCCTTCGCCGTCGCCCTGCGCAACGCCCTGGTCGCCAAGGGCTTCCGCTCCGGGCTCGGCATGCTGATCGACACCTCGCGCAACGGCTGGGGCGGCAGCGCCCGCCCGGGCGGCCCGAGCACCGCGACCAACGTGGACCAGTTCGTCGACCAGTCCCGCGTCGACCGGCGCATCCACGCCGGTAACTGGTGCAACCAGAGCGGTGCCGGCATGGGCGCCCGCCCGACCGCCGCGCCCGCCAGCGGCATCGACGCCTACGTCTGGGTCAAGCCTCCGGGCGAGTCCGACGGCTCCAGCGAGGAGATCGACAACGACGAGGGCAAGCGGTTCGACCGGATGTGCGACCCGACGTACGAGGGCAACGACCTCAACGGCAACAACATGTCGGGCGCCCTGGCGAACGCGCCGATCTCCGGTCAGTGGTTCTCGGCGCAGTTCCGCCAGCTGCTGCAGAACGCCTACCCGCCGATCAACTAAAGGACCCGGCCGACCGGCGTCCCGCCTGACCCGGGGCGCCGGCCGGTCAGAGGGACCCGCCTGATCCGGGTCCCTCAGCAACCGGACCGGGGTCCGGGCCGCCGCGCCCGGACTCCGGTCCCATGCATCGCGCCGCCCCGGCGCCTTCAAGGGTGGTCAGCGGTGGGTGCGGCGCCACTCGGCGGCGACGTCGTCCACGTCGAACGGCATCAGGTTGAGCGGCGGCCCCGACAGCCCCGTGCGGATCGCCTCGCGGATGCGCTCGTTGATCTCCTCGACGATCCGCCGCGCCTCGGCCTCGGACCGGGCGTCGCGCGCCGCGGCCAGCGCCTTCTCGGCGTCCTTGCGCAGCGCCAGCGTCGGGGGCAGCGGCATCGACAGCCCCTCGCTCTCGATCTTCTGCTTCACCCACCACATCTCGTCGAGCGGCTTGCCCTCTCCGGGCAGCGGCTTGCCCTTGCCGGGCAGGTCGTCGAACTCGCCGCGCTCCTCCGCCTCGCGGATCTGCCGGTCGATCCAGCTCTCGAAGGGCATCCCGATGGGCTTGCGCCGGGTCACGTGGGGAACCTCCTCATGCCAGGTTGTGACGGGGTGCGAGCGGGCCGCGCCAGCCGAGCACGGCCTCGGTCATGCGGATGGAGGCGACGGTGGCCGCGACGTCGTGGACCCGCAGGATGCGCGCGCCCTTGAGGACGGCGACCACGTTGGCCGCGATCGTGCCCTCTTTGCGCTCGCCCTGCGGCCGGTCGAGCGTCTCGCCGATGAAGTCCTTGTTGGACAGCGCGACCAGCGTCGGGTAGCCGATCGCGGTGATCTCGTCGAGGCGGCGGGTCAGCTCAAGGGAGTGGAAGGTGTTCTTGTTGAGGTCGTGGCCGGGGTCGATGATGACCTTCTCGGGCGCGATGCCGGCTTTCAGCGCGTACGCCACCCGCTCCCGCAGATAGCCGGCCACCTCGGTGACGACGTCGGCGTAGCTGGGCCGCAGCACCCGCCGGCCCGGCCCGCCCAGGCTGTGGGTGACGACCACGGCCGCGCCGGTGGCCGCGGCGACCTCGGCGATGCCCGGCTCGCGCAGGCCGTTGGTGTCGTTGATGACGTCGGCGCCGGCCGCGACGGCGGCCTCGGCCACCTCGGGCCGGTGGGTGTCGACCGAGATCACGGCGTCGGTGGCGGCCCTGACCCTGGCGATGACGGGCGCCACCCGGTCGATCTCCTCGGCCACGCTGATCGGAGCCTGGGCGGCGCTGAAGGCGAACCCGCCGATGTCGACCCAGTCGGCCCCCTCGGACACGGCCTTCGTGGCCGCCGCGACCGCCTGGTCGAGCTCGAAGGTGCGGCCCTGGTCGTGGAAGGAGTTGGGCGTCCTGTTGACGATGGCCATGATCGCGACCTGGCGCTCGAAATCGAACTCTCGCCGGCCGAGACGCCGGACGGGAGCGATGATCTCGGGGGATGGCATGTCGCCGCTCACGTGGTGATCCTCTCCGTCCCTACGAGACTACCCGGCGCCTGCGCTGGTCAGCCGCGCGCGGGACGGTGAATGATCAGGCGGTGAAGTGACCGGAGTGCCCGTCTCCTGGGGCGACGACCCTGATCCGCCGCATGCCCCTGCGCACGGGCAGGTCGGCGCCGCGCGGTAACCGCATGGTGAGCAGCACGCGGGTGCCCCCCGGCCCGGTGCGCAGGTCGGTCGCGTCGCACAATCGGTGGATCAGGTAGAGGCCGCGTCCTGTGCACGCCTGTCCTGACGCCTGCTTGTCGCCGTCCACGTACGGCTCGGGGATGCCCGCGCCCCGGTCGCTCGTCTCGGCCCTGATGACGCCGTCGATCGTCCACAGCCGCAACCGGCCGTGCCCGCCCGCGTGCTCCACTGCGTTGACCACGCTCTCGTGCACGGCGAGCACGAAGTCGTCGAGTCTCACCCCGTGGAGCCCGCAGCTCCCGGCGTGCTCGGCGACCTCGTGGCGCAGCCTGCCGACGTCGTGGAAGCTGAAGGTCTGGCTGAACAACACGCGCATGCGCTCCTCCGTGCCAATTCCGACACAGGCCGCGCTTCAGGACCTCACGTGATCCTTTTCCCCGACCCCCGGAATTTACACAAAGTCAGAGTGTCAAGGACGTCTGCCCACGCCCGAGGCCATCTCGCGGACCCGCCCGGCCGGGCCGCCATCGGGGGCCAGCGGCGCGGTGTCCATGCCCGCGCCCTCCCGCAGCCCCTCGAACAACGCCTGCATCGCCTCGTACGACGAGTGCTCCGGCGTCCAGCCCAGCACGTCTCTGGCCCGGTCGGTCCGCATGAGCGGGATCCGCAGCGCCATCTCCAGCAGCCCTGGCGAGGCCGGCACGAGCCGCAGGTTCCAGGCGGCGGAGACGGCCGCCATGGCCAGCTTGGGCGGCACCCGCACCGTGCGCGTGCCCAGCAGTTCGGCGAGGTCGCCCGGGTCCAGCACGGGCTCGGCGGCCAGGTTGAACGCGCCGTCCACGGGCCTGGTCACAGCCAGCCGGTACGCCTGCGCCGCGTCCTCGGCGTGCAGCACCTGCAGCCGCAGCCCGGGGATGTCCGGCACGAACGGCACCCGGCCCGCCTTGATCATCCGCCGCGGCACGAGGGGCCCGCCGAACAGCCTGCGCTGCTCGGTCGCCGCCGCCCGCTGAAAGATGAAGCCGGGCCGCATGCGGACGACCCTGATGTTCGGATGATCGTGCTCGAAGACGTCGAGCACCCGCTCGACGTACGCCTTCTCCCGCCCGTACGCCGCCCCGGGCCAGCCGTGCGTGGGCCAGCTCTCGTCCACCGGCCGGTCCTTGGGCCCCGGCGAGTAGGCCCCCACCGACGAGGCGTGCACCAGCGCCGGCACCCCGGCCTCCGCCGCGGCTCGGAAGACGCGCATGCTGCCGAGCACGTTCGCCCGCCAGGTGATCGCCGGGTCCCTGGTCGGCTGGAACAGCCACGCCAGGTGCACCACGGCGTCGGCGCCGTCGAAGACCCTCGTCAGGTCGGCGGTCGCCACGTCGGCCTGGTGCCACTCGGTGCGCTCCGCCCGCCAGCCCGGCAGCCGGCGGGCGACGCCGACGATCGAGGTGACGTCGTCGTCCGCGGCCAGCGCACGCACCACACTGGTGCCCACGTTCCCCGTGGCTCCCACCACTACGACTCTCATGGCAGCACCGCTGCCCGAGCCTGGGGCGGCGAAACCAGCGGTCAGGGCTTGAGCAGGATCTTCACCGCGCCGTCCGCCTTCTTCTGGAACATCTCGTACGCCTGCGGCGCCTGTTCCAGCGGCATCCGGTGGGTGGCGAGGTCCATCACGCCCAGCGGGTCGCTGTCGTCGGTGACCAGCGGCATGATCGGGCTCACCCAGCGCTTGACGTGCGCCTGCCCCATGCGCAGCGTGACGCCCTTGTCGAACAGGCGCAGCATGGGCAGCGGGTCCGTCATGCCGCCGTAGACGCCGGTGATGGAGATGACGCCGCCGCGCCTGACGGTCTCGATGGCCTGGTTGAGCGCGTGCAGCCGGTCGACGCCCGCGTTCGCCATGAGCGGCGCGGCCACGGCGTCGGGCAGCAGGCCGGTGAGGGCCTGGGCGAGCTTGGCGGCGGGCGAGCCGTGCGCCTCCATGCCGACCGCGTCGATGACGGAGTCGGTGCCGCGCCCGGACGTGCGTTCCCTGACCTCGCCTGGCACGTCGGTGACCTCGCCGGCGTCGATGACCTCGATGCCGTGGCGGCGGGCCAGCTCCAGGCGGGCGGTGATGCCGTCCACGGCGAGCACGCGGTGGCCGAGGTGGCGGGCGATGCGGGCGCACATCTGACCGATCGGGCCGAGGCCGAACACGGTGACGCTGCCGCCCTCGGGGATGCCGGCGTACGCGACGGCCTGCCAGGCGGTGGGCAGCACGTCCGACAGGTAGACGAACCGCTCGTCCGGCGGCCCGTCCGGGACCTTGATCGGGCCGAACTGGGCCTCGGGCACCCGCAGGTACTCGGCCTGGCCGCCGGGGACCTGGCCGTACAGCTTGGTGTAGCCGAACAGCGCGGCGCCCATGCCCTGCTCGCGCACCTGGGTGGTCTCGCACTGCGCGTACAGCTCCAGGCCGCACATGTGGCAGTGGCCGCAGGAGATGTTGAACGGGATGACGACGCGGTCGCCGGGCTTGAGCGTGGTGATGGCGGAGCCGACCTCCTCGACCACGCCCATGGACTCGTGACCGAGGATGTCGCCCTCGGTCATGAAGGGGCCGAGGACCTCGTACAGGTGCAGGTCGGAGCCGCAGATCCCGGTGCTGGTGACCCTGATGACCGCGTCGTTGGGCTCCTTGACGGCGGGGTCGGGCACTTCCTCGACCCGTACGTCGCGCTTGCCGTGCCAGGTGACTGCCTTCATGCTCGGCTCCTCGATGCCGGGGACAAATGCCGCATACCCCCACGCAGAGCGCCAAACGGCGCCGCGCGCCGGGCTCGCCGCCCTAGACTGCGCCGCATGGAGAACCCCCTGGAGCCCCGTGCCGCCGATTCCGTCCTGGAGCCGCACGTCGTGCACCGTCCCGCGCCCGGGACCGGTCGCGTGCGGCCGGCCCCGCTCGACGCCGATGAGGAGGCACGCTTCTACACCTCCATGGCGCAGTGGCTGGCCCAGGAGCTCGCACAGAAGGGCTCCGTCCGCCTGGCGTCCGCCGACACCCCCGAGCGGCAGCGCCAGTTCCAGGAGGTGGCGCACCGCGCGAGCGAGCTGCTCCGCCGCCCGGTGACCACGACCGCGAGCAGCCACGGCATGACCTTCGAGCTGGGCCGTCCACCGCGCACCGCGTGAGGCTGCCTCAGGCGCGGTCGAGGGCGCGCAGGGCGTCACCGGCCGCCCGCGCGATGCCCTGGCCGGTCAGCCCCGCCTCGGCCAGCAGCTCGAAGCGCCCGCCCTGGCCGATGAACGCGCACGGCAGGCCCAGGTTGAGCACCCCCTGGCCGGGCGCGCACACCTGGCGGACGAGCGCGCCGACCCCCGAGGAGGCGATGCCGTCCTCGACGGTCACCACCAGCCGGCTGCCGCCGACCGCCTTGCGCAGGTCGGCGGAGACCGGGATGACCCACCGCGGATCGACCACGCTCACCCCGATGCCCGACTCGGCCAACAGCGCCGCCGCGCTCAGGCACGGCCCGGCCATCGCGCCGACCGCGACCAGCAGCACGTCCTGACCGCCCGACGCCAGCACGTCCACCTCGCCCACGCTGCCGACGGGCGGGATCTCCGCCTCGACCGCCGCCTTGGGGAAGCGCAGCGCCGTGGGCCCGTCGCAGGCGACCGCCTCGTCCAGCAACTCCTCCAGCCGTACGGCGTCGCGCGGCGCGGCCACCCGCAGCCCCGGCACGACCGCCAGCGTCGCGAGGTCCCACATGCCGTGGTGGCTGGGCCCGTCGGGCCCGGTGATCCCGGCCCTGTCGAGCACGAGCGTCACGGGCAGCCGGTGCAGCGCGATGTCCATCAGCACCTGGTCGACGGCCCGGTTGAGGAACGTGGCGTAGATCGCGACCACCGGATGCAGCCCGCTCATCGCCATGCCGGCCGCCGAGGCCATGGCGTGCTGCTCGGCGATGCCGACGTCGAACATGCGCCCGGGAAAGCGCCGCCCGAACGCCGCGAGCCCGGTGGGCCCCGGCATCGCGGCGGTGACGGCGACCACGTCGCGGCGGCGCTCGCCGAGCGCGCACAGGTGGTGGGAGAAGGCGTGCGTCCAGGTGCCGCGCGCCGGTGACAGCGGCTGTCCGGTGGCCGGGTCGGAGGCCGGGATGGCGTGCAGGTGCTCGTCGAGGTCCTGCACGGCGGGGCCGTAGCCGCGGCCCTTGCGGGTGACGCAGTGGACCACGACCGGCGTGCGCAGCTCGCGGGCCGTGCGCAGCGCCCGCTCAAGGGCGGCGATGTCGTGGCCGTCGACCGGGCCGAGGTAGCGCAGGCCGAGGCTCTCGAAGACGCTGATGCCGGGCGCGGCCCGCAACCGGCCGAGGTGCTCGGCCCACCCGCCGACGGTGGGGGCGTAGGAGCGGCCGTTGTCGTTGAGCGCGATCACGACCGGCAGGCCGCGGTCGGCGCCGAGGTTGTTGAGCGCCTCCCAGGCCACGCCGCCGGTGAGCGCGCCGTCGCCGACCACCGCGACCACGGAACGGCCGCCCGCGCCGGCCAGCCGGCGCGCCTTGGCCATGCCGTCGGCGTAGGCGAGCGCGGTGGAGGCGTGGGAACTGTCGACGTGGTCGTGCGGCGACTCGTCCCTGCTGGGGTAGCCGCTCAGCCCGCCGCGCACGCGCAGCCCGTCGAAGGCGTCGCGGCGGCGGGTGAGGATCTTGTGGACGTACGCCTGGTGCCCGGTGTCGAACACGATCGCGTCGTCCGGAGAGTCGAAGACCCGGTGCAGCGCGATCGTCAGCTCCACGATGCCGAGGTTCGAGCCGAGGTGGCCGCCCGACGCGCTCACCTTCTCGATGAGGAAGTCGCGGATCTCGCGGGCCAGCCCCGGCAGCAGCTCGGCCGGAAGGGCGCGCAGGTCGTCGGGGGTGGACACGTGAGTCAGCAGCGTCTTCATGACATCCCCAGGCCGTGTGACTGCTGTGGCAAAAGAAAGCTTGGGCCGCAAAAGCTACTTTACACACTCCGTATTCAGTGAGTAACTAGGGGTAGTGACGGACGACAGAAGGGCCGCGCGTATGCCCGTGAGCTTCCCGCAGCACTCCCTTGGTGCCCGCATCGACCAGCGGCTCTGCGGCTTTCTCGAAGACTGGGGCAACCCGGTTTCCGACCCCGGGGTCGAGGCCGCGTACGGGCTGCTGGCGGACTTCATCCTCGGCGGCGGCAAGCGTGTGCGGCCCCAGCTGTGCTACTGGGGCTGGCGCGGCGCCGGCGGCGACGACTGCGAGGAGATCATCAGCGCCGCCGCCGCGCTGGAGCTGTGTCACGCGGGGCTGCTGATCCACGACGACATCATGGACGGCAGCGACCTGCGCCGCGGGCAGGCCACCGTGCACCGCAGCCTGTCCGACCTGCACCGTGGTCCGGGCGCCGAGGCGTTCGGCCGGGCCGGCGGCATCCTGCTCGGCACGCTCAGCCTGGCCTGGTCCGACGCGCTGCTGTCGTCCTGCGGCATCGACCCGGCCCGGCTGCGTGCCGCGCACCACCTGTTCGACGCCATGCGCACCGAGGTCATCAGCGGCCAATACCTCGACGTCCTCGCCCAGCTGCGCTCCGGCGCGACCGAGGCGCAGGCGCTGACCGTGATCCGCTACAAGAGCGCGAAGTACACCGTCGAGCGGCCGCTGCAGATCGGCGGCGCGCTCGCCGGAGCGCCGCCCGACCTGCTCGACGCCTACTCAAGGTTCGGGGTGCCGCTCGGGGAGGCGTTCCAGCTCCGCGACGACGTGCTCGGCACGTTCGGCTCGGCCTCGGAGACCGGCAAGTCGGCGCTGGACGACCTGCGCGAGGGCAAGCAGACCGTGATGTACGCGCACGCCGTGCAGCACGCCTCCCCCGCCCAGCTCGCCCACCTGCGCACCTGGCACGGCAACCCGGAGCTGACCGAGGAGCGCGCCGCGGAGGTGCGCCGCATCCTCATCGACACCGGGGCGCTGGCCCGGGTCGAGGACATGATCGAGGACCGCGTCCGCCAGGCCATGTCGGCACTGAGCGAGGCGCAGGTCAAGCCAGAGGCGGCCGGCGTGCTCGCCGAGATGGCCGACCAGCTCGCACATCGCAGCAAGTGAGGGGATCCCCAACATGGGACGGGTACTTCTCGCCGCCCCGCGCGGCTACTGCGCGGGCGTCGAACGCGCGATCGTCACGGTGGAGGAGGCGCTGCGGCGCTTCGGAGCGCCGGTCTACGTGCGTAAGCAGATCGTGCACAACACGTTCGTGGTGGACGACCTGACCAAGCGCGGCGCCGTCTTCGTCGAGGAGCTGGACGAGGTGCCCGACGGGGCGCTGGTCGTCTTCTCGGCGCACGGCGTCGCCCCCGCGGTGAAGGAGGCGGCGGGACTGCGGGGCCTGCGGACGATCGACGCCACCTGCCCGCTCGTCACCAAGGTGCACAAGGAGGCGGCCAGGATGGCCGAGTCCGGGCACCGGATCGTGCTCATCGGGCACGCCGATCACGAGGAGGTCGAGGGCACGCTGGGCGAGGCCCCCGAGCGCATCCACGTCATGGATCCGGCCAGGCCGGAGGAGCTGGAGCTGGACGGCTCCGGGCCGGTGAGCTGGCTGTCACAGACCACACTGGCCGTGGACGAGACCATGCGGGCGGTCGAAGGGCTGCGTGAGCGGTTCCCCGGCCTGGTCGACCCGCCCAGCGACGACATCTGCTACGCCAGCCAGAACCGTCAGGAGGCGGTCGCGCGCATCGCGCCCGAGTGCGAGCTGGTGGTCGTGGTCGGCTCGGCCAACTCCTCCAACTCGCGGCGGCTGGTCGAGGTCGCGGTCAATGCGGGAGCGGACGCGGCCCACCTGGTCGACCGGGCCTCCGACGCCGACGAGCGCTGGCTCGACGGCGTGCGCACGGTCGGGGTCAGCTCCGGCGCGTCCGTGCCGGAGCCGCTGGTCACGGAGTTACTCGACTGGCTCTCGGCCCGCGGGTTCGCCGACGTCCAGCCGGTGACCCTGACCGAGGAGACCCTGACGTTCTCCCTTCCGCTCGAACTCCGAACCTCCCGCAACCGCGGCTAGCCCGCACATCCAGATTGGTGGTGCACGATGACAGAAACGACCCACTCGACCGCGCCGAGCAACGGCAGCGCCAACGGCAACGGTCAGCTCAGCCTCAGCACCGATGCCGCCAAGCAGCTGGCGACGACGACCAAGACGCCGCCGCAGATGCAGGAGATCACCTCCCGCTGGCTGCTGCGGCTGCTGCCGTGGGTCCAGTGCTCGGGCGGTGTGTTCCGGGTGAACCGGCGACTGACGTACACACTGGGTGATGGCCGGATCACCTTCAGCACCACGGGCGCCGACGTGCGGGTGATCCCGGCCGAGCTGACCGAGCTGCCCATGTTGCGCGGCTTCGACGACATGGAGGTGCTGGAGGCGCTGGCCGACCGGTTCACCCAGCGCGAGGTCGCGGCCGGCGAGGAGATCGTCGCCGAGGGCGCCGAGGTGGACCGGCTGGTGCTGATCGCCCACGGGCGGGTGGCCAAGGTCGGGCGGGGCGCGTACGGGGACGACCAGAACCTCGGCGTGCTGGCCGACGGCGACCACCTCGGCGAGCAGGTGCTCGTCCAGGGCGGCCAGTACGAATTCACCGCCCGCGCGAAGACCGCCACCACCGTGCTGACGCTGTCCAGGCAGGACTACGAGCAGGTCGCCGAGCGCTCCCCCGCCCTGCGCGAGCACGTCGAGACCTGGCGCACCAGCGGGAACCACGCCCAGAACGACTACGGCGAGGCCGCGATCAACATGTCCGCCGGCCACACGGGCGAGGCCGAGCTGCCCGGCACGTTCGTGGACTACGAGCAGACGCCCCGCGAGTACGAGCTGAGCGTCGCCCAGACCGTCCTGCGCGTGCACAGCCGGGTCTCCGACCTCTACAACCAGCCGATGAGCCAGCTCGACCAGCAGCTCCGCCTCACGATCGAGGCCCTGCGCGAGCGGCAGGAGGACGAGCTGGTCAACAACCGCGACTTCGGCCTGCTGCACAACGCCGACTTCAGCCAGCGCATCCGCACCCGCTCCGGACCGCCCACCCCCGACGACCTCGACGACCTGCTGTCCACGGTGTGGAAGGAGCCCTCGTTCTTCCTCGCCCACCCGCAGGCCATCGCCGCCTTCGGCCGCGAGTGCAGCAAGCGCGGCGTCTACCCGCAGCAGAGCGAGGTCAACGGGCACCGCGTGCCGGCCTGGCGGGGCGTGCCGATCTTCCCGTGCAACAAGATCCCCGTCTCCGCCGCGCGCACCACGTCGTTCCTGCTGATGCGGACAGGGCAGGAGAACCAGGGCGTCGTCGGCCTGCACCAGACCGGCATCCCCGACGAGTACCAGCCGAGCCTGTCGGTGCGGTTCATGGGCATCAACGAGAAGGCGGTCATCTCCTACCTGGTCAGCGTCTACTACTCGGCCGCCGTCCTGGTGCCCGACGCGCTGGGCGTGCTGGAGGACGTCGAGCTCGGCCGCAACGGCTAGACCGTCCCACGGCCCCGTCCGCCACCTCTGGCGGGCGGGGCCGCTTGCCGCCCGAACCGTTGACGACGCGAAGGAGACGACCATGACGCAGCCGTTCGAACTGCCGGACTTCTACCTGCCGTATCCGGCCCGGCTCAACCGGCACCTGGACGAGGCCCGCGTGCATTCCAGACAGTGGGCGCGCGACATGGGCATGCTCGAAGGCTCGGGCGTCTGGGAGGAGGCCGACCTCGACGCCCACGACTATCCGCTGATGTGCGCCTATACCCATCCCGACTGCGACGCGGAGGAGCTGGGCCTGATCACCGACTGGTACGTGTGGGTCTTCTTCTTCGACGACCACTTCCTGGAGTTCTTCAAACGGACCGGCGACCTAGAGGGCGGCAAGGAGTATCTCGCGCGGCTGGCCCGCTTCATGCCCATGGGGCTCGACCTGGCCGTCCCCGAGCCGGAGAACCCGGTGGAGGCGGGCCTCGCCGACCTGTGGCCGCGTACGGTGCCGAGCATGTCGCTCGGCTGGCGGGCCCGCTTCGCCGAGAGCACCCGCAACCTGCTGGACGAGTCGCTCTGGGAGCTGGCCAACATCAACAGGGGCCGCGTCGCCAACCCCGTCGAGTACATCGAGATGCGCCGCAAGGTCGGCGGCGCGCCCTGGTCGGCCGGGCTCGTCGAGCACGCGGTCGGCGCCGAGGTGCCGGCCGTGATCGCGGGCTCCCGGCCGCTGCGGGTGCTCAAGGACGCCTTCTCCGACGCCGTGCACCTGCGCAACGACCTGTTCTCCTACCAGCGGGAGGTCACCGACGAGGGCGAGCTGAGCAACGGGGTGCTGGTGCTGGAGAAGTTCCTCGGCTGCTCCACGCAGGAGGCCGCGGACGCGGTCAACGACCTGCTGACCTCGCGGCTGCAGCAGTTCGAGCACACCGCGGTCTTCGAGCTGGGGCCGCTGTTCGTTGAGCACGGCATCGACCCGCTCAGCGCGGCCGGCGTCGCGGCGTACGTGAAGGGGCTGCAGGACTGGCAGGCGGGCGGGCACGAGTGGCACATGCGCTCCAGCCGCTACATGAACGAGCGGGCGGGGGCGAGCCGGCCGCTCGGCATGTCGTCCGTGATCGACCTGCTGGGGGCCAAGCGGGTGCGCTCGTTCACGCACGTGCCGTACCAGCGGGTGGGTCCTTCGCGGATCCCCGACCTGTACGTGCCGTTCGAGCTGCGCCTGTCACCCCACCTGGACGGCGCCAGGCGCGAGCTGGTCTCCTGGTGCCGCGAGATGGGGATGTTGGAGCCGCCGCACGGCGTCGCCGGGCCCGCCGTCTGGGACGAGGCCAAGCTCGTCGACTACGACCTGCCGCTGTGCGCGGCGGGGCTGCATCCCGGCGCGACGCCCGGGGAGCTCGACCTGGCCTCCGCCTGGCTGGCCTGGGGGACGTACGGCGACGACTACTTCCCCGTCGTCTTCGGCCGCCCGCGCAACCTGGCCGCCGCCAAGGTGGCGGTCGCCAGGTTCGGCGACTTCATGCCCGTCGACGGCACGCCCGCCCCCGCGCCCGCCAACGCGCTGGAGCGGTCGCTGGCCGACATCTGGGCGCGTACGGCGGGGCCGATGCCGCAGGATGACCGGCGCAAGCTGCGGGCGGCCGTGGAGGAGATGTGCGAGGCGTGGCTGTGGGAGCTGGCCGGCGAGATCGCCCACCACATCCCCGACCCGGTCGACTACATCGAGAGGCGGCGGCACACGTTCGGCTCGGAGCTCACCATGAGCCTGAGCCGGCTGCGGCACTCCAAGTCGATCCCCGACGAGTTCTACGCCAGCGGCCCGATGGTGGCGCTGAAGAACGCCATGATGGACGCGGGCACGCTGGTCAACGACGTGTTCTCGTACCAGAAGGAGATCGAGTACGAGGGCGAGGTGCACAACGCGATCCTCGTCGTCGAGAACTTCTTCGGCTGCGACTACCCGACGGCGCTCGGCATCGTGGCCGATCTGATGGCCTCGCGGGTGCGGCAGTTCGAGCACATCGCGGCGAACGAGCTGCCGATCGTGTGCGACGACTTCGGCCTCGGCGAGGAGGCGCGGCGCGACCTCGACGCTTTCCTGACCGAGCTGGGCGACTGGCTGGCCGGCATCCTCAACTGGCACCAGGGCTGCTTCCGCTACGACGAGCCGTCGCTGCAGCGGCACCACCAGGCGCCGCTGCCGCGCTTCCACGGCCCGACCGGGCTCGGCACCTCGGCCGCGGTCATCAGGCCGCCGGGCGCCGTCGGCCCGGGTACCGTCAGCCCTGTCGCAGCGGGACGTTGACGTCCTTCGGCTGGTAGAACCAGCCCAGCATGCGCAGCAGGCGCCGCTGGTACGGCGTGACGTTGTGCAGGCGGATCCACCGCTCGGCCGGCGGCAGTGCGGGCATCGCGAGCACGCGCAGCCCCGAGACGTCGATGAAGGTCAGCTCTCCTGTGTCGACCACGATGTAGGTGCCCTGGCGGCAGCTCGCCAGGGTGCTGGCCACCGCGCGGCTGTTGGTCACGTCGATCTCGCCGATCAGCGCGACCGCCGGCACGGCGGGCAAACCTGGCGCCACCGCCGTACTGATCGTCAGTTGTCGGTCTTGGTACAGCAGCCGTTCTTGGACGCTCACGCTCCCCGCACCCCCCAACACGCTGGCTCTTGGGGGTTGTCGCCGTGGTCGCACCTGCGGATCTGTCGCACGCGCTTTCCGGCGATTAATCCGAAACCTAGGCTACACGAAGTATGCCGGGCTATGGATTTTTCGTCGGAATATGACCGATTTTTCGGATAATCCTGAAGTTAGCGGTCCGGGGTGCTTCGCGGTGGCTCGCCGGGCCTGGGCGGTGGGGTCTCACGTCGTTTGCCGAGGATCTAGGGAGGCGCCGGCGCGGGCGGAGACCGACCCCCAATTGGTGGAAATTTCATCTTTTAGCGGGCTGCCACTGATGGCGTTTTGTCGCCATAGAAGGCGAGAAAAGCCACAGAGGAGACAACTGCGGGCAGGGCGGCGACGGCGGCGCCCGGCGCGGCTCGGATCGGGAGCGTCGATGTGCCATGGACCAGAGACGGAGACAGCGAAGACAGCGGAGCCGGCGTAGGCGGGGCTTGCGGGGACCGGCAGGGCCGTCGGCGCTGCGCGTGGTGGTGGCCTGCCTGGTCGCGCTCGTGGTCCACGCCGCGGGGGCCACGTCTTCCGTGAGCGCCAGGTCGGTGGCCGGGAGCATCGCGCTGCGGGCGGCGCTGGAGATGATCGGGGTGCCGTACTCGTGGGGCGGCGGCGGGATCCACGGGCCCGGGTACGGCATTGGGCGCGGCGCCACCACCAAGGGCTTCGACTGCTCCGGCCTCGCCGAGTACGCCTACGCCCGGGCGGGCGCGCTCATCGGGACCACCACGTACGAGCAGTGGCGCGCGGGCATCAGGATGACGAAAGAGCTGATGGAGCCGGGTGACCTGGTCTTCTTCGACAGCGACAAGGCGACCCCTGGCCCCGAGCACGTGGGGCTGGCGGTGGACGCCGAGCGGATGGTGCACGCGCCGCACACCGGCGCCCAGGTCCGCATCGACCCGCTGAACCGCGCGGACCTGCTCGGCATCGTCCGGGTGGAGGTCGGCCGCGGCGACCAGGACCTCTGAGCCATGAGAATGCCGTACGCCTCCGGGCGGGCCCTGATCGGGTCCCGCGCCGGAGGCGTACGGCGTACCGAACATTCGGTCACCGGAGAGGCGGCGCCGTGGCCTCGCGAGTCTCCACGGCCGGCCTCACCGGCTCACCCAGGTCGAGGGAGGACCGTTGGCCACGCGGCCCGTCCGGTAGGGGGCCGCCGCGCCCTCCCCGCCTGCTACGTCCAGGTCCTACCTGGCCTGCGCGCGGCCGTTGTCGATGTCGGTGTTGATGTTGCCGTCACCGACCTGCGGCTGGTTGTTGTTCAGCAGCGCGACGTTGGTCTCGTCCAGGAGCTGGAGGATGCCGACCTCGATGTCGTTGGCCGAGTGGTTGAGCAGGTTGTTGAGGACGTCGTCGGCTATCTGCCACTGCGTCAGCAGGGCCTGACCCTTGTTGCTCGGGTTGGGGCCGACGTCGGCGGACGCGGCGGAGGTGGCGAAACCGAAGGCGGCGGCCGCCACGGCGGCGCCGGCCAGAATACGACGGATCATTGTGTGCTTTCCTCCATGAATCGGCGCGGAATTACCGGCGCCAGCTTCTTTCGTACAGGGCTGTGCGGTGCCGCTGACGGTGATCGTGGCAGACCTCGGAGATGGCGACTCGTTATGGAGGTCAAGGAGCGCTTGAATGCTGTGGTGCTGATTCCCGGCTTACCGCTATAAGGCTCCGATGCACGTTCGGTGACCTTTTCCGGCTTATTTCCGGTGAGCGTTCTCCGACGGCGCCGGCCGTACGGTCCTGGGCGATGTCGCTCGCCGCGACGGCGTACGGCCGTCGAACGCTCCGGTGTTCCAGGGAACCGCTCCGTGGCCTCGCGGATCGCCACGATCGTTCAGGTCTGAGTCCTACCTGGCCTGGGCCTGGCCGTTCTGGATCTTGGTGTCCTTGTTGTGGTTGCCGACCTCGGGCTGGTTGTTGTTCAGCGCGCTCACGTTCACCTCGTCGAGGACCTTGATGATGTTGACCTCGAGGTCGTTGAGCGAGTGGTTGGCGACGTTGTTGAGGACGTCGTCCAGGATCTGGAACTGGCTGAGGACGGCCTGGCCCCCGTTGTACGGGTTGGGCCCGACGTCCGCGGACGCGCCGGACGCGGAGAAGCCCAGAGCGACGGCCGCGATTGCGGCACCGGCCAGAATGCGACGGATCATGTTTGCTTTCCTCCATGGAACGGCCCGGAATTCCCGGCGCCATAGTCGTTCGTGCAGGGCTGTGAGGTGCCGCGAATAACAATCGCGGCAGGCGGCTGGGCCCGCAACCCGGAAAGACCTTATGGAGGTCAAGAAGCCGCCTCGATTCCTTGACATCAGGTTTCGCCGACACGGCGCTGGAAACCGGCGTCCGCATATCGCGGGCGGGCACCCGATGGATCGGCGGCGTCATTGCTGTCGCGGGCCTTCACCTTTTACACGCGCACCGGCGGGGGGCGTCGGTCGCCGCCCCTTCCGCCTGCCCGGCCTACTGGGCGCGGGCGTCGCCGTTGTCGATACGCGTGTTCCTGTTGGCGTCGCCGACCTGCGGCTGGTTGTTGTTCAGCAGCGACACGTTGACCTCGTCGAGCGCGGTCAGGATGCTGACCTCGAGGTTGTTCAGCGAGTGGTTGCCGACGTCGTTGAGCACGTCGTCCAGGATCTGGAACTGGCTCGCGATGGCCGCGCCCTTGTTGTACGGGTTGGGGCCCACGTCAGCGGACGCGGCCGACGCGGAGAAGCCGAAGGCTGCGGCCGCGACTGCGGCACCGGCCAGAATGCGACGGATCATGTTTGCTTTCCTCCATGGAACGGCGTGAATTTCCTGGCGCCGTGGTCGTTCGTTGCAGGGCTGCTAGGTGCCGCGAATAACCATCACGGGAACCCTGGAAAAGCGCAACTGGAAAATCTCTCGGCAAGGTCAAAGAGCCATCTGGATTTTTTGAGCCGGTTTTCCTGCGCTGCACCGGCGGCGCATGGGCGACACCGCGCGGGACCGCCATTGAACCGGTAGCGCCGATCGGCCGCGCCGCTTATGGGGGGTCCGTTCACCGGTCTTTGGGCAATGATCGACCGCTGCTTGGCGCTGGTATCCGGCAGCAGGAAAACGCTTTTGGAATGGCCGCCGCAGCACCGTGGGGAGACCGGGGACACCCGCGATGACGTGCGGGAACCATCGGCCGGCTGGGACGGCTCCCAGCGGGAGTCCGGGCCCGATCCCGTGCGAGGATAGTGGTCATGGCAGAGATCGTCGGCGGAGGACGTCCGGTCAACGACGCCGAGCGGCGCGTGATCGCATATCTGCGAGACCACGCGCCCGCCGACTGGTTGCTGCTGCACAACGTCGAGGTGCCGCGCGGGCACGACGTGTTCGAGGTCGACGTGCTCGTCCTGACCGGTCACTCGCTCGTGGTGGTCGACGTCAAGGGCACGAGGGGCCGCATCGAGGTGTCGGGCACGCGCTGGTTCCCGCCGCGCAGGGAGGCGTTCGGCTCGCCGGTGACCAAGTTGCGGGGCACCGCCAAGGCGCTCAAGGGCCTGCTGGTCTCGCGGGCCACCCAGCTTGAGCGGGTCTATGTCGACAGCCTGGTCGTGCTCACCTCACCCGACGCCGAGCTGGTCGATCCCGTCGGGCGCGACGCGGTCAACGTCACCGACCTGCCCGGCCTGGTGGCCACGCTGAGCGACGTCTCGCGGGTGCGCCGCGGCTGCAGCCCCGACGTGCGTCCCTACGTCACGGCGATCCTCGACGCGCTCAACCAGACCGTCCGCCGCAGCACCGCGCCGCCCAGGTTCGGCAACTGGGAGGTCGAGGAGCAGCTCGGCGGCGACGCCAAGGTCACCGAATACCGCGCGTTCAACGCCACGCTGCCCGGCAGCGAGACCGTGCTGCTGCGCGTCTACCAGGCCGACCCGCTGGCCGACCAGGAGTCGCGGGCGGCCGAGCGGCAGCGCATCGCCAACGCCTACCAGACGCTGGCCCGCATCCCGCCCCACCCGTGCGTGGTGCGCTCGCGCGACTTCTTCGCCATCGACGACGAGAGCCGGTTCGTGCTGGTGCTCGACGACGTGCACGGCGAGGCGCTGCACCTGGCGATGGGCAAGGCCGCCCCGATGGGCGTGATCCAGGACCTGCTGCGCGGCCTGGCGCACGCCCACCTGCACGGGGTGGTGCACCGCGCGCTCACCCCCGCCTCCGTGCTGGTCACCGACGACGGCCACGCGGTGCTCACCGGCTTCGACTACGCCAAGCCTGGCCCGCGCAACTACACCGTGGCCCACGAGCTGGGCAACGTGCTCGACGCCCACTACGTGGCGCCCGAGTGCCAGGAGCGGCCCGACCTCATGACCACCACCTCCGACGTCTACGCCGCCGGCGCCATCGCCTACCAGCTGCTCACCGGCCAGCTCCCGACCAGCTCCGACGCGCAGGGCCCCGACGTGCCCGAGGTGGTCCGCATGATGCTCGACCACTCCCCCGCCAAGCGGCCCACGGCGGCGCAGGCCCTGCAGGCGCTGCGCGACGCCCCGCCGCCGGCCAGGCAGCAGCAGAAGTCGCGGCTCACCAGGTTCGTCCGCCGCATCGTGTCCCGCCCTTAGGGCGCCTCACAGGCCGCCGCGTCGTGTCCCGCCCTTAGGCGCCTCACAGGTCGGCGCGCAGCGCGTCGGCGTGCCTGAGGTAGTCGAGTGCGAGGCCGGTTCGCCCAGCCGAGCGGTGCAGCTCGCCGAGGAGCTGCGTGCTCGATGCCTCGCCGCTGCGGTCGCCCAGCTCCTGGAAGATCTCCCGCGAGCGTTCGAGCCCGGTGGAGGCGAGCGCGAGGTCGCCGCCGGCCGCCTGTAAGCCGGCCAGGCTCTGCAGCGCGTACGCCCCGCAGTGCCGGTCGCCCAGCGACTCGAAGATCTCCAGCGCGTGCCGGTGGAACGAGATCGCCCGGTGCAGGTGCCCCATCTGCACGCACACGCAGCCCTCCCGGTGGGCGTCGCCCAGCTCCTGGGCCAGCCGCATGGCCCGGCTCAGCGACTCCGACGCCTGCGCGAGGTCACCCGACTTCAGGCACACCCGGCCGATGGCCTGCCTGGCGTACGCCTCGCCCGGCCTGTCTCCGGTCGCCTCGAAGATCGCCAGGGCGGCCCTGAAGTGGCCGAGCGACTGCGCGTACCGGCCGCGGAACTGGCTGACCGCGCCGAGGCCGCAGATCGAGGTGGCCTCCGCCCTGCGGTCGCCCAGCTCGCGGAAGATGCGGCGGGAGCGGGTGAAGGCGTCGGCGGCCTCGTCGTAGCGGTCCTGGTAGAGGGCGACCTGGGCGAGGCCCCTGAGCATGGCGGCCTCGCCGTACCTGTCGCCGGCCGCGCGGGCGGCGGCCAGTGCGGTGGTGTGGGTGCTCCGCCAGGTGCCGAGGTGGCAGCGCAGGTCCAGGTACGGCACCATCGCGGCGGCCAGCCCCCACGCCGACTCGGCGGCCCCGTTGCCCGCCGCCGTCTCCACGGCCGCGCTCAGCGTCTCGTGCTCCGCCTCGAACCAGGTCACGGGGTCGGAGGTGAGCCGGTCGAGCGTGGTGCCGGGCAGCCGCCAGCGCGGCGCGCCCGCCGCCGTCAGGCTGAAGACCGTGGTCGGCAGCCGGGCCATCGCGTGCTCCGCGGTCGCCGTCCACGCCGCGAGCACCCGTCCCACGGCCGCCGGGTCGCCGCGCTGGGACCTGGCGTGCCGGGCGATCAGGTCGGGCACCCGGTAGCGCGGCTGGCCCATCTCGTCGGTGCCGACCGGGTCCAGCAGGTTGACGTCCACCAGCAGGTCGGTGACGTCGCCCGCGCCGTGGCGGCCGAGCACCGCGTCGATCACCCAGCCGGGCTGCGCGGCGGGGCCGAGCAGGCCCAGGGTGGCCAGCGTGCGGGCGGCGTCGGCGGGCAGGCGCGCGTAGCCGCGGTCCAGGCCCGTCCGCACCTCGCGCAGCTCGCCCAGCCAGTCGTCGTCCAGCCGCTGCCGCAGCACCGACAGCGACCAGCCGGGGCGGGCGGCCAGGCGGGTGCCCGCGTTCCTGACGGCGAGCGGCAGGTGACCGCAGGCCGCGACGATGGCCTGCGCGGCCTCGCGCTCCCTGGCCACCCGGTCCGCGCCGGCCACGCTGGCGAGCAGGGACAGCGCCTCGTCCGGCGCGAGCGGGCCGAGCTGGACGAGCGCGGACCCCGGCAGCTCGGTGATCCTGCGCCGGCTGGTGACGATCACCGCGCTGTCGTTGCCGGGCAGCAGGGGGCGTACCTGGTCGGCGTCGCGGGCGTCGTCGAGCAGCATCAGCATGGGACGCTCGGCCAGCAGCGAGCGCAGCAGCGCGGAGCGCTCGGCGGTCGTCGGCGGCGGCGCCGCGACGCCGAGCGCTCTGAGTGCCTCGGCCAGCAGATTGTCCGGCTCGCGGTCGCCCAGCTCCAGGTAGAGCTGCCCGGCCGGGTACGCCGCGCGTAACGCGTGCCCCGCGTGCACGGCCAGCGCCGACTTGCCGCAGCCCGGCGGCCCCGAGACGACCGCCACGGGATGCGGCAGGCCGAGCGCGGCGACGGCCTCGGCCCTGCCGGTGAAGTCGGGCAGGTCGGGCGGGAGCTGCCGGGGCACGACGGGCGCGCTCTCGTCGGCGAGGATCAGCTCGTACGCGCCGCGCAGCTCCGCGCCCGGCTCGACGCCCAGCTCGTCCACCAGCCGGCCGCGCACGGTCGCGTACGCCCGCAGCGCCTCGGCCTTCCTGCCGCCCCTGTGCAGGGTCAGCACCAGCCGCCCCCACAGGTCCTCACGGTACGGCTGCTCCGCCAGCAGGCCGCGCAGCTCCGAAACCGCGCCGTCGTGGTCGCCTGCCGCGATGCGCCGCTCGATCAGCGCCTCGGCGGCCCGCGCGCGCAGCTCACGGAGTGGTTCGAGCCTGCGGTCCCAGACCGGGCTGCCGGGCAGGTCGCACAAGGGCGCACCGCGCCACAGGGCGAGCGCCGCGTCGTACTCGCCCCGGTCGACCAGCTCCTCGAAGGCCAGCAGATCAAGCTCGGACGCGGTCACGTCGACGGCGTACCCGCCGCCGTCGGAACGCAGGACGTCCCCGCCGAGATCGGTGCGGAGCGAGCTGGCGTACGTCCGCAGGTTGGCCTGCGCCGAGCGCGGCGGCCGGTGCGCCCAGAGCACCTCGGCCAGCAGGTCGGCGCCCACCAGCCGCCCCGCGTCCAGCAGCAGCGTGGCGAGCAGCAGGCGTGGCTTCCTGCCGGAGATCCGGACGGGGTGCCCGTCGCGGCGGACCTCCAGCGGCCCGAGCACGTGGAAGGTGACCGTCATCCGCATCAGCTCCTCTACAGAGGCCTGACAGCCGTTTGTATCGGTTGTGGACAGTTTCTGTGCGGCTCGTGCGGACCCTGGGTCTCAGAGATCCCACGGAAAGGATCACCCGATGAAGCTCTACGGAGCAATGGTCGCGAGCCTCGTGCTGCTCGCCGGCCTCGGCACGGCCAGCCCGGCGGCGGCCGATCCGGCGCCGGAATCGGCGGAGGCCCAGATACTCGCGACGAACTTCCAGCTCCCCTTCCCCTGCGGCCAGTCGTGGACGGGCAACTCCAGCGCCAGCAGCGCGCACCGGTCGTACGAGATCGACTTCAACCGGGGCAGCACCGCGGACGCCGACCTCGGCGACACCGTGGTCGCCGCCGCCTCCGGCACGGTGGCGATCTCGGCGCACCAGGGCTCGACCAACGGCTTCGGCAACCTCGTCAAGATCGACCACGGGGGCGGGTGGTCGACGTACTACGCGCACCTGAACACCCGCTCGGTCAGCGCAGGGCAGTCCGTCTCCCAGGGCCAGAAGATCGGCACCGTCGGCAACACCAGCAAACCGGGCAACAACATCTCGCCGCACCTCCACTACGAGGTACGGCTGGGCAGCAGCTATCCGTCCAACATTCAGCGGGCCGTCTTCAACGGCACCACGTTCGGATACCCGAACCAGACCGTGACCTCGCGCAACTGCGGCGGCTCTGCGAACCCGTACACGCCGCAGGAGGTGTGCGGCTCCGGCTTCAGCGTGATCGACTCGGCCGCGCTCGGCAGCGACGGCACCGTCTACCTGCTCTACAACTCCAGCAACGCCAACAACTGCGTGGTGACGCTGAAGGCGAAGTCGCTCGGCACGGCCACCGCGACCAGCGCTTACCTGGAAGTGCAGGGCAGCACCCGCAAGACGGACTCCGGCAACTTCGGCTATTACGCGGGACCGGTCAAGGCGGCGGCGCAGGCGACCTGCGTCAAGTGGGGCGGCAAGGCCGGCTCCACGGCGTACGACAGCCCATGGGAGCACTGCAGCTGAGCCAGAAGCGTGAACCGGAGGCCGGGCGGCGAGAGGGCCGCCCGGCCTACGCGCTCGTGATCGTGTCGAGGATGTCGATCACGTAGAGCTTGGGCCGCTCGCCGGGCGACGGCACCGCGATCCTGCTGCCGACCCGCTGCCCGGCCAGCGCTCCGACCCAGGCGGCCGGCACCGCGCCCGCCTCCAGCGTGAACGCGCTGGGCCCGCCCCGCCGGTACGAGGAGTCCACGACCTCGCGGGACGGCCAGGACGCGGCGACGTACTGGATGACGACCTTGGAACCGGCGACGACCTGCCTGCCCGAGCCGTCGATGAGCACCCGCGGCGGGTCGGCGGGCCGCAGGTCGGCGGGGACGACCGGCAGCGTGCGGCCGACGAGCCTGGCGTCCGGCGGGTAGCCGCCGAGGATGTCGAAGACGAGTACCAGCGTGTCGTACGGCGAGACGCCGGTCAGCGGCACGTTCGGGCCGAGCGCCTCGGCGGCCGGGCTGACCAGCATGATCCGGCTGCCGGCGGGCCGGCCGATGAGCGACTGCCGCCAGGTCTCCGACACCTGCCGGCCGTCGAAGACGACCGTGGTGGGCTGGTTGCCGTCGTACGTGCTCATGTACGGCTGGTTGCCCTTCCAGCGCCGGATGTCCACGTCGGCGAGCACCACGTCACCGGGCACCGTGCGCCGCCCGCTGCCTGTCGAGAGCACTGTGATCTGCGGCGTCCTGCCCGGCTTGCCCTTGGGGATGGTGACGATCGGCCGGCTGCCGAACCGCCCGGACACGACGGGTTGCGTGCCCTCGTCCGCCAGCCCGCACGAGGTGGCGAGCACGAGCAGGGCAGGCCAGAACAGACGCACTTCTTCTCCTTCAGGGCCCGGATCCGAAGGAGATACTTGCCGTAACCGGCCCAAGGAAAGCTTCGTGCCGCGCCATCACACGACAAACTTGGAGGATGTCCAAGCCCAACCTGGCCCGCCGGGTCGCGCAGGCGGCCGAGATCGCGCTGACCACCCGCAAATACGTGACGTTCCTCGACGTGGTGACGGGGCTGCGCTGGCTGCACACCCGGCACGTGGACGTCTGGCGGCAGGGCAGGGCCGGCACGCTGGCGGAGCTGGCCGCGGTGGACGAGGAGCGGCTGCTCACCACGGCGGCCCTGCTGCGCGACTGGGCGCTGGCCAAGGGGCTGCGGCCGGTGGAGACCCCCTACGTCGCGGGCACCCGCGACCGCCGCGAGCTGCGCTTCACCACAGGCCCCGACCAGAGCCCGTTCCGCGTGCACTGGTTGTCGCCCGACCTGAGCGAGGCCAGGGTGCGCCGGCTCACCGAGGCGCAGAGCAAGGCGCCCGACCTGGTGGTGGTGGCGCCGCTTGAGCCGTTCACGTGCGCGTCCTGCCGTGACACCGGCCCTTACCTGATCATGGAGGACGACGAGCCTCACTGCCTGACCTGCGCCGACCTCGACCACCTGGTGTTCCTGCCGGCCGGGAACGCGGCGCTCAGCCGCCGCGCCAAGCAGGAGAGCGGCCTGTCGGCGGTCGTCGTGCGGTACAACCGGCGGCGCAAGGTCTACCAGCGCCAGGGCCTGCTGGTGGAGGAGGCCGCGCTGGCCGCCGCCGAGGAGCGCTGCCTGGCCGACGAGGAGGTGCGCCTGCGCCGCCGCGAGCGCGACCGCGTCCGCAGGGCCGAGCAGGACGTCGAGTTCCAGGCCACGATGGCGGCCGAGATCGCCCGGTTGTTCCCCGGCTGCCCCGAGCCGCGCGCCCGCGAGATCGCCGAGCACGCCGGCCAGCGCGGCAGCGGCCGGGTGGGCAGGTCGGCGGCGGCCAGGGCGCTCGACGAGAACGCCATCACGCTCGCCGTGATCGCCTCCATCCGGCATCTCGACACCGACTACGACAAGCTGCTGATGGCGGGCGTGCCCCGGATGGAGGCCCGCGACCGCATCAGGGACGCCATCGAACACAAGCTCGAAGAATTCCGCCGGGCCGGTTAGGGTCGGGAGTTATGAGCGACTGGCACGACGTTCGGGAAGAGCTGCTGGCGTTCGCGCTGGGCCTGCCGGAGGCCCGCGAGGACCACCCCTGGGGCGACACCGTCGTCAAGGTGAACAAGAAGATCTTCGTCTTCCTCGGCTCTGACGAGCCGACCGACCGGTGGGCCCCCACGTTCACCGTCAAGCTCCTGTCGGAGGCCCATGGCCACGCGCTGAGCGTCGAGGGCGCGCAGCCGAGCGGCCACGGGCTGGGCAAGGCCGGCTGGGTGACGGTGCCGTTCCTGTCGGAGCTGCCCGCGACCGACGTGCTGCTCGACTGGGTGGAGGAGAGTTACCGCGCGGTCGCGCCCAAGCGCGCGATCAAGGAGCTCGACGCGCGCTGAAGGCCGGCCGCCGCCCGCCCCTGGCGCGAGCGGGCGCAGGGGCCGGGCGACGGGCGGGCGCGGGGCGCGCGGTCAGGTGACGGCGAGGCGGACGGCGTACTTCTCGTCGCGCCACAGCTCCTTGTCCAGCACCTCCAGCAGGGTCGCGGCGGCGTCGTAGACGTCGGTGTAGCCGAGGTAGAGCGGCGCGAAGCCGAATCTGAGCGTGTCGGGCGCGCGGAAGTCCCCGTGCACGCCGCGGTCGATCAGCGCCCGCATCACCGGATAGCCGTCGGGGTGGCGCAGGCTGATCTGGCTGCCGCGGGCGGCCGGGTCAGCGGGCGAGGCCAGCTCGAGCCGGTCGCCGACGAGGTCCACGAAGAGCGCGGTGAGCGCCATGCTCTTGGCCCTGACCTGCGTCATCGGCACGCGTTCCCAGATGTCGAGCGCCGCGTCGAGGGCCGCGAGCGAGAGCACGTGCGGCGTGCTCACCACGAACCTGCGCATGCCGTCGGCCGGCCGGAAGTCGGTCTCGAACGCGAATGGCGCGGCGTGCCCGTGCCAGCCGGACAGCACGTTCTCGGCCGTGGCCTGGTGGCGCGGGTTGACGTAGAGGAAGGCGGGCGCGCCAGGCCCCGCGCTCAGATACTTGTACGTGCATCCGACCGCGAAGTCCGCGCCCGAGACGTCCACCTCCATCGCGCCCACGCTGTGGCACAGGTCCCACACGATGAGCGCCCCCGCGGCGTGCGCGGCGGCGGTCACCGCGGGCACGTCCTGGCGCGCGCCCGTCCGGTAGTCCACTTCCGACAGCAGCACCACGGCCGCGTCGTCGAAGCGCCCCTCGGCCAGGTCACGCACCTCGTAGCCGCCGAGCAACCCGGCCAGCCCCTGCACCATGTAGTGGTCGGTGGGGAAGTTCGCGGCGTCGGAGACGATCACCCGGCGCTCTGGACGCAGCCGCAGCGCGGCCGCCACCGCCTGGAAGATCGCGATCGAGGTGGTGTTGCCCACCACGACCTGGCCGGGACCCGCGCCGATGAGCGGGGCCAGGCGGTCGCCGATGGTGAGCGGCTGCTCGTACCAGCCGGCGTGGTTCCAGCCGCCGACGAGCTGCTCACCCCACTCCTCCTCGACCGTGCGCCGCATCCGCTCCGCCGTACGGCGCGGCAGCGCGCCCAGCGAGTTGCCGACGAGGTAGATCACGCCTTCCGGCAGGACGAACTCGTCCTTGAAGGCCCGCAGCGAGTCCTGCGCGTCGAGGGCGAGGCACTGGTCGCGATCCAACGGTCGCTCCTAATTCATGGCGGAATGGTGGCTATGACGCTGTTCACCCCATTCTGATACTTCCGGGCGTACCAGTTCTGCACCTGATCGTGCTGATCGTTCAGCCGGGACGGGCCGCGCGGCGTCATGACGCGGGCCGGCGGCTCGGCGGCGTACCGGCCGGCCGCCATGAGCACCAGGAAACCGGCCACCGGCAGCCCCAGCACAGGGACGCGCATGGGGAGGCTCCCTTCAGCTCACGCCCGCTCCTGGGGGTGGTAGGCCACCGCCTGCATCTCGATGAGCAGGTGGGGATGCGGGAGCTGGTGCACCGCGACCGTCGTCCTGGTGGGCCCCTCCTCGTCGAAGAACTCGGCGTAGACCTCGTTGTAGCCCTTGAAGTCGTTCATGTTGACCAGGTACGTGGTGATCTGCACCAGGTCGGCCAGCGACCCGCCCGCGGCCTTGAGGATGTCGCCGACGTTCTCGATGACCGCCCTGGTCTGGGCGCGGATGTCGAGGCTGGTGGCGCCGTACCTGTCCACCTCGACGCCGACGAAGCTGTCGTCGGGCCTGCGGCAGCTCGTGCCCGACACGTACAGGAAATCGCCGGCCCGCTTGACGTGCGGGAACCGGCCTCGTGGCATGGCCTTGCCGGGCACCCGGATGGCCTTGGGCGGCGGTCTCACTTGCCGAACACCGCCCGTACCGAGCCGAGCCCCTCGATGCTCGCCTCGAAGACGTCGCCGGGCTCGACCGGCACGATCGGGCCGAGCGCGCCGGTCAGCACCACGTCGCCGGCCCGCAGCGCGTACTCGGTGCGGCCGAGCCGGGTGGCCAGCCAGACGGCGGCGTTGAGCGGGTGGCCGAGGCACAGCTCGCCGGAGCCGGTCGAGACCTCCGTGCCGCCGCGCGTCATCGTCATCCCGGCCGCCCGCAGGTCGAGCGCGCTCAGCGGGACCGGCGTGCCGCCCAGCACGAACGCACCCGCCGAGGCGTTGTCGGCGACGGTGTCGGCCAGCGTGATGTCCCAGCCGGCGATGCGCGAGTCGGCGATCTCGATCGCGGGCAGCGCGAAGTCCACCGCCCTGATCACGTCGGCCACGGTGTAAGGACCGCCGGTCAGGTCGGCGCCGATCACCAGCGCCACCTCGGCCTCGGCGCGCGGCTGCAGGAACCGCTCGTACGGGATCGGCAGCCCGTCGCAGTAGGACGTGTCGGCGAACAACATGCCGAAGTCGGGCTGGTCGATGCCGAAGCGCTCCTGGAGCACCCGGTTCGTGACGCCGACCTTCCTGCCGACCAGCCGGCGGCCCGCCCCTAGCGCCCGCCTGGTGTGGATCTCCTGGACGGCGTACCCGTCGGCCTGCGTGCTGACCAGGTCCCTGATCGGTGCGCAGGGCTTGCCCGTACGCGCCGCCTCCGCCAGCCGGTCGGCCGCCTGGGCGTGCGCGTCCACTGCCTGGGACCATTCGTCATGCATCGGGCTGCTCCAGTTTGATGGTGATCGTGGTGGGTTCTGAGTAGAAGTCGAGTGACCGGGTGCCGCCCTCCCTGCCGATGCCCGACAGCTTCGCGCCGCCGAACGGGGTCCGCAGGTCGCGTACGTACCAGGTGTTGACCCAGACCAGCCCGGCCTCCAGGCGCTGGGCGACGCGGTGCGCGCGGTCCAGGCCGTCCGTCCAGACCGTGGCGGCCAGGCCGTACTCGCTGGAGTTGGCCAGGTCGATCGCCTCGGCCTCGCTGTCGAAGGGCGCGACGTGACACACGGGACCGAAGATCTCCTCCCGGTTGAACCTCGACCATTCCGACAAGCCTGCCACTACCGTCGGTTCGACGAAATAACCGCCGTCGCGGTGGTCGCCGAACACCGGCACGCCGCCGCCCGACAGCACCTTGGCTCCCTCCGAGCGGGCCAGGGCGTAGTAGGACAGCACCTTGTCGCGGTGCGCGGCGGAGATCATCGGCTGCGGCTCGACCTCCTGGGCGCGGGCGGCCAGGCGGGCGCAGAACTCCTCGAAGATCGAGCGCTGGACGTACACGCGCTCGGTGCACAGGCAGACCTGGCCGCCGTTGGTGAAGACCGACCTCACCGTGCCCTCGACGGCCCTGTCGAGGTCGCAGTCCTCGAAGACCAGCCCGGCGTTCTTGCCGCCCAGCTCGAACGAGATCGGCTTGACCCGCTGGGCCGCGGTCCGCATGATCGCCGAGCCGGTCCTGGTGGAGCCGGTGAACGTCACCGCGTTCACGTCCGGGTGCTCGACCAGGAGCTGGCCCGCCGGCCCGTGGCCGAAGATGATGTTCACCACGCCCGGCGGCAGGCCCGCGGCGGCGCAGATCTCCGCGAAGATCGCCGCCGAGCCCGGCGTGTGCTCCGACGGCTTGACGACCACGGTGTTGCCGGAGACGAGGGCGGGCGCGAGCTTCCAGGTCATGAGCAGGAACGGCAGGTTCCACGGGATGATCGCGGCGACCACGCCGAGCGGCCTGCGCACGGTGTAGCTGAAGGTGCCGGACAGGTGGAAGGCGTCCTCGGGGCGCTGGGCGGCCATCTCGGCGAAGGCGCGGAAGTTGGCGATGCCGCGCGGGACGTCGAGCGTACGGGTCTGGTCGAGCGGGTTGCCGGTGTCGGCGACCTCGGCCGTCACCAGGTCGTCGAAGCGCTCCTCGATGCCCTCGGCCAGGCGGCGCATCCACCCGGCCCGCTCGCCGACGGGCATCGCCGCCCAGTCGCGCGAAGCCTCCCTGGCCGCGCGTACCGCCCGGTCGACCACCTCGGGGTCGGCCTCGTGGACGTGCCTGACCACGGTGCCCGTGACGGGGTCGTGGACGGGGAAGCCCAGGCCCGCGGCCACCGGTCCGCCACCGATGAAATGGGTCAGCACCACAGTCTCCTCATCTCTCCCTCGCTTTCCGGTAGGGATCGGGTACGCGGACGACACGGACCCACCGATCGCATCGTCTCGCCGGATCGCGGCGGGCGCCATGCGCGATGCTGGTGAACATGCAGACCCGCACCGATCGGATCACCGCCCACGACGGCACCTTCGACGTACGGACCTGGCTGCCGGAGACCGGCGGCGGGCCCGGCATCCTGCTCATCCAGGAGATCTACGGCGTCGGCCCCTACATCGAGAAGGTCGCCGGCGAGCTGGCCTCCAGGGGTTACGTGGTGGCCGCTCCCGACCTGTTCTGGCGCATCAGGCCGCACTGGCGCGGCGAACACACGGAGGAGGGCACGGCGATGTCGATCGAGCTGGCCCGCGACTTCGACCTGCCGCAGGGGGTGGCCGACTGCGCGCTCACGGTGGCGCATCTGCGCGCCATGCCCGAGGTGCGCGGCGGGGTCGGCGCACTGGGCTTCTGCCTCGGCGGCACGGTCGCGTTCATGCTGGCCACCAAGGTCGAGCTGGCGGCGGTGCTGTCCTTCTACGGCTCGGCGGTGCCGGAGTCGACCGGGCTGATGGAGCGGATCGACGCGCCGCTGCTGCTCGTGTTCGGCGGTGACGATCCGTTCATCTCGCGTGACCGGGTGGCCGTGGTGGAGGAGGCGGCGCGGTCGCGTCCGAACGTGGTGATGCACATCGAGGAGGAGGCGGGGCACGCCTTCCACAACAGCGAGGCGCCGATGTTCCACCGTCCCGAGGCTGCGGAGCGTGCATGGGCGGTGGCGCTCGACTTCCTCGGCCGGGAGCTGCCCGTCCGGTGAGACCTGTCCGAATGGACATCTTCCGGTACCCCTAGATCATCGCCATCATGGTCAAATGGCGCGGACGTGGGAATTGTGGGGAAACGTCATTATTGCTGGCACCATTGCACTTCCCCTCGCCTTGCTAGCAATCGTGCTGCTCGCCCGCCATCGCGCCCGCGCCGGTCACCCCGCTCCCCTGCGCGTCTCGATCGCCGACGTCGGCATCGCCGTGGGGAGCGCTCCATGGATAGGGATGATCCTCACCCCTGCGGGCGGCGCGAGCGGCGTGTCCCTGGCGCCGTTCAGCGACCTCGCCGACCTGGCAGGTGCGCCGTGGGACGAGGTGTTCGTGCAGGTCGGCGGCAATCTGCTGGTCTTCGCCGCGCTGGGCGCGCTGCTGCCCGTACGCAGCCGCGCGATGTCCTCGACGGCCAGGGTTGCGGCCCTAGCGGCGGCCTTTTCGGTCATGGTCGAAGTGCTCCAGCACGCGCTTCGGCTCGGCCGCTTCTCCTCCGTGGACGACGTCATCCTCAACGCGACCGGCGCCGCGATCTTCTCTTTGGTTACTCGCCGCTGGTGGGCCGATCGAATACCGGCCGGGACCGTTCCACGGTAACGGTCTGCTAAAACGCTGCGGAATTCACCACTCGGGCACGATCCGCTCAAAATCCGCCCGCGACCATCGCCTGCATCTGTGCGATCGTGGACAAGACGGGGCAAGTTCTCTGGAGACGCCACAACCTGGTTGGTGACAGAGGGTGATCAAAGTTGTCTGAATCCCCGGTACCTCACGAGCCCCCTATCTATCGACGCATCGCCGACGGTCTCCGCGCCCGGATTCTTGCCGGCGAACTGCGCGACGGGGACCGGCTACCGGGCGAGAACGCACTGATGGCCGAATACGCAATCGCACGAGCCACCGCCAGGCAGGCGCTTGCCGTACTGATCAACGAAGGGCTGGCGGTGCCCAAACGAGGTTCGGGGGTTTACGTGCGGTTGTTCAAACCGATCCGCAGGCACGGCGCACGCCGCCTGTCGCGGGAGCAGTGGGGTCAGGGCAGGGCCATCTGGGACGCGGACGCACGCGGGCGACCGTTCACCGTGGACGGGGTGGAGGTGGCGTTGGAACGCGCCGCGGAGGAAGTGGCCGCTGTGCTGGACAGCGACCAGGTGTGGGTGCGCAGGCGGCGCTACTCGGTGGACGCCAGGCCCGTGCAGCTGGCCACCTCCTACTTCCCCGCCCACCTGGTCGAGGGCAGCGCGATCACCCTCGCCGACACCGGGCCCGGCGGCGTCTACGCCAGGCTCGGCGACCTCGGCCTGCCCCCTGCCCACTTCACCGAGGAGGTACGCGCCCGCATGCCTCAGCCCCGCGAGAGCGGCCTGCTCGACCTGCCGGGCGGCACGCCGGTCATCGTGATCGCGCGGACCGCGTACACGTCGGGCGGGCTGCCCATCGAGCTCAACGAAATGATCCTGGACTCGGCCGCGTATGTACTTCAGTACGACTTCGACGCCTGATTCAAGGTGATCTGTCAAGCGATAGGTTGACCTGTCCCTCGCGATCATTGAATTCTCTAGAGAGGTGGCGCATCTTCTTAAGAGATGGAACCTCGCCTGGGGCCCGGGAAGGTGGACAGCGGTGTCCTTTGATCGGCATCTCGCCGAGATCGCCCGGGAGCACCCCCAGTGGACCATCTGGCGGAGCGACGCGGGCCGCTGGTGGGCCACGAGACACCATCCGCTGAGCGCGGCGCAGCGCGCGGCCGGATGTGCGATGACCATCGACGCGGACGACCCAGAAGGGCTGCGCGAGCAGCTCAGGGACCAGGAGAGGCGGGCCGGCGAGCAAGAGGTCTGGGGGGCCGGCCCCGCACCTCCATGACGCGGGTGGCGGAGCGTCACGCCACCTCGCGCACACGAGCAGCCCGGTGCCGGGTCCAGCGTCTCGGCGGCCCCGGTACCGGGCCCCCAAATCAGGAGGGGCCACGAACGCGGAAGCCTCCGACCCTATCGGGGGCGGGGGCTTCCGCTCCAGCGGCGGCCTAGTTGCGCGCCCTGGTCTCGGGGACGCGCACGATGTGCACGTCCGTGTCGTCCGAGACGTCCTTGGGCTCTTCCTTGACGGCCGGCTCCGTCTCGTCCTCGACGATGACCCGCACGTCGTCCTGCGGAACCTCGACGTCCTGCGGAACCTCGACGTCCTGCGTGAGCTCGGGGTCCTGCTGGCTCCTGACGTCCCGCGTGAGCTCGGGGTCCCCATGCTCCTGCGGGGGCGTGGGGGCCCCAGTGGAAGCCCCAGTGGGGGCACCAGTGGGAGCCGCTGTGGGAGCCAGGGCCTCCGGCACCAGCGGCCCGGCGTTCGACTCGGCCTGCATGAGGTCGCCGAGCACCGAGCTGATCTCGGTGAGCCGCCGCACGACCTCCGTGTGCGTGTTGCTCAGGTAGTCGACCCGGCGGCCCGCCTGCTCGTCGATCGAGGCCGCCCGCTGCTGGGCGGCGGTCAGCAGCGCGTCGGCCTCGGCCCGCGCGCCCGACACGATCTGCTCGGCCTGCGCCTGGGCCGACGCGAGAAGCTGCTCGGACTCCTCGCGGGCGGTGGTGACCAGCCGCTCGGCCTCGGCCCGCGCGCCGGTCAGCGTCTCCTCCGACTCCGTACGGGCCGCGGTCAGCTGCTCCTCGGCGTCGCTGCCCGCCTGCGCCAGCATGCGCTCGGCGGCCTGGGTCGCCTCGCTCACCCGGCGCTCGGCCTCGGCCTGGGCGGAGGTGAGCATCTTGTCGGCGGTCTCGCGTGAGGTGGTGACCAGCCGGTCGGCCTCGGTCTTGGCCTCCTCGCGCACCCGGGTGGCCTCGGCCTCGGCGTCCTCCCGCTTGGCCTGGGCCTCCTCCTCTCCGAGCCGGAGGATCTGCGCGAGCCGCGGGCTCAGGTCCTCATAGCTCTGCGGGGTCTCGACCATCCGCCGCCGGGCCTCGGCCAGCTCGATCCGGCCCTGTTCCGCCTGCTCGATGGCCCGCGCCAGCCGCTCCTCGAGATCCCGTATCTGGTTACGGGTGCGCATCATGTAGTCGTGGACCTGGCGGCGGTTGTAGCCGCGCATGACGACCTCGAAGGTGTCCTCTTGCATCAGATCGGGAAAGTTCTCGTGCTGGTTCATCATGGGGGTTACCTAAGGGTTTGCGTGAGGCGGGGGAAAACTGCGGGTTGTGAGGGTCTGGCGACGAGACGTCAGGAAACGACTTTCCTGCCATCGGCCCACGTCCGCAACCCGAACGCCATACCCCGACCAGGAAATAAGATGCCTCGAATGTACATAGCAGCGTTGGATGACGGCGCGACCCCGGACATACATCCCGATGCGTACATCGCACCCGGCGCCGTCGTGGTCGGCCGCGTACGCATCGGCCGGGCGTCGAGCATCTGGTACGGCTCCGTTCTCCGTGGGGACGACGAGCGGATCGAGATCGGCGAGGAGTGCAACGTACAGGATCTGTCGTGCCTGCATTCCGACCCCGGCGAGCCGGCGATACTCGAAGACCGGGTGAGCCTTGGCCATAAGGCCATGGTGCACGGCGCGCACGTCGAGCGCGGCGCGCTGATCGGCATCGGCGCGATCGTCCTCGGCGGCGCCAGGATCGGCGCGGGCACGCTGGTGGCGGCAGGAGCGCTGGTGGGGCCCGGCAAGAAGATCCCGTCGGGGGTGCTGGTCGCGGGCGTGCCCGGCAAGATCGTGCGCGAGCTGACCGACGACGACCGCGCCTCCTTCGCCCGTACGCCGGACAACTACCAGGCCAAGGCGATCAGGCACCGGCAGGCGTCATCACTTTGACCAGCACCTCGTCCGAGACCGACGCCTCGTTGAGCGGGTCGGCGTACTCCGGCAGCTCGGGCCGCAGGAAGCGGACGAAGTCGACGCTGAGCTTGAGGTCGGGCGTGCCCTTGACCTGCTTGGCGTTGCCCTTGGCGGGGTCCTGCTTGAGTGTGCTGTAGCTGTCCCAGTCGGTGTAGGCCGTCACCCCCCACTGCAGCACGTCGGGCAGCGTCGAAGGCCAGCGCTGACCCACCTTCCATGCGCCGCCTTCCTCCTTGTAGAGGGCGACGAACACCCGGCCGACCCGGCCGAGCACCAGCTCGACCCATCCGTCCTTGACGGCCAGCTCCTTCGGCTTGGAGCTGCCGTCCTGGGTGTACTTCACCTCGACCTGGCCGCTCTTCTCGCCGGTGCCGGTGGTCACCGACACCCAGTTGGGCTTGGCGTACGAGCCGGGCTGCCTGGCCATCAGCCCGCCGAGCGAGAACAGCCGCTTCGGCCGCCCGCTGCTCCTGCCGCTGACCTTGACCTTGGCGTGCATGACGATGTCGCCCGCCAGCTCCTGATAGACGAAGGGGCCGCGGAAGCCGTCGAACCAGGCGGAGGTCTTGGGCTCCAGGTACATCGAGCCCTTCACGGTCTTGTTCACGTCGAGCTTGGCGATCCTGTCGACGTCCTTCTCGGCGTCGCTCAGCTTGGTCCACATGGACAGGTCGGCCGCGTCGTCGAACTCAGCCGACGCGCCGCCCACCTCCCCGCCGGGCGCCGGCGCGGTGGCGTTCTGTAGCGTGAGAACTCCCGGCCCTGAGAGCGTCGGCTGCGCCGGCGCCTCCGTACCGCAGCTGGAGAGCACGCTGACGACCGCCACAAAACCCGCAACCTTCGCCCTCATAGCGGCCATTCTGCCGTGAAATGCCGATGGATGATCCACGTTCTCCCAGTACGATGACCGCCGTGCCACCCTGGGATGCGTTCACCGCCACGGAGGCGGAGGTCCGCGCGATGGTCGCGGACCCGCGCTGGCAGGGTCTGTCCGTCCCCGATCGCGCCCACGTCCTCGCGGCCAGGATCCTGGTGACGCCCGACGGCGACCGGTGGCTGTTCGGCGCGCACGCGCGCTGGCACCTGCACGACCCCGCCGACGGCCGCTGGCTCCTCGCGCCGCCGCCCCGGCGGCTGCGCGCCCGCAGGGTCGGCCATGCCGCCGCGGTGCTGCCCGACGCCGTGGTGCCGCACGGCTACGACTTCCACGCCGAGCCCGGCTCCACGCAGTCGTTCATCGGCCCCGACGTGCCCGAGGGCCTCACCGAGCAGGTCAGGCAGCTCGTCCGCGCCTCCGGCACCAAGTCCGAGCTCGACTACCCGCTGACGGCCTTCGGCGAGATCTTCGCCTCCGACGTGCCGAGCACGGTCGCGGCCGTGTGGGGCACGGTCATGTGGTGCGCGTACGCGCCCGCCTTCGACGGCAACGAGCGGCTGATCACGGTCTTCGGCGAATACCTGTGCCGGCCGCTGCCCGGTGACGAGTGGGTGCGCTGGCTGCCCGCGCCGCCACTGCTCGACCTCGCCACGCTGGTCGCCGAGCGGCTGCGGGCGGGCCGGCCGCGCGCGGCGCTCAGGCTGGCCGCCGTCATGGCCGACACCGCGCAGATCCTGCTGCTCGACACCCGGTTCAGGCCGCGCGCGCTGGCGCTGCTCACGATGGTCGAGCCGATGCTGCGCCAGGCCGAGATCGGCGATCCGTACGACGACGACGCGGCGCTGCGGCAGGCGTGGCTGGAGCGCTGCCCGGCCCGGCTGTGCCGGGCGCTGCTGGTCGAGAACGACCTCGAAGAGCACTTCTCCCACGCCCTGTACGACCTCGTGGACGCCCTCTCCTTCATGCCTGACCCCCGGGAGGGGGCGGCCACGTTCCTGGCCGACCTGTCCGATTCCGGGGGCGCGCTGCCGGGGCGGCTGGATCACCGGCTGCGGATGGCGTACGAGGAGCTGCGCCGCGCGGGCCTGACGGGCACCTCGGCCGGCGAGGCGACCGAGCCGGACGGCTTCCCGGTGCGCGGCGGCGGCGTGTCGGTGGCGCCCGCGCCGGTGCTTGAGGTGGCGCCGCCCGACCGGGCGAGCGCGGCGGCGGTGCTGGGGGCGGCGTACGCCATGGGGCAGGCGTGGGAGCGGCTGACGGGGGCCAGGATGCCCGAGCGCGGGCTGGCGGGTCAGACGGCGCTGGTGCGCAGGATCGTCCATGAACGCGACGACCATCACCACAGAGGTCACACGTAAACCACTAATACCGCTATTTCCACCTTACCTCGGCTCTATCGTTCTAACACTTCCGATAACAGACATTTAGCTGAATTGTGATCTCGGATTCAGGAAATGATCCTCCTGGGGGCCCCGAGGCGACGAAAGGAATGACTCCGATGGGCCATGTCGCCGGAAGGGCCCGCGCCGTAACCTCGTAGAGGGTGTGGGCTGCGGAAGGAAGGACGACGCGGTGGGGCACGACGACCTGGACTCTCGGGTCCACGACCGTGTCGCGTTGGACGAGATTGCGCTCTACGCCGAGGTGCTCACGGCCGTGGCTGTCAGCGAGCGGCGGCTGACCTTGGACGAACTCGACGACGCGCTCGGATTGCGGACTTCGGCGAGCCGCTGAAGAAGCAACACGATTACTAGCCCCGGGGACCTGGTTCCCGGCCCAATGGGGTCGGGAACACCGGTTTCCGGGGTTTCACATAACTAGTCAATCCATCGCCGGACTATCCACCTCACGGATGAGCCCCCGCTCACTGACGTCGCGATCTTCCTGCGACCGCACGCGCTCTTCTCGTCAGGACCGCACCAGCCGTGTCCTGCGCTCCCGCGTCACGACCGCACGAGCCGCGCGATGGCCGCCGACGCCTCCTTGACCTTCGCCTCGGCCTCGGGCCCGCCGGTGTTGATGGCGTCGGCCACGCAGTGGGAGATGTGCTCCTCCAGCAGCCCCAGCGCCACCGCCTGCAGGGCCCTGGTCGCCGCGGAGACCTGGGTCAGCACGTCGATGCAGTAAGCGTCGTCGTCGACCATGCGCTGCAGGCCCCTGATCTGCCCCTCGATTCGCCGTAGGCGCGTGAGATATGCCTGCTTGTCTCCGCTGTACCCATGCATGCTTCTACGGTACCCGTAAGAGGTATCACCCCGGGGTGCTAGCGCAGTCCCGCGATGAGCTTCTCCCACTGCTCGACGACCTCGTCGGCCGAGTGCCGCAGCGCCGTGTCGCGCGCGCCCGCCGCGAGCGACCGCCGCCGGCGCTCGTCGTCGATCAGCGCCAGCAGCGCCGCCGCGAACATCGGCGGGTCGCCCTCGGGCACCAGCACCCCGTTGTAGCCCGTCGCCACGAACTCCCTGGGCCCCCTCGCGCCCTCGTAGGCCACCACGGGCACCCCGCAGCCCATCGCCTCCAGCACCGCCATGCCGAGGTCCTCGCTGCGCGCCGTGCTCGCCACGATGGACGCCTTGGCGAACTCGCCCGCGAGGTCGGGGGTGGTGCCCATGAAGTAGACGTGGTTGTGCAGGTTCAGCTCGCGCACCAGCGAGCGCAGCAGCCGCTCCTCTGGGCCCGCGCCGTAGAGCCGCAGCCGCCAGTCGGGCCGCTTGTCGGCGACGATCGCGAACGCCCGGATCAGCCGGTCGTACGCCTTCACCGGCGTCCACCGGCCCCCGGCGGCGACGATCCTGTTGTCCATCCGCGAGCGCGGCCAGGGGCCGCCCGGCAGCGCGTCCAGCACGCTGTGCACGGCGGGCCCACCGTCGAGCAGCCTCGTCCACTCCTCCTGCGCCGACTCCGTGGCCGTCACGACGGCGCTCAGGCGCGGGTAGAAGCGCTTGACGGGGCCTGGGACGGCCGGCCTGCCCCACTCGCGGGCGATCCTGATGGTCTCGCGCGGCGCGTGCCTGGCCGCCTGCACGCCGAGGCCCGGCCTCGTGGTGATCAGCACGTCGGACCTGAGGTTGCGCAGCACCCGCCAGAGCGCGACCTCCGTACGGACCTGGCCCCGTGGCAGCAGGTGGCGCACTCCGGGGCGGGCGTCCACGACGCTGCGCAGGGCGACCTTGGGGCTGACGGGGAAGAACGGTTTCTCCTTCTGCCGTCTGACGCTGATCACCTCGACGTCATGGCGTTCGGCCAGCGCGGTGGCCAGGTTCAGCATGGCGCGCACGTCTCCCCGCATGCCGTACGCGGAGGCGAGCACCAGGCTGATCCTCATCCACCGACCTCGATCCGCAACTCGTCGTCGGCGGTGTAGCAGGGTTTGATGAGCACCCCGTCGACCCTGGCCGACGGATAGTGCAGGCGGCGCCGTTTGCCGTCCACGTCGTCGAGCCGCGAGCCGAGCCTCAGCGCCGTGGGCACGTCGGCGACCTGGAGCGCGGGCTCCCACGTGCCGGAGCCGGCGGCGCCCTCGGGGTCGGCGGCGAGCACGTCCACCAGCGACACGGCCGCGTGGAAGCGCACGCCCTGCACGGTCGCCGTGGCCGTCAGGCGGGCGCCGTTCTGCCTGCGGTCGAGGGTCAGCACCGCCTCGTGGCGGGAGTCGTCGTCCTCAAGGCCGGTGTAGGCCAGCAGCCCCATCACCTCGAAGCGGCCTTCCCTGAACCAGATCGAGCGCACCTCGGCCACCGGGTCGGCTTCGGAGATCTTCAGTGCCAGGTAGCCGTTGCGGGTGCGGTAGGAGCGGTAGGCGAGGGTGCGGCGGCACAGCGCGTACGCGTCGAGGTGGTCGAGCGAGAAGCCGGGATCGACGCTGCGCAGCCTGCTGCGCTTGCCCTCGTGGCGCAGGTAGGTGTCCCACCGGCCGGCGGTGAGGCGCAGCGGCTCCAGCGAGACGGCCAGCGTGGCCTCACGCGCCCGCGCGCCTGGCGTGCCGAGCAGCACGTCGCGTTCCACCCCCGTGGTGCGATGCCGGAGAACGAGTTCGGTGCCTTCTTCCAGTGGCTCGTCGATGGCGAGTCGCAGGGAGAGCACGTCGGCCAGGGTGACTTCGGCGTCCGTGACGACGACGCCCATCCTGAGCCCCCTCCCCGTCGAATAGAGCCATGCGACGTTGAGGTTACCGTGATTTTCCCGTTATGTGGATGCCAGATTTCTTCCTGTCACATGCGATGACATGCGACTCCTCCACATCACATGTGGAGGAGTCCGACATGTTACGGTCAGGGCGCGCTCTTGACGGACTTGATCAGGAGCTGGGCGACGTCCACGACCTCCAGCGATTCCTTGGCCTCGCCGTTGTTCTTCTTCTCGTTGATCGCGTCGCCGAGCATCACCATGCAGAACGGGCACGCGGTCGAGACCGTGTCGGGATTCGTGGTCAGCGCCTCGTCCACGCGCTCGGTGTTGATGCGCTTGCCGATGCGCTCCTCCATCCACATGCGCGCACCGCCGGCGCCGCAGCAGAAGCCGCGGTCCTTGTGGCGGTGCATCTCCTGGGTCTGCACGCCGGGCACCTTCGCCATGATGTCGCGCGGCTGGGAGTAGACCTTGTTGTGGCGGCCGAGGAAGCACGGGTCGTGGTAGGTGATCTTCTCCTCGATCGGGGTGATCGGGGTCAGCAGGCCCTCGTCGACCAGCTTGGCCAGCAGCTGGGTGTGGTGCACGACCTCGTACGTGCCGCCGAGCTGCGGATATTCGTTGGCCAGCGTGTTGAAGCAGTGGGGGCAGGTGGCCACGATCTTCTTGACGCCCGCCTCGTTGAGGGTCTCGATGTTCTGCTGGGCGAGCATGTTGAACAGATATTCCATGCCCAGCCGCCGCGCCGGGTCACCGGAGCACGCCTCCATCGGGCCGAGCACCGCGAACTTGACGCCCGCGATGTGCAGCAGCTCCGCCACGGCCTTGGTGGTCTTCTTCGCCCGGTCCTCCAGCGCGCCCGCGCAGCCCACCCAGAACAGGTATTCGGCGTCCTCGGGCATCTTGTCCTCGACGACCTCGACCTCGAAGTCGAGCTCGCCGATCCAGTCGGCCCGCTTCATCTCGGACATGCCCCACGGGTTGCCCTTGTTCTCCAGGTTCTTCACCATCACCCCCGCCTCGGACGGGAACGACGACTCCACCATCACCTGGTAGCGGCGCATGTCGAGGATGTGGTCGATGTGCTCGATGTCCACCGGGCACTGCTCGACGCAGGCGCCGCAGTTGGTGCACGACCACAGCACGTCGGGGTGGATGACGCCCTCTTCGCCGACCAGCGGCTTGTCCAGCAGCGCGAGCACGTCGGTGTCCTTGTGCTCGACGCCGTTCTGGGCGGCCAGCAGGTAGGGGGCCACCGCGAAGGCGTGGTCGCGCTGGTCGAGGATGAGCATCTTCGGCGACAGCGGCTTGTCGGTGTTCCACGCCGGGCACTGCGACTGGCAGCGGCCGCACTCGGTGCAGGAGTAGAAGTCGAGGAAGCCCTTCCACGTGGTGTCGGCGATCTTGCCGCGGCCGAGCCGCTCGGGGTCGAGGTCCTCGTCCTCGAAGTCGACCGGCTTGCCGTCCACGCGCAGCTCGGGCGCGCCGCCCATCCCGTCGGGGCGGCGGGAGAACAGCACGTTGAGCGGGGCGGTGAAGATGTGCAGGTGCTTGGAGTTCACCACGATGACCAGGAACACCAGCATGAAGCCGATGTGCAGGAGCAGCGCGATCTCCTCCAGCAGCGCGCTCTGCGGCAGCACGTCACCGAGCGCGAGCGAGACGAACGCGCCGGAGGAGTAGGGCAGGTTGCCGTTGGCCGCGGCGGCGCCCCTGGCCAGGAAGAGAGTCCAGATGATGTTGAAGATCATGAACAGGACCAGCCAGGCGCCGCCCAGGTGCGAGCCGGAGAAGCGGGAGCCGCGGCCGAGCTGCTTCGGCGAGTTGCGCACGCGGATGATCGCGAAGGCGACCAGGCCGAGCACGCAGGCCACCGCGATGAAGTCCTGGAGGAAGCCCAGCACCGCCCAGGTGCCGATGAGCGGGATGTGGAAGTCAGGGGTGCCGGTGACGGCGCCCTGGATGATCGCGCCGTACGCCTCGATGTAGACGGTCAGCAGGATGAAGAACGCCCACATGACGAAGAAGTGCGCGACGCCCGAAGACGTCCACTTCAGCAGCTTCTTCTGCCCGAACACCTCGACGAGCTGCGCCTTGATCTCGTCGCCCACGTGGGTCTTGGCGTACTCGGTCCGCTCGGGCGCCGGTGGGCCCACGGTCGCGAGCTTGTACAGGAACAGCACCCTCCGGCCGGCGACGGCCACCGCCGCGACGGTCATGACGAGCCCGATGACGGCTACCCAGAGCACGGGTCCTCCCACAGACGACGTTGGCTGTCAGCGTACGGTCACCCGCCGCGCAGGCATGTACCACAATCCTACCCACGAGTAACTTTACTGGCTCACGCGACATACCCTAAGGTCATCGCCCATTCTAGAACAATGCTCTACCCGCAGAAGTAGCGCTGAACCGTCGGCCCCAGCAGCTCGACCAGCTCATCGTGGCTCGCACTCGCCAGGGGCTCCAGCTTGAGCACGTAACGGGCGAGGATCACGCCGAACATCTGCGCGAAGGCCGCCTCCACCCGCAGGGGCGGCACCCCCAGCCGGTCGGCCACCTGGTAGAGCAGCGCGTTCGAGATGAACTCGCGGAACATCGTGGCCGACTGCTCGTGGGTCATCGCCGAGCGCAGCAGCGCCACCATCGGCTCGCGCGTCTCCGGCTCTGACGTCACCCGCAGCAGCATGCGCACCAGCCGCGTCCCGATCTCCTCGCGCGGCCCCTCCAGCAGGAGCGGGATCACCTCCTCCGGCGTGACCGGCAGCCGCAGGGCCGCCGTGAAGATGCCCTCCTTCGTGGCGAAATAGTGATGCACGAGCGCCGGATCGACGCCGGCCTCCCGCGCGATGCCGCGTACGGTCGCCTTGTCGAACCCCTTCTCCGCGAACACCTTCCGCGCCGCCGCCAGGATCTCCCCGCGCGTGTCGGCCGAGCCCGGCCTGCGCCCCGGCCGCCGCCGCTGACTGGTCATCGCGGCACCCCGCCCGGCAGGCAGCGCCTCACCGGCCCACCGCCAGATAGACCCGCATCGGCACCGACAGCACGCCCTCGGGGAACGCCGCGCGCAGCTCCGCCCGCCGCCGGCCCACCACCTCGTCGGCCCGCTCCGGCGACAGCGCCGCCATGTAGGAGTGGGAGCGCAGGTCGAGCAGGAAGTGCTCGATGCCGACCAGCCGCGTCCACGGGATCCAGCGCTCCCCCATCACCTCGAACGCCGACGCGATCGGCGGCACCGACCACTCCTCGACCGCCGGGCCGTAGTAGGTGGGCACCTCCTCGGCAAGCCTGGTCTCGTAGGCGGCCAGCCAGTCGGCCTGGGCGGCGTGGTTGAAGTTCCAGCAGCCCACGATCGCGCCGCCGGGGCGCAGCACCCGCCGCGCCTCGGCGATGGAGACCGCGGGGTCGAGCCAGTGCCACGACTGCGCGTACGTCACCAGGTCGGCCACGCCGTCGGCCAGCGGCAGCGCGTTCCCGTCACCCAGCACCGCCGCCAGCGGCACCCTCGCCGCGCCGCTCGCGCCGGCCTTCGCGCCGGGCTTCCGCCCGCCGTCCGCCCCGGGCGCCGGGCGGGCCTCCTGCCCGGCTTCGGCCGCCGACCTGGCGACCAGGTGGGCCAGCATCGGCTCGCCGGGGTCGACCGCGATCACCCGCGAGCCGCGCGCCCGCAGCGCCCGCGTCATGATGCCGGTGCCGGCCCCCACGTCGACCGTGGTGGCGCCGTCGAGCTCGACGCCCGACACCTCCGTCATCGCGCGGTAGACCTCGTCGGGATAGCCGGGCCGCCCCTCGTCGTAGGCGTCGGCCACCCGGTCGAACGTCCGTGCCAGATCCTTGAGCGGCCCGCTCATGTGGACGCCGCCAGGTGCAGCCGGGCGAAGGCCAGGCCCTCCGCCAGGTCGTCGATGCGCTCGGTGCGGCTCGCGGCCTTCCTGGTGTTGATCTCGAGGACCACCAGCCCGGAGTAGCCGTTGCCGGCCAGCCGCTCCAGCATCTGCGCGCACGGCTGGTTGCCCCTGCCCGGCACGAGGTGCTCGTCCTTGTTGGTCACGCCGAGCCCGTCGGCGAGGTGCAGGTGCGCGAGCCGGTCGCCGAGCTTGGTCGCCATCTCCATGGCGTCGGAGCCGGACACGGCGGTGTGCGACAGGTCGAGCGTGACCTGGGGGAAGTCGTAGTCGATGGGGTTCCAGTCAGGCGAGTAAGGCACCACGTCGTTGCCCCTGGCACGCAGCGGGAACATGTTCTCCACCGCGAACGTGATGTCGGTCTCGTCGCGCATCCTGGCCAGCCCGTTCTCGAAGTCGCGCGCGTAGTCGCGCTGCCAGCGGAACGGCGGGTGGACCACGACCGTCGACGCGCCGAGCCGCTCGGCCGCCTTCTGCGCCTTGACCAGCTTGGCCCAGGGATCGCGCCCCCACACCCGCTGCGTCACCAGCAGGCAGGGCGCGTGGATGGCCAGGACGGGGACCTCGTAGTGATCGGACAGACGCTCGATCACGTCGATGTCCTGGCTCACGGGATCGGCCCCGACCATGATCTCCACGCCGTCATAGCCCAGGCGGGCGGCGAGCTCGAACGCGTCGGGAGTGCGTTCCGGATATACCGAAGCAGTGGACAATGCGATCTTCGCATTGGGCACGCGGATGACATCAGCCACGTAGCCAGCCTAAGCCGGAGAAGCCGATCTGGCGCGTCAGGCCCTTCTGCCCCGTCCGGTGGAGTGCAAGAAAGGCCCTAGCGTGGGACGCATGCCACGGATCGCGAAGGGCGCCATCCCCAGCCCCAACATCTGGAACACGCCCCAGATCTACGAGCTGGAGAACCGCGCGGCCGACCCCGACGGTGCCGCCGATGCCGCGATGCGCGCGCTGCGTCCCTGGGCCGGCGCCACCGTGCTCGACATCGGCTGCGGCACCGGCTACCACCTGCCGATCCTGGCCGCGGAGGCGGCGCGGGTGATCGGCGTCGAGCCGCACGGCGACCTCGCCGCGCTGGCCCGCCGCCGCTGCACGGGGCTGCCCAACGTGACCGTGCACGCCGCCGCGGCCCAGGACCTGCCGCTGCCCGACGCCGGGGTGGACGTCGCCATGGCGCGGTGGGCGTACTTCTTCGGGCCGGGGTGCGAGCCGGGGCTGCGGGAGCTGTCGCGGGTGGTCCGCAGGGGCGGCGCCGCGTTCGTGGTGGACCTCGACGCGACGCGGGGGCCGTTCGGGCGGTGGTTCTCGCGTACGGTGCCGACCTACTCCGCCCGCGAGGTCGAGGCGTTCTGGGACCGGCACGGCTGGCAGCGCAGGCCGCTCGACCTCAGGATGGTCTTCCGGCGCAGGGCCGACCTGGAGGCGGTGCTGCGCATCGAGTTCGCCCCCGAGGTGGCCGAGCAGGCCATCGCCGAGACGCCCGGCCTTGAGCTGGCCTACCCCAACGTGCTGCGCTGGCGCTTCTTCTGAGCGCTTGACATTGACGCCGATGTCAACGTTTAGCCTGGCCGCATGCGCATCGGTGAGCTGGCGGAACGCACCGGAGTGAGCACCCGCTCCCTCCGCTACTACGAGAAGAACGGCCTGCTCCAGGCCCGGCGGGCGTCCAACGGCTACCGGACCTACACCGAGGACGACGTCCGGCTCGTCTCCGAGATCCGCGCGCTGCTCCAGATCGGCTTCACGCTGGAGGAGACGCGGCCGTTCGTCGACTGCCTGCGCCGCGGCCACAGCTCAGGGGGCTCGTGCGCCGAGTCGGTCGAGGTCTATGAGCGCAAGCTCAGCGAGATCGACCAGGAGATCCGGGTGCTGCTCGCCCGGCGCGCCGAGGTGGCCGCCCAGCTCGCCCAGTCCTGCCCAGGTTGCTTCGTGAGAGGATGAAGATGATCACGCTGACCACCGAGAACTACGAGGAACAGGTGCTCAGGAACGACAAGCCGGTGCTGGTCGAGTTCTGGGCCGAGTGGTGCGGGCCGTGCCGGATGGTGGGTCCCGTGCTGGAGCAGATCGAGGCCGAGCACGGGTTGACGATCGGCAAGCTCAACACCGACGAGAACCCCGAGATCATGGCCCGCTACGGCGTGATGGCGGTGCCGACGATGCTGCTGTTCGAGGGCGGCGAGCCGGTCAAGCAGATCGTGGGCGCCAAGCCGAAGCGCCTGCTGGAGGCCGAACTCGGCCTTTCCTGATCCGTACGGGCGGGATTGTCGGCCCCGGGCGCTAGCCTGCTCCTCATGGCCAAGACAGCCCAGAAGCCCGGATACCGCTGTGCCGAGTGCGGCTGGCGCACCCCCAAGTGGGTGGGCAGGTGCGGCGAGTGCCAGGCGTGGGGCACGGTCGACGAAGAGGGCGCCCGCGGCGCCACCGTCGTGCAGGCCGGCGCCACCAGCGCTCCCGCCCTGCCGATCGGCCAGGTCAAGGCCGAGGTGGCGGCGGCGCGCACCACCGGCGTGGGCGAGCTCGACCGGGTGCTCGGCGGCGGCCTGGTGCCCGGCGCGGTCGTGCTGCTGGCGGGCGAGCCCGGCATCGGCAAGTCCACGCTGCTGCTCGAAGCCGCCGCCCGCATCGCCGAGCGCACCACCGTCCTCTATGTCACGGGCGAGGAGTCCGCCGCCCAGGTGCGGCTGCGCGCCGACCGCATCGGCGCGATCCAGGACCAGCTCTATCTCGCCGCGGAGAGCGAGCTGGCGGCCCTGGTCACCCACGTCGACAAGGTGCAGCCGCAGCTGCTCGTGGTCGACTCCGTCCAGACGATCGGCACCACCCAGGCCACGGGCGTGCCGGGCGGCGTCACGCAGGTGCGCGAGGTGGCCGCCAACCTCGTGCGGCTGGCCAAAGAGCGCAACATGGCCACGCTCATCGTCGGCCACGTCACCAAAGAGGGCTCCATCGCCGGCCCCCGCACCCTTGAGCACCTGGTCGACGTGGTGCTCAACTTCGAGGGCGACCGCCACTCCCGGCTGCGCATGGTTCGCGCGATCAAAAACCGGTTCGGCCCCACCGACGAGGTCGGCTGCTTCGACCTGCACGAGCGCGGCATCGAGGGCATCACCGACCCGAGCGGGCTGTTCGTCTCCCGGCGCAGCGAGCCGGTGCCCGGCACCTGCGTCACCGTCACCGTCGAGGGCACCCGCCCGCTGCCCGCCGAGGTGCAGGCGCTGGTCGCGCGCACCGACGCCCAGCAGCCCCGCCGCACCTCCTCCGGCCTCGACACCTACCGCGTGCAGATGATCCTCGCCGTGCTGGAGCGGCGGCTCAACGCCAGGCTCGGCGGCTGCGACGTCTTCACCGCCACGGTCGGCGGCATCCGGCTGGCCGATCCGGCCGTCGACCTGTCGGTCATGCTGGCCGTCGCGAGCGCGGCAGGCGACAAGCCGCTGCCCGCCGGTCTGGTGGCGCTCGGTGAGGTCGGTCTCGCGGGCGAGCTGCGTCCGGTCAAAGACGTCCGCAGGCGGCTCACCGAGGCGGCCAGGCTGGGCTTCAAGCGGGCCCTCGTGCCCGCCGGATCGCTCGAAGAAGGCGGCCGCAAGCGCGGCGGCCAGCGCGCTCTGGTGCCGGTCGGGCCGGTCGCGTTCGCTCCCGGGTTCGAGGTGGTGCAGGCGGAGAACGTCTGGGACGCACTCACACACGTCACCTGAGCGCGGCTAAGCTGAGGTGACCGATCGACACGGGGGTCAGGTGGATAGGAGTCTTGACGACCGCCGTCGCGAAGCGCTGGCCGCTGTTGCGCCGGGCACACCTCTGCGCGACGGCCTCGAACGCATCCTGCGCGGGCAGACCGGCGGGCTGATCGTGCTCGGCTACAACCGTGTCGTCGAAGAGCTGTGCAGCGGCGGTTTCGAGCTCGACGTCGACTTCTCCGCCACCCGGCTGCGCGAGCTGGCGAAGATGGACGGCGCCATCGTGGTGAGCGACGACGACAAGATCGTCCGGGCCGCCGTCCACCTCGTCCCCGACCCCTCGATCCCCACCGACGAGTCGGGCACCCGCCACCGCACCGCGCAGCGCGTCGCCCGGCAGACCGGCCTGCCGATCATCGCGATCAGCAAGTCGATGCGGATCATCGCCCTTTACCTCGACGGCATCCGCTACGTCCTCGAAGAGTCGGCGGCCATCCTGTCCAAGGCCAACCAGGCGCTGGCCACCCTCGAGCGCTACAAACACCGCCTCGACGAGGTCTCCGGCACCCTGTCGGCGCTGGAGATCGAAGACCTGGTGACCGTGCGCGACGTCGCCGCCGTGGCGCAGCGCCTGGAGATGGTCAGGCGCATCTCCGACGAGATCAAGGGCTACGTCGTCGAGCTCGGCACCGACGGCCGCCTGCTCTCGCTCCAGCTCGACGAGCTGGTGGCCGGCGTCGACTCCGAGCGCGAGCTGGTCATCCGCGACTATCTCCCGGCCCCGGCCGGCCGCCGCCAGCGCCGCCTGCTGGAGGCCGTGCACGACCTCGACCACCTGTCGGCCGGCGAGCTGCTCGACCTGTCGGCGGTGGCGCGCGTGCTCGGCCACAGCGGTGCCGACCAGCTCGAAAGCCCGGTCAGCCCGCGCGGCTTCCGCCTGCTCGCCAAGGTGCCCAGGCTGCCCGCCACGGTCGTCGACCGGCTGGTCAACCACTTCGGCAGCCTGCAGAAGCTGCTCGCGGCCAGCATCGACGACCTCCAGGCGGTGGGCGGGGTCGGCGAGTCCCGCGCCCGGAGCGTCCGCGAGGGCCTCTCCCGCCTCGCCGAGTCCTCCATCCTCGAACGCTACGTCTGACCCGGTCGTCCCCGCGTTTCCGCAGGCCGGAACGCCTCCCTCCGCGCCGGGACATTTTTTTCTCGCCGGATGTCGAGAACGGCCGATCCGCTCCGACCCCTTCGTGACAGCAACCACTGAAGGGACCGGACACCATGCGCAAGCTCATCTTCTGGGTGCACACCTCCATCGACGGCCACATCGACGGCCCCGGCGGCGAGTTCGACTGGCCCATGATGGGCGAAGAGCTTTCGGCCTACTCCGAGGCGCTCTGCGAACGCAGCGACACCTTCCTGTACGGCCGGGGCGTCTGGGAGGGCATGGTCGCCTTCTGGCCGAACGCCGAGAAGATGTCCGACCACCCCCACGTCCTCAAGTTCGCCCCCCTGTGGCGCAGCACCCCGAAGATCGTCGCCTCTACCACCGTCGAGCACGACGACTGGGCCACCGAAGTGATCGGCACCAACCTGGCGGAACGCATCACCGACCTCAAGCGGCAACCAGGCGCCGACCTGCTGCTGACAGGCGGCTCGGGCCTGGCCGGAGAGCTGACGGGGCTCGGGCTCATCGACGAGTACCACATCGCCGTGCACCCGGTGGTGCTGGGCGGCGGCCGGCCGCTGTTCGCGCGCGGCGGCGACCGGCTGGGGCTGCGGTTCGCGGAGTCGCGGGTCTGCGACGCGGGCGTGGTGGTGACGCGTTACGACCGCGCGTGATTCTCCGGTCAGCGCAGGTGGAAGACGCCCTTCGGGCTGCGGAGCTTGCCCATCCGCACCATGGCCACGTACGTGCCGGGCAGCGCGGACGGCGGGGTGGCGCGGCAGTCGGAGCTGGAGCGCCGCCGGTCCCACTCCAGCGAGCGCACGTACGGCACCCCGCGCTGCAGCTGCTCGACGTCGGTGCCCTCGCCGCTCACGCAGTCGGCCGTGGACCAGATGCGGTCGGACCCCGAGGTGATGCGGACCTCCATGGCCCGCGGCCCCACGTCGGCCGTGCACATCACCGGACCCGTGTTGACCAGCGTCACCAGGAACGACGGCCGCGCGCCGGCCGCGTAGATCGGCTCCTTGCCGCCGCCCTGCAGGTGGAGGACGAGGTCCTCCTCCGCGCACGGCTCACCCGGTCGCTTGGGCCGGGCGGACGGTGACGGCTTGGGGCTGGCCGTCGGCGTGGGCGACGGGCTCGCGGTGCCCATGGCCAGCGTACGCAGGCCCGCGAGCAGCGGATCGACGGCCGGCGTGGCACTGACGCTCGGTGACGACTGGGCACGGGACTCCCGCTCCGGCCCGCTGCCGCCACTGGAACACGCCCAGGCCACCACGGCCACCACGACGAGCACCGCCACCAGTACGCTCATCCGGCGCCGCCAGTAGATGTCACCGCCGTCGCCACGCAGAGTATCCGGGTCCATACGCCAAGGATGGTGAGAGAGCGACCACGTTCGGTGACGACACGCCGACGGCCTTAATCTACGAATACGCTTGACCGCGTGGTTGAGCCGAACCTCCTGCACACCCCCGTTCTGGACTGGTACGAGGACAACGCCCGGGACCTCCCCTGGCGCGCCCCCGACGCGACCCCGTGGGGGGTGCTGGTCAGCGAGATCATGCTGCAGCAGACCCCGGTCGTCCGTGTCCTGCCCATCTGGCACGAGTGGATGGAACGCTGGCCCACCCCCAAGGCGCTGGCCGCCGAGCAGCCGGGCGAGGCCGTACGCCACTGGGGCCGGCTCGGCTACCCGCGCCGTGCGCTGCGCCTGCACGCCTGCGCCCGCGCCATCACCGGCGAGCACGGCGGCGAGGTGCCCTCCGACCACGAGACGCTGCTGTCGCTGCCCGGCATCGGCGAGTACACCGCGGCCGCCGTCGCCAGCTTCGCCTACGGCGGGCGGCACGCGGTGCTGGACACCAACGTGCGGCGGGTGTTCGCGCGGGCGATCCGCGGCGAGGAATACCCGCCCACCGCCACCTCGGCCGCCGAACGCCGGCTCGCCGAGAGCCTGCTGCCCGAGCTGGGCGCGCCCCGGTGGGGGGTGGCCGTCATGGAGCTGGGCGCCCTGGTGTGCACGGCCCGCTCCCCCCGCTGCGCCGACTGCCCGATCACGGGGCTCTGCGCCTGGCGCCTGAACGGCAAGCCGCCGCACGCGGGCCCCGCCCGCAAGGGCCAGACGTACGCCGGCACCGACCGCCAGTGCCGGGGCCGCCTCCTGGCCGTCCTCCGCGCCGCCCACGGCCCGGTCCCCAAGTCGGCTCTGGACGCGGTCTGGGACGACGACGCCCAACGCGAACGCGCCCTGGACGGCCTCATCACCGACGGCCTGGCCGAAGCACTGGACGACGGCACCTACCGCCTCCCCCACGCCTGAACCCCCGACCAGCCCGGCCGCCCGGGCACGGCCTCACCGCACAGCGGGTTGACCCCGGTCCTCGACCGACCGCCCGCAGGATTACCGCTCCCAGCGGGCTGACCGCAGCCGGCTCACCGCAGCCACGGGGGCACGAGGCGCTCTGTGTTCTTGGGGGCGAGGTCGCAGGCGTCGGGTTCCGACTTGCCGTCCGGGTTGTAGACCTCGGCCCCGGCCGGTGCGGTCACGATCGAGACGAAGCCGCGCTCGGCGTCGGCGACCATCTGCCGGCTGACGTCCGGGGGCAGCACCATCGTGTCCCCGGCGCCCACCTCGTGCCGCTCGCCGCCCAGCGTCACCACGGCGGCCCCGTCGAGCCACGTCCACACCAGCTCGGCGTCGAACGCGTGCACCGGCCCCACCATGCCCGGCCGCGCCTCCACCCGCCAGACCGCCGCCCCCGCCTGCCCCTGCGTCGGCGAGGCGAGCGTGGTCATCACCCCGTTGGGCGTCTCGACCCGCCGCGCCTCCGACGCCGTCACAACACTCATCGCCATCCCCTCTCTCACGCGATCCACGGCGGAACGCCGTAATCGGCACCATCGGCGGCCAGCGCCCGAGCCCCGGCAGGAGCCGTGACGACGGCGCTGTAGCCGGCGTCAGGATCGGCGAGGACCCGCCGCACGGTACGGGCCGGCATGACGACCGTGTCCCCGGCGGCGACCGCGTACGTCAGCCCGCCCAGCTCGACGGTCGCCGCCCCGGCGATCCAGCTCCACACCTGCTCAGCATCGAAGTCGTGCACCGGCCCCACGGCACCGGGCCGCGCGTCGACCCGCCACATCGACCGGGCCGCCCCGCCCTGCGTAGGCGAGGCGAACGTCGTCATGACCCCGCCAGGAGTCTCCGACCGGCGCGTCTGCGCGCCTCTTATGACAGCCACCAGGCTTCACCCCTAAGATTTAGGCAACCACGTTGTCGAATATAGTTAACCAGGTTGTCTATCATGTCAAGCCCAGGCTTCGAACTGCCCCTGCGCCTGCTGCTCGCGTTCCGCATGTTCATCGACGAGCTGCACGCCGAGCTGGCCCGCCAGGGCCACCCCGCCCTGCGCCCGATGCACGGCTTCGTCATGCAGGCCATCGGCGCCGACGGCACCACCGCCGTCGAGCTCGGCCGCGCACTAGGCGTCTCCAAACAGGCGGCCGGCAAGACCATCGACACCCTGGAGAGCGCCGGCTACGTCGAACGCACCGCCGACCCCCAGGACAGCCGCCGCAAGCTCGTCCGCCTCACCCCGTACGGCATCGACGCCCTCACCCGCTCGGCCCGCATCTTCGACACCCTGCGCGCCCGCTGGGCCGCCGAGCTCGGCGAGGAGCGCCTCAGCGCCCTCGAAGCCGACCTGCGCGCCATGACCCCCGCCAACCCCTGGCGCCTGGACACCCCCGGCTGGTTCGGCAACCTCTGAGAACGCAGAAAGGCCCGGCCGACAAGCGACCGGGCCCTCCGAAGACGCATCAGGCGGCCAGCTGCAACCCCAGGCTGGTCAGGTTCGTCCGCGCCCAGGCCAGCTCCTCGGCCAGCAGCGACACCAGCGCGCCAGGCCCCTTGGCCCGGCCGGGCACGGTCAGGTTGTGGGTCTCGACCTCGATGTGCGCGCTCCCGCTCACGGCCCCCGACAGCATGGCGGTCAGCGTGTCGTGCAGCACGGCCCCGGTGCTGGGCGTCTCGCCGGTGTGGTTGTGCACGTGTCCCAGCTTCACCACGGGCGCGCCCGCCGCGGCGAGCCCCTTGAGCGCCGCGCCCGGCTCCTCGGCCCCGCAGGCCAGGTGGCAGGCGTCGAGGCACACGCCAAGGTGCTCGGAGTCGATGCCGCCCACCCGCTCCAGCGCCTGCTCGGTCGTCTCCAGCACACACCCCGGCCACGGCTCGAACCCGACCCTGATCGTCTTGCCGGTCGTGCTGTAGATGCCGCGCAGCTCACGGGCCAGCCGCTCGAGCCGGCGGGTGGCGATGGAGTGCAGGTCGGCGGGCCAGTCGCGGCGCCAGCCGATGGGGATGGTGGAGATGCTGCCGAACCGGACGTCCTCCGGCAGCAGGAACGCGAGGATCTTGGCCAGCGCCATCGTGTAGCGGTAGCGCTCGGGCTTGGCCCAGTCGGGGCCCGGAACGTCCTGGTTGCGGCCGCCGGTGCCGTTGAGGCTGACGACCTCCAGGCCGCGCTCCTCAAGGGAGCGGCGCAGGCGTACGAGCTCGATCCGGTCGGCGGTGAGGTGGTCGGCGACGCTCGGAGACAGCCACAACCCGATCCCCATCCGCTCCACGCCCAGCCGCTTGCGCACCGGGACCGCGTATCGGGTGAGGTGCGCGATGAGGTTCTCCAGGTCCTCAGCGGGGTGGACGCCTGCGTTGTAGGCGAGGTGAACGAGCGTTCCGTCATCGTGACGCAGGCGCATCGGTTTCCTCCACGGCTTGCTGATGTTGTCCCGTCGCCCGCCTCGGACGTGCGAGCCAAGTGAGCATGCCTGCCTGCGGCTGGTACGCGCGTCCGCCCTGAGTTGATGGTTCGCTACTCCGCTGGGAGCAGCCTCAGGATGAGATCACGCACTTGTGGCTCACTTGGATGAGACTTGGCGATGCTCTACGCAGTGTAGTACTACTTGCCGTGGTGACACACCCGACCACAGAACAATTACGCAACGACCCTCACTTTCCGGCAGCAACGGCGTGAGGATCGTCTGTACGCGCCGGGGACCGCCGCAGAACTTCCCACCTACCCCGCTCTCCCGACAAACGCCACGAGCCCCCCAAAATCGCCCTCAGGGCCCTACAACGCCCTCGGGACCCCTCCCCGGCCCCGGCGCCGACAATGATGTCGAGCCGTTCACAGGAGGAAGGCGCCACGATGGGTGCGATACCGGTGAGTCCCGGTGACCGTTCGTCTCCGCCGAGGCCGGCCGTCGATCCGTGGGCCGCGGCCCTCGGCAACGCCTCGCTGCTGGGCGCCGGCTACCTCCTGATGGGGCGGCGCAAACTCGCCTTGGGCACCGGCGCGGTCACCATCGTGCTCCTCGTCCTGCTGGCCCAGGTCGTGCGGACCACCTGGTTCGAGGGCGTGGTGCTGCTGTGGTGGGCCGGTCTCATCGCCCACGGCGGGCGGCTGGCGGGCGGCGCGCCGACCGGGGAGCGCGGACGGCAGCGGCTCATAGGTCTCGGTACGGCCCTGCTCGTCCTGCTGGCCGCCGGTTACCTGCGCTTCGACGCCACCCGCGTCGAACAGCACGCCGCAGCGGCCCACCGCCGCGGCGACTGCGCCCAAGCCCTGTCCATCCTGGAAGGACTGTGGGCCGGGCACCACGTGGCCGACGCCCCGCTGACCGCCCGGGCGGAGGACGGCGGCGCCGCCTGCCGCCTGCTGGTGACCGCCGGACGGCAGGCCACGACCGACCGGCTGCTGGCCGCCCGCACACTGGAGACCTACCGCGCCCATCCGGGAGCGCTGTGGCAGGGCGCGGCGGGACGCCGGGCCGACCTCTTCCTCGCGCAGGCCGCGAACGAGCTGACCACCGCCCTGACCGGCGACACCGAAGCCCTGGACACGGCCTTCGGCCACCTGTCGCAAGCCCTCGAAGCGTCCACCGGCCAAGAGCCGAAGGTGGGCCAGACCCTGGACGGATTCCTCGACGCCCTGCCCACCAAGGACGCCTGCGCCACCAAGACGATCACCGACTGGCTCGCCGAGCGTCCGTCCGGCGGCGGCGTGCTGGACCGCGCCGCGGACGTCGTCCCGAAGGTCGCGCCCGCGGCGATCGTCGACTGCGGCGACGACCTCGCCGCGGACAAGGAGTGGAAGCAGGCCAAGGCTCAGTACGAGCAGCTGCTCGACCAGTACCCCAAGGACGACCTCGCGGCCCGGGCCGAGAAGGGCAGGAAGCGGGCCGGCCTGCAGATCGAGCTGGCGAACGTCCGCAAGCTCCTCAAGGGCGGCGGCACGCCCAAGTACTGCACCCGTCCCGCGCCCTACCACGGCGCGGCCCCCTACCGGGGCAAGGGGCCGCACCGCGCGATGGTGTTCGGCAGGAAGGACCACAAGGCGCGGCTACCCAAGTCGTGGCTGGCCAAGGACCCCGCCGACGCCGTCCTGGTGATCTGCGCCGGCGAGTCCAAGGACGGGGCCGCGGTCAGGACCTGCCCGTACCTCTCCGCCCACGCCCCCGGCGGCTACGCGAACGTGACGTTCAGGAAGCAGAAGGTCCCCGTACGCGTCTACGAGCTGCGCACCGGCAAGCGCGTGGGCCCGAACAGCGTGCAGATCTCCGGCTCCAGCTGCCCGCGCCGCATCCACTACACCTACTACGGCTACGACCTCGGCCCGCCTCTGGACATGTCGGTCACCTCCAGGAAGTCCGACATCCGCGCCGCCTACGCCTCCCTGATCAAACCCTGACCCACACCGAGACCCTCACCACCGCCCCCAGCACCGCCCAAAGGCGCGGCGGTGGGGGACGCGTGTCGATGAACGCCCGCTGTTAAGGCGGGCCAGCCGTAGACGCCGCCGCCTGTCAGCGGACGCCCGCATTGAAGCGGGCCAGCCCCCGGGCAGCACCGCCTGTCAGCGGACGCCCGCGTTGAAGCGGGCCAGCCCCCGGGCAGCACCGCCTGTCGGCGGACGCCCGCTGTTGAGGCAGGCCGGCCGTAGACGGTGCCGCGCGCTGGCGGACGCCCTCGGTGAAGCGGGCCAGCCCCCGGGCAGCACCGCCTGTCGGCGGACGCCCGCTGTTGAGGCAGGCCGGCCGTAGACGGTGCCGCGTGCTGGTGGACGACTCCGGTAGGTGGGAGGTGGGCGGGTCGTCACCCAACCCCGTGAAACGGTCCGCGGGCACGCGAAAGCCCCCGTGTGAGCGACTCACACGGGGGCTTTCGACCGAGCCCCTACAGGGGCGTCAGTTCTGGATCGGCGCGGCGATCGCGGCGGCCGAGTCCGGGATCTTCGAGGAGGTCTCCCCCTTGAAGATGAACTTGGCGTCGTCGCCTTCGCCCTCCACCGTCACCTTCACGACCTGCCCCGGCCGGAGCTCGCCGTAGAGGATCTTCTCCGACAGGGAGTCCTCCAGCTCGCGCTGGATCGTCCGGCGCAGCGGCCGGGCGCCCATGACCGGGTCGTAGCCGCGGTCGGCGAGCAGCTGCTTGGCCTCGGACGAGACCTCGAGCCCCATGTCGCGGTCCTTCAGGCGGGCGTCGACCTGGGCGAGCATCAGATCCACGATCTTGATGATCTCGACCGGCGTCAGCTGGTGGAAGACCACGATGTCGTCGACACGGTTGAGGAACTCGGGCCGGAAGTGCTGCTTGAGCTCCTCCTGGACCTTCGCCTTCATCCGCTCGTAGTTGGACTCGGTGTCGTTGGACTTCGCGAACCCGACCCCGATGCCCTTGGAGATGTCGCGGGTGCCGAGGTTGGTGGTCATGATGATGACCGTGTTCTTGAAGTCGACCACCCGGCCCTGGGCGTCGGTCAGGCGACCGTCTTCCAGGATCTGCAGCAGCGAGTTGAAGATGTCGGGGTGGGCCTTCTCGATCTCGTCGAACAGGACCACGGAGAACGGCTTGCGGCGCACCTTCTCGGTGAGCTGACCGCCCTCTTCGTAGCCGACGTAGCCGGGAGGCGAGCCGAAGAGCCTGGAGACGGTGTGCTTCTCCATGAACTCCGACATGTCCAGGCTGATCAGCGCGTCTTCGTCGCCGAAGAGGAACTCCGCCAGCGCCTTGGACAGCTCGGTCTTACCGACGCCGGACGGGCCGGCGAAGATGAACGAGCCACCGGGACGACGGGGGTCCTTCAGCCCGGCGCGGGTGCGCCGGATGGAGCGCGACAGGCCCTTGATGGCGTCGTCCTGGCCGATGATCCGCTTGTGGAGCTCGTCCTCCATGCGGAGCAGGCGCTGCGACTCCTCCTCGGTCAGCTTGAAGACCGGGATGCCGGTGGCGGTCGCCAGGACCTCGGCGATGAGCTCCTGAGTGACCTCGGCCACGACGTCCATGTCGCCGGCCTTCCACTCCTTCTCCCGCCGCTCGCGCTTGAGCTGCAGCTGCTTCTCCTGGTCGCGGAGCGCAGCGGCCTTCTCGAAGTCCTGCGCGTCGATCGCGGACTCCTTGTCGCGACGGACGTTGGCGATCTTCTCGTCGTATTCGCGCAGGTCCGGCGGCGCGGTCATGCGGCGGATGCGCATGCGGGAGCCGGCCTCGTCGATGAGGTCGATCGCCTTGTCGGGAAGGTAGCGGTCGCTGATGTAGCGGTCGGCCAGCTGCGCGGCGGCCACGAGCGCGTCATCGGTGATGGACACGCGGTGGTGGGCCTCGTAGCGGTCGCGCAGACCCTTGAGGATCTCGATCGTGTGGCTGAGCGAGGGCTCGGCCACCTGGATCGGCTGGAAGCGCCGCTCGAGCGCCGCGTCCTTCTCCAAGTATTTGCGGTATTCATCGAGCGTCGTCGCGCCGATCGTCTGCAGCTCGCCGCGGGCCAGCATCGGCTTGAGGATGCTGGCGGCGTCGATCGCGCCCTCGGCGGCGCCCGCACCCACGAGCGTGTGCAGCTCGTCGATGAACAGGATGATGTCGCCGCGCGTGCGGATCTCCTTGAGCACCTTCTTCAGGCGCTCTTCGAAGTCGCCGCGGTAGCGGGAGCCGGCGACCAGGGCGCCGAGGTCAAGCGTGTAGAGCTGCTTGTCCTTCAGCGTCTCGGGCACCTCGCCCCTGACGATCTTCTGCGACAGGCCCTCGACGACGGCGGTCTTGCCGACGCCGGGCTCGCCGATGAGAACGGGGTTGTTCTTGGTCCTCCTGGAGAGGACCTGCATGACCCGCTCGATCTCCTTCTCACGGCCGATGACCGGATCCAGCTTGCCCTCGCGGGCGGCCTGGGTCAGGTTGCGGCCGAACTGGTCGAGCACCAAGGACGTGGACGGGGCCGACTCCTGGGGGCCGCCCGCCGCGGCCGGCTCCTTGCCCTGGTAACCGTGGAGCAGCTGGATCACCTGCTGCCTGACACGGTTGAGATCAGCTCCAAGCTTGACCAGCACCTGAGCCGCCACACCCTCACCCTCGCGGATGAGCCCGAGCAGGATGTGCTCGGTGCCGATGTAGTTGTGACCCAGCTGCAAAGCCTCACGGAGCGACAGCTCGAGGACCTTCTTGGCCCGCGGGGTGAACGGAATGTGCCCCGACGGAGCCGACTGGCCCTGGCCGATGATCTCCTCGACCTGCTGGCGCACACCCTCAAGGCTGATGCCGAGGCTCTCCAGAGCCTTGGCGGCCACGCCCTCACCTTCATGGATCAAACCAAGAAGAATGTGCTCAGTGCCGATGTAGTTGTGGTTGAGCATCCTGGCCTCTTCTTGGGCCAAGACGACAACACGCCTCGCTCGGTCGGTGAACCTCTCGAACATCTCGTCGCTCCTCACAGAGCGGTCAGTCAGGCCGGTAAATCCGGTCCCGTCCTCCCGCATGCTAGCCCTGGCTCGGCGAACCGTGCCCTCTGCCGCTGACACGCTCTATAGCAGACACGTTCCCCGAGAGCAGGGCGTTCACCCTCCATCCAACTACTGTTCGGGGGTGACATGTTCCCGATACGCCGCAAGCGAACGATGTTTAAGCCGCCCCGGCGGGGCGACTGCGAATTGCCACTCGCGGCGCACGCGGATCCCTCACGGATCTGGCCATCGGACGCCTGGCACGAAGGCGGCGTTGGGGACGCCGCTTCGCCCGCGCGTCGCTGATGCCGCGTATCTGTTCTGACGTCATCGTATGTGGTGATGCGAGGCTTGGCCAAGCGAGCACACTACGCCCTGAGCACAACTCGCCACCCTGCGCGCACCGCGCTTCCGCATGCGCCCGTACAGACGGTAATCGGTAATGCGGCATCCGGTCAGCCCGGTTACCGGACGCATCCCGCATGATGAGACGCCGTCACCGGTTGATGCGTCGCATTCCTCATGATCCTTGCACCAGCAGGTGCACGGCAATCGGAATGTCAGCCGGTCGCGAGTTGGCCGCATTGTGGGCCGATGCTGGGGAAACCGGCAATGCGTGAGGCTTGCTCATACTCGTGTCTTATGCCCGCGGCGGAGGGCAGGCCCGGGATATCGCGCGCGGCCGCGCATCCGTACGCGCATCCGTCCGCCATGGGTTTCCCGCCGGATGCGGCGGCAGTGGATCACGCTTTTACGCTACAGCGCGTGAAGAGTTGGGCGGCCGGGTCAACCCCCGGCGGTCGCCGATTTCGCCCGCGCACAAGCGGACGATGCCGGGAACGGCAATGGGGGCGGCCGGCCCGGTGTACACGGAGCGTACTCCTGAATGGGCTCGGCCGCCCCACACGGCTTTCGGCGCGCGCTCGCCCGCATAACGCGGCCCCGGCCGGAAACCCGCCGGAAACCGGCGCCGGGGATGGCCAGTGAACGCGCGCGCCCAAAACGCCCACATTTGGGCGTCTTAGGAGATCATCCTCCACCGGAGTCCGGATTCGCGGGACGCCGGGGAAACGATCATGCGCTTATGGCGGCCGCCGGGGTCCAAGGCGAACATCATAAGCGCATGGTCGAGTGACGGGCTTGTCAGTGCGCGGCCTCGTACTTCTCCACGACGGTGGAGGCGATGCGGCCGCGCTCGCTGACGGGCAGGCCGTGGGCCTTGGCCCACTGACGGATCTCCGAGCTCTTCTCCCGGCTCATCGCACGGCTGCCGCCGCGACCGCGGCGACGCGTGGATACGGCGCCCGCCCTGCGCGCGTGCTGCACGAAAGGCGTGAGAGCGTCCCTCAGCTTCTTCGCGTTAAGGTCGCTGAGGTCAATCTCATAGGAGGAGCCGTCAATAGCGAAGCTGACCGTCTCATTGGCCTCGCCCCCATCGAGGTCATCGATGAGAATCTCCTGGATCTGCTTGGCCATGTACGCAATCCTTTCGCGGAGCATTGTTCATTCGCCTGCCCAAACATATACCCGGAAAGGCGTGGAGACAATTCAGCGCTACGGGGATTCGGCTGACTAGCCGATCAGTTCTGCCGCTCGGGCTGATCCTCGCGGTTTCGGCGGCCCCCCAGAGCCTCGGAGCGGACCAACTTCACTACGCCAAAGATGAAGGCGCCGGCCACCACCAGAGGGGGGATGAGCGCTGACAATACGTCCGTTAGGGCTTCCATTCGTCCTTCGCCTCCACGGCTAGCGGGGTTTCGGGGGCGCTTAAAGCGCTCGGCGCGTCGCCACGGGAGCCCGGCTCCTCATGACGCGCGGGCGATGACCACCCGTACCAGACCATAGCGGCACACAGCTGCCCTGCGTGTCGCAGGGGCGCCATCATCCGGCAACCCGGACGCCCCATAGCCTAATGCCAGTCTCTCCAGGCTCCTTACCGGATCAACCGAAAATTTTACGAAAAGACATCGCCCCAGGTACGCCGGTCTCACCGAAGATCTTTTACCACCCGCGTTCCCGCCACCCTGTCGTGCGGCCCCCGCTCCAGCGGCTTGTCCATGAGGATGAGCAGCCCCACGCCGAAGAGCAGCATTCCGGCCACCAGATTGACCACCGGAATGCCCATGAGCATCAGCGGGGCCGGATAGACCAGCGACCGTTTCAGCAGCGTACGGGGCGGCCGGTCGTCCGGCGCCAGGCGAATCCGCATGATCGCCTTACCGAACGTGCGCCCGCGCCGTGAATGAGCCCACCAGTCGTAACCGGCATAAGCGAACCCGGCCACCGCCCATCCGATCACACCGGGCAGCCGGCCACCGAACACCTCCGACATCCCGACAGTCCGCAAGAAGCCCCACAGCGCAATGAACAGAATGTAATAGAAGACCCCGAAGACGAGCGCTTCAATGAAGCGGGCGGCCAGGCGTTCCCACCATTCAGCGGGGCGGGCCTGCGGTCCTGGCGGTGTCCCGGCCATATCTCCCACCTCACGTGTTCGCGGCGCACGGGGACTCTGACCATTTTCACCGGGGGACGCGGACATAACACAAGGGCCGGCGCAGAGCCGGCCCTTGTGTCGCCCTGAAGGGCTACCTGACCTTGACGACCACGGTCTTGCCGAACTTGTCGCCGAACGTCTGGTGCAGCGGCTTGTCCCAGAGCTGCGACGCGCCGTTGAGCGCGTAGATGAGCCCCGCGATCATCGGGCCCAGGATCGGCACCCAGTAGAAGATGTAGCCGCCCACCGTCAGCAGGGCGCGCTTGAGTGCGACGTCGGTCGGCACGCCGTCGGGCTGCAGCTGCCCGCCGACCTGGACGACCTTGATGCCCAGCGCCATCTTGCCGACGGTCTGGCCCTTCATCTTCGTCAGCAGGAAGTCGTAGAGCAGATAGACGATGGTGACGACGATCGAGACGACCACGTAGTACAGGATCCCGAAGGTGATCCCGCTCGTGAGGCCCGTGATCGAGCTGTAGGAGGGGTACAGCGGCGCCAGCAGGAGCTGCACCACGTACATGACGATGCCGAAGATGACGCCGTCGAGGAACCTGGCGAGCAGGCGCTGCCACCACTCGGCGAGCGGCGCGGGCGCACCGGGCGGCTGGACGCCGACCGGCTTGCCGTAGGGCTGCCCGTAGCCGGGCTGCTGGCCGTAGCCGCCCTGACCGTACGGCTGGGGCTGCCCGTAGCCGGGCTGCTGGCCGTACTGCTGCTGGGGGTCGTAGCCCTGCTGGCCGTAGGCCTGCTGCCCGTAGCCGGGCTGCGACTGCTGCTGCTGGCCGTAACCCTGCTGCTGCCCGTATGCCTGCTGGGCGTCGTAGCCCTGCTGGCCGTAGCCCGGCTGCGACTGCTGCTGCTGACCGTAACCCTGCTGGCCGGACGGGGGCTGCTGGCCGTAGCCCTGCTGCTGGCCGTAGCCCTGCTGCTGGCCGTAGCCGGGCTGGGACGGCGGCTGCTGGCCGTAACCCTGCTGCTGCTGGCCATAGCCCTGCTGGGGGTCATAGCCCTGCTGCTGGCCGTAGCCGGGCTGCGACGGGGGCTGCTGTCCGTACTGGGGCTGCTGGCCGTAGCCCGGCTGGGACTGCTGCTGCTGTCCGTAGCCCTGCTGCTGGGGGTCGTAGCCCTGCTGCTGCTGGGGGTCGTAGCCCTGCTGCTGCTGCTGGGGGTCGTAGCCCTGCTGGGGGTAGCCCTGCTGCCCGTAACCGGGCTGCGACTGCTGCTGCTGGCCGTAGCCCTGCTGGCCGTACTGGGGTTGCTGGCCGTATGAGGGCGGCTGCTGGCCGTACTGGGGTTGCTGCTGGCCATAGCCGTACTGTTGTTGTTGTTGCTGTCCGTACTGGGGCTGCTGCCCGTAGGCGTCGTCCGCCCGGTAGCCGACCACAGTGACGTCCGGGTCGGGCTCGCCGGGGTGGCGGCCCGCGTTCTGCTGCCCGTAAGGGGTGCCGGGTGCAGAATTCTCGCCGGATTCGTCCTGTGGATACGGCGGCTGTCCGGTGCTCACCGTGTCACCTCGCTTCGAGTGCGCATGTGGCACGTGTCAGGACACATGCCTGTGCTGCCCAACGTATCGACATAGGTATCAACAATCACCTTTCCATCTGGTCAAGGTCCGCGTCACCCGATGTCAGATGCAGCAGCATGCGGGTGTTGCCAAGGGTGTTCGGTTTGACGTGTTCCAGGTCGAGGAACTCCGCGACACCCTCGTCGTACGAGGCCAGCAGTTCGGCGTACACCTCGGGCGAGACCGGCGTGCCCTGAATCCGGCGAAAGCCCAGTCTTGCGAAGAAGTCGACCTCAAAAGTCAGACAGAACACACGCCGCAGACCTAGATCATTCGCCTGCTGTATCAGCGCCGAGACGATCCGATGGCCGACGCCCATGCCACGGCACTGCGGATCCACGGCCACGGTGCGGACCTCGGCGAGGTCCTCCCAGAGCACGTGGAGCGCACCGCAACCGACGACCTGCCCGCCCCGTTCGGCCACCCAGAACTCCTGTACGTCCTCGTACAGGGTGACGGTGGCCTTCTTCAGGAGCCGCGGGCCCGCCCCCGCGTAGGTGTCCACGAGCCTCCTGATGCCCCGCACGTCGGGCGTGCGGGCGCGCCGGACCACCACCGCGGTCTCGGCTGCTGTCAGTTCGGCCACCTGCTCCATGGCCCTCCAGGGTACAGATGTCATTACGGCTCGGCCCTAACTCCCACGTCTCGGCCCATGCTGTTACAACTCGTGCTCATCCGAGCACGCGCTCTGAGCAGGCCCGCGAGTCGCCAGATCAGGCGGCAAATCCGTCATAAGTTGCGTTTCGTACGGCCAGGCACGAGATCACCTTGTGACTCTTCGGTTGTGAAACCTCTACAGAGTCGGCAGTTCTGGTTGAGCACGAACCCGGAGTGCATTAGTGTCCAGCGACGATGTTCCCCGCGTGTCGCGCGCGGGCGACACGCCTAATCCTCCGCGAGGAGGAGCCGGGGAACCGCCGGTGACGCCCCCCAGCGCCACCATCGGGGTGAATCCGCAATGTCCGGTAGGGCTGCTCCGGCCCGAACCCGTCAGCTAACCCGGCAGGCGTCGACGAGAGGAGCTGGTTGGTGAAGCGCACGCGCACGCGTGAGAGGACGACCGCGGGCAAGCACGCCCGCCCTCCGCAACACGCCTCCCGGCGGTCGCGTCTGCTCGGTGTAATAAGTGTCACACTGGCCACCTTTTTGGTCGCCGCCCCCGTCGGCTCCGCGTCCGCCGACCCCAAGCCCTCGCTCCAAGACCTGGCCAAGCAGGTCGAGAAGATGCACACCGAGATCGAGACGCTGGCCGAGGAGTACAACAGCCAGCGGGAGAAGCTCAAGAGCGCCAAGAGGGCCGCTGACGCCGCGAAGAAGACCCTGGCCACCAGCGAGGCCGACCTCGCCGCCAAGCGCGCCAAGGCCGCCGCACTGGCCGAGAACGCCTACATCACCGGCGGCCTCAGCCGCGCCCTCGCCTTCGCCACCTCCGACGACCCCGACGAGTTCCTCGACCGCGCCGCCACCACGTACGTGCTGCAGCAGCAGCAGGGCGAGGCCGTCAACCAGGTCACCAAGGCCAGGGAGGCCGCCGAACGGGCCAAGGCGGGCGCCGCCACCCGCATCAAGGAGGTCGAGAAACTCATCTCCGACCTCGACAACAAGCGCGACAAGATCACCAAACTGGTCACCAAGGTCGAGAGCAACCTCTTCAGGCGGGCGCTCGGCGAAGCAGGCCGGCCGGGCACCCGGGCCCAGCGCGTCAACCTGCCCATCGTGGGCAGCGGCAAGGCCGCCCAGGCCGCCAGGTGGGCGCTCACGCAGCAGCTCAAGCCATACGTGTGGGGCGCCGAAGGCCCCAACTCCTACGACTGCAGCGGCCTCGTCATGGCCGCGTACCAGCAGGTCGGCATCTCGCTGCCGCACTACACCGGCAGCCAGTGGACGGCGGGCCGCCACATCGACCGCTCCGAGCTGCGCCCAGGCGACCTGGTCTTCTTCTACAGCGACCTGCACCACGTGGGCATCTACCTCGGCGGCGGCATGATGGTGCACGCCCCGCGGACCGGCGACGTCGTCCGCATCGCCTCGATCGAGCGGCGGCCCTTCGCCGGCGCGGTGCGCATCGCCGACTGAGCCGCCCCGACCGAGCCCGTTCCGACCGAGCCGCCCCGACCGAGCCGCTCTGAATGAGCCCGCACCGTTAGGAGCCGCCCTGCGAGGACCGCAGAAGGCCCTCCAGAGGTCCGCGGGGCCCGCCCCACACGAGCCCGTCGCCGTGATCAGATCAGCTGGCGGCGGGCCGCCCAGGCCACGGCCTCGATCGCCGTGGCGACGCCGATGCGGTCGCAGATGCCCCGCAGTCTCCGGCGTACGGTACGGCCGCTGATGTCCAGCCGTCTGCCCACCCGGTCGACCGTGACCCCTTTCGCCAGCTCCGACAGCAATGCGAGGTCCGCATGGCTGAGTTCAACACCTTCAGTGAGCACTTCCATCGGGAGCCCTCCCCCCCAACAGCAGAACGTGGGCCTCTCGACCGGACCCAGGTTGCTCCTCGCAGACCGTAAACGCATCCTGGAAAGGTCGTCAAGCATGACAACCGTGTGGCTTGACCAGCACTATTGACATGATCCGAAATATGTGACGCCCTGGCGATAAAGCACTACAGAACGCCGCCAAATAGCGGGCCCGCGCAACGCGGAAATCGGCGCCGAACGCCTTTCGATCTTTCTCTTCGCACCCATTTGCAGCCGCCCGCCCGGCGTACGGGCAGCACGACGGAACGGCCGGTCGGCGAGGTGTTCCAGGGCGGTGCGGCCTCGTCGCCGGCCGGCTCGCGACGGCCGCCCCTGGCCATGCGGCAGAGCCGCCCGCACCTGCGCGCCCGACCCGCCTGCGGTCCTGCGAACTTGACCGGGTGCTTACAGACGATCAGATGTCGGAAAGCGGGCCGACCAGAATGCGGTTCGGCGCAGGCGTCCAGAAGTGCCCTGACCGCGCACGCGAAACGGCGGCGCCGCCCTCAGGGCAGCGCCGCCTTGACCGTGCTCAGCGACCGTGCTCAGCGACCGTGCCCAATGGCTGGGCTCAGTGACTGGGCTCAATGACTGGGCTCAGTGGCTGGGCTTGACCAGCGGGAACAGGATGGTCTCGCGGATGTTCTTGCCGGTGAACGCCATGATCATCCGGTCGATGCCGGCGCCCATGCCCCCGGTCGGCGGCATGGCGTATTCGAGCGCCTGCAGGAAGTCCTCGTCGAGCTGCATGGCCTCCAGGTCGCCGCCGGCGGCCAGCAGCGACTGCTCGACCAGCCGGCGCCGCTGCTCGATCGGGTCGATCAGCTCGGAGTAGGCGGTGCCGAGCTCGGTGCCGAACCCGATGAGGTCCCACTTCTCGGTCAGCAGCGGGTTGTCGCGGTGCTGGCGGGTCAGCGGCGAGGTCTCCAGCGGGTAGTCCATGACGAACGTCGGCTGCACGAGCGTGTGCTCGACCAGCGCCTCGAACAGCTCCTGCACGAGCTTGCCCGAGCCCCACTTCGGGTCCCAGTGGACCTCGCGGCGGTCGGCCAGCTTGCGCAGTTCCTCAAGGGTGGTGGAGGTGGTGATCTCCTCGCCCACGGCCTGGGAGACCGCGCCGTAGAGCGTGATGCGCGGCCACTCGGCGATGCCGAGGTCGATCTCCTGCCCGTCGTGCACGACCACCGTGGTGTCGAGCGCGGCCACCACGGCCTTCTGGTACATGCGCTGGGTCAGGTCGGCCATGTCGTTGTAGTCGAGGTAGGTGCCGTATGCCTCGAGCATCGTGAACTCAGGGTTGTGGGTCGAGTCGGCGCCTTCGTTGCGGAAGTTCCGGTTGATCTCGAAGACCTTCTCGATGCCGCCCACCACGAGCCGCTTGAGATAGAGCTCGATCGCGATGCGAAGGTAGAGCTCCATGTCATAGGCGTTGATGTGGGTCTTGAACGGCCTGGCCGCAGCGCCGCCGTGGATCGGCTGCAACATCGGCGTCTCGACCTCGAGGTAGCCCTCCTCGTGCCAGAAGTCGCGCACCGCGCGCACGGTGGCGCTGCGGACCCGGGCCATCTTCCTGGCCTCGTCGTTGACGATGAGGTCGACGTAGCGCTGGCGCACCCGCGCCTCGGGGTCGGTGAGGCCGATGTGCTTCTCCGGCAGCGGGCGCAGGCACTTGGCGGTGATCTGCCAGCTGTCGGCCAGGATGGACAGCTCGCCGCGCCGCGAGGTGATGACCTCGCCGCTCACACCGACGTGGTCGCCGAGGTCGACGTCGCGCTTCCAGCTCGCCAGCGACTCCTCGCCCACCTTGTCGAGGGAGATCATCACCTGCAGGTCGCCGCCTCCGTCGCGGAGGGTGGCGAAGCAGAGCTTGCCGCCCACGCGGTTGAGCATGACGCGCCCCGCGACCGCGACCCTGTCGCCGGTCGAGGTGTCGGGCTCCAGGCCCTGGTATTTCTCCCTGACCTCGGCGTTGGTGGCCGTGCGTGGGAAATTCACCGGGTAAGGGTCGACGCCCTCGCTGCGAAGGCGGTCGAGCTTCTCCCTCCGGATGCGCATCTGCTCGGGAAGTTCGTCGCTCACAACATCAAAGGGTAGGGGATATGGCGAACTGCAAGGGCTCGTCGGCCTGCTGTAGATCCTCTGCAAGAGCCCTGGCTTACCAATATCTCACGAGCTCAGGGGGGAGCCGGTAGGGAGCCGGCCCAGGGAGCTCAAGGAGAGAAGATGTTCAAGAAGATCGCCACAGGGCTCCTGGCCGCCGCCGCGACGACCGCTCTCGCCCTGTCACTTCCCACCGCCGCTCAGGCTTCCAGCTTCGACCACCACCGGGACTCCTCCGACGGCTGGGGCCCCGTCCACGCCAAGTTCGGCCTGGCCAAGGCCGAGGGCTGGATCGGCGTCGACTGGAACCGGCGCGGCACCCACAACGAGATCAGCGTCGCCGGCCGCCTCTACGACCGCGACAACCGCACCTACCGCCGCGGCGGCAAGTGCGCGTTCGTCACCTTCCAGGCCCGCGAGTTCCGCAGCGGCTGGGACACGGTCTACACCGACAAGTACTGCGGCTACCCCGGCTTCGAGCGCTTCCGCTTCGAGGTCGAGGACGTCTCGGCCGTGCGGGTGAAGGTCTGCCAGGCCGGCCCGCAGCACAACGCGTGGCCGACGAACTGCGGCCGCTGGGACTACATCTACTCCGCCCGCCACTGACCGTGGCAGGCACACGAGCGGCCCCCCACATCGGCGGGGGGCCGCTCTTCCATGTGTACGAGGGTCAGGCAGCGTTCCTGTGGTAGATCAGCCGCAGCCCGATGAGGGTCAGCCACGGCTCGTGCACGTCGATCGAGCGCGACTCGCCCACCACGAGCGCCGCGTGGCCGCCGGTGGCCACCACGGTGACGTCGTCGGGGTCGTCGGCGAGCTCGGCGGCCATGCGCTCGACGATGCCGTCGACCTGGCCCGCGAAGCCGTAGATGATGCCGGCCTGCAGCGCCTCGACGGTGTTCTTGGCGATCACCGAGCGCGGCCTGACCAGCTCGACTTTGTGCAGCTGGGCTCCGGCCGCGGCCAGGGCGTCCACCGAGATCTCGATGCCGGGCGCGGTGACCGCACCGACGTACTCGCCCTTGGCGGAGACCGCGTCGAACGAGGTGGCGGTGCCGAAGTCGACGATGACGCAGGGGCCGCCGTACTGGTCGATGGCGGCCAGCGCGTTGACGATGCGGTCGCTGCCGACCTCTTTGGGGTTGTCCATGCGTACGGGCACGCCGGTGCGGATGCCCGGCTCCACGATCACCGCGGTCACGTCGCCGTAGTAGCGGCGGCACATCTCGCGCATCTCGTTGAGCACGCTCGGCACGGTGGAGCAGATGGCGATGCCGTCGACGTCGGCCCCCTTGAGCAGCGGCGACTGGGCCAGCAACCCTTGGAGGACGACCGCGATCTCGTCGGCGGTGCGGCGGGCGTCGGTGGCGAGCCGCCAATGCTCGATGACGTCCTCGCCCTCGAACAGTCCCAGCACCGTGTGCGTGTTGCCGACGTCGATCGTGAGCAGCATCAATTACCCCCGCAGGTCCAGTGCGATGTCAAGGGCCGGCGCTGAGTGCGTTAGCGCTCCCACCGCAAGGTAGTCGACGCCAGTGTCCGCCACATCACGGGCCGATTCCAAGGTCAATCCCCCACTCGCCTCAAGGGCAACCCTGTTTTTCGCCCGATTTTTCACGACTTGTACGGCACGCGCGGTGTCCTCGACCGTGAAGTTGTCCAGCAGGATCAGCTCGGCGCCCTCGTCGAGCACCGGGTCCAGCTGGTTCAGCCGGTCGATCTCCACCTCGATCGGCACGTCCGGATAGCGCTCCCTGACCGCCCTGAACGCCTCGGCCACGCCTCCCGCCGCCACCACGTGGTTGTCCTTGATCAGCGCCGCGTCCGACAGCGACATCCGGTGGTTCACGCCGCCGCCGCAGCGCACCGCGTACTTCTCCAGCGCCCGCAGCCCCGGCAGCGTCTTGCGGCTGTCGCGCACCCGCGCGCCCGTGCCGCTGATCTCCTCCACCCAGCGGCCGGTCAGCGTGGCCACCCCGGACAGGTGGGTGAGCAGGTTGAGCGCGGTGCGCTCGGCCGTCAGCAGCCCGCGCACCGGGCCCTCCAGCGTCATCAGCACGTCGCCCGCCCTGACCCGCTCGCCGTCCTTGGCCGCCCGCTCGGCCCGCGCCGCGCCCAGCCGGACGAACACCGCCTCGGCCACCGCCAGCCCCGCCACCACTCCGTCCTTGCGCGCCACCACGTCGGCGACCGCCCGCTGCTGCGCCGGGATCGTGGCCAGGCTCGTCACGTCGCCCGCCTCCTGGAGGTCCTCCTCCAGCGCGCGGGTGATCAGCGTGTCCACCTCGGCCGGGTCGAGCCCGGCCGCCGTCAGCTCCTGCGCCAGGCGCGCGGGCATCGTGTCCTCATGCGGCGTGTACGTCATGCGCAGCCCCTCCTCGGTCAGCGTCACGTCCAGGTGGCCGAGCCACTCGTTGTCGTCGCGTACGTCGTGGTCCTCGCGCCAGTGCGAGCCGCGCGTCTCCAGCCGGGCCGCCGCCGCACCGGTGAGCGCGGTGGCCACCGTGAGCAGGTTCGTCGCCTCCCACGACTCGGTGCGCGGCGGCACCGCCACCGGCGTCCACCGGGCGTCGCGCAGCGCCCTGGCGGTCTCCATGAGCGACTCGCGGCTGCGCAGCACGCTCGCGCCCGCGCTCATGTGGGCCTGGATCCTGGACCTGACCCGCGGGTCCACCAGCCCTTCCTGGGCGCCGGCGGGCACCGGGGCGCCGGGCGACGGGCGTACGGCGTGGATGTCCTCCGCGATGCGCTCGGCGAAGACGAGCCCTTCGAGCAGCGAGTTGGAGGCCAGCCGGTTCGCCCCGTGCACGCCGGTGCAGGCGACCTCGCCGCAGGCGTACAGGCCGTCGATGCTGGTACGGCCCCGCAGGTCCGTACGGACGCCGCCGCTGGCGTAGTGGGCCGCGGGCGCGACCGGGATGGGCTCCGTGACCGGGTCGATGCCGTGCTCGCGGCAGGCCGCGTAGATCGTCGGGAAGCGCGTCTCCCACATCTCGCGGCCGAAGTGGCGGCCGTCGAGGTAGACGTGCTCGCGCCCGGTCTCGCGCATCCTGCGGGTGATGGCCTTGGTCACGACGTCGCGCGGCGCGAGGTCGGCCAGCTCGTGCACGCCGGTCATGAACCGCTCGCCCTCGTGGTCTATGAGGAAGGCCCCCTCGCCCCTGACCGCCTCGGAGATCAGCGGCTGCTGCCCGGTCGAGCCCGCGCCCAGCCAGAGCACGGTGGGGTGGAACTGGACGAACTCGATGTCGCGCACCACCGCCCCGGCCCGCAGCGCGAGCGCGACGCCGTCGGCGGTGGAGACGACCGGGTTGGTGGTGACCGCGTAGACCTGGCCCATGCCGCCGGTGGCCAGCACCACCGCCCTGGCGTGCACCGCGCCCACGCCGTCGCGCGCGCCCTCGCCCATGACGTGCAGGGTCACGCCCCTGGCCCGGCCCTGGGCGTCCTTGATCAGGTCGAGCACCAGGGCGTGCTCGATGACCTCGATCGAGCCGGCGCGCACCGCCTCGACCAGGGCCCGCTGCACCTCCGCGCCCGTGGCGTCGCCGCCGGCGTGCACGATCCTGCGCCGCCGGTGCCCGCCCTCCCTGCCGAGCTGGAGCTCTCCGTCACCGGTGCGGTCGAACCGCGCACCCCTGGCCATCAGCCGCCGCAACGCTCCCGGGCCGTCGGTGACGAGCGTGCGCACCGCCCGTACGTCGCACAGCCCCACCCCTGCGACCAGCGTGTCGTTCAGGTGCTCCTCAGGGGTGTCATGCGGGTCGAGCACGGCGGCGATGCCGCCCTGCGCCCAGCGGGTCGAGCCGGACGACAGGCCGTCCTTGGTGACGACCAGAACCTTGGCCGCCGGCTCCAGCTCGGCGTAGCGCAGGGCCACGGTCAGGCCCGCGACGCCGGAGCCCACGACGACCACGTCCGCGTCCACGGTCCAGCCCGGGTCGGGAGCGGTCAGACGCAGGGGAATCGCCGGTGCACTCATGGGGGTCTCCTCACTGAGGCGATTTCGTCACTATGACGATAACGCCTGGGCGCGCGTGAGCATGCCCCGGGGGTGCTCAGGACGGACGGTCGGCCGGGCCCAGCGTGAGGGTGACGTTGTCGATCAGCCGGGTGCTCCCCACCCTGGCCGCCACCGCGAGCACGGCCAGGCCCTCGAAGTCGTCATCGACCTCGGCGAACGTGGCCGGATCGACCAGTGCCAGGTAGTCGACGTCGAGCGCGGGACCGGCCGCGTCGAGCACCTTGCGCGCCTCCGCCCTGATCTCGTCGGGCGTGAGCTGTGAGGCGCCGGCCCGCAGCGCCCGCGACAGCGCCAGGGCCACCTGCCGGTCGTCGTCCGACAGATAGCGGTTGCGGCTGGACAGGGCCAGGCCGTCGGGCTCGCGTACGGTGGGGGCGCCGAGGATCTCGATGGGCAGGTCGAGGTCGGCGACCATGCGGCGGATGAGGGCGAGCTGCTGGGCGTCCTTCTGCCCGAAGACCGCGAGGTCGGGCTGCACCAGGTTGAACAGCTTGAGCACGACCGTCAGCACGCCGTCGAAGTGCCCCGGGCGCGCGGCCCCCTCGATGACGCGGCCCATCTCGCCGGAGGAGACGCCGACCTGGCGGTCGGGCGGATACATGTCCTCGGCGGAGGGATGGAAGACCACCTCGACGCCTTCGGCCCGGCACACGTCCAGATCGGCATCAAATGTACGGGGATAGCGCGAAAAATCCTCGTTAGGGCCGAACTGCAGAGGATTGACGAAAATGCTGACCACAACCTGATCGGCGCGCACCCGGGCCTGCCTGATCAGTGACCGGTGCCCCTCGTGGAGCGCGCCCATGGTGGGCACCAGCGCCACCGTGCCACCACGGCGCGCCTTGACCAGGTCTTCCCGGTTCCTGGCGACGATCAGCTCCATCAGAGTCTCCTGAGGGGACCGTCGCCTTTAGGCGACGGGGGAATGGGGAGCGGGAGGGCCGTCAAGGCTCGGGCGTGCAGTGATCTGTCAGGTCCGCGCATCAGAGATCTCCGTTCATCGCGCATTGGATGGATGACACTGTTTCAATGACCGTGTGACTCGTCAGGTGCGTACTTCCCCAGGCGCGGCGTACGACCTCGGATACCACGTGGTGTGGTGCCCAAAATACCGCCGCCCGGTCCTCGGCGGACGGGTGAAGGACCGCCTGGAGGAGCTGGTCCGCGCCAGGGCCGGCGAGCATGACTGGGAGATCGTGGCGCTTGAGGTGATGCCCGGCCAGGTGCGCCTGTTCGTCAAGCCCTGCCCGAAGAACTCGCCGTCGTACGTGGCCGGCCGGTTCAAGGGGTTCACCTCCCACCACCCGCGCGCCGAGTTTCCGCGCCTGCGTTTCCGGTTGCCCACGCTGTGGTCGCGGTCCTGCTTGGTGGCCATGGTCGGCCCTGTGTCGGCCGAGACGGTGCGGCGCTGCAGCGAGACGCAGTATGAGCGGGCACCCAAGGCGGGTGGCCGTGCGTAGGTCTTACAAGTTCCTCATGCGTCCGACCGCGCACCAGCGGATCGCGCTCACCGCGTGCCTGGACGACCACCGCGCCCTGTACAACGCGGCGCTTGAGGAGCGGCGTGAGGCGTACAGACGGTCCAAGGTGTCGATCCGGTACGGCGACCAGTCCGCCCAGCTGAAGGAGATCCGCGCCGACGACCCCGATCAGGCGCGCTGGTCGTTCTCCTCTCAGCAGGCCACCCTGCGCCGCCTGGACAAGGCGTTTCGCGCGTTCTTCGGCCGCGTCAAGGCCGGTCGCACTCCGGGCTTTCCGCGCTTGAAGGGCCGGGGCTGGTTCGACACGGTTGAGTGGCCCAAGGACGGCGATGGCTGCCGCTGGAACTCCCAGCCCGAGCATCCGTCCGCCACGTTTGTCCGCCTTCAAGGTGCCGGGCATGTCCGTGTCCACCGGCACCGCCCGGTGCGGGGCCGGGTGAAGACGATCAGCGTGAAGCGGGAAGGCTCCCGCTGGTTCGTCGTCTTGTCGTGCGACGACGTGCCCGCCGAGATCCTGCCCGCCACGGGTGCGGTCGTCGGCGTGGACATGGGCGTGGCGTCGTTCTTGACCACCTCGGATGGCGAGCAGGTCGGCAACCCGCGACACCTCGCGGCGTCCGCCGGGAAGCTGGCAACCGCTCAGCGGGACCTGGCCCGTAAAAAGCGCGGGTCCACGCGCCGCCGTAAGGCGGTCGCCCGCGTCGCGGCCCTGCACGGCAAGGTCCGGCGTCAACGACTCGACGGCGCGCACAAGGCTGCGAACGCCCTGATCCGCGACTACGACATGATCGTGCACGAGGACCTGCGGATCACGAACATGACCAAGAGTCCGGCCCCGAAGCCGGATGGCGAGGGCGGGTTCCTGCCCAACCGCGCGGCGGCCAAGGCCGGACTGAACAAGAGCATCCTGGACGCGGGCTGGGGGGTGTTCCTGACGGTCCTCGCGCACAAGGCTGAAAGCGCCGGTCGAGAGCTGATCGCGGTGAACCCCGCCGGCACCTCCCGCACGTGTGCCCGTTGCGGGCACTGCGCGAAGGACAATCGTCTCACCCAGGCATCGTTCGTCTGTACGGCGTGCGGTCATGCCGCGCACGCCGACGTGAACGCGGCCGTCAACATTCTCAGGGCAGGGCTTGCCCTTCGCCAGGCTGCGCAAGCGGCTTAGCGAGAAGCCGCTCCCTCCAGGGAGCGGAGGAGTCACAACAGCCCTCCGAACGCGACGGTCAGGTCCATATATTGCCCCCCAGTGCGTCGAGCAGCCGCTCCGCCTCCTCCGGCTTGAGCAGCCCGGCCGCCAGCGCGCGGTCGGCGGTGAGCCTGGCCAGCGCGATGTAGGCGTCGGCCGCCTCCGGCGCGGCCAGGATGAGCGCGTCGACGTGTTTGCGTACGGTGCCGGCGTCTCCCCTGACGACGGGACCGGTCAGGCCCGCGATGCCGAGCCGCAGCACGTTGTCGAGCGCGGCGCCGAGCAGCGGGCCCAGCATCCGGCCTGGATGCTCGACCCCGATGCCGCGCAGCAGGTCGCCCGACTCGGCGATGAGCGTGACCATGTGGTTGGCGGCGCCGGCCAGGGCCGCGTGGTAGAGCGGGCGGTCGGAGTCGGCGATCCAGACCGGCTCGCCGCCCATCTCGATCACCAGCGCCTCGGCGACCGGCCGCAGCACGTCGGGGGCGGTCACGCCGTAGGAGATGCCGGTGAGCTTGTTGAGGTCGTCGTCGCGGCCGGTGAACGTCATCACCGGATGCAGCGCCAGCGGCAGCGCGCCCGCCTCGGCCGCCGGGTCGAGCACCGACAGGCCGTAGGCGCCGCTGGTGTGGACGAGCATCTTGCCCCGCAGGTCGGCGCCCGTGCGGGCCAGGCCGCCCACCAGGTCGGGCAGCGCGTCGTCGGGCACGGTGAGCAGGATCAGCTGGGCCGCCGCCACCACCTCGTCGGGCCTGGACGGCGAGACGCCGAGGCGCTCGGCCGCCCATCGCTGGGAGTTGTCGGAAACGCCGCTGGCGGCCACCACCCGGTGGCCCGCCTGCGCGAGCGCCGCGCCGAGTGCGGAGCCCACCTTGCCGGCCCCCAGCACGCCGACGGTCAGCCGTGCCGGGCGGTCCCCTGCGTCCATGACGTCTCACCCCTGACCAACGTGACGGCACTGCCGACCAGGGTAACGGCCTCGCGGAGTGGCGAGCGTGACCGGAGATTTGCCGCGCGTTGAGTTAACGACAAAAGGGACAAGGGCATGCGATCTGGTGCACCCCCTGTCGGAAGAGATGAGGAGAGGGGCCATCGCAGAAAGGCAGCGGGCGCCGAGTCCTCTGTGGACCCGACGCCCGCGATCGTGCTGACCCCTTGGGAGTGCGCCGGCTGGTCATCCGCCGACTGACCAGCCGGGACATGAACCCGGGCCGGCCTGCGCCGGCCCGGGCTCTATGGGTGCGCTCAGTGGTGGCTGGGCGCGTAGGCGTGGGCGCCGCCCTTGCAGCCCGCGACCGCGAGGCCGATGACGGCGATCGCGTTACCGCAGACGTTGATCGGAGCGACGATCGGGACGTGGAGCTGGTTGCCGGAGACAACGCCGCCGGTGCCGTTGGTGATGTCGGCGTGCGCCGGGGCGGCCAGGGAGAGCATGGCGACGGCTCCGGTGACGACCATGACCTTCTTCAGCACGAGGGCTCCTCTCTTTCGCGGCCTGCACGACCGCGGGGTGCTTCTTCGGCGAGTGAAAGCCGCGCCACCTGGAGGTCGACGCGGCGCAATCACTCGATGACAACAGGTAAACGCTAACGCAAGATTGCGACATTGAGTAGTCATTCAATGACAGTGCGTCGCGATGGGAAGTCATGAGATAGTCCAGGCATGTGGCTCACATGGCGCGCGGCGACGGAGCGCGCGCTGTACGGCGAGGAGGGCTTCTACCTCCGCGAACGCCCCTCAGGCCACTTCCGCACCTCCGTCAGCGCGTCTCCGGCGTTCGCCGAGGCGGTGCTGGCGCTGCTCGCGGAAGTGGACGCCGAGCTGGGCAAACCCGACGCGCTCGACCTGGTCGACATCGGGGCGGGCGAGGGCGTGCTGGTCGCCGAGGTCCTCGAACGCGCCGAGCCCGCGCTGCGCGACCGGCTGCGCGTCACGGCGGTCGACCTGTCGCCCAGGCCCGCCGGCCTGCCCGAGGAGATCGCCTGGTCGAGAGAGCTGCCGTGCTGCTTCACCGGGCTGGCCGTCGCCAATGAGTGGCTCGACAACGTGCCGCTCGACGTGGTCGAGCAGACCGCCGACGGGCCCCGGGTGGTGATGGTGGAGGTGCACACCGGCGAGGAGCGCCTGGGCGGGCCGCTGCGGCCGGCCGACCGGGAGTGGCTCGACCGGTGGTGGCCGCTGACACGGGTGGGGGCGCGGGCCGAGATCGGCAGGCCGCGTGACGAGGCGTGGGCGTCCGTTCTCGTCCGTCTCACCAGGGGCCGGGCGATCGCCATCGATTATGCACATCCTGTGGATAACCGTCCGCCCTGTGGAACGCTGACCGGATACCGGGACGGGTCGGTCGTGACCCCCGTACCCGACGGGAGCTGCGACATCACCGCACACGTCGCACTCGACGCGTGCGCCGAGGCCGGGCGGCGAGCGGGCGCGATATCCACAGCCTTGTCCACACAGCGCGAGGCGCTGCGCGAGCTCGGGCTGACCGGCGCGCGGCCGCCTCTCGACCTGGCCCGCACCGATCCGCGCCGCTACCTTCGCGCGCTCGCGCGGGCCTCGGAGGAGGGCGAGCTGCTGGAGGCGACCGGGCTCGGCGGCTTCGGCTGGCTCAGCCAGAGCAAGTGACCCTCGCCGCCACGCCCCCGGCGAAGCCCGGCTGGGAGCGTCCGCCGCTTCAGGCGGGGGTGGCCGTCAGGTTCAGCGCGTGGAGGCCGCGGATGACGTAGCCGGGCTTCCATTCGGGCTCCTCGCGCAGCTCCAGCTTCGACGTGCGGTCGAGCAGGGCGCCGAACGACTCCGCCAGCTCGATCCTGGCCAGCGGCGCGCCCAGGCAGAAGTGGATGCCGGCGCCGAAGGAGATGTGCGGGTTGTCGGCGCGGCCCACGTCGAGCCGGTCAGAGTCGGCGAACACCTCGGGGTCCCTGTTGGCCGAGCCGAACAGCAGGGCCACCTCCGAGCCGCGCGGGATGCGTACGCCGTGCACCTCGATGTCCTCCAGCACCCACCGCTCGAACATCTGCAGCGGCGTGTCCCACCGCATCAGCTCCTCGACCGCGGTGGGCAGCAGCGCACGGTCGGCGCGCAGCCTGGCCAGCTCGGCCGGGTTGCGGAACAGCGACCACCAGCCGTTGCCCGTCACGTTCACGGTGGCCTCGTGACCGGCGTTGAGCAGCAGCACGCAGGTGCCGACCAGCTCGTCCTCGGTCAGCTCGCCGATCTGGGTGAGCGCGCTGACGAGGTCGTCGCCGGGGTTCGCGCGCCGGTCGGCGGCCAGGGCCTTGAGGTAGCCGGAGAACTCCGTGGCCGCGCGTACGGCGGTGTGCTGGGCCTCCAGGGTGGGGTTGAGCTCGTACATGCCGCAGATGTCGGCCGACCAGGGGCGCAGCAGGTGGCGGTCGCCGTCGGGGATGCCGAGCATCTCCGCGATGACGGTGACCGGCAGCGGCTCGGCGACCTCGGCGATGAGGTCGCCGCCGCCCTTCTCCACGTACGCATCCACGAGCTCGCCCGCCATGGCCCTGACGCGGGGCCGCAGCGACTCGACCATGCGCGGCGTGAACGCCTTGGAGACCAGCCGGCGCAACCGGGTGTGCACCGGCGGCTCCACGTCGAGCATGCCCGCCCTGATCACACGCCAGAACGGCTCCTGGAACCCCGGCTCGGGCGGCCTGCCGAACTCCTCGTGGCCGGCCACGTGCAGGTACGACCGGCCCAGGCGGCGGTCCCTGAGCAGCGCGTTGACGTCGGCGTGCCGGGAGATCAGCCACTGGCCCGTCGGCTCGAAGTAGCTGACGGGCGCCTCGCGCCGCAGCTCCTCGTAGACGCGGTACGGGTACGCCACGAATTCCGGATTCCAAGGATCAAAGCCCACTATTTCATCTTAGAAGGGGACGCCTCCTTTCTCGCGTGCCTGCTCCGGACCCGGATGTTGAGCAGCTCGACCACGACGGAGAACGCCATCGCGAAGTAGATGTAGCCCTTGGGGATGTGCTGGTCGAGACCCTCGGCGACGAGCATCACGCCGATGAGCACCAGGAACGCCAGCGCCAGCATCTTGATCGTGGGGTGGCTGTCCACGAACCGGCTGATCGGCGCCGAGGCGAACAACATCACGGCCACGGCCACGACGACGGCCGCGACCATGACGCCCAGCTCGTCGACCATGCCGACCGCGGTGATCACCGAGTCGAGCGAGAACACGATGTCCAGCACCATGATCTGCAGGATCACGGAGGTGAAGGAGACGGCCGCGGGCTTCTTGCCGTCCTTGTCGTGGGGCGCCTCCATGTTGTGATGGATCTCGGTGACGCTCTTGCCCAGCAGGAACAGGCCGCCGAGCAGCAGGATCAGATCACGTCCCGAGATTTCATGACCGAAGACCTCGAACAACGGCTCGGTGAGCTGCACCACCCACGACAGCCCCAGCAGCAGGAGCAGCCGGCTGACGAGTGCCGCGCCCAGGCCGAGCACGCGAGCCCGGTCGCGCTGCTCGGGTGGCAGCTTCCCGGCGAGGATGGAGATGAAAATGATGTTGTCGATCCCCAGCACGATCTCCAGGGCGACCAGGGTTAAGAAACCGATCCAGATCTGCGGATCGGCCACCCAGTCGAGCATCGGGTACCTCCATGACTCGGGGGATGGCGGGTTTCCGGTAGCAACGAGCCGGGGGCCGCAGAAGTTCGCGGCTTGCGATTTCCGCCCGGGTGTCGGTTATAGTTCCCCTCGTAGGTCATGAGTGCCAGCGTCAAGCCCCGGCTAGCTGGCCGGCAACCCTCGCGTCCGCGGCGGGGTGCCCCGGGTGAAGACCTGGTCCGTCACGAGGTGTGACGGGCAAGCGCGGGCTCCTCGGCTGCTTCCAGGGGTCCGATGACCCCGAGGAGGTTCGCCGTGTCCACTCTGACGATCTTCAGCAACGCCCGTGCAGCCGAGGAGAGCCCGGCGCCCGCCACGCAGGCCCGGCCGATCCCCGCCGTCCTGGGCGCCGACCTCGAAGTGCCGGTCAAGGGCGGCCGGCTGGTCGGCTACGCCAACCTCGACTACGCCGCCAGCGCCCCCTGTCTCGAGCCGGTCAGCGCCGCCGTCACCGCCGCGCTCCCGGCCTACTCCAGCGTCCACCGCGGCGCCGGCTACGCCTCCCAGCTCACCACCGCCCGGTACGAGCAGGCCCGCCACACCGTACGCGCCTTCGTCGGCGCCCGCCCCGACGACGCGGTGATCTTCACCCGCAACACCACCGACGCCACGAACCTGCTGGCCGGCTGCCTGCCCGAGGGCACCACCACAGTCGTCTTCGACACCGAGCACCACGCCTCCCTGCTGCCCTGGCCGAACGCGGTCCGGCTGGCACCGCCCGCCTTCCCCGGCGAGGCCGTGCGCGCCGCCGACGAGACGCTCGCCGCCATCGAAGGGCCCAAGCTGCTCGTCGTCACCGCCGCCTCCAACGTCACCGGCGAGCTGTGGCCCATCGCCGCCCTGGCCCACATCGCGCACCGGCACGGCGCGCGGATCCTGGTGGACGCGGCGCAGCTCGTGCCGCATCGGCGGCTCAACCTGACCGCGCTCGACCTCGACTACGTGGCCTTCTCCGGGCACAAGCTGTACGCGCCGTTCGGCGCGGGCGCGCTGGTCGGGCGGCGGGACTGGCTGGCCGCGGGCGAGCCGTACCTCAAGGGCGGCGGCGCCGTCCGCTCGGTCGGCGAGAGCGCCGCGAACGTCGAGTGGCACGACGACCCCGAGCCGCGCCACGAGGCGGGCACCCCCAACGTGCTGGGCGCCATCGCGCTGGCCGCCGCCTGCGACGCGCTGACCGCGACCGGCTGGACCGAGCTGGTGCGCGAGGAGGAGCGGCTGATCGAGCGGCTGCGTGCCGGACTGGCCTCCATCGACGGGGTACGCGAGCTGTCGCTGTGGGGTCCCGGCCACCCCCGGGTCGGCATCGTGTCGTTCACCGTGGCCGGCTACTCGGCGCGGGAGGTGGCCGAGGTGCTGTCCGGCGAGTACGGCATCGGGGTGCGCGACGGGAAGTTCTGCGCGCACCCGTTCGTCCGTCATCTGCTGGGCACCGCCGACGGCGGCTGCGAGGACGGCACCGCGTCCGCCGTGCGGGCCTCGATCGGCATCGGCACGACGCAGGAGCACGTGGACCGGCTGGTGTCGGCCCTGCGCGACCTGGTCGCACGCTGACGCCCAGAGGCCTCACCGGGCGGCCTTTCCGGGCGGCCCCTTCGAGCGGCCCTTGTCGAGCGGCCCGTTCGCCGGGCTCAGCGGTTTGGCGGCTTGCGGTGCTGGGGCGGCTCGTCGGCGACCAGGGAGTCGATCTCCCGCATGTCCTCGTCGTTGAGCCGGCTCTGCGGCGGCCTCTGCTGGGGCTCCTGCTGGGGCGCGCCCGGCTGCCTGGGGACGTCGGGCGGCTCCTCAGCGGTGGACCGGGCGGGCGTGGTGGGCCCGCCATAAGAGCCGGTGTCCGTGGCTCCGTAGGAGCCGGTGGTGGTGTCCGTCCTGTTCGGCCGGTACGACACCAGGTCCTCCTCGGCGGCCCGGCGTTCGTGCCGCCGCCGGAACATCGCCGACAGGATGCCGTCGATCCCGATGCGCCCGCCGCCCAGTGCCAGGAACAGCAGGCAGAGCGCGCCGAGCGCGGCCGCGAGCTCCCAGCCGCCTTCGCCCACGAAAACGCCCTTGCCCCAGTGCGCGAAGATGATCGCGCCCAGCATGTTGGCCAGCAGCAGCAGCGCCACAGGGCGGACCGCCAGCCCGATGATCAGCAGCACCCCGCCGATGAGCTCGACGACCATGGCGTACCCGGCGGCCAGCTCGGGCATCGGGATGCCCATCTCGCCGAATCCGCTCGCGATCGCGGAGTGCCCGCCCTGCCACTTCTGCCAGCCATGCGCGACGAAGATCACGCCGGTGATGATGCGCGCGATCAGGGCCGCGATGTCGAAGAGAACTCTCTTCATGGTCCTATCTCCCCCCGTTCCAGCTATTCCTCCCCCTGTCCGGCTATGGGATGTCATCGCATGCCATCTCTTGACCAACCCCCTAGCTGGATCACCAGCGACGACGGTGGCAGCATGGCCGTATGACGGAACGTGTGGTCGGAATCGGCGCGGGCGCGAAAGAGCTGGCCACCGAGGACATGATCCTCAACATCGGGCCGCAACACCCCTCCACCCACGGCGTGCTGCGGCTGCGGCTGACGCTCGACGGCGAGCGCATCGCCACCGCCGAGCCGATCATCGGCTACATGCACCGGGGCGCGGAGAAGCTGTTCGAGGTGCGCGACTACCGTCAGATCATCATGCTCGCCAACCGGCACGACTGGCTCTCGGCGTTCGCGAACGAGCTGGGCGTGGTCATCGCCGCCGAGCGCATGCTGGGCATGGAGCCGCCGGTGCGCGCGGTCTGGGCCCGCACGCTGCTGGCCGAGCTCAACCGGGTGCTCAACCACCTGATGTTCCTCGGCTCGTACCCGCTTGAGCTGGGCGCGATGACGCCGCTGTTCTACTCCTTCAACGAACGCGAGCGCATCCAGGCCGTCATGGAGGAGATCTCCGGCGGGCGCATGCACTACATGTTCAACCGGGTCGGCGGGCTCAAGGAGGACCTGCCGCTGGGCTGGCTCGACCGGGTGTCGGCGGCCGTCGCGGAGACCCGCCGCCGGGTGCCCGACATCGAGAACCTCATCCTGCACAACGAGATCTTCATCGCCCGCACCAAGGGGGTGGGGGTGCTGACGCGGGAGCAGATCCTGCAGTACGGCGTCAGCGGCCCCATCGCCCGTGCCTCCGGGGTGGACATCGACCTGCGGCGCGACGATCCGTACCTGGCCTATGGGGAGCTGCCGGTGAAGGTCGTCACGCGGAGCGCGGGCGACTGCCACGCGCGCTTCGAGGTGCTGCTCGACCAGCTCAAGGTCTCGCTCGACCTGGCCGAGTCCTGCGTCGAGCGGCTGCGCTCGCTGCCGCCAGGGCCGATCAACCAGCGGCTGCCGAAGGTGCTGAAGGTGCCGGAGGGTCACACGTACGCGTGGACCGAGAACCCGCTCGGCATCAACGGCTACTACCTGGTCTCCAAGGGCGACAAGACGCCGTGGCGGCTCAAGCTGCGCTCGGCGTCGTACAGCAACATCCAGGTGCTGCGGGAGATGCTGCCTGGGCACCTGGTGGCCGACATGGTCGCGATCCTCGGCTCGATGTTCTTCGTCGTGGGTGACATCGACAAGTGAGCGGTCAACAACGGGACAAATACGTCGACTGGCTGCGGGCGCTCAGCCTGATCGTCGTGGTGGTCTGGCACTGGGCGTTCACCATCCTCCAATGGAAGCCGCACGGCCCCGAGCCGACCAGCCCGCTCGGCTTCACCTCGGGGCTGTGGATCCTCACCTGGCTGCTGCAGGTGCTGCCGCTGTTCTTCTACGTCGGCGGGCACGTGCACCTGCTGTCGTGGCGGCGGGCCAAGGGGCGCGGGGCCGGCATCGGGGCGTTCGTGCTGCGGCGCATCCGCGCGCTCGCCTTACCCGCGCTCTTCCTGTCCGGGGTGTGGGTCGTCATCGGAGCGGTGGTGACGTACACCTTCGAGGTGGACTGGATGTGGCGGGTGGTGCTGCTGGTGCTCAGCCCGCTGTGGTTCCTCGGCGTCTACCTCGTGCTCATCGCACTGCTGCCGGTCGCGCTGTGGCTGCACCGCCGCTACGACGTGCTCGCGCTGATCTGGCTCGGCGGCACGGCGCTCGTCGTGGACGTGCTGCGCTTCCGCTACGGCGTCGAGTGGGCCGGCTGGCTCAACATGATCGTCGTCTGGGGTCTCGCCCACCAGGCCGGCTTCTTCTACGACCGGGTCGTGGAGCTGCCGCGCCGCTACGACGCCGCCCTGCTGTGGACCGGGCTGTTCGCCCTGTTCGGGCTGGTGTACTCGGGCATCTACCCGGGCTCGATGGTCGGCGTGCCGGGCGACAAGTGGTCGAACATGGCGCCGCCCACGTTCGTCATCGTCGCGCTGCTGCTGTTCCAGATCGGGCTCGTCGAGGTGCTGCGCCCGGCCATGGAGCAGGTGCTGGAGCGGCCGCGCTGGCGGCGGCTCAACGACTTCATCAACCGGTACTCGCTGCCGCTGTTCCTCTTCCACACCACCGGCATGGCCATCTCGCTGGGCCTGTCATGGTGGCTTTTCGGCACGCTCGGCGGCCAGATCCCGCCCGACCTGAAATGGTGGCTCGAACGCCCGATCGCCATCATCGGGCCGCTGATCTGCACCACTCCGGTCATCTACCTCTTCGGCCGGCGCCGGGCTCCCGTCCGGCAAACGCAGGACAAGGGTGTCGGCGGGTCCATAAGCTCGACGCATGGCTGAGATCGCCTTCCGGGCCAACGCCGAAGACGAACGGATCATCCGTACCGCGTTGCGGGAAGGTGAACGGCCCAGCGACGTGCTGCGTCGCGCGCTGCGCCTGCTGCAGCGGGAGATCTGGCACGACCGCCTCGCCGCCGCCGAGCAGCGGGCCGTGGAGGGCCTGCCCGACGAGCGCTAGCGGCGCTCCTCGTCCTCCGGTTTCTTCGGCACCCGGCAGCAGTGCTCCAGATAGAGGGCCGCGCAGACGAGCAGCACGCAGGAGACGAACGAGCCGGTCGCGATGAAGAACTCGCCGCGCGGCGTCTCCCGGTCGAGGAGCTGCACCGTGTGGAGCGCGAAGCCGGCGAAGACGCCGCCGAACACCGCGCCCGCGTACGCCGACGCCTTGCCCAGCGCCGCCAGCCTGGCCACCGCGAGCGGCTCGACCGGCTTGGTGCCCGGCTTGCGAGCGAGCCTGGCCTTGGTGGCCCAGCCGCTGTAGCCCTCGCCGAGCGCCAGCAGGAGCAGGGTGGGGATGGCGGTCCACGGCAGCAGCGGCAGCCTGCCGTAGTCGCTCATCATGATCGCCGCCCAGGTGGCGAGGGCGACGACGACCAGGATGCCGACGAGGGGGCCGGGGGACGTGGGCTTCAATCGGGCCTCTGCAACTTGAGATCCTCGCGCAGGCGTACGCCCCGCCGGTCGAGCCCTTCGAGCAGCCCCGCCACCGCGCCCTTGCCGGGCAGCACCCCCTCGGGGTCGCTGTCGGCCCACGGCACCAGCACGAACGCCCGCTCGTGCGCCCGGGGATGCGGCAGCGTCAGCTCGGGGTCGTCGGAGACGACGTCGCCCACCACGATCAGGTCGATGTCGAGCGTGCGCGGCCCCCACCGCTCGGCGCGCTCGCGGCCGAACGCGTTCTCCACGCCCAGCGCCCGCTCCAGCAGCGTGCGCGGCTCCAGCGTGGTCTCCGCGATGACGATCGCGTTGAGGTAGGGGCGCTGCCCCCCTGGACCGCCCACCGGGTCGGTCTCGTAGACCGGGGACGCCTTGACGAACTCCAGGCCAGGCGCGTCGAACAGGGCGTCCAGCGCGTCCTGCAAGGTCGTGAACCTGCGTCCCAGGTTGCTGCCGAGAGAGAGGACCACCTTCATCCGCGGCTCCGCTCGATGGTCACGATCACGTCGTCGAACGGCACCGGGATCGGCGCCGCCGGTTTGTGCACGCTCACCTCGGCCTTGTGCACCAGCTCGTTGGCCAGGCACACGTCGGCGAGCCGCTGCGCGAGCGTCTCGATCAGCTCGACCGGCTCGCCCTCCACCACCGCGGCCAGCGCCTGCGCCAGCTCCCCGTAGTGGACCGTCTTGGTGAGGTCGTCGCCGGCCGCCGCCGGCGCGGTGTCGAGGAACAGCGTCGCGTCCACCACGAACTCCTGCCCGAGCTCACGCTCGGCAGCGAGCACGCCGTGCCGGCCCCGGGCGCGCAGGCCCTTGAGGGTGATGCGGTCAGCGCTCAAGCTCGCCTTCCTCCTCCTCGTCGTCGTCGGCCTGCAGCACCGGCGACCCGTGGTGCATCCACAACCGCCAGCCCTGGGCGGTGCGGATGTAGACGTTGCTGGCCACCACCTTGCCCGCGGCGAAACTGGCCTCACCCTCCTCCCCCGCGGTCAGGATGTTCTCCACACAGGTCAGCACGGCCACGTCACCCAGCACCGTCGTGTTGACGTCGGTCAGCACGAACTGGATGTAGGTGGTGTTGGCCATGATCAGGGCCCACGACCGCAGCACCTCGGAGCGGCCCGACAGCAGGGTCCAGCCCGGGTGTACGCAACTCACCTGGTCGTCGGTGGTGTCCTCGGCCCAGATCTCGGTCATCTTGTCCAGGTCGCCGCTCTCGATGGCGGTGTAGAACTCCTGGTTGACCGTCTCGATGGCGGCGGTGTCGACGCTCATGTGCCTGCTCCGGCTCTCTTCCATGCGGCGGCCACGCGCACGGCATCGGCATTGGGACCTACTTCGTGCACGCGTACGCACCAGGCTCCGGCGTGCGCGGCCAGTGCGGTCACGGCCAGCGTGGCGTCGTCGCTGCGACTGAACGGCCGGGGCGTGCCGTCGGGTTCGGCAAGCAGGCGCCCCAGGAACCGTTTACGTGAAGCCCCGATGAGCAGCGGGAAGCCGAGCTCCGCGAGTTGCGGGATGCCGGCCAGCACCGCCCAGTTGTGTTCGGCGTTCTTGGCGAAGCCCAGGCCCGGGTCGAGCACGATCTGCTCCTCCGTGACGCCCTCCGCCATCACCAGATCGACCCGCTTGCTCAGCTCTTCGCGCACCTCCGTCACCACGTCGGTGTAGACGGCGCGGGACTCCATGTCGTGGCTGTGCCCCCGCCAGTGCATCACCACGTAGGAGACGCCGGTGTCGGCCACCACGCGCGGCATCTCCGGGTCGGCCAGGCCGCCGCTGACGTCGTTGACGAGCCGCGCGCCCGCCTCGACCGCCGCCCGCGCCACCTCGGCCCGCATCGTGTCGACGCTGACCACCACGCCGTCGGCGGCCAGCGCCCTGATCACCGGGACGACCCTGGCCAGCTCTTCGTCCAGCGGCACCCGGGCCGCACCAGGGCGGGTGGACTCGCCGCCCACGTCGACGATGTCGGCCCCCTGACTCACCAGGTCGAGGCCGTGCTGGACGGCGGCGTCGGCGCCGAACCACTTGCCGCCGTCAGAGAACGAGTCGGGCGTCACGTTGACCACACCCATGACGAGGCACCGATCCGCACCTCCCGGCACGTTGATGGGCACGCTAGTCATGGGCCAAGCCTAGGCGCTTCCCCACACCTGCTGACATCGTGGGTACCCCGTTCGCCGCGCGCGACCTGATCAGCGCCCCAGGATGAGCGCCATGGCCTCGGACCGGGTCTTGTCGCTCGTACGGAAGTCGCCCCGCACGGCCGACGTGACGGTCTTGGCGCCCGGCTTGCGTACGCCGCGCATCGTCATGCACAGGTGCTCGCACTCCACCACCACGATCACCCCGCGCGGCTCCAGCACCCGCATGAGCGCGTCGGCGATCTGCGAGGTCATCCGCTCCTGCACCTGCGGCCGGCGGGCGAACACGTCGACCAGCCTGGCCAGCTTCGACAGCCCCGTGACCTGACCCTTCGCGTTGGGGATGTAGCCCACGTGGGCCAGGCCGTGGAACGGGACCAGGTGGTGCTCGCAGGTCGAGTAGACCTCGATGTCACGCACGAGCACCATCTCGTCGTGATCGACGTCGAAGACCTTGTTGAGCACTTCCTCCGGCGTCTGGCCGAGCCCGGAATACTGCTCGGCCATCGCGCGGGCGACCCTGGCGGGCGTCTCGACCAGGCCGTCGCGGTCGGGATCCTCGCCGATGGCGTAGAGGATCTCGCGCACGGCCTTCTCGATCCGCCCGAGGTCGACGTCGTGCTGCGTCACGTACTTTCCCCGGAGGGCAGGGCATCCTGGTGGCCCGAGGTGAGCGAGCCGTTGGCCGACTGCTCCTTCGGGGTCAGGATCGGCGGCCGGTCGGACGGCAGCCGCTTGCCGTAGCCCGCGTAGGACGGGCGGTGCTCCTTGACCACCACGGGGGCGAAGATCTGCAACACCTGCTCGCGGGAGAGCGTCTCCTTCTCCATGAGCTCCAGCACCAGGTTGTCGAGCACGTCGCGGTATTGGACCAGGATGTCCCATGCCTGGTCGTGCGCCGTCTCGATCATCCGGCGGACCTCCTCGTCGATCGTGGAGGCGATCTTCTCGGAGTAGTCGCGCTCGTGGCCCATCTCGCGGCCCAGGAACACCTCCGCCTGGCCGGTGCCGAACTTACGGGCGCCGAGCTGCTCGCTCATGCCGTATTCGGTCACCATGCGGCGGGCGACGGCCGTGGCCTTCTCGATGTCGTTGGAGGCGCCGGTGGTGGGCTCGTGGAAGACGAGCTCCTCCGCCGCGCGGCCGCCGAGCAGCATCGCGAGCTGGTCCATCATCTCGGACCTGGTGGCCAGGAACTTGTCCTCCATCGGCAGCGTCATCGTGTAACCGAGCGCGCGGCCGCGGGACAAGATCGTGATCTTGTGGACCGGGTCGGAGTTGGGCAGCGCGTGCGCCACCAGTGCGTGACCGCCCTCGTGGTAGGCGATCATCTTCTTTTCCTTGTCGGACATGACCCGCGTCTTGCGCTCGGGCCCTGCCATGACGCGGTCGATCGACTCCTCGAGGACGTCCATCGTGATGAGCTTCTGGTCGGCCCGCGCGGTGAGCAGGGCCGCCTCGTTGATCACGTTGGCCAGGTCGGCGCCGGTGAACCCGGGGGTGCGGCGCGCGATGACGTCGAGGTCGACGTCGGGGGCGAACGGCTTGCCGCGGCCGTGGACCTTGAGGATGCCCTTGCGGCCCTCGAGGTCGGGGCGGTCGACCGTGACCTGACGGTCGAAGCGGCCGGGACGCAGCAGCGCCGGGTCGAGGATGTCGGGCCGGTTGGTCGCGGCGATGAGGATCACGCCGCCCTTGACGTCGAAGCCGTCCATCTCGACGAGCAGCTGGTTGAGGGTCTGCTCGCGCTCGTCGTGACCGCCGCCCAGGCCGGCGCCGCGGTGGCGGCCGACGGCGTCGATCTCGTCGATGAAGATGATCGCGGGGGCGTTGGCCTTGGCCTGCTCGAACAGGTCGCGCACACGGGAGGCGCCGACGCCGACGAACATCTCGACGAAGTCGGAGCCCGAGATCGAGTAGAACGGCACCCCGGCCTCGCCGGCGACCGCGCGGGCCAGCAGCGTCTTACCGGTGCCGGGCGGGCCGTACAGCAGCACGCCCTTGGGGATCTTGGCGCCGATCGCCTGGAACTTGGCCGGGGCCTGCAGGAACTCCTTGATCTCCTGGAGCTCCTCGATGGCCTCGTCGGCACCCGCGACGTCGGCGAACGTGGTCTTGGGGGTGTCCTTCGTGATGAGCTTCGCCTTCGACTTGCCGAAGTTCATCACCCGCGAGCCGCCGCCCTGCATCTGGTTCATGATGAACAGGAAGATCAGCACGATGATGACGATCGGCAGGAAGCTCACCAGCAGGCTCAGCAGGATGTTCTCCTGCGGCACCTCGGTGGTGAAGCTCTTGGTCTTGCCGGCGTCGACCTGAGCCTGCAGCTCGTCGGTCAGCTTGCTGCCGTAGCCGGTGACCCAGTCGGACTGGATGAGGTTGGTCGGAGTGCCGCCCGGCTCAACCGCGACCGGGTTGACGAGCTTCACCTCGATCCGGTTGTCCTTGTCGACAATCTTGGCGTTGCTGACGTTTCCGGCGCGAATCTGCTGGAGAACCAAGGACGTGTCGGCCGACTTGTAATTTCCACCGCCACTCCAGAGCTGGGTGACGAGGAGGAGCAGCACGACGATGCCCAGGATCCACAGCAGTGGCCCACGTGTAAATCGCTTGAGATCCATCCGATGCGGAACCCCTTGCGGGCCCGTCCCTTCCTGACCATGGCCTGGAACCCCGGGCACGCCCGGGGCCGCGGCATCCGGCACCGCGACTTCTGACTACCCGAAGGGGACACGTGGTCACCCTCCCGGAGTCTGAAGGTACACCGGCAGAGCGCACGGAGGGACCCGCCCGCTACACCGGTCTTGCCCTATCAACGTACGTCACGTTGCGCCATGTTCCCGGCCATTGCCGGAAGGGAGGGCCCGAAGCGCTATCGATATACGTGCGGCGCCAGGGTGCCGATGAACGGCAGGTTGCGGTAGCGCTCCGCGTAGTCGAGCCCATAACCGATGACGAACTCGCTGGGAATGTCGAAGCCCACGTATTTGACGTCGATCGGCACCTTCACCGCGTCGGGTTTCCGCAGCGCGGCGCAGATCTCCAGCGACGCCGGATTGCGCGACTTCAGGTTTTCCAGCAGCCAGTGCAGCGTCAGGCCGGAGTCGATGATGTCCTCGACGATCAGCACATGGCGGTTCAAGATGTCGGTGTCGAGGTCTTTCAGCACGCGTACGACGCCGGACGACTTGGTGCCCGCGCCGTACGACGACACCGCCATCCAGTCCATCTGCACCGGCACGTGCAACGCTCTGGCCAGGTCGGCCATCACCATGACCGCGCCCTTCAGCACGCCGACGAGCAGCACTTCCTTGCCCGCGTAATCCTCGTCTATCCGGGCCGCGAGTTCTTTGATCTTCGCCTGGAGCTCGTCCTCGGGAATGAGCACCTTTTCCAGGTCATTGCCCATGTCGGCAGCGTCCACCTGTGGTTCCTTACGGGATGGGACTGATGGCGAATATCAGGGTGCCATACCGCCGGACGGCGGACAGACCCCCGGGCAGATCCACGGCTTTCTGACCGTGCCAGTGCGTGACCAGCCGGTCCACCGCCAGCACGTGGGTCGCCGACAGGGCTCCGGACGGCGCTCCCGCCGCGATCGCCGCCCTCCGCACCATCCGCCGCCTCACGGCGCCGGGCAGCTTCTCCAACTCCGCCACCGGCAGCCTCACCGACCCGCCGATATCGCTTAGAGCGCAATTCTCGTACGCGGAATCGGCCCACTCGTCGAGCGCGTCCGCGTCCTCCCGCGCCATGGCCGCCGTCCGCGCGAGCGCCTCCGCCACCCCCGGCCCGAGTTCTGCCTCCAGCACCGGCAGCACCCGCCGGCGAACGCGCACCCGGGTGAAGCGCGGATCCTCGTTGTGCGGATCGTCCCAGGGCCGCAGAGCGAGCGCGCTACAAGCCGCCACCGTGGTCGCCCGAGGGATGTTCAGCAGCGGCCGCCGATAGATCCCCGTGACGGATGCCATCCCCGACAGGCTCCGAGTCCCGCTCCCCCGGGCCAGCCCCAGCAGAACCGTCTCAGCCTGATCGTCCCTGGTGTGCCCCAGCAACACCGCCGCCGCCCTCAACCTCTCCGCCGCCTCGGTCAGCGCGGCATACCGCGCCTCCCTGGCCGCCGCCTCAGGCCCCCCTTCGGTACCGACGGTGACGGTGAGCACCTCGGAAGGGTCAAGCCCCATTCCTGTCCCGATCCGCGCCACCGAGACGGCCCGCTCCCCCGACCCTTCCTGCAGCTGATGATCAACCGTCACCAGCCCGGCCCTGAGCCCGGCCCGAGGCGCCACGAACGCGGTCGCCGCCGCCAGCGCCAGCGAATCAGCCCCACCGCTACAGGCGACGAGAACGAGCGCCCCCTGCGGCAGCTCGGCCAACGCCTCCCGCACAGCCCTACGGACATCAGCAACAGCCGGATGTGGACCCACGCAGGCATTCTCCCGCCTCCCCCACCCCTACAGGCGCCAGGCCACCGCCGTACCGCCCCCCGCCGGCGCGGCGCCCGGAAGCTGTGGTGGTGCGGGCCGAGGTGGCGGGGTGAGGGGCGCTTGGGGCTCTTCGCTAGGCGGGGAGGGCCGGGGTGCCTATGACGCGGCTGATCCAGGACGTGGGGTCGGCTATCTCCGGGGTTGTGGGGAGGGTTTCCGGCGATGTCCAGATCTTGTTGAAGCCGTCCATGCCCACGCGGTCCACTACCGTGCGGACGAAGGCGGAGCCTTCCGCGTACTGCTTCATCTTGACTTCGATGCCCAGCAGGCGGCGGACCGTGCGGTCGAGGCGGGAGCCGCCCTCGCGGCGTTGCGCGAACTTGGCGCGGATGTCGGCCACCGAGGGCACCACGGACGGGCCCACCGCGTCCATGACGTAGTCGCCGTGGCCCTCGACCAGCGTCATGACGGCGGTCAGGCGGTCGAGGATCTCCTTCTGGCCGGGCGACTGGATGGCGTCGATGAGGTTGCCCTCGCCGCCGCGCACCACGTCGGCGACGGTGTCGGCGGCGTTGCGGAGGCGCTCGAGCAGGGTGGGCAGGTCGAGGTCGGACGCGAGCAGGAACTCGGTCATCTGGGAGCGCACGTATTCGCGCAGCCAGGGCACGCCGGTGAACTGCACACGGTGGGTCTCCTCGTGGAGGCACACCCACAGGCGGAAGTCGTGGGGGTTGACGCCCATCTCGCGCTCGGCGTGGACGATGTTGGGCGCGACGAGCGTGAGCCGCCCCGCGGGCTCCTGACCGGTCGGGTCGGGCGGCAGGAACAGCTCGTACTGCCCCAGCACGCGGGAGGCGAGGAAGGCCAGCACGGCCCCGACCTCGACGCCCGTGATGCGGGAGCCGACGGCGGTGACGATGGCCGGCGGCTGGTTGTCGGAGTTGCCCATGCGCTGCGTGAGCGGCTCGAGCACCACGCGGAAGCCCTCGACGTTGGCCTTGATCCAGCCGGGCCGGTCGACGATGGTCGCCGGCTGCGGCGCGGTCTCCGTGTGGATCTTGGTGAACTGCCGCACGTGCCCTTCGGCCTCGCGCGACAGGGTGCGGAGCTCGGCGACGGCCTGCCTGGCCTCCTCCCGGCTCACCTGTGGGCCGGGGCGCACGAGGCGCGTGCCGGTCGTGACGGCCAGATCCCAGTCGATCACCTGCATACCGTCCACGGTACGTGCTTCTGGTCCGGGCCGCGAAGGACCGTGCGGAGGAACGTGCCGAGGACCGTGCTGGGGACCGTGCTGGGGACCGTGCGGAGGAACGTGCTCAGGAACGTGCGACGATGGCCGCGAGCCGGTCGAGCACGGGTTCGGCGTTGACCGGCACCTGGTCGGCCATGAAGGCGTAGGTGACCAGCCGCCCGTCCTTGGTGGTGGCCAGCCCGGCGAGCGTGTTGATGTGGTTGAGCGTGCCGGTCTTGGCGCGGACGAGCCCGACCTGGTCCTTGCTGTCGCCGCCGGTGAAGCGCCGCCCGTTGCCGAGCGTGCCGGAGAAGCCGGCGATCGGCATGCCGGTGGCGACCGCGCGCAGCTCGGGGTGCTGCGGCGCGCCGGCCAGGGCGATGGCCTTGGCGAGGGCGTGGGGGCTGATGCGGTTGCGGATGGACAGGCCGCTGCCGTCGGAGAGCGAGACGTTCTGGGCCAGCCCGAGCCGCTGCAGCACGGCGTTCACGGCCTTGCCGCCGCCGCCGAACGACGGCTGCTGGCCCTCCTTGATGGCGACGTGCCGCATGAGGGCTTCTGCGAGGTCGTTGTCGCTGCGGGTGAGCGTGTGCTCGACGAGCGCGTAGAGCGGGGCGGAGTCGACGCGGCCGAGCTCGGCGGCGCCGGCGGGCGCCTTGGCGGGACGTACGGACTTGGCGACGGAGACGCCCTGCTCGGCGAGGAGCCTGGCGAAGGCGTCGGCGGCGTATTGGGGCGGGTTCTGGACCCGGGGGGCGCGGAAGCGGGGGTGCTGGCGGCCCTCGTCGATCATCAGCGCGTGGACGGGGGCGACCTCGCCGTCAGGGATGTAGTTGGGCTTCCAGCCGGGCGCCTTGGGGTTGCCGGTGAACAGGCTGTCGTCGTAGGAGAGGGTGACCTTGCGCACACCCTGTGCCTTGAGCGTGGCGGCGGTGCGCGCGGCCAGGGTGTTCAGGCTCGCCTGCTTCGGGTAGTCGGACGACCTGGCCTGGGGGCCGGCGAGCATGGGGTCGCCGCCTCCGACGAGGACGATCGTGCCGGGCTTCGTCCCCTGGACGACGCGGGTGGACAGCCGGGCGTCGGGGCCGAGCGCGGCCAGGGCCGCGGTGCACGTGATGATCTTCGTGGTGGAGGCGGGGGTGATGGCGGTGTCCGGGTTGGCCGCGAAGAGCTGCTCGCCTGTGACGGTGTCGAGGACGATCGCGCCCACCCGTCCGCCGAGCGCATCGTCACCCAGCGCGCTGGCCAACTGCTTCGTCAAAGTACCCTTAGTCGGGAGAGGTCCGTCTCCTGACTTCGCCGAAAGCTGGGCCAGCACAGGCCCCGCGGTGACCACGGGGACGGGGGGAGAGCCTTCCGCCGGGGACGCCGTCGGATCGGTCGGCGCAGACCCGCTCGTCAGCGCGCTCAGGTTGAAGTCGGTGGTCATCGCGTAAACGCCGATGACGATCGTCAGGATCTGGAGCACGGCGAGGGTGGTCAGCATCACCAACCGGTCGCGCCGCGCCACGTCGCCTGCCCTCTCTCCTGTGTTCGCCTACGAGACATTAACGCCCGCCCGGGGGTGCCCGGGGGCCTGAGCGGAGGAACCGCGGTGGAGTTCGACGTTGTCGTTGAGATTCCCAAGGGACAACGGAACAAGTACGAAGTCGATCACGAAACCGGCAAGATCAGGCTTGACCGGCTGCTGTTCACCTCCACGCAGTACCCCGCCGACTACGGCTTCATCGAGAACACCCTCGGTGAGGACGGCGACCCGCTCGACGCGCTGGTGCTGCTGCAGGAGCCGACGTTCCCCGGGTGCTACATCACGTGCCGTGCGGTGGGGATGTTCCGGATGACGGATGAGAAGGGCGGTGACGACAAGGTGCTGTGCGTGCCGTCCACCGACCCCCGCATGCATCACATCCAGGACATCCACCACGTCTCGGAGTTCGACCGCCTGGAGATCCAGCACTTCTTCGAGGTCTACAAGGACCTGGAGCCGGGCAAGTCGGTCGAGGGCGCCAACTGGGTGGGCCGCATCGAGGCCGAGGCCGAGATCGAGCGCTCGTTCCGCCGGGCCAAGGAGCACGGTCACCACTGACCTGCCGTCAGCGGGGCCTGGTGGCGCCCACCAGGTCCCCGCGCCAGATCGAGGCCACCCGTACGACGTCGCCGGTCTGCGGCGCGTGCACCATCTGGCCGCGTCCGACGTAGATGCCGACGTGGTGGATGGTCGAGGGGTTGCCGCTGACGTGCGCGAAGAACAGCAGGTCGCCGCGGCGCAGCTGGTCGAGCGGCACGTGCGGGCCCGAGGTCCACTGGGTGCCCGTCCAGTGGTCGAGCCGCACGCCGGCCTTCTCCCAGGCCCGCATGGTCAGCCCCGAGCAGTCATAGGTCTCCGGGCCGGCGGCGGCCCACACGTACGGCTTGCCGAGCTGGGTGAGCGCCCAGTTGGCGGCCACGTCTCCCATCCGCGAGCCACCCGCGACGAGCCCTGACAGGGCCGCCGCGCGCCGCCTGGCGAGGAGCTGGGCGCGGGTGCGGGCGGCGTTCACCCTGCGCTGCAGGGTCGTCTTCCTGGCCATCAGCTCCCGTGTCTCGCGCCGCTGGCGGGCGACCGCGGTCTGGGCGGCGAGCTTGGCCCGGCGGGCGCTCTCGGCCGCCGCGAGCCGCTCGGCGTGCGCCCGCCCCGCGTACGTCCGCAGGATCGCGGCCACTTCCTGGGCGTCGCGCAGGCGCCGCATGACCGCGCCCTGCTCCTCTTCCAGATAGCCCAGCACCATGGCCCGGTGCAGGAACCCGTCCGTGCCGCCGCGGTCGGCCAGCATCCCCATGTACGGCTTGACCGTCCCCAGGCCGCCGTAGTTCTCGGCGGCGAGCAGCGCGACGTCCTGCCTGGCCCGCTCGACCTCGGCGTCGGCGGCGGCGAGCCGGGCGGTGGCCTGCTGCTGCGCCTGCTCGGCCCTGCGCAGCCGGACGACCTCCCCGTTGTACGCCTCCACCAGCCGCTCCACCTCGGCCGCCAGCCGGTCGAGCCGCGACTGGGCGGTCACCAGGGCGGCGGTGGTGCGGCCGAGCTGGTGTGAGCGCTCGCGTACGGTCTGGCGGGCCCGCTTGACGTCGTGGCGGGACGGCCCCGGCTCGGCGAGCGCGGGCGGGCACGTGGCCACCAGCAGGCAGGCAACGAGGAGCCCGGCCCGGAATGCGCGCATAGGTCCCCCTGAAACCGTTGGTTACTCTATGCGCACGATTCCCCCCAGTTAACTCACGTAACGTGACCACACCGAGCCTCAATCGCCCCTTTCCGAAGCGCTGGCAGAACGCGGTTCAGCTGCGGTTCTCCGTTGGGGTCGCGGACGGCTCGTCCGAAGGGGTGGGAGTGGCCGGTTCCGACGGCGTGGTGGTGGGCGTGGGGGTCTGGGTGGGGCTTGGCGAGGGGGACGGGGTCGGGCATGGGCTGCGCGGACCGCAGGGCCGGGGCTTCGGCGGGTGGGGGTGCGGGTGCTTCGGGGGGTGCGGGTGCTTCGGGGGCGAAGTCCGGGTCGGCGGGGTCTGCGCCGGCGGGGCCTGCGTCGGGGGCTGCTCGGGCGGCTCTTCCGCCGGCGGCGTGAGCCGCGTCGGCGGCTCCTCCGGTGGCGCGGGCGGGGAGGGCGGCGGCGAGTCGGGCCGGGAGGGCGGCGTCTCCGGCTCGCCCGGCCGTGACGACGGCGGAGAGCCGCCGGTCGGCGTGGCCACCACGGGGACCACCGGCGGCGGCTGCCCGGGCGTCCCCGTGACGCCGAGTGGCTGCGTGGTCGTGCCGTCGAGGATGGGCAGCACGGACAACGGGACGTCCTCGGGGTCGGCCTGCCAGGGCAGGCGGATGCCGGGCGGTTCGCCCGTGGCCGGGAACGCGGCCGTCGCGACACCTGTCACTCCACCGTTCTCCCTTCCGATGTGCTGGAAGATGACCGCTATCGCCACCACGGTCGCGACCGCCGCCAGCGCGCCCGCCACCGCCTGAGGCCACTTCCTGCCGTGGTGCGCGCCGGGAACGGGAAACCCGGCGGCGCCGAGCGCGGCCGTGCGGCGGGCGACGTAGCGGCGGTAGGGCAGCAGCTCGGGGTCGGCGAAGCAGCTCATCACGCGCACCCGCAGCGTCTCGGGCAGCGCGGGCTCGGGCAGCAGCTCGTAGACCTTGGCGACGGAGACCTCGCGGCTGCGGTGGGGCGCGCAGACCTCGCACCCCGGCAGGTGCCTGACCAGGTGCTCGCGCATCTCCGTGGTCAGCGCGCCGGAGAAGCCGGACAGGATGCGGGCCCTGCGCGGGCAGTCGTAGGGGCCCTTCCTGGCCAGCACCTCGGCGGTGATGGCGTCGCGCAGGCTTTCGCGGGCCTGCTCGTACAGCAGCTCGACCTGGCGTACGGGCTGCGCGAGCACCTGCGCCAGCTCGGCGGCGGGCAGCCGGTGGCGGTGGACGAGCTCGAGCACCTCGCGCTCGGCCGTGGGCAGGCTCTGGACGGCGTTCCAGGCCATGACGCGCAGGTCGGCGTCGGCGGGGTCGTCGAGGTCAGGCGCCTCGGCCAGGCCCTCGTCGGCGCCCGGCGGCTCGGCGGCCCTGCGGCGCAGGCACTCGGCTCTGGCCAGCGCGTAGAGCCAGGTGCCGAGCCTGTCGGGGTCGGCCAGGGCGCCGGCGTGCGCCTCGGCGGCGATCAGCGTGTCGCGCAGCGCCACCTGGGCGCTCTCGGCGCTGAGGAGAAGGGACCAGCAGTAGCGGTAGACGCTCTCCGCGTACGCGTCGTAGAGCGTGGCGAGTGCCCCTGGATCGCGGGCGCGGAGTGCTTCCACCAGGACGCGGTCAGTCATGTGACCGAAGGTAATGGATCGGTAACTAGTAGTTCCACCACTTCCGGGCTTATGGCCGGTTCTTGTCTGGGAGCGGGCGGATTCCCGTACGGAAATATCGCGCCGCACAGCATTACCGCCCGAAATTTGCGGAAATCACTGTTTGTGTTCAGAGAGGACAGCAGTGCTCCTGTCCACCGCGAACGGCTCACTCGTCGGCTTGACCGTGTGCATCGGCACCGCGCCGGCCAGCGCCAGCTCCTCGTAAGGACGCCCGGTCGACCCCCAGGTCCTGGCGGTGATCTCGGTCTTGGCGACCTTGGCGTTCTTCGGCAGGCCGAGCACCGACAGCACGAACCTGGGCGCGCTGCCCGCCTTCACGTCGTCCACGAACGTGTCGCCACCGCCGAGAAGTTTTCCGGATTTATCACGCAACATCGCCGTCACGACCAGGCTGCTCACCGGCATTTGATAGGGATTATCGACATATCCGGTAATGAGGTAAGAGCCGTCTTTCTGGGGCAGGGTCTGCACCCGGCTGATCGGGAACGGCTGGAACGACGACACGATCCGCGCCGCCTGCCGCCACCGCGCGGGCCGGTATTGGATCGTCACCTTCGCCGGCTTCACCGAGGCCGGAGCCTGCCCGGTGAAGGCCAGCGAGCCGCCCGGCGGCACCGCGTCGAGCGGCTGGTCCAGCTTCAGCACCTCGGCGCCCTTGGCGTCATGGCCGACGATGGTGGCGACCACGTGCTCGCCGAAGTGCCACGGGTTGGCGTTGGTCAGCACGCCCGCCCAGTTGACGGCGTACCCGTCGGCGGACTTGACGATGTTGGAGACCTGCTCCTTCATCGCGAGCGGCTTGAGCTGGGGCTGGACGGGACGTTCCTCGCTCGCGCACCCGGCGAGGCAGATCGCCCCGAGTGCGAGGAGGCTGACGGTTCGGCTACGCGGGATCACTTTGCCGTGATAACCCGAACATGGCACGACCGGCAGCGGACACGCGCCAGCCGTACCAACTCTTTAACGCGGGTCTCTCACCGGGGACGCACCACGCGCGACTCGTCCCAGACCGGCTCGGGCGACTCGTAGACCGTGCCGTCGGCGCCGAAGACGAGGTAGCGGTCGAAGTCGGCGGCGAACCACCGGTCGTGCGTGACCGCCAGCACCGTGCCGTCGAACGCCTCCAGGCCCGCCTGCAGCGCCTCCGCGCTGGCCAGATCGAGGTTGTCGGTCGGCTCGTCGAGCAGCAGCAGCGTGGCGCCCGACAGCTCGAGCAGCAGGATCTGCAGCCGGGCCTGCTGGCCGCCGGAGAGCGTCTCGAAGCGCTGCTCGGCGACGCGGCCGGCCAGCTCGTAGCGGGCCAGCGCCTTCATCGCCTCGTTCTTGAGCCTGGCGTGCTCGGTCATGACGATCTCGACCGGGGTGCGGCCACGCAGGTCGGGACGCGCGTGGGTCTGCGCGAAGTGGCCGGGCACCACGCGGGCCCCCAGCCTCGCCACGCCCTCGTGGGCGACCTGCTCGCCGGCCAGCAGGCGCAGGAAGTGGGACTTGCCCGAGCCGTTGGAGCCGAGCACGGCGACCCGCTCGGCGTACCAGACCTCCAGGTCGAACGGGCGCATGAGGCCGGTGAGCTCGAGCTGCTCGCAGATCACCGCCCGCTTGCCGGTGCGGCCGCCGCGCAGCCGCATGGAGATGTGCTGCTCGCTCGGCGCCACCTCGGGCGGCCCCGCCTCCTCGAACTTGCGCAGCCTGGTCTGGGCGGCGTGGTAGGCGGCCGCCATGCCGTCGTTGTAGCGCGCCTTGTTCTTCAGCATGTTGACCAGGGCCTTGATCTTGGCGTGCTCTTCGTCCCAGCGCCTGCGCAGCTCGTCGAGGCGCTCGTTGCGGGCCCTGCGCGCCTCCGCGTACGTGGCGAAGCCGCCGCCGTGGATCCAGATGTTGCCCGACTCGACGGTGACGATGCGGTCGGCCGCGTTCGCGAGGAGCTGGCGGTCGTGGCTGACCAGCAGGACGGTCTTGGGCGTCTCCTTGAGCTGCCGCTCCAGCCACTCCTTGCCGGGCACGTCGAGGTAGTTGTCGGGCTCGTCGAGCAGCAGGGTCTGGTCGGGGCCGCGCAGCAGCGCCTCCAGGACCAGGCGCTTCTGCTCGCCGCCCGACAATGTGGCGACGTCGCGGTATTGCACCCGGTCGAACGGGACGCCGAGCGCGGCGACCGTACAGGTGTCCCAGAGCACCTCGATCTCGTAGCCGCCGGCGTCGGTGTAGTCGCTGATGGCCTGGGCGTAGCGAAGTTGCGTCTTCTCGTCGTCGCGCTCCATCATGGCCAGCTCGGCCTCGTCGAGCCGCTTCGCCGCCTGCCGCACGGCCGGGGGCGCGACGCCGAGCAGCAGGTCACGCACGGTGCTGCTGTCGCGCACGCTGCCGATGAACTGCCGCATCACGCCGAGCCCGCCGGAGCTCGCCACGCTGCCCTCGACGGGCTGGATGTCGCCGGCGATGAGGCGCATGAGCGTGGTCTTGCCCGCGCCGTTGGGCCCGACGAGCGCCGCCTTGACGCCCTCGCCGACGCGGAAGGAGACGTCGTTGAGCAGCGGCCGCCCGTCAGGCAGCACGTACGTCAAATGTCCTACTTCCACGTGGCCCATCCCGGCAGGGTAACGGGCGCCCCGCCACCCGGTCATCCGGATTTCGCCGCCCTCACGAGGGGCCTGGACACCAAGTGATCTAATGACTAGAACTGTAGGGAACTCCCCTCCCCCTAGGAACGGTCATGACGCGATTCCGCACCGCCCTCGCCCCCCTCGCCATCGCGTTGCTCGGCTTCACCGCCGTCCCTCAACCCGCCGCAGCGGCACAAGAAACGTCCACCTGCGCCCCCACGGTCCGGAGCGCCACCCCCGACACCCGGCTGACCAGCCTGTTCACCAACCACGGCAACGACAACAACCGCCTGGACGACTGGACGGGCGCCGACGGCACGTACTCGCTCAAGCTGCCCGGCGGCAAGGAGCTGTGGGTCTTCTCCGACACGTTCCTCGGCCGGGTCAACGAGGACGGCTCCAGGCCCCCGGTGGTCGAGGAGGGCGGCTCGACGGTCTTCCTCAACAACACCTTCGCCGTCGAGCGCAACGGCCGGCTGGCCACGATCCACGGCGGCACCGAGGCGAAGCCCAAGGCCGTGATGCCCCCGCGCGACGAGAACCACTGGTACTGGGCCGGCGACGCCACGCTGGCCGGCGGCCTGGTGGAGGTCACCTACCAGGAGTACGAGCGCTTCGGCGAAGGCGCGTGGGACTGGCGCTGGCACCGCAACGTGGTCGCCCGGTTCGCGCCGGGCCGCCTTGAGCGCCCGATCAGCGTGCACGACCTGCCGAGCGGCCACGGGGTGGCCTGGGCGTCGGGCATCCTCAGGGACGGCGGCCACACCTACGTCTACGGGGTCGAGGACCTCGGCTCGCCGAAGTACATGCACATCGCCAGGGTCAAGGGCGACAGCCTGCTGGGCCGCTGGGAGTACCGCACGGCCGACGGCGGCTGGTCGGCGGACCCGGCCGACTCGGCGCGGGTGATGGACGGGGTGGCGAACGAGTACAGCGTCAGCAAGGTCGGATCCGGATATGTCCTGATTACGCATGACACGACCGTGGCGCTCAACCCGAACATCGTCGCCTACTCCGCCTGCTCACCCGCCGGCCCCTTCACCGCCAAGCAGCACGTCTACACGACCCCCGAGACCGGCGGGAACATCTTCACCTACAACGCCCACGCGCACCCGGAGATCGACGGGCCCGGCCTCGTGGTGTCGTACAACGTGAACAGCTTCGTCAACACCGACCACTACGACGACGTCTCCATCTACCGTCCGCGCTTCCTGGACGTGACGTTCCAATGAGGCGCAACTGGGCGGCCCGCCTGCGGCAGGGCACGATCGAGGGGCTGGCCGCGGTCACCCTGGACAACGAGCGGCTGCGCGTGACCGTGCTGCCGGGCAAGGGCGGTGACGTCGTCGAGTTCCTGCACAAGCCGACCGACACCGACCTCGTCTGGCTCACGCCGCGCGGCCTGCGCGACCCGCGCGAGCACCTCCAGGGCGCGCCCGACGACGTCGCCCCCTTCATCGACCACTACGAGGGCGGCTGGCAGGACGTCTTCCCCAACGGCGGAGCGCCCAGCGCATACCGCGGCGCGCGGCTGGCGCAGCACGGCGAGGTGGCGGGGCTGCCGTGGGAGTGCGCGGTCGTGGCCGACTCCCCCGAGGAGGTCGCGGTACGGCTCAGCGTGCGGACGCGGCGGCTGCCGTACCGGATGGAGAAGGTGCTGCGGCTGCGCTCCGGCACGGCCGCGCTGGAGATCGAGGCGCGCGCCACCAACGAGTCGGGGCTCCCGCTGCACGCCATGTGGGGCCAGCACATCGTGTACGGCCTGCCGTTCCTGCGGCCGGGCGGCCGGATCAGGCTGCCCGACGGCGTCACCGTGATCCCGCACGAGACCCCGATCGCGCCCGGCGGGCGCCGGGTCAAGGCGGGCGGCCCGTGGCGGTGGCCGGTGGTGCCCGCCGACGGGGGCGGCGAGGTGGACCTGAGCGTGGTGCCCGAGCGCGGCGAGCCGAGCGACATCGTCTACCTCACCGGTTTCGACGAAGGCTGGTACGAGATCACCGGCGCGGTCGGCTTCCGGGTGGAGTGGGACGCCACGCTCCTGCCCTACCTGTGGATGTGGCAGGAGCTGGGCGCCACCACGGGGTACCCCTGGTGGGGTCAGGCGTACACGGTCGGCCTTGAGCCGTTCGCCGGCATGCCGACCGACGGCCTGGCCGCGGCCGTGGACAACGGGACGGCCATGGAGCTGGGCCCGTACGAGACGAAGGTGTTGAAGATGCGCGCTGAGGTGGTGGCATGACCGAGTTCGACGGCAAGGTGGCGCTGGTCACGGGCGGTTCGATGGGCATCGGGCGGGCGGTGGTCGAGCGGCTCGCGGCCGGCGGCGCGTCGGTGGTGTTCTGCGGCGTCGACAAGGACGCCGAGCAGGACGGCGAGCGCGTCACCGGCCGGGTCGCCGACGTGCGCCGCGCCGACGACCTGCGCGGCCTGGTGGACCTCGCGGTCTCCCGGTACGGCGGCCTGGACATCGTGGTGACCAGCGCGGGCGTGCAGCGCTACGGCACGGTCGAGGACACCCCCGAGGAGGTCTGGGACGAGGTGCTCGACATCAACCTCAAGGGCGTCTACCTGACCTGCAAGGCCGCGATGCCGCAGCTGCGCGCCCGTGGCGGCGGCTCGATCGTGGTGGTGTCGTCGGTGCAGGCGTTCGCCTCGCAGGCGCAGGTGGCGGCGTACACGGCGAGCAAGGCCGCGCTGAACGGGCTGGTCAAGGCCATGGCGCTGGACCACGCCAAGGACGGCGTCCGGGTGAACGCGGTCTGCCCAGGCTCGGTCGACACGCCGATGCTGCGCTGGGCGGCCGACCTGTGGCGGGGCGAGCTGTCGCAGGAGGAGCAGGTCGCGCAGTGGGGCAGGACCCATCCGCTGGGCCGCGTGGGCCGCCCTGAGGAGGTGGCGGAGGTGGTGGCGTTCCTGGCCGGGCCGCGCTCGTCGTTCGTCACCGGAGCCGAGCACCGCGTGGACGGCGGGCTGCTCGCGCAGAACCCCGCGGCGCTTCCCGAGGAGCTTCCCGAATAGGTCGAGCGCAGACCACGGGTTCCTCCACGAGGGCCAACACTTCTGCCAACGCGGCGAAAGCGCAGGGCAGGGCCCTGATAGCAGTGAGTGCGGCGGGCCGGGCCCGCGACCCGTTCCAGGGGCGCGGCGCCTTTGGGAAATCGACGCGGGTCATGGCCGCTCGCGTGCGATTCCGGCGCGCCGGGTTCCCGGCAGAAACGACTCACTGATCGGAGAGAAACCTGTGAGGCTCACCAAGAAGGCCGCCGGTCTCATCGCCGCGGCCACGCTGTTCACCGTGGTCGCCCCCGCTGCCGCCGCGGTGGCCAGCCCCCGCTCGACCTGCTACGGCGGCCGGGTCTGCCTGTACGCCGGTTACGACTACAACCGCGGCCAGGTCGACCACTGGCGGGACTTCATCTCGGACGACTCCAACTTCGCCGACAACAACTGGCTGAACTGGGACTTCAGCAACTCCTGGCACAGCATGGACAACGAGACCAGCTCGGTGCGCAACCGCATCGGCTGCAGTGCGACGCTCTGGCAGCACCCCGGCTACACGGGTGCGCACAGCACGTTCACGCACAACTCGAACGACGGTTTCCTGGCGAACAACGCCATCGGCAACAACCGCGCCAGCGCGCTCGACATCTGGTGCCGCTGAGCGATAAAGGGAGTGCCGGTTTCCGGGCTTGGCCCTCGGAAACCGGCTGCCGCCGGCTCATCGCGAGCACTTTGGTGCTGGCGACGGCCGCGGCCTGCGGCGTCGAAGAGCCGGTGGCACCGCCCGCGCCCACCAAGGGCGTCACCTCGGTGTCACACCTCGTGCTCCCGTTCGACGCCTACAAGACCACTCCCGAGCAGCGGGCCGTGCTGGGCAACGCCCACAACCGTCTCGTCGTCAGGTGCATGCGCAAGCAGGGCATCACCATCGACCCGCCCGCCGAGAGCGCGGCCGCGATCGCCGCCGTGGATCCCGGCAACTCCCGCCGCTACGGCGTCACCGACCCGGACGCGGCCAAGCGGCACGGCTACCACCTGGCCAGGCCGCCCTCTCCCGACACGACCGGCGCCTGGGCCGGCAAGCTGCCCAAGCACACCCGCCACCGCCTGTACGGCACCGCGGCCGACCGCGGCTGCCTCGACCGCGCCACGCTCGCCCTGGACGAGGGGGCGCGCAAGGCGGACTGGCCGTGGCTGGCCCTGCAGGACTCGCTGACGCTGGAGCAGGCCGCCAAGCACCCGACGGTGACGGCGGCGGTCAAGCGCTGGCAGTCGTGCATGAGCCAGGCCGGCCACTCCTACCCCGCGCCCGAGGCCGCCATCGCCGACAGCCGCTGGAACCTGGACGAGCCCACGGCGGTGACGGAGGAGGAGCGGCAGACCGCGACGGCCGACACCACGTGCAAGTGGGCGTCGGGCCTGGTCGCGGCCTGGTACGCGGCCGACGCCGACCTGCAGAACGCCCTCATCCGCGACAATCCCGACCGCTTCGCCGCGCTGCGCCAGAACCTCAGGCAGCGCCTGGCCAGAGCCTCACGCCTGCTCTCCGAGGACGAACGCCGCCAGGTGAGCTGACTGGGCGAGCCTGCTGGGCTCGTGCACGTACATCATGTGGCCGGCCTCGTAGTACTTGAACTCGATGTTGCCGGTCAGCTCGGGCGGCACGGGCAGGTGGGCGAAGGTGTGCTCGGCGGCGAAGTACGGCGTGGCGCCGTCGTGGTAGCCGCAGGCGACGTGCACGCGCAGGTGCGGATTGGCCCGCATCGCCGCCCCCAGGCGGGAGGCGACCTGCACGTGCGCGTTCTCGAACTCCTTGTACGACCACGGCCGCACCCGCGAGGTGAGCACCTCGTACGGCAGGTCGTTGGCGTAGCCCAGGTCGGTGCGCAGGTAGTGGTTGAGCGCCGCGCTGTACGGCCCCATGATCGCGTCCATGCTGGGATCGGCGGCGAAGTGCTCGCGGCCGCCGTCGGGGTCCCAGCCGGTGAAGCGGCCGTCGAGCCGGCCGACGACCTGCCGCCGGTGGCGCAGCACCTCGGTGAAGAACCTGATGTGCTCGATGCGCAGGTCCACCCGGTCCACGTAGTCGGTGCTCAGCCCGGTCAGCCCGGCGACCTTGGCGACGGCCGCCGCGCGCTCCTCGGCGGTGAGCCGGTTGCCCCTGGCCAGCGCCCACAGGTAGTCGCGGTCGGCGTACTCCTCTGCCTCGCGCAGCACGTCGGCCAGCGGCCGGTCGCCGTGCAGGCCGTGGTAGTGGGCGATGGCCGCGTACGTCGGGAGGTAGAGCGCGTAGGCCAGGTCGTTGCCCTCGTTGAACTCGCCGGTGATGAAGTCGAGCACCGAGGAGATGAGCATGACGCCGTTGAGGTACATGCCGTAGCGCGACTGCAGGTGCTGGGCGAGCCCGGCGGCGCGCACGGTGCCGTACGACTCGCCGGCGAGGAATTTCGGCGACATCCACCGGCCGTTCCTGGTGGTCCACAGCCTGATCACCTCGCCGACCGACTCCAGGTCGCCGGTGAAGCCGTGGTACGGCTCCGCCTTCTCCCCTTGGGCGGCCCGCGAGTAGCCGGTGGAGACCGGGTCGATGAAGACCAGGTCGCTCACCCGCAGCAGGCTCTCCTCGTTGTCCACCAGCCCGTACGGGGGCGGCAGCAGCGCTCCGGCGTCGCCCATGACGACCCGGCGGGGCCCGAGCACGCCCAGGTGCAGCCACACGCTGGACGAGCCGGGCCCGCCGTTGAAGGCGAACGTCACCGGCCTGCTGCCGGGGTCGGCGCCGTCAAGGGTGTAGGCGGTGATGAACACCTCCGCCTTGGGGCGCAGGCCCTCGAACGTGCCGTCGGTGGTCACCTCCTCGCGCAGCACCATCGTGCCGGCGGTGGCGGTGTACGCCTGGCCGGACGGCAGGGTGTGGGAGGAGGTGACGAGGTTGTCGGCAGGGGCGGCTGGCTTCGACTCTTCAGACATATCGCCCCATTATGGTGCGATTTCCACCGCGGGATCCGCGAACCTCTCGTTGGGGACCGTCGCGTACCAGCCGGGACGCCCCGGATCGCGGTCGTACGGGTAGCCGCCCAGCTCCTTGTAGAGCTCGGCGTAGCGCGCCACCTGATCCCGGTCCAGCCGCACGCCCAGCCCTGGACCGGTCGGGACGGCGATGGCGCCCTCCGAGTACGCCATCTTCCCGCCCTCGATCACGTCGTCCCTGAGCTGGTGGTAGTGGGCGTCGGCGGCGTAGGTGAGGTTCGGCAGCACCGCACCGAGGTGCAGCATCGTCGCGAGCTGGATGCCCAGCTCCCCCGACGAGTGCACGGCCACCCCGAGCTGGAACGTCTCGCACACCCCCGCCGCCTTGACGCACGGCCTGATGCCGCCCCAGAACGTCGTGTCCAGCAGGATCACGTCGGCGCTCCTGCGCAGCACGTTGGAGGCGAGCTGCTCGAAGTTCACCACGACCGTGTTCGTCGCCAGCGGCACGCCGATCTGCGCGCGCACGGCCCGCAACCCTTCGAGCCCCCAGACCGGATCCTCCAGGTAGTCGTTGTTCAGGTGCTCGATCGCCTTGCCGAAGCGCAGCCCCTCGGCCACCGACAGCACCGCGTTGGGGTCGTACCTGAGCCGGTCGCCGGGGAACGCCTCGGCCAGCGCGCGGTAGCACTCCAGCTCGTGGTCCGGCGGGAAGACGCCGCCCTTGAGCTTGTGGACGGTGAACCCGTGCTCCTCCTTCAGCCGCGCCGTGTGCTCGACGAGCTGCTCGGGGGTGCGGATCTCGGCGTGGGCGTCGGAGGCGTACCGGAAGAACAGGTACGACGCGAACGGCACCGCGTCCCTGACGCGCCCGCCGAGCAGGTCGCTGACCGGCACCCCGAGGTGCTGCCCGACCAGGTCGAGGCAGGCGAACTCGATCGCGGCGAGCAGCTGCGTGCGGTTGTTGTAGAGCGAGGCCGTCGGGTTCGCGATCTTGAAGCGCAGCGCTTCGAGCTGGAACGGGTCGTGCCCCTTCAGGTACGGCAGGAGCGCGCGGAAGGCCGCTTCCGCGCTCTCCCCGCCGCCGCCCATCTCACCGAGCCCGATGAGCCCGTTGTCGGCCTCGACCTCGACGATCGTCCGGACGAAGCGCCCCCAGTGCGCGCCGTTGCTGTGCCGCAGCGGCGCCTCCAGGGGCACGGCCACCGTCGTGGCCCTGATGTCGACGATCTTCACTGGCGCGTCCCCCTGACCACGGCCACCCCGCACGCGGGCAACCGCACCTCGACCGGCTCCTGCCCCGGCAGCGTCACCGTGGTCTCCACCGGCTCGGCGGCCAGCGACTGCAGCCGCACGCCCTCCCAGCCGATCGAGGTGACCAGCACGTCGGGATGATCGACACGCACGTACGTCTCCGACACCTCAGGGCTGTCGGTGATCAACGCGCCCACGAACGGCTCGCAGAGCCCCGACGCCGCCGCCGCGCCGAGCCGCCGCCCGCCCGCGCCGCCCGTCCCGGACGTCACCGCGTACCGGAACGTCGTCTCGCCCTGCTGCTGCGCGGGGAAGTTGGTGTCCCAGATGTTGTTGAGCGCCCACGAGTAGACCGTGCCGTCCTCCTGGTCGAGGGTCGGCGGGAACGGCGCGTACGGCATGTGGATGGTGCCGAGCTGCACCAGCGGCGCCTCCAGCGTGGCCCAGGCGATGGTCAGCTCAGGGTCCTCGAAGGCGATCCAGTGCCTGATCGGCAGCATGTACTCGGCCGAGCCCGGCACTCTCGGCACATCGGGCCCGCCGACGCCGCCGGTCAGCTCCCAGGCCGTGGCCTGGCCCGCGGCGAACGGGAAGGCCAGGAAGACCGCCTCCTTCGCCGGGGTGCCCTGCTTGGCGAGCTGGTAGGTCAGGTCGAGCCTGGGCACGCCGTGGTGCAGCTCGATCGTGGTGCGGATCCAGTCCACGCCCTTGCCGCGCAGCTCCACGACCAGCTTCTCGCCCACGGCCGTGCGCCTGGCCTCGGTGATCCTGGCGTGCTCGCCGATCGCCCGGTCGCCGAGCAGCGTGCGGTCGTGCGCGCCGACGTGGCCCGACAGGTGGTTGAAGTGCGGGGCGGTGGCGTAGCGGTCGTAGACGTACTGGCCGAAACCGGCCGCCGCGTCGCCGTTGACCAGCTCGCGGCCTGCCCGCTTGTCGAAGATCGAGCCGATGCAGCCCTCGCGCACGTCGTACGCCACGCGGTAGAACTCGTTCTCGATCACCCCGCTCTCGTCCAGCTCGACCGGCTCCGGAGCCTGCGTCTCGCCGGGCACGACGTCGAGCCTGACGTAGCCGAAACCGGGCACGTCGGGCACGACCGCGTGCACGTGCCGGCCGATCGGCCTGGTCGGCCAGTCCGCCGGGTCCACCAGCTCCTCGTGGTGCGGCAGCCGCTCGCCGGTCCGCGCGTCCACGAGCGCGATCGGCACCTCCACGCCGACGACGTCCCGGGGCAGGAAGGCGCGGACGACGTCGGTGCGCGTCCACGTCGCCGGGTTGAAGACGGCGAACGACGACAGCGCGCCGCCCTCCGTGCCCGACTCCGTGCCCGACTCTGTGCCCGACTCCGACAGCGCCGCGCCGAACCTCCTGGCCGCCGCGTGCAGCAGGTCGGAGGCGTCGTCCTGGGCGTCGTACGCGCCGGACGACTTGCGCGTCCACTGCAGGCCGCCCGAATCGCCGCCCTCCTCGGCGTCCTCCCACGGGTTCGCCGCGCCCCACGTGTGCTCGTTGAACAGCGCGACCTTGTCGTACGCCGCGTCGATCCGCTCGGTCGCGTCCACCCCGGCCAGCGTGTGCAGCGTCTCGGCCACCCGCAGCGCCGACTGCGCCCTGCGCACGTAGCCCAGCGGGCGGGCACCCGAGCCGAGCCCGTCGGCCCACCAGTCGGTCCAGTCGCCCTCGTGCACCGCCAGGCGGTCGTGGTAGCGCTCCTCGACGTGCTCGAAGAAGTCGCTGTTGACCGCGCTGCGCAGCCGGGGGTAGGCCCACTGCTCGTTCCACCGCCGCGCGATCGTGGCCGGCACGATCGACGGCCCCGCGTTGTCGGCGTGCGCGCCCTGCACCCGCAGGTGCAGCACGTCCAGCTCGTACGGCTCCTTCGGCGCGTCGGGCCCCTGCCAGCCGAACGTGCCCGGCCCGTACGGGTAGCCGCGCGTCGCCAGCGCCGACAGGTAGCGCGGCAGCAGGTCGTCGGCCAGCTCGTAGGAGTCGGTCAGCCCGACCGTGTTGCCCTCCATGTACGCCATCCCGTGCGGCGTGTCGGTGAACCACACGAGGATCTCGTTGCCGCTCGGCGCCCGCCAGCGGAACGGCCGGCTCAGCTTGTCACCGCCGTGCAGGTACGGCACCGACCGCCCCGCCCAGTTGTGCGCCGCCGCGAGATAGCGCACGCCGTGCTGACTGAGCGCGTCCACGAGGCCCACGACCGCGCCGGGCACGTCGGTGTGCATGGCCGACTTCGTGGCGAAGCCGTAGCGGCGTTCGAGCTGCGCGGTGAAGCGCAGCTGCCGGTGCAGCTCCTCGGTCGAGCACGCCTCGGTGTGCAGCTGGAACGGCAGCGCCGTCACCTCGATCAGGCCCGCCCTGGCCAGCTCGGCGAAGGCGTCCACCATCTCCTTCGGCCGATGCTCCAGCCAGCGCAGCGCCGGCATGGACGACTCGACCGTCCAGCGGAACTTGGCGTCGTCCGGCCAGGACGCGGTCTCCTGCCCGAGGCGTACGGCCGCGTCGAGGTAGTCGAGGTGGTGACGCAGCACCGTGCCCTGCGGGTCGGTGTAGCCGATGTCGAGATGCGAGTGGTGCACCACGAACACGCTCCACTTGCGCTGCGGCGAAACCGTGATCTGCGCGCTGCCCACCACGCCCGCGTCGTCGCGGCACTCCAGCGTGAACACGCGCGGCGCGTCCACCTCCGGCACCAGCAACGTCACGTCGCGGCCCGACGCGCTGTCCACGCCCACCAGCACGTGGGTCAGCGGCTCGGTGCTGGAGACCCGGACCGCCTGGCGGCCGTCGTGGGTGAACAGCGGCAGCACCGCGACCCTGACCTCCAGCCCGCGCACGCTGAGCACGGGCGTCGAGGTGTCGTCTCGCAGCGCCTGCCTGATCCCGTCGTAGTCGGGACTCCCCAGGCTGCGCTGGAGCAACCGGCTGGTCATTGAACACTCCCTAGAGACAGGCCCCTGGCGAAGAGGCGCTGGGTTGCCAGGAACAACACCACGGTCGGCAGCGAGACCACGAGCCCGGCGGCCAGGCCGACCGGGACCGGGGTGCCGGCGTACACGTCGGTCATGAGGCCCGCGATGGCGGTCATGACCGGGCGTACCTCCTCGGTCTGGCTCAGGGTCAGGCCGAAGATGAGGTCGTTCCAGATGAAGGTGAACTCGAGGATGAACACGGCGGCCAGCGCCGTGAACGAGATCGGCAGGTAGATGCGCCAGAAGATGCGCCACGTCGAGGCGCCGTCCATGCGGGCCGCCTCGAAGACCGAGAACGCGACGCCGCTGTAGAAGTTGCGCAGCACGAACGCGGCCAGCGGCACGTTGATCGCCGTGTAGATGAGGATCATGCCGAGGCGGCTGTCGTACAGGCCGGCGTCGCTGTAGCCGACGAACAGCGGCACCAGCAGCATCTGCGAGGGGAAGATCGTGCCGCCGAAGATCAGCAGGAACCACCAGAACCCGTAGCGCAGTCTGAGCACCACGATCACGTAGCCCGCCAGCGCGCCGACGAGCACGCCGAGCAGCGGCGAGACGATGCTGTAGAGCGCGGTGCTGGCCAGGCTCCGCGTCAGGTCCGCGCTGTCCAGCGCGATGGCGAAGTTGTCGAACAGGGCGAAGTCGCCCGAGGGCACCCACGCGCCGGCCGGGTCGTAGGAACCGGCCGGCCGGGAGGCGTTGACGAGCAGCAGGTACGTCGGCCCGAGCCAGATCAGCCCGAGCACGACGAGCACGGCACGGCGGATCACGTGGCCGTCACCTGCCTGCGCAGATAGAGGTAGGAGGCCAGCCCGGTCACCACGGTCAGCAGCACCGCCACCGCCGAGCCGTAGCCGTAGTCGCTGGCCACGAACGTCTCCTTGTACATGGTCACCGCGAGCGTCTCGGAGTTGCGTCCAGGGCCGCCCTGCGTCAGCACCCACACGATGTCGAACGTCTTCAGCCCGGCCACCAGCGCGAGCCCCACCACGACCGCCGTCAGCGGCCGCATGAGCGGCCAGATCACGTGCCGGAACAGCCGCCACCCCGACGCGCCGTCCATCCGCGCCGCCTCGATCGGCTCCTTGGGGATCGACTGCAGGCCGACGACGAACAGCAGCGTGTTCACGCCGAGCTGCTGCCAGGTCCAGACCGCGAGCATCGCGAACGTGTTCACCGGCGCGTCCTGCAGGAACGCGGTGTCCACGCCGAGCAGCACGTTCGCGATGCCGCCGTGCGACAGGATCGGGCTCCACACCATGGCGAGGCCGGCGCCGCTCAGCGCGTACGGGAGCATGAACGGCACCCGGAACCAGGCGCCGCCCTTGATGTCGTACGACAGCACCGCGACCAGCAGCCCGAGCCCGACCGGCAGCGCCATCGTGCCGATCACCCAAATCAGCGTGTTGCGGATCGAGGTCAGCAGCGCCGCGTCGTCGAAGAGCTTGCCGAAGTTCGCCAGGCCGTTCCAGACCGGCGGCTCCAGCCCGTCGTAGGTGGTCAGGCTGAGGTAGGCGGTCCACAGGAACGGCGCGTAGAGCAGCACCGCGACCAGCAGCGCCGCGGGCGCCACGTACCCGTGCCGGAACCGGCCGAGCAGCGGGGCGCCCCGTTTCAGCTGCGACTGGGATGGCACCGCACTCACTGATGCGTGCTCCAGTACTCGTCGGCGGCCTTCTGGATGGTCTCCAGGACCTCCTTGTACGACGCCGGCTCGGTGACGAACTTGCTGAACCCGTCGAGCGCGGCCGTCAGGATCGGTGGCGGCGTCGCCTCGAAGTAGCGGTTGACCAGGCGGTACTTCCCGCCGCCCGCGTCCTTGGTGACCGTGCCGAGCACCTTGTCGTCGATCGTCACCTTCGGGTTGGCGCTGACGTCACCGCGGCTCTTGGCCCACTTGTCCTGCGCCTCCGAGGTGGTCCACCACTTGAGGTACTTCATGCTGGCGTCGGGGTCGGCTGCCTTGGTGAGCGAGCACAACGGGCCGCTCTCGAAGATCATCGACGTCTTGGGCAGGGCCGGGTTGACGTTGGGGATGACGAAGAAGTCGTAGTCGGTGCCGGCCTTCATGTCGCGGCTGGTCATGCTGGTGTTGAACCAGGTGCCGAACGTCACCATCGCGGCCTTGCCGTTCTTGAGGACGTCGCCCGGGTCTGTTTTGTCGCCCGGATTGATGAAATATCCGGCGTCGATGAGCTGCTTCCACCGCTCCATCACCTGCACCACGCCCGGGTCGGTGTACTTGGCCTGGCCGGTGGCGAGGCGGTCGTACAGGTCGGGGTCGGTGCCGGCCAGCAGCTGCTCGAACCAGACGAAGGAGAACAGCACGCTGGTGTGGTAGAACGCCTTGACCCCGTTCTTCTTCAGGGTCTCCGCCGTCTGGACGAGCTCGTCCCAGGTCTGCGGCGGCTTGAGGTCATACTCGTCGAAGATCTTCTTGTTGTAGAACATCCCCCAGTAGGCGACGTTCATCGGCACGCAATACTGCTTGCCACCGACCGTGTAATAGGGCAGCAGGTCCTGCGACAGGTCGCCCGCCTTGATCGCCTCCTGCCAGATGGCCGAGGTGTCGGCCACCTGCTTCTGCTTGACGATCTCCTCCAGCATCCCCCCGGTCTGCCAGGTGAACAGGTCCGGCTTGACGTTCGTGCGGAACGACGCCTTGATGAACGCCTGGTACTGCGCCGAGTCCGTGTAGCCCGTCGGCTTCATGCCCAGGCCGATCTGCTGCTTCGACAGCGCGCCCATCTCATCGAAGAACTTCGACCACGCGCCCTTGTCGTTGTAGAGCGTCAGCTCCGTCTTCTTCTGCTGCTCGCCGGCGCCGTTGCCACCGCAGGCGGCCAGGACGAGCGCCGCCACGCCGAGCGTGGCCACACGTGACCGGAACATGAGCCGGCCTCCTTGGATCTCATCGGGGGGATTGCAACCTGTGCTCGATAACGGTCTTCACATCGACCAGGTGGGCCCGCATGCGCTCCTCGGCCTGCGCCGCGTCGCGTGCTTCGATGGCCCCCAGGATCGCCAGGTGCTCCTCGTAGTCGCGGCGCCGGTCGTCGAAGATCTGCAGGATCTCGCGCTGCTCCGGACCGTGCACGGTCAGCAGCGAGTCGACCACCTCGTGCAGGACGCTGTTGCCCGCCAGCCGGGCGGTCGCCCGGTGGAAGGCCATGTTCGCGTCGTGCAGCTCGGCGTCCTCGCCGCGCAGATGCCTGCCCGCCTCGTCGAGCACCCGCCGCAGCGCTGCCAGCTCCTCACCGGCGGCGTGCTCCGCGGCCATCGCCGCCAGCGGCGGCTCGATCACGATCCGCGCGCCGAGCAGCTCCAGGAGCTGGGGGGCGTGCATCTCGCGCATGTTCGGATTGGGCAGCACCAGCCGCTCTATCGCGGGCCCGACATAGATGCCGGAACCGTGCCGCATCTCGATGGCCCCGGTGGCCTCGAGCCTGCGCAGCGCCTCGCGCAACGTCGGGGTGGTGACGGCGAAGCGCTGGGAGAGCTCCCTGGTCGAGGGCAGCCTGTCGCCGGGCCGGTGCCCGCCTGTACGGATGAGCTCCAGCATGCGCTCGGTGAGCGCGTCGGAAAGCGAGGGCCGCGTTACCTCGGACATATCAAGTGATCTAATCACTTTTCCGGGATGGCGTCTATGAGGGATACCGTTTCGTCACAGACTGCGTGGTGAGACGGGCTCTCGCCGCGTTGCTCAGCCCTGATGAGCAGGCTCTCAGGCTTGGCTAGCGCTTGAGCAGCTTGAGCATCATGTCGATCTGCCCCTTACGGGAGCTCTGCACCTGTGCGGCCCACTTCTGCACCTCGGGATTGGCCCCCTTCGCCACCTCGGACACCGCCATCTGCACGGCGTCGTCCTGGTGCGCGATGAGCAGGTTGAGCAGGTCGTACTCGAAGTTGCTGGACGCCTTGAGCTCCTGGATGCGCTTGGCGTCGGTCTCCGGCATGCCACCGTGGTGGTCGTGCGCGCTGCTCGGCGGCGTGAGCGGCTGGTCCCAGTCGCGCAGCCAGCGCGTCATCATCTCGACCTCGTCCTGCTGCGTGGTCTCGATGGCCGAGGTGAGGGTTTTGACCTCGGGGTCGGTGGCCTGCGACGTACCGACCTTGGCGATCTCGATGCCCTGCCGATGGTGCTGCACCATCATCTGCACGAACATCACGTCCTCGGCGTTCACCGGGGGCTCGTCCCCCTGCCCGCCGCCGCAGGCCGTGATGAGCAGGAGCCCGAGGACCGCTAAGACCGTACGCAACCGCCTCAACTCCCGCTTATCAGCCAGGAAACCTTCCTATTCGAAGATCCCCGCCCACGCAAGGGCCCGCCGCGCAGCAGCTCCTCGAACGCGGCCCGCTCGTGCCCGATGGCCTCAACCCGTCCGGCCGCCTCCCCCACATCCTTGAGCGCCCACCCCAGCACCACCTCAGGACACGTCCTGCGCCTGCCCTCCCCCGCCTTGACCGGCCCGACCTCGCCGAGCCCCGCCGACCGGTGCCCCGCCATCCTCTGGAGATGCTCCGCCAGCCGTTCAAGACCGCCGTCGTCACTCCCGAGCCGCTGTTCGAGCGTGCCGCCACGAACATCCTCGACGACCGCCACCTCACCCGGATAGAGCCGCCCACTCCCGTCCACGAACCGCAACTCCGGCACCCGCACACCCAGCTCGCTGAACTCCCGATGCGCCGCCAGAAACAGCCCCATCTCCGACTTGTCGGCGCCCGGCCCCCAGAAGTTCTCATCGGCGGCCCACACGTAGAGGACGACGCTGGGCCCGCGCTCGAACGTCAGCCGATAGACCCCCTTCCTGGTGCCACCCCGCAACCGCTCCACCCGTTCGAGCTTTTCACCGAACGCCTCGCGTACCAGGGGACCAAGGTCTTCCTTAGAAGCGAACCGCCGTTCCGTGCTCACAGGTCATGCTCAAGGAAGTGCCGCATCGGCCGGAACCCCAGCTCGGTGAAGAAGGCCAGCGCGGCCTCGTTGAAGTGCCACACGTCGGTGAGCACGGAGGTGCACCCCGCCTCTCTGCCGGCCTCGCGTACCGCCCGGGCGAGAGCCGACCCGACCCCCGACCTTGCCACGCCAGGATCGACCGCGATGTGCTCGATGGACACGAAACTCCGCGCCCGCAGCATCACGTCACCTTCGCGCCGATGCACGACCCCGGTCACGTACCCGACCGCCCGCCCCCGTTCCTCGGCCAGGAACGCCAGCGCCCCCTCCCTGCCCAAGAACCGCACGAAGAGCCGCGCCACCTCCTCCTTGTCCCCGGCCGACACGAACACATCGGGCCGCGCCTCGACATGCAGCGCATGAACGATCTCATTCAACTGGGCCAGCACCACCGCATCCGCCTCAGTGGCCCGCCGCACCTCGATCTCCGTCACCGCGCAATGATCCCGACCCCAGGCAAGGACGGCCACGGGTTTATCCGCCCACACCGCGCCGGCTCATCACCGCATCAGCAGCATCAGACGCCGCAAGCAGAAAGCCAAGCCCCAAAAGATCCCTGACACGGACACGCCCCCTTCGCTTCAGCACCGACCCCCGATCCCGCCATCATGCCGACCCTGCCCGGGTATGGCGACCCCTGCCGCGCGTCGGCGATGCTGGGGCGCGTGGAGTATGTGTCCAGAGTGCCGGAACCACCGTTGGACGGCCTGATCGACGACCTCTACTACTTGGAGGGTGCGCCCCCATACCCCAGGCTGATACTCCCTCCGATGCCGTCCGCCGTGCTCATCATCAACCTCGGAGACCCGTTCCGCATCGGGACTGCCGACTACGGCGACGGCTGCGTCCTCACCACCCCCACCCACGCCGTCGAGTTCGGCTACCCGCCCGCCACCCGCTCGGTCGGGGTGCACTTCAAGCCGTGGGGCCTGGCCCCGTTCCTGCCGATGCCCGCGAGCGAACTGCGCGACCGCCCGGTCACGGTCGAGCAGGTCTGGGGCCGTCCCGCCGCCTTCGAGCTGCGCGAGCGCTTGGCCGCGGCGGCCGGGCCGTACGAGATGCTCGCTTGTCTGGAGACCGAGCTGACCCGCCGCCTCCGCGACACCGCCGGCCTCCGCCTGGTCCGCCACACGAGCGGCGTCATAGCGGCGGCCATGGGAAGGGTCGCCATCGGCGACCTGAGCGTGGCGGCGGGCGTCAGCAGCACGCACCTGGCCCAGCGGTTCAAGGACCTCATCGGCCTCACGCCGAAGCGGCTCGCCCGTACGTACCGCTTCGCCGCCACCGTGACGGCGATCGACCCGATGGGCCCGATCGACTGGGGCGACCTCGCCACCCGCGCCGGCTACTTCGACCAGGCTCATTTCACCCACGAGTTCCGCACATTCACCGGCCTGACCCCCACCCGGTACGTCGAGGTAAGGCGCCGCTTCCTCAGCGAACACCCCGGCCACGCCCTGAACGTCGGCCCACTCCCCGCCGTTTGATTTCTTACAAGCCCCCGCCCCCGAGGACACGCCAGTATGGGCCTCATGGGCAAGGTCATCATGTACGCCACCGTGTCGGTGGACGGTTTCATCGCGAAGGACAACGACGAGGTCGGCCCGCTGTTCGACTGGATGGCCGGCGGCGACGTCCCGCTCAAGGAGAACGGCCAGATCAAGGTGACGCAGGCCTCGTACGACTACGTCCGGCCGTACTGGGACGAGATCGGCGTCACGATCGCCGGCCGCCACGTCTTCGACCTGACCGGCGGCTGGGACGGCAAGCCCCCGGCCGACATCGACCACGTGGTGGTCGTCACCCACCGCCCGCAGCCCGCCGACTGGGACCCGCAGGCCCCCTTCCACTTCGTGAGCGGCATCGAAGCCGCCATGGCCAAGGCCCAGGAGCTGGCCGGCGACCGCACGGTGGAGGTGGCCGCAGGAGACGTCGGCGGCCAAATGCTGGCCGCCGGCCTGGTGGACGAGGTGGCCATGGACGTGGCCCCGGTGATCCTCGGCACCGGCAAACGCTACTTCGGCACGCTGAACGCCATTCACCTACTCAAAGACCCCCACGTGGTGATCCAAGGCACCCGAGTCCTCCACCTCCGCTACCGAGTCCGCCACTGACCTCCACTGAACACCGGTCCGGGTTCCGCCGCAACTGCTCGGCACACCACCGAAAGTGCCCATCCTCCGCACCCATGCCGAACAGATCGTAAGTAGTGAGCGCGTACACAGCCTGGTACACGCGCAGAACATCAGCCGAGTACGAAAGCTCCCGCGCAAAGTGAACCGCGCCGGGTTTGATGGAGGCCGGAGCAACTGGCAGGGGCGAGAATAGCGGCGCCGGTCTCTGTGCAGCGGGCCACGCGGATGCCTTGCCGGTTGAGTTCCTTCCAGATCTTGCGCACGCCGTACACGTCGTAGTTGTCGCGCCAGATGCGGGTGATGTGGTCGATTAGCTGCCGGTCGCGCAGTTCCCGCGCCGAGGGCGGCCGGCTCTCGCCAGCAGCCGTCCGGTGCCGTCACAGGTCAGATGGATCTGGCCGGTCAACCCGCCACGGGATCGGTCGAGGGCGTGGTCCGTCTCCTGTCCGCGCGGGTGTCCCCTTTTCGGGCGCCGGTCGCGTGCTGGTGCGTCCGCACGATGGTGGAGTCCACCGTCACCAGCCGGTCAATGTCGCCGCTCGCATCGGCCCGGGCCTGCACCGCCTGCAGCATCGCGGTGACGTGCCGTCCAGGCTCCAGCGCCGGAACCACCTATGCAGGCTCTGCCAGGGCCCGTACCGGGGTGTCGCATCCCGCCAGGCCACACCGGTACGGATCTTCCACACGATCCCGTTCAGCACCCGCCGGTCATCCTCCCGAGGACGCCCTAACGGCGCCGCGGGAAGAAACGGCCACAAGGAGCAACTGCGCCGGAGATCAACAGCGGTGTGCAGGTCGTGAAGAACTGTGACAGCGCCAACGACAACCTCTTCTACGGGCCCTGAGGAGTTCTGACCGACCGCGAGTACGTCGAGGTGCAGGCTCACGGAGGAGGATCGGCGCGCGCTCAGCCCGCTGTTCTGGGCACATGTGAACCTCTACGGCCGGTTCCGATCGGACATGGATTCCCATTTCGGCCTCACCGTGGCGTGAGTGGGCCTCCGACGGGACGGTGCAGCGGTTCGAACCACGTCATGCTTACGGACCGCACGCCTTCATCCGCGCACGGGCCCGGCTTCGGGGTGCGCCCTCTTCGTGGCATGCCACCATCGTCGGCCGAGCCGCCTCCGGGATGTCGGTCAGCAGCAGAACATCAGATAGTTCTGCAGGTCACCGAGGATGCGGGCGACGCTGTCGCGGTCACCCGCGATACAGCACTTCGTTGCCATCGCGGCGGGAGGTGACGATGCCGCCGCGGCGGAGGGGCGAGCTGCTGGGAGGCAGTGGACTGGCTGATGCCGGCACGTGCGGCGACCTGGTTGACCGACAGCTCGGCGTCTTGGGGCGGACAGCAGCATGATCTGCCGGCGTCCGTGGCCGGCCAAGACTTGGAGGAAGTGCGCCCGTGCCGTGCCGGATCGGGTCAGGTGTTGCGGCGGCGCCGGTAGTAGGCGTAGGTGGCGGCGGCAAGCAGGGGTCCCCACAGCAGCAGCGGGAGGTAGCAAAGGTAGTAGATCGCCGCCTCCCAGCCGCCTGCTTGGGTGGGGAAGTTGGCGGGAGTCGGCTCGCCTCGCAGGTTCACTCCGACGAGCTCGGTGACGACGGCGGCTGTCCACAAGATCGTCAAAACCATGGCGCCGAGACCGGCGGGGATGACGGCGACCGACGTCGGCACTCTGCGGCCACCCAGCCCGGGAACCCAGCGCGGGAAGCGCTCGCCCCAGGCGGCGACCAGTCCGACGGCCGCGAACGCCACCAGCTCCGACACGACAGACAGCAGGACGACGTAGGCCCGCTCGCCGATCGGCAGCCCATCGCCGAACGCGAACGGCAGCCGCCAGAGGCCGGACGGCAGCACGGTGAATGGGATGGCGTAGGCGGCGATCCGCGCCCAGCGGGGCACCCCGGCCACCGAGGCATGGGCGGCCCTCCACGCGTTACGCAGCCGCCCGGTGGCCACCGGCGCGTTCATGGTCGATTCTGCTGTTCCGGTGGTCATGGCAGCCGGCAGCGGCGCGCCGAGGATCCGATCAGTTCTCGTCATGCCGAACACGCTAGGAACGACCGGACCCGGCCGCCTCCCCCTGGCGAGGGAGTACGCCGGACGCGCCGTCGGTTAACGTCGATCGTCGTGAAGCGTCACATCGTCCGGGCCGTGCGGGCCGGAATTTACCAACTGCTGGGCGCCGCGCTGCTGACTCCGGTCGCCGTGGTGCTCGGCCTGCCCATTTTGACCGAGTGGACGCCGGGGCGTGTGCTGGTGTTATGGGCGGCCTGCCTGCCGGCCTCCGTGCTGCTTGCCCTGACGCCGCTGATGCGGCGTCTGGAGGCGGCCGCGTTGTCGGAGCTGCTCGACGTCGAGGTACCCAAACAGGCCGACCGCGTCTACCTGGTGGTGCTGACCGGCCTGCACCTCTACGTCGGTGGCACACTGAGCGCGGGCATCCTGGCGCTGACGCCCGGACTGGTGTCGCTGCCCGAACTGGCGCGGGCGGGGCTCGGCGAGCCTGCCGAAGTGCTCTTGATCGCCGCCATCGTACTGACCGTGATGGTCGCCGCGGGACTCGGCCAGCGCTGGGCGGCGCGCCGGCTGCTGCGTACCGAGCCATCACGCGTGATCGACGAGCTCGGCCGCCGCCAGAGCCTTGCCCTGGAACTGCACGACTCCGTAGGTCACGCTCTCAGTGTCGTCCTCGTGCAGGCGATGGCCGCTCAGGCGGCGTTGCAGCGGACCAAGCCTGCGCTCGCCGTACAGTCGCTGGAGCACCTGACGGCCACGGCCCGCAACGCCCAGCAGGACCTGGACGTACTGTTGAGCGTGCTCGACAACGACGGCACCACCCAGACTCCTACGCTGGAGTCCCTTTACACGCTCACCCGCGGCCTCGACGTGCACATGAACGTCATCGAACACCTTGACAAGGTCCCGGCCGCAGCCTCGCGCACGGCCTTCGCGCTCGCGCGGGAGGCGCTCACCAACGCCCTGCGTCACGGGCGCGGCCCGGTCACGCTGGACGTCGCCGTCGGCGCCGACCTGGTCCTGACGGTGGACAACGCGGCCGCGGGCAGCCCCGGCGGACAGGGGCGCGGCCTGACCGGCATGCGCATGCGGGCCCGCCTGGCCGGCGGCACGTGTACCTGGGAGGAGGCGGACGGGACGTGGCGCGTTCAGGCGAGGCTGCCGCTGTGATCCGGGTCGTTCTGGCCGACGACGAAAAGCTGATCCGTTCGGGCTGGACGACCATGCTGTCCCTGCACGACGACATCGCGGTGGTGGGCGAGGCGGGCGACGGCCGCGAAGCCGTCGACGCGGGCACCGGCGCGGACATCGTGCTGATGGACATCCGCATGCCCCGCATGGACGGCCTGGCCGCGACCCAGGAGCTCGCCCGCCACTCCCCGGCGACGCGCGTCATCGTGGTCACCACGTTCGAGAACGACCAGCTGGTCTGGGGCGCCCTGCGCGCCGGCGCCGCGGGCTACGTGCTCAAACGCGCGCCCGCCGACGAACTGGTGGAAGCCATCCGGCTGGTGCACTCACGCGACGCGCTGCTCTTCCCCGACGCGCTGCGCCGCATCGCCTCCCCTCACGTCGGTACAGCCACGCCTCGCGTGCCGGTCGAGTTGACCCCTCGCGAACTGGACGTCCTGCGGCACATCGCGCTCGGGCAGAACAACGCGGAAATCGCGGCCGCCCTGCACGTCACCAAGGAGACGGTCAAGACACACGTCGGCAATGTCCTGGGCAAGCTCGGCGCCCGCGACCGCACCCAGGCGGCCGTGCTGGCCTACGAACTCGGCCTCGTCTTCGCCGGCGCGCAAAGGCCGGTCCCCAAGGCGGGCGATTGGTCATCATAGGGCGGACACCTCGCAGATCGAGTTGAGTGTTGCGGAAGATTTCGTACGCCGTCACACGCATAAGAACTTGAGCAGTATTTGGGCCGCCATAACCCTAAATCCAACGTCGAGTGATCACAGCGGCAAGGCGTCTCGCGCCTGGCCCACCACCCTCGCCATGTCAATCTCCTGGCCGGTCGCCACCGAGCTCGGGGCGGTTCACTGTCGCCTCGTCCCGGAAAACGATGGTGGGGCCAAGCGCCCCATCCGATGGCTGCTCAGGCGGGATGCGCCGACCGGGAGGAGTCCCAAAGCGCGGCGCCGCCGACGACCACTGCCGCCAGGACGGCCAGGGCGAGAGGCGGCACGAGCGACGACGCCACCAGGACGACCGGCGCGGCGACGACGAGCACGGCGATGGCGACGAGCCTGCTCGCCGGTATGCGACCGAACACGACACGCTGGAACACCGCGTGCCCGGCCAGGAACAGCGCGGGGCCGCCCAGGACGGTGAGGGCGGTGCCCGCCGTGACCGGGCCGAGCGGGTGCGCGATCGCCAGTTCGTCGCCCACGGCCGCGACGATGATCCCGGCCACGAGGGGGATGTGGCCGTAGGTGTAGGCCGACCGGCCGACTGACCTCGGTCTGCGGCCGCCCATTCACCCAAACCTTGGCCACCCGCCCGTCACCGAGCGCGTACACAACCCCCTCAACCCCAATTCCGATCCGCCGCACATCGGTATACCCACGCGCACGGAAGTACTCAATCCAAGAATCCCCGCCACTCACCATTACGTCTCCCGCTGAAATCTCCATCCACGCGTTGAACCAGCAACCGTATAGCCTTTACCGTTCAATCCATGATCAACCAAGGCGGGGCCGAAGAAAGCACGCAGTCTGCCGAACCGCACAACGCTGATCTGGGCCGCTCCCGTCGAGTCGTTCTGCGCCGCATGACCAGCCACGACCAGGACCAGTTCCTCGAACGAGTCCGTGCCACGGACGGCCTGAACCTCCCCACCACCCCGGAAGCGTTCCAGACCTTCCTCAGCCGATTCGGCGAGGGCCGATCCGCCGATGCCTTACTGGTCTGCCTCCGCGACACCGGCGCCATCGCCGGCAATATCAACATCAACAGCATCATCCGCGGCCGCTTCCAGAACGGCTCACTGGGCTACGCCGCCTTCGCTCCCTACGCCGGCCGCGGCTACATGTCAGAAGCCCTGGCCCTGGTCCTGCGCCACGCGTTCATCACCCTGCAGCTGCACCGACTGGAAGCCCACATCAGCCCCACCAACCAGCCGTCCATCAACCTGATCAAGCGCCACGGTTTCCGTTACGAGGGCTACTCGCCCGACCTCTTGTTCATCAACGGCGCCTGGCGAGGGCACGGCCGATGGGCCCTCACCAACGACATGCACGGCACCGTCCCCGAAACCCCTCACCCCACACTGCCCACCCCCTGATATCCGAGGCCGCAAGAGGCGGTTGTCGTTACACGTTCGACGGGGCGTCCTGAGGTGCCAGGAAGTGAAACTCAGCGAATCTGCCAAAGCCGCTCATCCACACGAACGCCGGGCAACCCCGGCACCGGCGACGTGGCCGCGTAGAGCATGGACCTGCCGTCTTCGTCGTCCAACTCGGCGAGGATGCGGCTGCCGTCGGCCAGGATCACCGTCCATAGTCCCGGCGGTTCGGTATCGCCGTACAACACGTACACGCCGAAATGCGCCGCAAACCTCTCGATGAACTCCCGGCGGCCCACCCGATCGACGAGCCGCCCCTCAATCCCCACGTCGAACCGCATCGCGAAGTGACCCCGGGCCTCCTCGTAAGTGCAGAAGGCCGCGAACACCACATGCTGCGGAACATCCCGCAGGTCATCGTTGACCCGATCGGCGTGACCAACGTACAACTCGTGCTCGGCGATCCCGAAGCAGTCCAGCAGGAATCCGCGCAACTCGTCCTCCGGAACAAGGCGCGAGACCAGACCGTCGTACCCCGTGGCCCGGGTCTCCGTCACAAGCCCAACTTACGCACCCCTCGCCCCCGCTGTCGCCAGCATTTCGCTCACGCTCAGAAAGCCTGCAAACCCAACTCTCGATGAGGCGCCCGTCGTTGAGGTGTTCTCGACACCTTCTATGCCAGAGGTACACGTCAAGCGTTGTTCGAGTTGCCTGTTCGGCAGCACACCATATCTGGTGAAATGTGGCCGGCAGGCGCTAATTTCCGCACATGACAACGAGGAGTAGGAGCAAGAGGAAGGGCAACTTAGCCAAGTACTGGGGCTTCATCCCCTTTACATTGCTGATTGCAGCCCTAGCTGGCTGGATGCCCGAAGTTGCCCCCGTGATGATCCTCGGCTTAGCCGCTCTGTCCAGCTACTTCTTCGTCTTCGGGATGCCGGTCTGGTGTGGAGCGCTCAACCGAGACGGCACGACCTGCCGCGAAAACGCGTACGGCCTCCTCTTGGGCTGCTACCGGCGCCAGCATAAGTGGCAGAAAGTCAAGATGCGTTTCGCGCGGACCAAATGGGCCAAGCTGAATCGGGGGTTGTGGACTCAGCCCCGCGAATGCTTGGCAACCATCGGAGCCATCATCGCGATTCTGGGCGGGATAGCAGCCTTCGTGCCCCTTCCTTGGATGCCAAAGTAGGGCAGCAGACACATGGGGCGTCGAAACTCGTCTAGGCCCCTCACACATGACGTTGCTGGGCTCAACCCGCCTCCCCGGTGACGTTAGCCCGCGTGGTGACGGCGACGGCTGAAAACTGACCCTCTACGGGCGTCTGAAAACGGACCCACCTCACAGCCCAGCAGGGCTATAGCCAGAGAGGTGCTGAACGTGGAGGACTGGGCGGAGATCCGCCGCTTGCACAGATCAGAGGGCATGCCGATCCGGGCGATCACCCGCAAGCTCGGGGTGGGGCGTAACACCGTGCGGCGGGCGCTGGCCTCGGACGAGCCCCCGAAGTACGTACGCACGCCGAAAGGATCGATCGTGGATGCGGTCGAGCCGCAGATCCGGGAACTGCTGCGCCAGTGGCCGGACATGCCCGCGACCGTGATCGCCGAACGGATCGGCTGGACCAGATCTCAGACGGTGCTCAAAGACCGGGTGCGGGAGTTGCGGCCGTTGTTCAGGCCGCCGGACCCGGCCTCGCGCACCACCTATCAGCCGGGTGAGCTCGCGCAATGCGACCTGTGGTTCCCGCCGGTCGACGTCCCGCTGGGATACGGGCAGGCAGGACGTCCGCCCGTGCTGGTCATCGTGTCGGGCTACTCCCGGTGGATCAGCGCCCGCATGGTCTCCACCCGGCAGGCGCCCGACCTGATCGCGGGGCACTGGAGGCTGCTGCAGCGCCTGGGCGCCGTGCCGAAGAAGCTGGTCTGGGACAACGAGTCCGCGATCGGCCGCTGGAACGCGGGAAAGCCGCAGCTGACAGCGGCGATGAACGCCTTCCGCGGCAGCCTGGGCATCCAGGTGCTGCAATGCCGGCCCGCCGACCCCGAGGCCAAAGGCCTGGTCGAACGCGCCAACGGCTACTTGGAGACATCGTTCCTGCCCGGCCGGACGTTCACCTCACCGGCCGACTTCAACACCCAGCTCGACTCGTGGCTGCAGCTGGCCAACGCCCGCCATCACCGCCGGATCGAATGCCGGCCGCTGGACCGGCTGGCAGCCGACCTGGCCGCGATGGTCGCCCTGCCCGCGGCTGCACCGCAGATCGGCTGGAACACCTCGGCGAGGCTGCCGCGCGACCACTACGTCCGGCTGAACGCCAACGACTACTCCGTGCATCCGGCCGCGATCGGCCGCCTGGTCGAGATCCGAGCAGATCTCGACCACGTCACCGTGACCTGCGGCGGCGTCAACGTCGCCCGGCACGAACGCTGCTGGGCCGCCCACCAGACGCTCACCGACCCGCAGCACCTGGCCGCCGCCCGCACGTTCCGCAGCCAGCGCCTGAGCACGGTCCCCGCGGCGCTGACCGAAGTCGAACAGCGCCGACTGTCCGACTACGACGACCTGTTCGGCCTGAACGACACCGATGAGCAGGTGGCGCTGTGATGGCCGCCAAGAACACCAGCCGCAACGTCGCCTCCGAACTGGCCTACCTGACCCGGGCACTGAAGGCACCCTCGCTGGCCGCCGCGATCGAGCGGCTGGCCGAACGGGCCCGCGCCGAGGAATGGACACATGAGGAGTTCCTCGCCGCCTGCCTGCAACGCGAGGTCGCCGCCCGCGAGGCGCACGGCGGGGAAGGCCGCATCCGCCAGGCCCGCTTTCCCGCCCGCAAGTCCCTGGAGGAGTTCGACTACGACCACCAGCGCTCCTTGAAGCGTGACACCATCACCCATCTGGGCACGCTCGACTTCGTCACCGCCAAGGACAACGTCGTCTTCCTCGGCCCGCCCGGCACTGGCAAGACCCACCTGTCCATCGGGCTGGGCATCCGCGCCTGCCAAGCCGGCCACCGCGTCCTGTTCGCCACCGCCGCCGAATGGGTCGGACGTCTCGCCGACGCCCACCACGCGGGCCGGCTGCAGGAAGAACTCATCCGCCTGGGCCGCATCCCGCTGCTGATCATCGACGAGGTCGGCTACATCCCGTTCGAGGCCGAGGCCGCCAACCTGTTCTTCCAGCTCGTCTCCAGCCGCTACGAACGAGCCAGCCTGATCGTCACCAGCAACAAACCCTTCGGCCGCTGGGGCGAGGTCTTCGGCGACGACGTCGTCGCCGCCGCGATGATCGACCGGCTCGTCCACCACGCCGAAGTCATCTCGATGAAGGGAGACAGCTACCGCCTCAAAGACCGCGACCTCGGCCGCATCCCACCGGCCAAGACCAACGAGTGAAGACCATCAGACGGGTCCGTTTTCACGCGTCGCTGCTGGGTCCGTTTTCAGACGCCGTTGACACGTGGGTCATCTGCAAGTCGCCTCCCCAACTTCGGGCGATGACAGCTCCATCCTCGAACTCGAAGGCCATGCGCATGCGTTGGCCGGACAAGTCATCGAACTCCTCGACCAAGCGCCGCAACCGCTGACCGATGTACCTCACGAAGGGAACTTCATCGGGAGCGGCGATCACATCCACGCGACTGCCCAACTCCTCCATCACGTAGCCCTCCCTCGGCTCCTCGGAGTCGATCCTGAGTTCCCAGTCAGCGGCAACACCTAGGTTGACAGTCAACGTCTCGAATCTGAGCCAGACCTCGCCTATGACCGGGGCTTCAGATCGATGTGTGAACTGACTTGCTACCACGCCCGCCAAGCGCAGATTCTCCAGGGCAGTCACATCCACCGGATCAGCCTAGTCCTAGCCCATCGATGAGCATCGGCTGCAGGGGTTGCTGTATGGCGCTGCTGTACGGAGATCAAAAAGGCCCTCCCGGATCATCCGGGAGGGCCTTTGAGCTGGGAGCCGCCTTGGGGATTCGAACCCCAGACCCCTTCATTACGAGTGAAGTGCTCTGGCCGACTGAGCTAAGGCGGCATCTGCCGTGCAGCGTGAAAGAGTCTACAGGAGCCCGAGGGGTTCTCGCTCCCATCGGTCCGCCGATGTCAGGAAAGCCCCCTGCGACGGACCGGCCACGCCCGTGGCCTCACGGCTCCGCCCATAGCCTCACCGCCCTACGACGTGCCGCCGGCTTCCCCGCCGCCCCTATGGCTTCCCGCCGCCCCTATGACGTGCCGTCCCCGCCGCCCCCGTACGTGGAGTCGTACGCCTTCCGAGGCCCGCACACGCTGGCCCGGGAGCACGAGCACCGTCGGCCCCCGTCATTGAGGCGAACGACGACGGAGTCGGACGGCACGTTGTGCCCCACCACCGTGCCCGGGCCCTCGGGCGTCTCCACGCTGGTGCCCGTGCGCGGGGCTGAGGCGCGGAACTCCTGATACAGCGGGTGTTCGTACTTGAGGCAGCACATCAGCCGGCCGCATGCCCCCGCGATGCGCAGCGGGTTGACCGGGAGGTCCTGGTCCTTGGCCATGCGTACGGAGACCGGCTCGAAGTCCTTGAGGAAGGTCGCGCAGCACAGGTCGCGGCCGCAGGGGCCGATGCCGCCCTGGAGGCGGGCCTCGTCGCGCGGGCCGATCTGGCGTAGCTCGACCCGGGCTCTGAGGTTGCGGGCCAGGTCGCGGACGAGGGCGCGGAAGTCGACCCGGTGCGGGGCGGAGAAGTAGACGGTGTAGACGTTGTCCTGGTCGAGGTAGTCGATGCCGACGACCTTCATCGGCAGCGAATGCCGTTTGATCAGCCGCTTCGAGACGCTGCGGGCCTCGGCGCGGCGGCGCTTGTTCGACTCGTCACGTGACAGGTGTTCGTCACCGGCCGGGCCGGCGCATACGGGCAGCCCTTCGACGTCTTCGCTCGTGTACTGCGGCGCCCAGACGCACTCCGCCACCTCAGGTCCCGAATCCGTTGGTACGAGCACTTTGTCGCCCACCTTGTAGGTGTGCTCGCCGGGATCGAGGTAGTAGAGCCTCCCGTAACGGGTGAAGCTCACGGCCATGATCATTCCCATGGGCTCGAGCTCGCCTCCTGACGGCCTAGGGGTCATTTACCGTCTTCCCTGCCACATTACGTGGGCATGGCCACAGTGGTGAGGGCTGGCGGCTGCCGATCTTCGGCCGGGGCCACCGACGACGGTGACCCCATGTCGCACAATCAGCCAGCCGCCGTAGCCCCGTCCGTACGATGAGCGGCCGTAGCGCCTCCCACCTACGATCAGCGGACGCAGTGGCCGTCCGGTCGCAACGTCAGCCGGTGCCAGGGCACATCGGCGAGGCGGGCAGATCCAGGCCGAAGTCGATGAACAGCGCTTGCCGCGCGGGCACGCACGTCTGATAGACCACCACCGCGACCCCCGGCTGCCGCTTCAACCGCTCGACCACCTCGCCCCCCTCCATCTCGTTCTTCAGCGCGATCTTGAAGCCCTCCGGCAGGTCCCCCGCCCTGGTCGCATCGACGAGCGCCGGATTGCTCTCCTGGAACGACTCCTTGAAGTGCTCGTAAGACACCTCCTGGCTCTCGAAGACGTGCTCCGCCACCTGCGGCGACGTGTCGATCAGCTTGTCGATCGCGCGCTTCTGCGCGGCCGTCGCGGCCTTCCCCTCCTTGCGGCCGGCACCGCACGTGGGCATGCGTGTGCCTTCCTTGCACAGGAAGACGCTGATGTGCCACTTGAGATCAGCAGCGGTCGGCATCTCGGTGATGTCGGGAGAAGCCCGGTCGACGATCGTCTGGAGCCCCTCCAGCCCGAAGAGGGCTTGGTTCACCTGCTCGCGATCCCCACCCCTTTTGATCTTCAAGTGGAACGAGGACGGCAGATCAGCCGGCTTGACCGCGTCGAGCATGGCGGTGTTGCCCGCGTAGCTCCTCCTGAACCGCTCGTAGGCCGCTGCCTGGTCCTCGAAGGACACCTCGTTGACCTGAGGAAGCCCGCGCAACACCGCTTCGATGGCCTCGGCCTGCCGAGGGGTGGCGTCTCGGCCGTTGCAGGGCGCCTTCGTCGCCGACTTCGCGCACAGGAAGACGGCCATCTCGGCTGCCTCGCTCTGCGCCGGCTCGACCGCCGCCACGTGATCCTGACCGCCGGTGCCCAGGGCCACGGCGGTCGCCGCCCCCGCGAGCACCACCACCGCCGCCGCCACGCTCAGCAGCCGGTAGTCCACCCGCCACCGCCGCTCGGGTGCGCGCAGGGGACGCAAAGTGGCGGGATCCAGCGAGGCTCCGGCCTCGGCCAGAGCTTCGCGCAGCCGGTCTTCCACGGGACTGCTCATGAATCCTCCCCAAGGGCCCGGCCGAGCGCCGCCAGCCCACGCGTGACCGTGGAGCGTACGGTGCTCGCATTGATCTTCATCGTCTCGGCGATCTCCTGGTCGGTGAGATCGAAGTAGTAGCGCAGCGTCAGCGCCTCGCGCTGCCTGCCGGGCAGCTCGCGCAGCGCGAGCAGGACCTCCCTGCGCTCCTCTCCCAGCAGCGCGGCGCTCTCGGCCGACCAGACGGGCGGCTCGTACGGCGGCGCCTTCCGGAACACCGTCGCCCGCCGCCGCAGGACCGACCGGCACCCGTTGAGCACCGCGGAACGCACGTAGGACAGCAGCTTGTCGGCGTCGCGCAACCGGACCCGGCCCGCGCACGTGCGCTCGAACGCCTCCTGCACGACGTCTTCGGCGCTCGCCTGGTCACCGACCATGATGAGGGCCAGCCGGACGAGCCCGACGTGGTGCTCGGCGAAGATCGACGCCACGTCGACCCGGCGCCGCGCCAGATCCTCTTGCTGGGTGAGTAGTTCGGTTTCCACGCAACAGAGACGCCTCGCGGGCTCATCTGCTGCTTCGGTTCGCCAACTGTTCTTCAGCGCAGGGCCAGCATCATCGCCTCGACGGCCATCTGCGGGTTGACGCTGGCCGCGAGGCGTTCGCGGCACTGCATGATCGCGTCGATGCGCCGCAACGTCTCCTCCGGCGTCGTCGACTTGGCGAGCTGGTCGAGGTCGAAGCGCAGGTCGTCGTTCGCCAGCTCGACCCCCTCCGCCCCGAACTGCATGGTCAGCACGTCGCGGTAGAACGACACCAGCTCCAGCAGGGCGCTGTCGAGCGAGTCGCGCTTGATGCGGGTGGCGCGCGACTTCTGCCGGTCCTCCAGCTCCTTGAGCGCCCCCGCACCGCCCCTGACCAGGCCCCGGTTGAGCCCCTTGCCGGTGGACCCCTCGCCGTACAGCTTGCGCAGCTCCGCCGTCTCGTTCTCGTTGAGCGCGGCCGTGGCGGCGGCGGCCTCCTCCTCGGCGGTCTTCACCAGGCGTTCGGCCGCGGCGATGCACTCGCCGACGCCGGTCAGCGCGCGCGGGATGCCCAGCACGGCCTCTCGCCGCCGCCTGACGCCCTCGTCGAGTGCCAGTGCACGCGCGCGGCTGATGTGCCCCTGCGCGGCCCTGGCGGCGAATCTGGCGGTCTCCCAGGGCACGCTGTCGCGGGTGGCCAGCACGTGGGCGACGGCCTCGGTGGCGGGCGTGGTGAGGGTGACCTGGCGGCAGCGGGACCTGATGGTGATCATCAGGTCGTCGGGTGCGGGGGCGCAGAGCAGCCACACCGTACGCGGCGGCGGCTCCTCGATGGCCTTGAGCAGGGCGTTGGCGGCCGACTCCGTGGCCCGGTCGGCGTCCTCGAACAGGATGACCCGCCACCGCCCCTGCGTCGGCGCCCCGGCCGCGCGCAGGATCAGCTCGCGGGTCTGCTTGACGCTGTAGGACAGCCCCTCGGGACGTACGGACTCCAGGTCGGGGTGCGAGCCGATGAGCACCTGGTGGCACTGGTCGCAGTGGCCGCAGCCGCCGTCGGGGCAGAGCAGTGCGGCGGCGAAGGCGCGTGCGGCGTCTTCGCGCCCGGCGCCCGGCGGGCCGGTGAACAGCCAGGCGTGCGTCATGCCGGCGCCGCGCCCGCCCGAGACGACCTCCCCGGCCGCCGCCGCGGCCCGCGACAGCACGGCGATCGCCTGGTCCTGCCCCACGAGGTCATCGAAAACCGTCACGGGGACAAGGCTAACCGCGCCCGCCACCCCGGAGTACGCCTAACGTCAGGGATCAGGCGTCAGTCTCGGATGGCGGGCATGGTGCCCGTGGCGTCTTCGGACTCGCGCGGCACCGGGTCGGGCAGGATCTCGCGGACCCGGTCATGGATCTGCCGGGTGATCGTCTCCTGCGGCAGCGTGCCGTCGACCACGAGGTAACGCTCGGGCGCCGCAGCCGCCAGCGCGCGGAACTCCTTGCGCACGCGATGGTGGAACTCGAGCGGCTCGGACTCGATGCGGTCGGCGGCCCCGCCTAGCCGGGTCAGGCCCACCTCTGGCGGCGTGTCGATGAGCACGGTCAGGTGAGGCACCAGCCCGCCGGTCGCCCACGCGTTGACCTTGGAGACGTCTTCCGGGTCGAGGACGCGCCCGGCCCCCTGGTAGGCCAGCGAGGAGTCGACGTAGCGGTCGGTCACCACGATCGAGCCCCGGTAGAGGGCCGGCCTGATCACCTTCTCGACGTGCTCGGCCCGGTCGGCGGCGTAGAGCAGCGCCTCGGACCGCGCCGACAGGCCCCGCTCGGCGGCGTCGAGCAGGATGGCCCGCAGCCGCATGCCGACCTTGGTGGCGCCGGGCTCGCGCGTCTGCACGACGTCGTAGCCCTGGTCGCGCAGCCAGATGGCGAGCAGCCGCGACTGGGTGGTCTTGCCCGACCCCTCGCCGCCCTCGAACGCCACGAACAGCCCTGGCACGTGCTCGGCGGCCCCCGTGGGGAACCGCTCGCCGCGCACCGCCGCGATCAGGTCGGCGGCCAGCGGCACGCCCTTCCTGTCGTCCATGTGGCGCAGCGCCAGCAGGCCGACGACGATGGCCAGCGCCCCGCCGATCACCAGCACGAGGTTGGTGCCGTCGAAGCGGTAGCTGATCTGCCCCATGCCGAGGACGTGGACCCCGAACAACGCCGCGAGCGGGTTGGCCACGGCCACCACGAGCAGCAGCGTCACCCGGGCCGTGGACTGCAGGAACGCGAACGTACGGCCGCGCAGCGCGTCTTCGACCTCGAGCCCGATCAGCGTGTAGCCGATGATCCAGGCGATGCCCGCGCACGCCCCCAGCAGCACGGTCAGCATGACCACGATGACGAGGTTGTGCACCAGCGCGATCGCGATCAGCACGAGCCCGGCGACGGTGATGGCCAGCCCGAACAGCCGCCGCCGCGACAGCTCGCGCAGCAGCCTGAGCCCGAAGAACATGCCGAGCGCCATGCCGACGAAGACCGCCCCGAACACCACGCCGTAGGCCGCGTCGCCGCCGCCCAGCGCCTCGACGTAGATCTTGGCCACGCCCACCACGGCGCCGCCGGCCGCGAAGGCGCCGAGCATGCCGATGATCAGGCCGCGCACCAGGCGGTTGCCGCCCACGAACCGCCAGCCTTCGATGACCTGCTTGAGCACGGACGGCGTGGAGATCGCCCCGTCGCGCTTGGGGATGTCGCGCAGGGTGAAGATGAGGACGGCCGAGACGAGGTAGGCGCAGGCGTTGACGATCAGCGCCAGGCCGGTCGCGCCGTGGCCGGTGAGGAACGGCACCGCCCCGCCGATCAGGTCGCCCGCCACCGACAGCGCCGCGAAGAGCATGGCGGCGACCGGCGCGGTGCCGTAGGTGACCAGCAGGTTGAGCCGGTTGGCCGACTCGAGCTGCGCCTTGGGCACCAGGTTGGGCACCGTGGCGTCCTTGGCCGGGACCCAGAACAGGTTGACGCACTCGACCAGGATGGTCGCGACGATGACCCACTGGTAGCTGTTGACGAACGGGATGGACAGCACGACCGCGAACCTGGCCAGGTCGGCCGCGAACATGGTCAGCCGCCGGTCGAACCGGTCGGCGAAGACCCCGGCGAGCGGCCCGAGCAGCACCGCGGGCAGCATCTTGGCGACGAACACGCCGCCGACGGCCAGCGACTGCACGCGGTAGTCGCCCTCGGTGAGGTTGCCCGCGAGGGCGGTCAGTGCCAGCAGGTTGAGCCAGTCGCCCAGGCTGCACACCGACATGGCCGTCCAGAGCCGTCGAAACGGCGCATTGGCCAGCACGTGGGCCGGGCGACTCCGGCCAGGGGCAGTCATGATTTCAGCGTATCCAGGTGTCGACCGGAAGGGGGTGGTCAAGAGACGGCCCGGATATTCCCGGTCGTCCGTGGCTGAGGGTATTACGACAACAGAGTCGGGCGCAGGTTACACACCTCGAATAGGCCCGCGAAAACCTCATTGATGTGTCACTCCGGCCTCTTGCCGCGCCGTTTCCACCAGGGGCCGCCACGCCGCCGCGATCTCGTCGGGCAGGGCGAGCTCACTCCACAGGTCGATGAGCAGCACCGCGTCGATGTGGGCGAGCAGCTCGTCGGGCCCGCCGCCGCACAGCAGCGCGGTGTAGGCGGCCCGCCGCTCGTCGCGGTCGGCCAGCTCGTACGTGCGCCCGCCCACCCGCGCGACCCCCAGCGCCGCCGAGACCGGCAGCCGCCGCAACCGGCTGGGCACGTGGAACGTGTGCCCGTCACCCGTCGTGCGGGCGACGCATTCGACCTTGGCCTCCAGCACCAGCTCGAACCCGGCCGCGTCGAGGATGCGCCCGGCGGTCTCCAGCGTCGGCGACTTCCTGCCGTGCTCGTAGGCCGACAACGTGGTGCGCGACGTGCCGCTCACGCTGGCCAGCGCCTTCTGGTTGAGATCTGCCGCCCGTCTGGCCTGACGGAACAGCAACCCGCCGCGCCGGGCCCAGGACGCGACCTCCTGTCCGAACGCCCGCTCCACCGGGGAAGAAGCCATGACCGCCCTCCGAGAGTATCCGCGCGGATACTCTACGCCATCAGAGCGTCACGTGACCACTTCATTACCCCAAGTCAGCTCCGCAACTCCACCAGACTGATCTCGGGCGGCGCCCCCACGCGTACGGGCGGCCCCCAGAACCCGGCGCCCCTGGTGACGTAGACCTGCACGCCGTCCACCGTGGCGAGCCCCGACACGACCGGCTGCTGCAACCCCACGACCAGGTTGAACGGCGCGATCTGCCCGCCGTGCGTGTGACCGGACAGCTGCAGGTCGACGCCGTGCCGGGCGGCCTCGCTCACCTGGATCGGCTGGTGGGCGAGCAGCACCGTGGACCGGCCTTCCGCGCGTCCGCCGAGCGCCTTGGCGAAGTCGGGGCCGTCGCCGCTCGACGCGCCGCCGACGTCGTTGACGCCGGCCAGGTCGAGCACGGCTCCCTGGTGCGCGATCTCGACCCGCTCGTTTCGCAGCGAGCGTACGCCCAGCTCGCCCAGCTCCTCGACCCACTCCTCAGGGCCTTCCGGCGAGAAGTATTCGTGGTTGCCGGTCACGAAATAGGCCCCGTAACGGGACTCCAGGCCCTTGAGCGGCCGCGCCAGCGAGCCGAGCTGTGCCACCGAGCCGTCGACCAGGTCGCCCACGATGGCCACCACGTCGGCCTCGAGCCCGTTGATCATGCGGACGATGCGCTGGGTGTGACCGATGCCGGTGAGCGGGCCGAGGTGGATGTCGCTGACCACCGCGAACCGCAGGCCGTTGAGACGCGGGTCGAGCTTGGGCAGCCTGACCGTGACCGGCTCGATCACGGGGTCACCCAGGGCGCTCGACATGCCGTACGCGACCGTGCCGACCGCGCTGACCCCGGCGATCGCCGCGGTGGCCCGCCCGAGAAAGAGCCGCCTGCTCATGTCACCGCCGGCCGGTCCCGTGCCGGCCGGCACGGGACCGGCCGGCACAGAACCAGCGGGCACGGAACCAGGGGCTGGGGATCCGGCCGGGTCCCCGGTCAAGGTCGCCGTGCCACCGCCCGCCTCACTGGCGAAAACCGGCTCAGGCGCCGCAACCGGCTGAGGAGCCGAAGCCCGCCTGCGCAGCACCGCCCCCACGACCGCCCGCGGAATCTCCAGCACCGCCAGGATGATCACCAGGTAGAACATCACCGCCAGCCAGACATAGCCCGCCCAGGCGATCCAGCTCTCCAGCCCCAGCCGCGACCCGATGAACGTCCCCATGAGGACCGCGAGCAGCAGCACCAGCGCCAGGGTCAGCGACACGCGCACCCGGCCGGGCCCGGTGGTGCCGCGCACCAGCCGGCGCCACAGGTAGTAATGCGCGAGCAGCACGCCGCCGGCGAAGATCAGGACGAACACAGTGACGATGCTACGTCCGGCGGCCACCAGGTGATGACCGCCGAATCCGACGAAGCTATGACTTGGTCGCGGGCTTCTTCGCCGCGGGCTTCTTGGCCGCCGTCTTGCGCGTGGTCTTCTTCGGCGCGGGCGCCCGCTCCCGCCGCTCTGCCAGCAGCTCGGCGGCCCGCTCGATGGTGATGTCCTCGACGGTGTCGCCCTTGCGCAGGGACGCGTTGGTCTCGCCGTCGGTCACGTAAGGGCCGAACCGCCCCTCCTTGACCACCACCGGCTTCTTCGAGTTGGGGTCGTCGCCCAGCTCGCGCAGCGGCGCCGCCGCCGCTGCCCGCCCCCTGCCGCGCTGCTTGGGCTGCGCGAACAGCTCCTTGGCCTGCTCGATCGTGACCGTCAGCAGGGCCTCTTCCGAGGAGAGCGAGCGGGAGTCGCCGCCCTTCTTCAGGTAGGGGCCGAACTTCCCGTTGTGCGCCACGACCTCCTCGCCCTCCAGCTCGCCGACGACCCGCGGGATCGACAGCAGCTTGAGCGCGTCTTCGAGGGTGATCGTGTCGAGGGACATCGTCTTGAACAGCGAGCTCGTACGCGGCTTCGGCGCGTCGGCCTTCTTCGTCCGCTTCTTCGGCGCGTCCTCGTCGGCGGCCGGCTCCGGCAGGACCTCCGTCACATAAGGCCCGTAACGCCCGTCCTTGGCCACGATCATGTGCCCGGTCACCGGATCGTGACCAAGCTCACGGTCACCGGTCGGCCGCGAGAACAGCTCCTCGGCCTTCTCCGCCGTCAGCTCGTCGGGCGTCATGTCCTCGGGGACGTTGACGCGAGCGCCGTCGCGGTCGAGGTAGGGGCCGTAGCGCCCGACCCGCAGCACGATGTCGGTGCCCTTGACCGGGAACGAGCTGATCTCCTTGGCGTCGATGTCGCCGAGGTCGGTGACCATCTCCTTCAGGCCCTCGTCGCCGTCGGCGCCGTAGTAGAACCGCCGCAGCTCCGGCTCCCGCTCGGCCCGGTCGTTGGCGATGTCGTCGAGCACCTTCTCCATATCGGCGGTGAAGTCGTAGTCGACGAGGTTGCCGAAGTGCTGCTCCAGCAGGTTGACCACGGCGAACGCCAGGAACGAAGGCACCAGCGCCGTGCCCTTCTTGAACACGTAGCCCCGGTCGAGGATGGTGCCGATGATCGAGGCGTAGGTGGACGGCCGCCCGATCTCGCGATCCTCCAGCTCCTTGACCAGCGACGCCTCGGTGTAACGCGCGGGCGGCTTGGTGGAGTGGCCGGCCACGTCGAGGCGCGACACGCTGAGCGCGTCGCCCTCCACGAGGTTGGGCAGCCGCTTCTCGGAGTCGTCGCGGTCGGTGGACGGGTCGTCGGCCCCCTCGACGTACGCCTTGAGGAAGCCGTAGAACGTGATCGTCCGGCCGGACGCGCTGAACTCGACGTCCTCGCCGGCCGACGACCTGCCGCCGACCTTCACGGTGATCGACTCGCCGACCGCGTCCTTCATCTGGGACGAGACCGTACGCTGCCAGATCAGCTCGTACAGCCGGAACATGTCGCCGGAAAGGCCGGTCTCGCCCGGCGTGCGGAACTCCTCGCCCGACGGCCTGATCGCCTCGTGCGCCTCCTGGGCGCTCTTGACCTTGCTGGAGTAGACGCGCGGCTTGTCGGGCACGTACGCGGAGCCGTACAGCTTGATCGCCTGCGAGCGCGCCGCGGCCACCGCCGTCTCCGACAGCGTGATGCTGTCGGTACGCATGTAGGTGATGAACCCGTTCTCGTACAGCCGCTGCGCCACCTGCATCGTGTACTTCGCGGAGAACCCCAGCTTGCGGCTGGCCTCCTGCTGCAACGTGGTCGTCCGGAAAGGCGCGTACGGCTTGCGCGTGTACGGCTTGCGCTCCACCGACTTGACCGCGAACGAGACGCCCGCCAGCCGCCCGGCCAGCTCGCCCGCCGCCGCCTCCGACAGGTGCAGCACGTCGGCGCCGCTCTTGAGCTGCCCGGTGCTGGCGAAGTCGCGTCCCTGGGCCACCCGCTTGCCGTCGACCGAGGTCAGCGTGCCGGTGAAGTCGCGCGGCCGCTCCTCGGCCTTGCCGGTGTCGAACAGCGCCTGCAAGTCCCAGTAGTGGGCCGGCGTGAACGCGATGCGGTCGCGCTCGCGCTCCACCACCAGCCGCGTCGCCACCGACTGCACCCGGCCCGCCGACAGCTTCGGCTTGACCTTCTTCCACAGCACGGGGCTGACCTCGTAACCGTAGAGGCGGTCGAGGATGCGGCGCGTCTCCTGGGCGTCGACCAGGCGGAGGTTGAGGTCGCGCGGGTTGGCCACGGCGTCGCGGATCGCCTGCGGGGTGATCTCGTGGAAGACCATGCGGTGCACGGGGACCTTCGGCTTGAGCACCTCGCGCAGGTGCCAGGCGATGGCCTCGCCCTCGCGGTCCTCGTCAGTGGCGAGATAGAGCTCGTCGGCGTCTTTGAGCAGCTGCCGCAGCTTGGCCACCTGGGAACGCTTGTCGGGGTTGACGACGTACAGCGGCTCGAACCCGTGCTCGACGTTCACACCGAGACGTGCCCAAGGCGCCCCCTTGAACTTCTCGGGGATGTCGTCGGCCTTCTCCGGCAGGTCGCGGATGTGACCGATGCTCGATTCGACGATGTAGCCGCGCCCCAGGTACCCGGCGATCGTCTTCGCCTTGGCGGGCGACTCGACGATCACCAGGCGTGTTCCGCCGGCGCTGCCGTTCTTGGCTGGCACGCTGCTTCCTACCTCGCTGTTCGCTTGCAAATCCCCCTGCCGGGAGTCGGCACAGACTGAAAGGTAACCCGACTCGCGGAATTTTCCTTCCCCCGGGCTACCCACTAGCTTCCGGGTCCACCCACAAGCACGCAGAATAAGGCTCATCGAGCGGCAAGGCGCCCTGACCCACCCTGGAGACTAATCGTTGTGCTCGACTACTCCTACATGGATATCTTCATTCCGCGCGACCTCACTCGCGAAGCAGCACGTCAGCTGCTGACCGAACACGCAGAGTACGGACAGTGGGAGCTGGCGCGCGTGCGGGTGCACCCCGACGGCAGCCGTCACGTACGCCTGCGCAGAAAGATCATGCGAGTTCGCCGCACCCTGTGACCACCGGGCATGACTTTGCCCGTCCCGGGCCGCGCCCCCGGAACGGGCAAAGTTCAACCAGGTAGTGGATGAACGTAGAGGTACCTCAGATAAGTACCTCCTTGCTGCTACTTACGGCCGAGCCGGAACCGGCGAGCAGAGGCGAACAGCGTCGCGGAAGCGGCCAGCATGCCGCCGAACACGAGGGCGATCAGAGATCCGCCGTTCATCCCGGTGACGCCCGCCGGCTGCTCGGCGCTCATGAGACCGATGCCACCGATCGGCAGGCTGCGGGTGGCCGAGGCGATGGTGCTGCCGGCCGGGGTGGAGGCGACCAGGTCGGTCGCCGGGGAGAGCGCCGAAATGGGGCTGGACGGAGCGGTGCGGCGCTTGTGGTCGGCGGGGGCGGCGGCGTGCTTGCGCTTCGGCGTGGCCGGAGCCTGGGTCAGGCCGGGCAGCTCGGGGAGCGGGGGCAGGCCGAGGGTCTTGGAGACGTCCTCGACGACGGGGATCTGCGGGGTCGCGGCGGGCTTGGTGGCCTCCTTGACGTTGCCGACGCCTTCGAGCCCGCGGGTGACGCCGCTCAGGTCGCCGGCGCCGGGCAGGTGCTTGGTGACCTCGGTGGCGGGCAGCCCCTGGGCGAGGCCGGCCGCCGCGGCGCCGACCTCCTGACCGCCGCCGCCCAGCACCGGCAGGGCGGGCGCGATGGGCAGCAGGCCGCCCTTGGCCGCCGCGAACTTGGTCGTGGTACGGGCGAAGCGGTCGAACCTGCTCGGCCCTTGGTGGCCCGGCTTGCCGACCCGGGCGCCGCCGAGGCAGCCGGCCGCCGCGTCACCGAGGACCGCCGCCGCGTTGCCGCAGACGTTGACCGGCGCGGTGATCGGCGCCACCACCTGGTTACCGCTCAGCACGCCGCCCGCGCCCGAGGTGCGGTTGTTGCCGCCGCCGACCCCGTGCTGCGGGTGGACGCCCGCACCGCCGTGGCACTGGGCCCGCGAGAGGCCGAGCACGGCGGCCGCGTTGCCGCAGGCGTTGACGGGGGCCGTGATCGGCGCGACCGCCTGGTTGCCGGCCAGCACGCCGCCGGCGCCCGACGTGCGGTTGCCGCCCGCGCCCCGCGCCGGGTTCTTCACCGTGGCGCCGCCCTTGCACCCGGCGAACGCGTGCCCGACCAACGCCACCGCGTTGCCGCAGACGTTGACCGGCGCGGTGATCGGCGCCACGACCTGGTTACCGCTCAGGACACCGCCCGCACCCGAGGTGCGGTTGCCACCGGCGCCCGACTGCCCCGACTGCTCCACCTTCGACCCGCCGCGGCACCCGGCCGAGGCGTTGCCCACGGCGTTGCCGCAGACGTCGATCGGCACGCTGATCGGCGCGATGACCTGGTTGCCGCTCCCGACGCCGAAGCGCCCGTCGGTGTCGTTGCCCCTGGACCCCGGCGCCTGGTGGCGGGTGTGGTAGCGGTTGCCCGGCCCGCCGTTGTTGGTGACCGACGAGCCGCCCTGGCAGCCGGAGAACGCCCGGCCCACCACGGCGACCGAGTTGCCGCAGATGTTGATCGGCACACTGACCGGCGCCACCACCTGGTTGCCGCCGAGGACGCTGCCGTTGCCGGACGTACGGTTGCCGCCCGCGCCCTTGCCGGTGTTGTGCACCGTCGCGCCGCCCTTGCAGCCCGCGGTCGCGTCGCCGAAGATGGCCACCGCGTTGCCGCAGGCGTTGATCGGGGCCGAGATGGGCGCGGTGATCTGGTTGCCGCCGAGCACGCTGCCGTCACCCGACGTGCGGTTGCCGCCGGCCCCGCCCTTGCCGTGGGTGCGGACGGTCGAGCCGCCCTTGCAGCCCGCGTCGGACTTGCCGATCAGGGAGACGGCGTTGCCGCACGCGTTGACCGGGACGCTGATGGGCGCGTTGACCTGGTTGCCGCCTAGCACGCTGCCGTTGCCCGACGTCTTGTTGGGGATGCCGTTACGGCCGGTGCTGACGACTTCCGCGCCGCCCTGCGAGGTCGCCTCCGACTTGCCGACGGCGGCGATCGCGTTGCCGCTGATGTCGATCGGCAGCGAGATCGGCAGGTCGACCTGGTTGCCGCCGCCGACGGACCCGTTGCCGGAGGTGTCGGCGAGCGCGGTGCCGCCGCCGAACGACATGACGGCCACGGCCAGCAGAGCAGCAGGGCTCGATGCCTTCGCCCACGTACGCATGATGGATGCTCCTAGTGGTTCTGGGGGGATGATGTGAATCGGTCTCGCGCGCCTTGCCCGGGGCACGGCTGTTGGGACGCCGTACGTTCCACGCGTTGTCACCGCGTGCAGCGGGAGACCCAGGGGATGCGCGAACCGCGTGAACTGACGTTGGTTTCACCCGCGGGCGGCGAGCTGCGGTGGCGCCTTGATGCGCCTGCGCTGCCGGTGAACCGGCACGCTTCGCCGCCGCGTTCGTACTGGGAAGCAGCGCTCGCTCCGGAGAGCTCGATCCGGGAAGCCGCGCTCTTCGCGGTCCGGTGGGCGGCCGGGCTGTGGCCGGCCCGCGCCCCGGACCTTCGCGGGATCAGTCAGGTGAGAAAGAGGGGTCGTCCGCCGCTGTGCGGACGACGGGGGGAAGCAGGCGCGCCAGAGGGGCGCGACCGGCCTCGAGCCGCGGGTCGAAAGCGGACCTCGCGACGTCCCCCGCAACGGGCCCGAACGGCCCGCTGCCACCGCCGTTGGGCACCAAACCGTTGGTGTCCAGGATCTTTCCGGCGCTGGACGGTGACGGCAGGCCAGGATCCTGCTGGCTGTTGAGGCCGTCGACCGTGCGCCCCGCCATGGCTTCGGCGTTGACTGACGCCGTCACGGGGCTGGTGAGTGAACGATGAGCCTGGGACGCGGTCTCATCAAGAGAGCCGGCCTCCGAAGCCTGGGATCCGGTCTCTGCCGCCGCCCCTGTCGCCGCGGTGGAGTCCGCGGCCGCCGGAGCGGCGGTGAGCATGCCGAACAGAACAGCGAGCAGCCACCCTGCGGCCACGAGGACCCCGGTGGCGGCTGCACGAAGGATGACTCGCCGGGCGCCGGCCGCGAACCGCGCCATCCGGTCCGCCCGGTCGATGGTCACGCCCTGCGCTGAGATGGCGACACGCGGGCGGCGAGCAGCCGGGGCCGAAGCCCGCACCTGCCTGTCCGCCTCGCGCGTCATGTGCCCTCCAAAGCTCCAGAACCGGCCTCACGATGTGAGGCCGGTCCGTGGACTCACCCCTCAACGATCCGTAACCGTAGCAGCACCCAAAGTTGCCGCAAGCCCTTTTCAGCCGACGGCCAGAAATTCCCCAACTCCCCAGTACGCAGACCCACCCCAACCCACCCATCCCCCTCCCCCGAGCCCCACGGAACCCCCATCCCGAGCCCCCGTTCCCCCCATCCCGCCCCCTCGGCGAACCGGCCCCGGTTTCTCGGTATGACTCAGTGCTCAGAGTTTGCTAACCTTACGGAGCCGACGCGGGATGACGGTCCCACGTGCAGGCACCAAGTCCGGGTGGCGGAATAGGCAGACGCGCTAGCTTGAGGTGCTAGTGCCCAGTGATGGGCATGGGGGTTCAAGTCCCCCCTCGGACACACACTGAACGCACATGTGGGGGTTCCGGATTGATCCGGGCCTCCACATACTGCTTTTCCGGGTAGTACGTGAGCTTCAGGCCCAGCTGGCTGTAGAGCTTGGCCTTGTCATTCGGATCAGTTTCCCCGATGAGCCGCACCAGATCCCCGACCTCTCCGATCATCGACCTGATCTCGGCGACGGTGATGCGCTGCGCGGCCGGGACCGCCTTCAGCTCCCCCTCCAGCCGAGCACGCTCGTTCTTGGTCTCGTTGATCCAGGAGGAGATTCCGATCGGGTCACCTCCCGCGTCGAGCGCGGAGCGGTACTGATTGAGCTTCCGATCACACTTCGCCAGCCGTTTGCGCAGATCGATCAGCGCGGCCTCGTTCGGATCGATCGCCTGCTCGGCCATCGCCGCGATCACGTGTTCCAGCCTGTCGGAACCGAACTCGGTCCCCAGCCAGCCATCCACCTCATCCAGGATCTCCGCCTCCCGCAGGTACACGACCTTCGGATGGTCCAGCTCGTTGGTGATGGCGTACTGGGCAGGAAAGCGGCACCGGTAGTACGCCTGCCGGTTGTTCCAACTGCCCTGCATCCGACGCTCGCAGTACCCACAGAACAGCACGCCCCGGAAGGCGTACGGGCGACGAGTCGGATGGGGACGGTGGCTGAACCGGCCACGCGCCCGCTCGGCGAGAATCTCCTGGACGCGCTGATACACCTCGACGCTCACGATCGCGTCGTGCACGGGATGCTCTGACCAGATCCACTGATCCTTGGCATTCCACCTCTGCTTGGTCGTCGTCCCCAACGCGACGTTCTCCACGTCCAGCAGGACCTCGTCCTTGCGCTGCTTGTTCCATACCTGGTGGCCGGTGTAGCGCGGGTTGGTGAGGATCACGCGGACGGCGTACTTCGACCAGGCCCTTTGGTCCCGGTGCTTGTTTCTGCCCGGGTCGCTGGCCGACGGCGACAAGACGCCCTGCAATGTCAGGTCCTCGGCGATGTCCAGGTAGCCCCGTCCCTTGAGAAACTCGCTGTAGATCCACCGCACCACTCGCGACGTGACCGGATCAGCCACCAGCCGTCGCAGCCTCCGGCCGTCAGCCGCCTTACCCGGATTCGGATGCGGACCGGCGTCCTGAAGGGTGTAGCCGTAGGGCGGCCGCCCACCCAGGAACCTGCCTTCCGTGGCCGTGATAGCCGCCATCGCAGCCCGTACCCGAATCTTGATCCGGTTCCGCTCGCCCTTCGACAACCCGCCGAAGACACCCATGATCATGTCGTGGGCCTCGTTCGCCGGATCGATCGGCCCGCCGACCTCGGGCACCCACAGCGGCACTCCGAAGTGCTCGAACAACGGGAAGGTCAGGCTGTACTGGTTGCCGTAGAACGCCCTCTGCGGCTCCCCGATCACCACCGCATCGAAGCCCCGCCGCGGATCCTTCAACTCCTCGATCAGCGCCGCCGCGTGCGGCCGAAGCTGCCAGGGAATCGAACGGGACTTGTCGACGTCGAAGAACTCGGCGACGATCTCCCCGCCCCGGCTGTCAATCAGCGCCCGCGCCCGATGCAACTGCCAAGCCCGTGACGCCTCCGGATCCTGGTTGTCCTCCGTTGACACCCGACCGTAGAAGCCAAACCTGATCGTCACTTCTCCTGCCCTTTCCTCTCGGCCTGCGACTGCTTCGCACGGGCGGCGGCTTTGAGCAGGATCCGCAGCAGCACCCCGGCAGCGCCGGGGGTGAGCTTCAGCTCCTCCCCCGGCACCACCACACGCAGCCGGCCACCTGCGCCGCTCACAGCCCGCCCCGGCTCGGAACGAGTCCCCGAGCCCACCGCCGACCGGATCGGGCCCTACGGGCCCGCCCGCCCCCGACAGCGATACATGACCGCTCGCCTCGACGACGGATGTCAATCACCGCCTGGACACGACTCTCCACTCGTCCGGCGACTGGCGGTTGCACACAGCCTGTGGACATCGCCGTGCTGCCGGAGAAGGCGGCCCTCACCGCTGGTTCCCCTCCTTGCGCAGAATGAGAAGATCCTCATGAGCGGCAGCGCACACCGGCTGCCCTTTCTCCCGGCCCCTCCAGGTCTCCAGCATCTGGAAGAACGACGCCCGGTTCACCAGCTCGCCGTCACGCAGCCCACACAGCAGCGCCGCCAGGCGATGCACGAGAACCAGGCCGGCGGCTTCTGCCGTCTCGATCACGCGACCGGGGATGTCAACGAGCCCTCCGTTGACTCGTATCGGCCGGACAGTGATCGCGACCACACCACCAGGCCGCAACAGTTCCCCGCAGCCAGCCAGGATCTGCCCGAACCCCTCCATCAGCCGGGGCAGTCTCTGATGAGCGAGATTGCCCTTGTCGGTGGAGTACCGGTGATTCGACTTCTCCACCGGTCCGCCACCTTCGCGACTTCCGCACCGGACATGACCGTGGGTCCGTTCCCCATAGGGCGGAGACGTCAGCACCAACGCGGCCAAGCCCCGTAGGTTTGCGAACACCGTCGAGATGTTCCGTGCGTCCCCACAAGCCACCCTGGCGAAGCCTGTAGCGCCCTGCGAGCGAGCATGCTGAACGTTCGCAGCCGTAAGACCGGCGAAGTCCGCCTCGTACTCCATCCCCGCCGCGTGCCGCCCCAGGTGCACCGCCTCCACCAGAGTGGTCCCGATCCCGCACATCGGGTCCACGACCAGATCCCCCGGCTCGGTGAACGTGGATACGACCCGGGAGGCGATCGACGGCAGCATCTTGCCTGGGTGCCTCATCGACTCTGGGACATACCGGCCCTGGCGTTGAACACGCGACTGCAACTGCCCCGTGGCCAGCACCGACGGCACCATACTCGCGCTCACCGAGCCCCCCCGCCGCTACGAGCGAACAGACACACGTCGGCATGCACCGACACCACCGGCGGCAACTCCGCCGACTGCACCCGGCGAAGCTGCGCCAGCTCCGCCGGGCCAGGCTGAACGACGAGCGCATCGCCTTCGATCGGGACCCGCAACGCGATGACGTGCTGAAGGTAGGTGAGCCCGGCCCGTGCCGCCCGCTGGATGATCCCCGGCGCCTGGTCCACCAGCCTGCCGTGCTCATACCGAGCAGTCGTGATCACCGCCAAGTGGCCATCCGGCGCTAGAACATGCCGCGCATCCTCCAGGAAACGATCCAGGTGCGTCACCTCGAGCCCCGGTTGCTCGGCCCGGCACGTAGGGCAGGAGCCCTCTGCCGGACCGATCGACCGTCCGAGCTCCGGATACGGAGGAAGAGCCGCGATCAGCAGCTCAACCCGGCTCTCGAGACCGAGCAGCGCCTCTCGGAGCGCCTGCGGCCCATGCGGACGCAGCCTTACAGCGGCCCGCTGATCTGCCGCGAGATCCTGCCGCAGCCGACTGACAAGGTGCTGTGCGACCGGCAGCCGCGGAGCGAGCCCGATGCCCAGCCGTCCCATCTCCGCCGCCGCGACGAGGACCGTCTCACTCGTCGTGAAAACGTCCGCGACGACTGAGCCCGGACGAGTGCAGGCACCGATCAGATGCCGCGCCAGCTCCCGCCCGACTGCCTGACGATGCCGCTCACATACCGCCTCGGCAACGGGCGGCTGGTCCTTCGCCTTGGGCGCCCCGTATCCAGCGTCGGAACACAACCACACCGAGAGCGGCACCAGCCGCCTCTCGGTCGCCCGCGACCGCTTCGATCGCGATCTTTCGTTGTTGCTCATCTGAGATGACCCGCGACGGTCCCCCGTTCCCATGCACTGAAACACCCCGTGATCAGCTGTGGTTGGAACGGCCCCGGCCTTCAGCGCAACCCTGAGGTCCGCCTACACGTGCTTCGGCGGCCAAGACCGCAACGCTTCCCCCACGCACGACGCACTCGCCATAACACTTTGTCGCGAGACCGCTACCGACCGCGAATCGACCAGCAATGCAAATGCTTTGCGGTGTTCACTTCTCTGAGCAAAACCTCACCAGATTCGGACCCCATTCTTGCCTACACGGAACAGCAACTCGGTGGCTTCATGGGGAGATGGCGGACTTCCTGGAGCTCATGGGACAGCTCCTTTCCATCTTCGCTAGATGGCTTGATACGGTCAGCCCAATACCCTGGCCTCTGATCCTGGCACTTTTATTCTTACCTTTCATGGTGATATTACGGTTGGCACTATGGATATTTAGAGGCCGGGTATGGCCGGTGACCTGCAAGTACTATCACACACAGCAAGCACGCTCGGACAAGCCGTGCAGGACCCCGGTTCCTGGCGAGTGGAAATACTGTAGGCACCACAAGAAGCCAGGCCGGGTCATGTCAGACGGTCACGTGATACAGGACATCCCGCGCTGGCAGCGGAAAACCAGAAACGGCCAGTACGAAGATCGTACGGACATCAGAGGAGTGGGTTTCGTATCCCTCATGTCCAACCGCGAAACCTTCCTCTTCTACAAGGGGATCGCCAAGCCTCTGAAGCTGGTATGGAGAAGAAAACGCGAGCTCATCACCAGCTGGCGTGCCGGAGCTCGCCGGTTCCGCGCATTGCGCTTGAAAGATCTCATCCCCAAGCGCGCACCAGTGGAGATACCCCTCGGCATCGCGGACCGCATGCCACGGGTCGTTCGCGCCACTCGGCTCACCCTCGTCGCCTTCGCGATGGGGCTCGTCTCGGTAGGTCTGTCGGTCATCACGACACGTGGCTGGCAAGTGGGGTACCAATACGCCGCAGCGGCCGCCTTCGTTCTGGCCTGGCAGGCGATCCGCTTCGGCGTATGGAAAGACCCATCCGAAGAAAAGCACTGGGTGCGTGGCACGCTCATCGGGACCGCGAAGGCGATGGGGCTGTTGCTGAGCGTTGCGCTTGCGGGTGCCCTGCTTTCGCAGCTGAGCGATGCCGTTGACAAGGCGTCCGAGACCGCTCAGGCCCTCCAAGCCGCCTCCCCGCTGACCATAGCCGACCGGCTTTGACGATCCTTTGACGGGACATCTCGCGCGACTCCGGACAGCAGGCCAAGAACAGCTCGGGCGGCTTGGCGAAATTCTTGGGCGTGAGCGTGGGCTCTGACCGTCTCCGCAGGTCAGAGGAGAGATGGGAGGGTCGGCGGCGCATTGTGGTGTCCGCGCTTCTGCCGCTGACGCTCGGAGCTTCTCCCAACCCGTGGTCGAGACCTGGATTCACCGATCCAGCTCGACCCGGGGAGACCCCATGGCTCTGAAAGACAACACGTCCTCGACGCACTTCAACGAGAACGCGCTGCGTGCGGCGGACAAGGCGTTCCATCTGCTGGTCACCGGTCCGAGGCCACTCTCCGTGGACGGCCGCGCCATCGGGTACGGACTACCTGAACGTCCGATCGACCTGCTTGAGCTGAAGGAGCTGCTGCTCAAGCCACAGGCCGGCGACGAACTCAAGGACGCGGTCTGGGCGCATCTCGTACGACGCTCGCGTGCCGACGACCCCGCCTGGGTGATCGGGTGCGTCGGGGTGGCGATGCCGGGGTTGAAGAATCTGGCCGCGCGGACCACGCAGGGGTGCCCTGCGCACGTGGCTGAGGACATCGTCTCGGAGATGGTGACGTACTTCGTCGCGCAGCTTCGCCGGATCGATCTCGATCGGCCGAACATCCTGCCTCGGCTGCTGCTGTGGGCGAAGAAGGGGGCGCTTCGAGTACGGGCGCGGGAGTGCTCGTCCGTCGAGATCTGCGCCGATGTGCCGGAGCCTGTGGCTCTCGACGGGGAGCCGTTCATGGTGCTTGCCGAGGCTGTTCGGTGCCGGGTCATCAGCTCGGATGAGGCGAAGCTGATCAACGCGACGCGTCTGGAGGGGCAGGCGTTGCGGGCGTACGCGGGGCGGCTCGGGGTGCCGGCGGATCGGCTGTACAAGCGGCGGAGGGCGGCCGAGGCGCGGCTGGCGCGGGCGATCGAGGAGGGTCAAGTCTCGGTCAGCTGTGACGGGCCGGCCTCCAATCTCGCCTGTTGAATCGGTGGTTCATCCATGTCAGCCGTGATCGCGGCTCGGGGCGGAGCACTGGGGGGCGGTTGCCCGTTCCCATCGAGTTCATCGTCCCTAGTCCTTTGAAGGAGGACACCCATCCCGGCCCGCCTCGGGCCTGTGATCGCGGCTGGCGGCCCAGCTCAAGACCCTTACGTCTCGGGGAGCCATGTCATGAAGCCGTTTCGGCCTTGTCCGTTGTTCGTTGTCCGGGTTCCAGCAGGTACGAGCTGGGCCCGGCGTGCCGCCGCTTCAGCGCTCTGGACCGCCGGTTGCCTGGTGGCCGCGCTGACCGTGCCCGGCGTCGCCGAGGCGATGACTAGGCTGGCCTCGGCCTCGCTTGACCAGGTCATCACCAACCTGCGCAACGTGGTGATCGGGCTGCTGGTCGGCCTGGCCACGCTGTTCTTCACCATCGGCGGCGTCCGGTACATCCTGGCCGGCGGTGACCCTGGGGAGGTCGAGGCCGCCAAGAAGACGCTACGGTACGGGGCGCTCGGGTTCGGAGTGGCGATGCTCGCTCCGGTCCTGGTGGGGATTCTGCAGCGGATCGTGGGGGCCTGACGTGGCGGCCTTGGCCCGCCTCAGAGCGTTCGGGTTGTTCGCTCTGCTGGCGGTCGGTACGGCGGCGCTCGTCTCGGTGCTGCTCAGCGGGGTCGCCGGTGCCGCACCTGCGACGCCCGTACCGACTCCTACACCTTCTGCCACGCCCAGCTCGTCGCCGGCAGAGCCGGAGTTGGACTGCGGGTTCATCGATGTGGCGTGCAAGACGCGGCTGGCGATGGACGAGTGGTTCACGCATCTTGTGGAGTCGGCGACCAAGCCGGTGTTCGAGTCGCTCGGCTCGACCGTACTGGCGACGCCGGAGCTGGATTCTCCCGAGATGGCGCGGGCCAAGCAGTTGTGGGAGCTGTCGCGGACGATCGCGAACACCTGCTTCGTGCTGCTGGTGACGGTCGCGGGCGTGATGCTCGTGGTCGGGCAGGCGCTGCCCGGCGGGACCTCGGCGCGGGAACTGCTGCCGCGGCTCGTGTGGGCGTTCCTGGCCGCGAACCTCAGCCTGATCGCCATCAAGTACGCGATCACTCTGGCGAACGGGCTGAGCCAGGCGTTCCTGATCGATGGGGCCGAACGGATCGATCCGACGCTGGTGTTCGACGCGATCAAGAAGGCGGTTCTCGCGGGCATCGTGCTCAAGGGCGTGTTCTTCGCCTTCGTAGCGCTCGTGGTGATCGTCCTGGCGGTTGGTGTGCTGTTCACCTACATCGTTCGGATCGCGCTCACCATGGTCGTGATCGTGGCGGCCCCGCTCGCGTTGGTCCTTCATGCGCTGCCCGTCACCGAGGGGATCGCGCGGTTGTGGTGGCGGGCGTTCGCCGGGCTGCTCGCGATCCAGATGTGCCAGTCGCTCGTGCTCGTCACGGCGCTGCAACTGCTGTTCTCCGCCAATCCAGCCGACGACGACTCGTTCTGGCTTCCGAGTACGGCGGACATGACCGACCTGCTCATGGCCATCTGCCTGCTGTTCGTCCTGCTCAAGATCCCTGGCTGGGTCGCTCGGACCATCTGGCAGGCGAGCAAGCCTCGGGCCCTTTCACGGCTGGTGAAGTCGCTGATCGTCTATCGCGGGCTGAACATGCTCCTCGGCAAGGGGCTCAATGCCGCCCGCGCCGCGCGCCGGCCCAAGCCTCCGAAGCCGCCCACCTCACCGAGCGGCAAAGGCGGGCCCAGCGGCCCTCCTGGCGGAGGTCCGAGCGGTGGATCGGGGCCGAACGCGGGCGGGCCACGTCCGGGCATGCCACGCCATCCGCGTCGTCCACCGGGGACGACCGCCGACAACCGCCGTCCGGGCGGTGAGGATGCGCAGGTTCACCGTGCATCCCCACCAGCGCCCACCGATAGAGGGCAGCCCGTTGGCCGTCCGCAGCCGACGCCGCGTCCCCGACCCGTTGTCCGGCGCGACCGGCCTCCCAATGGGGCCGTGCCTTCTGAGCCCCGTCGTTCACTGCCGCGCCCGTCTCAGGTCTCGTTGCGGCTTCAGATGCCTCGTCTTCCCAGAAGGGCGGCACGTCGTGCGCCACGCAAGTAAAGAACGGCTGGTCGCGAAAATTCCAGCCGATGTCGAGATGCCGGACAAGCTCTTCGCGAACCTGACGGTCCGGCAGGTCGCGATCCTGGGCGGGACCGGGGTGCTGGCTGCCTGGGTGTACCTCATAGCCGGCGACCGGCTGCCTCTCCCGGTGCTCGTCGCGATCATCCTGCCGCTGATCGCCTGCGGATGCGCGCTGGCGCTCGGCAGGCGGGACGGGCTCAGCCTCGACCGGCTCGTCCTGCACGCCATCGGCCACCTGCGGCGGGACCGCAAGCTGGTCACCACCGAGGAAAGAGTTCTCCCGCCGCCGGCCTGGTGCCGGGTCCGGGGCCGTCTACCAGGTGCGTTGCGGCTCCCGGTCCGGGCGATCCGTGAAGACGGCGTCATGGAGCTCGCGGAAGGCGGGACTGTTGCTGTCGTCCGTGCCGGGACCGTGGCGTTCGGGTTGCGGACGGGCGAGGAGCAGGCGGCGCTGGTCGGGGTGTTCGCCGGGTGGTTGAACTCGCTGGACGCGCCCGTGCAGATCCTTCTACAGGCGCGGCCGGTTGATCTGTCTGACCTCGCCGACGTGATCGAGGGTGCAGCTTGGCGGCTGGCCGATCCCGCGCTTGAGCAGGCGGCGAGGCAGCATGCCGAGTTCCTCGGCGAGCTGGGCGCCACTCGGGATCTGCTGACGCGGGATGTTCTGGTCGTCCTTCGTCACCAGGACACCGAGCAGCCGCCCGGGTTCACGCGGAGGTCCCGGCGTGCGGCTCGGCGGGACAGCTCGGCGGCCATCGTGATGCGTCGCGCCGAGGAGACCGTACGTTCCCTGCTCGGCCTCGGTGTTCAGGCCGTCGTCGTGGGCGCTGAGGAGGCTCGCGATCTGCTCGTACGGTCGCTGTCGCCGCGTCGTCCCGAACCGGTCGGGGTCGCCCGTCCAGATGAGCCGATCACGCTTGGAGAGGGGGCTCAATGAGATTCACCCGGCCTGCCGGCGGCGACGAGGAGCTGGCCCGTACCGCCGTTGCCTTGCCCGGCCCGTCGTCCTTGAAGGTCAACGCCCGGTCAGTCGAGTTCCCGGACGGCCTGTGCGCGTCGTTCGCGATCGCCGGGTATCCACGGGAGGTCGGCGCGGGCTGGCTCGAACCGCTGACCGGCTATCCAGGGCACCTCGACGTGTCCCTGCACATCGAGCCGATTCCGCCGTTGATTGCCGCCCAGCGCCTGCGCCGCCAGCTCGCCCGCCTGGAGTCCGCCTCCGCAAGCGCCCGGATGCCGGACTTCGCCGCTGAGGCCGCTGCCGATGACGCTGCTGAGTTGGCCGCGTCCCTCGCCAGAGGGCATGGCCGGCTGTTCCGGGTCGGCCTCTATCTCACGGTGCACGCCGCGGATGCCGAGGAGCTGGAGGCGGAGGTGCAGCACGTCAAGGCGCTGGCGGCGTCGCTGCTGCTCGACGCGCAGCCGACGACGTTCCGGGCGATGCAGGGATGGACGGCCACACTTCCACTCGGCACGGACACGCTGAAGACCCGCCGGACCTTCGACACCTCGGCGCTCGCGGCGGCGTTCCCGTTCGCCTCGCCTGATCTGCGGCCCCGGCTCGGCGAGACGCCGGTGTTGATCGGGCTGAACGCGTACTCCTCCGGCGTCGTGCTGTGGGATCGGTTCGCTCACGACAACTACAACTCCGTGACGATCGCCAGGTCAGGGGCGGGCAAGTCGTACTTCACCAAGCTGGAGGTGCTGCGGCTGCTGTTCCACCAGGTCGAGGTGTGCGTGGTCGATCCCGAGGACGAGTACCGCCGCCTCTCGGACGCGGTCGGAGGGACCGTCCTCGGGCTCGGCACGCCAGGGGTGTGCTTCAACCCGTTCGACCTGCCCGCCTCCGCCGACGAAGATGCGCTCGACCGCCGCGCGATGTTCTTCCAGACGCTGGTCGCGACCATGCTCGGTGAACCGCTCACTGCCGCGACGAAGGCCGTTCTGGACAAGGCGGTGATCGCCACTTACGCGGCTCAGGGCATCACCTCGGATCGGCGCACGTGGAAGCGTCCCGCGCCGCTGCTCGCCGACCTGGTGACGATGCTGGACGCCACCGACGCGCCGGAGGCGTCCGAGCTGGCCGCGCGGCTCGCGCCGTACGTGTCCGGGTCCTACCGGAGCCTGTTCGCCGGCCCGACCACCACGCGGCCGGACGGTCACCTGATCGTGTTCTCGCTGCGGGACCTGCCCGAGGAGACCCGGCCGGTCGGGATGCTCCTGGCGCTCGACGCGATCTGGCGGCGCGTGTCCAACCCCGCCGATCGGCGACGCCGCCTGGTCGTGGTCGACGAGGCGTGGACGCTGATGCGCGAGAACGAGGGCGCGAGGTTCCTCTACCGGCTGGCCAAGTCCGCCCGCAAGCACTGGGCCGGGCTCGCCGTCGTCACCCAGGACGCCGCTGATCTGCTCGGCTCTGACCTCGGGAAGGCTGTCGTATCCAACGCCAGTACGCAGGTCCTGCTGCGGCAGGCACCGCAGGCCATCGACGAGATCGCCGAAGCCTTCGACCTCACCGAAGGAGAACGGCTCTTCCTGTTGTCGGCCGGACAGGGCGAGGGACTGGTGTGCGGGGGCGTCGGAGATCGCGCCGCTTTCGTCGCCGTCGCCAGTACGTCCGAGCACGCGCTCGCCACCACGGACCCGGCGGAATGATCGCCGATCCAGGGCTCTGGGGAGCCGTCATCGGTGGTGCCGCCGGTCTCAGCGCGGCTGAGGCCGTCCTCTGGCGGTGGCGCAACGCGCGCTTCGGCCGTAACGCTCGGCTGGTCGAGATCGCGGTTCCGCCGCAGGTCGAGGCCGGGAGCGCGGCTGCCTGGTGGTCGCAGGTGATGGGGCTGACCGCGCCGCGCTGGAAGCGGGTCTTGTTCGGTCAGCCTCATCTGGCCTGGGAGTACGTGGCTGATGCGGCCGGGGTCCGGGTGCAGGTGTGGGTGCCGGGGGGCGTGCCGCCTGGGCTGGTGGAGAAGGCGATCCGGTCGGCCTGGCCGGGTGCGGCCGTGACCACTCGTCCGGCTGAAGCTCTCCCGTCGCGCGGTGCTGTCGTTTCCCGAGGGCGGATGGTTCTGGCTCGGCCCGACCACTACCCGCTCATGACCGCGCACCGCAACGATCCGCTGCGCGCGCTCCTCGGTGCGCTCTCGGGGTTGCGCCAGGGCGAGCACGCCGCCGTCCAGGTTCTGGTCCGCCCGGTGACCGGGCGGCGGCTGTCAGCCGCGCACCGCGCCGCTTCAGCGCTGCGGAACGGCAGGTCCAGCAGCCTTCGGGCTGACTTGTTCGACGTCATCACTCCGGGCGGGCTGCATCACAGCCGGCCCGGTGAGCTGTCGCGGTTGTTCCCCGAGCGTGCTGAGGAGATCCGGGCCATCCTCGCCAAGGCGAATCAGCCGCGCTTCTCTGTCCAGATCTCGTACGCCGTGACGAGTGACCGGCCTGACGCCTCGGACCGGCTCCGTGGTCGTGCCCACGAGATCGCCGCCACCTTCGCGCTCTTCGCCTCCGGTCATCAGTACTTGCGCCGCCTGCGCGGCCTTGATCTACCCGGGCGCATGTCGAAGCGCCGCATGAACTGCGGCTACCTCTTGGCCGTCGATGAGCTGGCCGCGCTGGCCCACCTGCCTTACGACCAGGCTGCTCCCGGCGTCACACGAGCCGGAGCCCGACCCATCCCGCCCGCGCCTGATGTCCCCATGTACGGACAGGACATCCGTGTCCTGGGTGACGCGGAGACCGGCCACCCGCGCCCGGTGGGGGTCACGGTGGCTTCGGCCCGCCAGCACCTTCACGTCCTCGGACAGACCGGTGTCGGCAAGTCCACCTTCCTGGCCAACCTCATCCTCTCTGACGCCCATGCCGGCCGAGGCGCCCTGGTCATCGACCCCAAGGGCGACCTGATCGACGACGTACTCGACCGCCTGCCCGAACGCGCCATCAACCGGACGGTCCTCTTCGACCCGGCCGAACCCGGCAATCCGCCCTGCTTCAACGTCCTCGCCGGACCGGACCCGGCGTTCGCGGTCGACTCGATCGTCAGCATCTTCCACCGCTGCTTCGCCTCTTCCTGGGGCCCGCGGCTGGACGACCTCATGCGCTCGGCCTGCCTCACCCTCGTACGAACTCAGCGCAACCGCGCAACCCTCGCCGACGTGCCGAAGCTCCTCACCGACACCCCGTTCCGTGCCCGGATCGTCGGCAAACTCGATGATGAGCTGCTGCGCGGCTTCTGGTCCGCGTACGACGAGCTGTCACCCGCCGCCCGCGCCTCAGTAATCAGCCCCGTCATGAACAAGCTCCGCGCCGTCCTCCTGCGCCCGTTCGTCCGGGACGCCCTGTCCGGCGGGGCCTCCACGTTCGACCTGGCCTGCACCCTGGACACCGGTGGCCTCATCCTCGCCCGACTGCCCAAGGGCGTCCTCGGCGAGGACGCCGCGCGCCTCTTCGGCTCGCTCCTCCTCGCCCACACCTGGCAGGCCATCACTCCCCGCGTACGCCTGCCCGAACACGAACGCCAGGATGCCGCCGCCTACATCGACGAGGCCCAGAACTTCCTCAACATGCCCATCTCCGTCAGCGACCTCCTCGCCGAGGCACGCGCCTACCGCTTCTCGCTGACGCTCGCCCACCAGCACCTGTCCCAGCTCCCTAAGGACCTCCGCGAAGCCGTCTCCGCCGACGCGCGCAACAAGGTCTACTTCACCGCCTCACCGGAAGACGCTCACGACCTTGCTCGCCACGTCGGTCCCGTACTCACCGCGCATGACCTGTCCCACCTGGGCGCGTACCAGGCAGCCGGACGAATCATGACCGGCGCAGGAGGCCCGTCACCGGCGTTCACCTTCCGCACCCGGCCTCTCCCCGATCCGATCCCCGGCCGCCAAGAAGCCGTCCGGACCGCCTCCCGTGCGACGTTCGCACGCCCCGAGACCACCACAGCGAGCAAGCCGAAACTCCGCCTCCCGACCGATCCACGCCGAGCCCACGAGGAGGGCGCTATATGACCCGGCCGAATTCACCCCGTCGCCTGCTCCCCTCCCGGCACCCACGCGCCCGTGCCAGCCAAGCCCTCCTCACCGGTCTGGCCGCGCGCCTCACCCCACGAGACGCCGAGATCCTCGACGCCGTCTGGGAACACCGCGTCCTCACCACCGACCAGCTGACCGCCATCTTCTTCCCGAGCATCCACCGCGCCCGCCACCGCCTCCTGGACCTGTACGAACCACGCGCCCTGGACCGCTTCCGCCCCTGGGCCCCTACCGGCAGCCGCCCCTGGCACTGGATCCTCGGCCCCACTGGTGCCCACCACCTGGCCGCCCAGCGCGGCATCACCCCCGCCGAACTCCGCTACCGCCCTGACACGGCCGGCGCGATCGCCTTCTCCTCCCGGCTGACCCACCAGGTGGGAGTGAACGAGTTCTTCGCTCAGCTCCACGCCACGGCCCGCCGCCGAGCCGACGGGTGTGAAGTCGCCGAATGGTGGCCCGAACGCCGATGCACCGCGCTCTGGGGCGACCTCGCTCGGCCGGACGCCTTCGGACGCTGGACCGAGCTCTCCCCCACCGGCCAGCCGGACACCATCGACTTCTTCCTGGAACACGACACCGGCACCGAGCCGCTGTCCCGTGTCCTGGCCAAGCTCGACGGGTACGCCGCCCTGGCCGAAGCGACCGGCATCAGCACGCACGTACTCTTCTGGCTCCCGAACCCCACGCGCGAGGCCAACTTCCGCAAGTTCCTGATGGCCCCTGACGTCCCCGTGGCCACCGCCGTCCACACGCCCGCCACGGCCCCCGACGGGCCCGCCGGGCCGGTATGGCTACCAGCCGGATCAACCGGCCCCCGCCGCCGCCTGATCGCCCTACGGGACGCGTGGGGGCGCATGGACGTTCCCTCGTAATGCCGGTCATCATCGGCACGGCGATCGGGGCGCTCGCCCTGATCGCCGTCCTCGTCAGCGTCATCGCCGCTGTGCTGCCAGGTAGCGACGTTCCGAGCGCCTCCTGCGGTACGTCCGCACCTGCCGACATCCCGCTCCAGTACCTCGACCTCTACCAGCAGGCCGCCGCCCGCAACGGCATCCCTTGGACCGTCCTAGCAGCGGTCGGCAAGGTTGAGTCCGACCACGGCCGAGGCACCGGGCCCGGCGTCACCACCGGCACCAACCCAGCCGGAGCAGCAGGCCCCATGCAATTCATCCCGGGCACTTGGCAAGCCTTCGGCGTAGACGGCAACGCGGACGGCACGGCAGATATCTACGACCCCGCTGATGCCATCCCCGCCGCAGCCGCCTACCTCCGGCACAGCGGCGCACCGACCCACCTCGAACAGGCGCTCCTGCGCTACAACCACGACCCCGCGTACGTTGCCAAGGTCCTACGCATCGCCGACTCCTACGCCGTAGCCTGCCCGCCCCTCCTGATCAGCGGATCTGAACGCGGCACGGCTGCGGTGGCGGCGGCGTCCCGCTGGCTGGGCACCCCTTACTCGTATGGAGGCGGCGACCTCGAAGGCCCGACGACGGGGATAGGGCTGGGCACGAGGGTGATGGGCTTCGACTGCTCTGCCCTCGTCCGTTACGCGTGGCACCAAGCCGGAGTCGCCCTGCCGCGTACCGCTGAGGATCAGTGGCTGGCCATCCCCCATGTCCCGCCCGACCACCGCGCTCCCGGCGATCTCGTGTTCTTCCAGGGCTCGGGCGGAGCCCCGGGCCGCCCCGGGCATGTTGGCCTCATTATCGACGGAGATCGCATGATTGAAGCCCCGCGTACCGGCCTACGTGTTCGTATCAGCCACTACACATCCCGACGAGACCTTGTCGGTTACGCCCGTCCGGGTGGCTGAGGCAAGCGCTCACGCTGGTAGCTCTCGGCACCGCTGACGAGCACGTTCGTCCTTGTCTCGTTCCTGGATCCATCGCTGAGAGCCGACGAGAGATGCCACATAGCGCGTAGGCGGGGATCGGTCACAGCCGATCCCCGCCTATGCGCACCGTGTCAGATGTCGCCGCCCCGTAGGCGGCAGGTGCGTTCGTCGGCCGGGTCCAGGAGAATCGCGGGCAGCTTCTCCATTCCCAGGTCGAGGGCGCGGTGTATGCGGTGCCAGCCGTCGATCACCAGGCGGTTGCCGGGCGGCAGGGCGCACGGGAGCGGGACGACCAGGATGGGCTTGGTCACGTCGACTGTCGCGGCGTGCTTGGGGTCGATGCGGATGAGGTCCTTGACGCCGGTCAACGTCCGGATAGCAGCCGGGCGTACTGGGTGGCGTCGGGCCAGGCGGGTGGCCAGGTCTACATCCCATGCCCACCCCAGGAGGGTGAACATCTCGTCGGCCATGTTTTCTCCTCTCTTGTCAGGGCCGATGACTATGCGTCCTGCGGCTTGGCGGCGCGGAAGCGGTTGGGGTGTTCGCTGACGAGTTCGGCTTCGCCGTTACGAGCGAGGGTGTCCAGGGCGTTGGCGACCGCTCCGGAGGAACGGCCGAGCACCTTGGCGATCTCGTTGGCGGTGAACGCCAGGTCCGGGTACTTCGTCAGATGGGCGACCACGTCCGGGCGCAGGGGCCTGGGTGTGCTGCGATCACCGCGCCGCGCGGAGCCCCACCCGGTGGTGGTCTTGGGCTGGGTGGCGCGGGTCGCCTTACGTACTTCTGTGGTGCCGCTGTAGATGGCTTCCAGGCCCGTGGTGAACGCCGTGTCATCGTCGGACAGGAGGGCCGCGTAAGTGGTGGTGACGGCGTTGAGCAGGTCGGTCAGGGCGCGGCGCGTGTCCTCGATCCTGCGGGCCTTCGCCAGGGCCTCGGCGGCCTGCTGGCGGCGGGCCTCCTCCTCTGCCTGAGCTCTGGCCAGCTCGGCCTCGGCCTCCGTGCGGCGGGCCTCCTCCTGTTCCAGGAGGCGCATGGCGTCGGCGAGGGATATGGCGGTGCTCTGCTGCTCCGTCTCGGGCGTGGTCGGGTCCTCGATGCTGGCGTCAGCGGCTGTGTCCGGCGGGACGTCGTCGCCCTCCTCCGATGTGGTGTCGAGGAGGATCGCAGACCACTGGTCAGGTAGGGGGCGGCCTTCCTCAGAACGTCCGCCGGGGGTGCGGCTGGCGTGGCCCGCCTCGGCGAACGCCGTCAGTGCCTTCGTCGCGGTCGGACGCGATACCCCGGCCGCCTCGGCGATCATCGTGACGGATGCGGCCGGGGTGGCGATCAATGCCTCCCATACCTTGGCCGCAGCGCCTTCAGGGCGAAACTCGGCCGAGGTTTCAGCCTTCTCGGCCACCGTGTTCGCTGTCATTTGTTTCTCCTTGAACTGGTGTCGTGCGCCGGAATTTTCCGGGCCCATTTCGTTCGTACAAGACGACTATTTCTCGACGTCGAATGCGAAGCAAGCCGATTCGGCGGCGCGTTGGTAAAAAAGATTGGCCTGCGAGCGCCTGACCAGGCAGGAAATCGTCGACCAATTCAGAGCCCCGGCCGATTAGCTTTCTTATCAAGAAAGGAGGCAGGGGCTTAGGAATTGCGAATGGAGACGCAGGAGCGACAGGCCGCTGGCATAAAGCACCAAGGGCCGCTTCATGGCGAGTATTCGACTCGTAGAGCGAGTCGGGCGGGCCATCGGTACCCCGCACGGCCCCGCCTACCTGCGCACGCGCGCCCACGCGGGGGTACTGGTCAAGGCGGTAGCCCGAACGGTAGGGCGATCGGCACACCGACCTGCGGGCCGGAGCAGCAGAGCGCAAAGATCGCGCAACGAGGGCTTCCCACCTCTGGAAGCCAGCCTTCCCACGGCGGGCATGGCCGTAGTCTGAGGGGTGGGACCAGCCGGATAGCAGCCGGCTGGTCCCTCTCTATGTGGCAGCCAGCGTGACCTGGCGACAGCTCAGGCAAGCTGTGCCGAGGGTCGGCCTCGCAGCCGGATACTGCGGCATGCACGCGGCTGCGAGGCCACCTGCTCAGGTCTTGAGGACGCTGGGCAGTGAGGGCATCAGAATCGCCGCTACTTAGCTCGGCGACCCTGCCGGATCAATGCGTAATAAACGCATGGGCCACACCCCCTTTCAGTTGTACGTGCGCGTATACGCACCGGTTATATAAGCGCTCACCTCCGCGACCACCGTCAAGTCGAGCAACCACTCAGCCGAAGTCGGTAAGCCTTCGATAGAGCTGCTCTGTTTGCGGGGACGGCCTCCTCGCCCGAGTGCGCAGCCGTTCCAGGACTTCGTCATAGCAGTAATGGATCGCCTGCAGCCTGCCGAGGCGGCCGTAAACCTCCATTCGCCTGCGGTACAGATGCTCGGCGACACCGTCGAGTTCGGTGGCGCGTTCGAGATAAGCGACCTCGGCTTCGGGCTGCTCCTCCAGGTCGGCGAGTTGAGCGAGGGCTTGGACGACGGCACGGTTCAGAGAGTCCGCCGCGCCGCAAGCCCAGCTGAGGTCTACGCCGGGGAGATAGGGGCCGATGTAGAGGTCCGTGGCGGCGATCAGCGCGGCGGCCTTCTCCGGTCCCTTGGCCCGGGCTGCGGCGGTGAGGAGGTCGCGGATCTGCCAGACATCGCAGGTGTAGAGGTCAGGGTTGATCCGGTAGCCGGTGCTGCCCATGAACTGAATGACGATCCGCCCGTAGTTGCCTGGCATCCCGAGCGCCTCGCACATCTTGGCGCGCGTCGCCTTGAGCAGGCCGGCGAACCGGTCATGCGGCATCTCTGCCTCCGGCCACAGCTTGTCGCGGGCCGCGCTCTTGGTGAGCAGGGAGGAGCGGTGCTCGGCGAGCAGGCCGAGGAGCGCCCAGGTGTCGGTCCCCCATCCGCCCGCCGTACGGTTGCGCCCCTCGATGCTGCACTGGCCGACGAGGCGAATCAGGCCGCGCCGGTCGGCCACCGGCGTGGGGGCCGGCTCTGGTTGTGGAGCGGGCACCACCGGGATTTCATGGGCCGTTCTTGCGGGCATGCTGACTGTCTCCGTCTCAGGGCGGACATCGGTGAGTCGCTGCACCCGTCGGCGCCGCGAGCCGTACGAACCGAACGTCATCAGGAGTCCGACCAGGCTCCGTATCGCCGACGATCGTCCGGCCAGTGCCCTCGCCGTCTCCCCAACGAACTGCCGCCGCATGTTGCCTCCCTCTCCGCTCTTGAGCGTTCGCACTGATCAGATCTCGCGCGGTGCGGAATCGGAGAGCCTGAAACTCCCCACGGCGCCTACTGACCAGGGGCAGTGCCATCCAAGGACGCGAAATCGCCTTGTACAGCGGGGATCTGGAGCCCCGTACGCGGTGGTGAAAACCCACCATCGCGCGGAATCACTCACCCTCGACACGGCCCACAAAGGAGCATCACAGCGAGCATCGAAGCCACTACCCTCTGTCTCTGGGGGTGTCAGTGGACGGGCAGAATCAGATCAACGCACAGCGCCTGCTGGCGGGTGTCGTACCGGACGAGATCTTCGCGTCATACTCCAAGTTGCTCGCTGAGGACGGCTGCCAGGAGGGCGAGGCGGCGTCCCTGCTGGGGAGCGCTGAGCAGGTCGCGGAGCTGACCGCTCGCGGGATGGCGCACCTTCGGCCGGACGGTCCGTTGCTACCGCCACGTCTCGTGCCCGCACCGCCCGAGCTCGCGCTTCAAGGCGTGCTGTCGGAGCTTTCGCGCCGCCTCGTCAGCGATCAGGAGCGGCTGCTGGCCGGGCACAAGCGGCTGAGCGAGTTCCACCAGACGTCGGCGGCGTCGTCTTCCAGCTCCGGCATGGACAGGCTCGTACAGATCGTCACCGACCGAGACGAGATCAGCCGCCTGTCGTACGCACTCATCAACGCGGCCCGGCACGACTGGCTCACCCTCGATAACTACGTCCTGGAAGCGCCCGTTGAGGACGCCACAGGGTACGCGCCGCTGCCCGTCTTCGAGGGGCAGGTGCAGTGCCGCGCCATCTACGAGACCCGCTGCGCGGAGCACCCGATCGGCGCGAAGACGATCGAGGCCGCGGTGGCCGCCGGTGAGCAGGCGCGGCTGCTCCCCCGCATCGGGATGAAGATGAAGCTCGCGGACGAGGCCGTCGCGCTCCTTCCGCTCACGCCCACGGGGATGGGCGGAGCGCTGCTCGTACGCTCGCCGGTCATCGTCGGCGCCCTGCGGGAGTACTTCGAGCTGCTGTGGGAGAAGGCGATCCCGTTCGGCAGCACGAAGGCCGCCGGCCCTCTCACGCCGGCGCAGGCGCAGGTGCTGCAGCTGCTCACCCAGGGACTGTCCGACGAGGCGATCGCCCGGCGGATGGACATCAGCGTCAACACCGTACGCAGGCACTGGACCGCCATTCGCGATGAGCTGGGTGTGGAGACCCGCTTCGCCGCAGGAGCCGCAGCGGTGCGCCGCGGCTGGATCGACTGACTTGAGAGGCTGCCACATGCTCGGATACCTGGACTTCGTCCCGCAGCAGCGGTTCCAGCGCACCCTTGCGCTCTCGCCCAACGGCAAGCTGGTCGCCTACTCCAGCCACGCCTCCGGCCACTATGACCTGTGGGTGGTGCCCGTAGCCGGTGGTGAGCCGCGCCGGCTGGCGGGGTTCGACAACCGGACCGTACGGCAGTTCGCCTGGACGCCCAGCGGCGATCAGCTGGTCTTCACCGCTGATGAGAACGGCGACGAGCAGTTCCGCATCTACATGGTGTCTCTGCAGGGCGGCGAACCGAGCGAGGTCAGCTCGGGGCCGGACTGCCAGCGCATCCTGGCCGAGTCGCCGTTCGACCCGACCGGTCGTTTCCTGGCCTACACCGCCAACGACCGCGCCCCGGCCGCCCAGGATCTCATCGTTCATGACCTGACGACCAGCGAGCTCCGTCGCTTCACGCCGCCCGAAGGTGTCGCGTTCGAAGCCGTCAGCCTCTCCCCCGACGGCCGCTGGCTGCTGGCGACCGGCTTCCGTTCCAACACCGACATCGCGGTCTACCTCACGGACCTGAACGACCCTGATGCCGAGCCCGCCTGCGTGACGTCCGCTCTCGGCGAGGGTGTCTTCGAGCCCGGCGCCTGGGCTCCAGACTCCAGTGGGTTCCACCTGCTCACCGATCACTGGAGCGACTTCACCGCCGCCGCCTTCTACGACCTCGAAGCCAAGTCCCTGCACGCCATCGCCGCCCCGAGCTGGGACGTCGAAACCCTGGACGTCGCGGCGGGCGTACGCATCTGGTCCGTCAACGAGGGCGGCCGCTCCCGCCTGCACGCCGAACGCAATGGCTCCCCGCTCCTTCTCCCCGACATCCCGCCTGGCGTCATCTCGGCACTGTCCCTGGCACCGGACGCCTCGTTCGCCGTCCTCCTGATCGACTCGGCGGCGCGGCCGGCGGAACTCGCGGTCCTGGACCTCGCCAACCACGACTTCCGGTACCTCACCGACACCCGTCCTGCCGCCCTGCGCGTCATCAACCCCATCGTCCCGGAGCTGATCACGTATCCGGCGAGCGGCGGCCGCGACGTCCACGCCCTCCTCTACCGTCCGGACGGCCCAGGCCCTCACCCGGTCCTGCTGTCCGTGCACGGCGGCCCGGAGGCCCAGGAACGTCCCATCTACGCCCGCTCGGGCCTCTACCAGCACCTTCTCCACCAGGGGATCGCCATCCTGGCCCCCAACGCCGCCGGCTCCACCGGCTACGGCACCGCCCACCAGAAGCTCATCTATCGCGACTGGGGCGGCATCGACCTCGACGACCTCGACCACGGCATCCGCTACCTGCAAACCCTCGACTGGGCCGACACCGACCGCCTCGCCGTCATGGGAGCGTCGTACGGCGGATTCGCCGCCCTGTCCTGCCTCGCGCGCCTGCCCTACTCGTGGGTCGCAGGCGTCTCCATCTGCGGCCCCAGCAACCTCGTCACCCTCGCCAAGGCCTCACCCCCCACCTGGAAGACCTTCGTCGCAACCGTCCTCGGCGACCCCGACACCTGCGCCGAACACCTCCTGGCACGCAGCCCCGTCACCCACGCAGACGGCATCACCGCGCCCCTGTTCGTCATCCAGGGCGCCCACGACCCACGCGTCCCCCAAGCCGAGTCCGACCAGATCGTCGCCCGGCTGCGGGAGCGTGGTGTCGAGGTCCGCTACGACATCTATCCCGACGAGGGCCACGGCTTCACAAACCGCGCCAATGAGCTCAAGGCGTACGAGGCGATCAGCGCCTTCCTCTACGCGCATCTGATCACCGTCGACGTCGACAGTCCTGACGCACTCAGCGTGGGGTAACAGCCGAAGTCAGCGGTGCCCATCCGTGAATCCGGATGGGCACCGTCGGCCAAGGGTCGGCCTGATAGCAGCAGGCCGACCCCTTCATTTCGCTACGGCCGCCGTTCGAGCGTCGATGTCGAGGTGGACCCACACCGTGTGTCCGGTCGCCGGGCTGCCGATCTGGGAGAGCTTCAGGACGAGGTCCTTGACGATCGCGAGTCCGAACCCGCCCACCGTCAGCGTCCCGTTTGCTAGGCGGCGGTCGAGCAGCGGCCTGCCCGCTCCCCCGAGGTCACAGACCCCGAGGTAGGCCGGGCCCTTCTCCGGGAGGTGCATTTCCACCCCGAACCAGCCTCCGGCGCGGCCGGATCGGGTGTGCAGCAGGGCGTTCGTGGTGAGTTCGGAGACGATGAGTCCGGCGTCGCCCTCGCGGCCTGTCCCCTCGAACAGTGCCTCGACCATGCGGCGTACGCGGCTTACCTGATCGCGTTCGCCGGGGAACACGCCTCGCCAGTCCATCCGGTCGGACGAGCGCATCCATTCCCATCGTTCGGGCGTATGCATGGTTTCGATCATTCGCGGTGTTCCTCCTGTTGTCGGTGGCGGTCCGCAACCGCGCGGACGCGACGGCCCAATGGGCGCTCGACTCCATGGCAGGGGTCAAGTTGTCCCGGCGCTTGCGGGACTGCTCAAGAAGCTGTGCGCCGCTTCGTCGATACCGCGGCGGCCAGCGCTTCTTGGGCGAGCTTGACCGAGGCGGTGATCGAGTCGAGCAGCGGAGCGCCAAGGCTGCCGCTGCCGAGGCCGGCCGAGGTAACCAACTTGGTGAGTCCACGACGGTGGGCACTGGCCAGCTGCGTCATGGGGTGGTGGCGCAGAACGTCGCGAGCGGCGTACCCGTCTCCCGATGTGAGTGCCTCGGTCGCCACCTGGGCCAGGACGTGGTCTGCGGTATGCGGGTCGAAGGCGCTGGCCAGGGTGGCCACGGTCAGCCCGTAGCGGGCGCGGTAGACCGCGTAACCCGGCATCGGCTCGCTGCCGAGGAAACGCTCCACCATCGCCTGGCCGTCCCGGTTGAGCGTGCTGCCTGCGGACATCACGTTCAGGCAGGTTGCGACCTGTCGTTCCCAGGGCTCGGTCAGGTTGCACTCCTCCAGGACATGCCGGGCAGCTCTGGGTGCACTGTGCAGGCAGTGCGCGATGATCTCGGCTTGCCGTCCCTCCATCAGATGGACCCCGATGCCGTTGTGGGCCTTGGCATGTGTGACCGCCTCGTCCCAACGCCCGGCCATGGCCATCACACGGATTCCTTCCGCCAGGTATTGGAGCCACGCCCACTCGCGGAGCTTGTGACGCTCGTGTCGCGTCCCTTCCAGGGCGGCTGTGGGGAGGGGCTGCCCCTCAACGACGAGGCCGGTGCATGTGGTCGCCGCCTGGTAGACGGCAGCGAGGAGCCGCAGGGCCTTGTCGCCGTTCTCCGCGCGGATTTGCAGCCGTGCGAGGTTGAGTACTGGTTCGAGCATGTACCGGGCTTGCAGCACGGTGAGGGGTTCGCCTGCCTGCCGGTAGACGTTGATGTGCTGCCAGCAGAGCTCATGGGCAAGGTCGCTCAGGCCGCAATCGCTGGCGACCAGGGCGGCCTTGTTCAGGGCGTGGGCCGCCTCGTGCAGACCGTTGTCGCCCTGGTGCCACGCGGTCTCGGCGATTCCCGCTACCTCCCGCACCCTCTCCTGGAGTGAGGGACAGGCCGGGCGCGGGCGGCCGACGAGGGGGAAGCGGCGCATGGCGTTGTGCAGTGTCGTGAGGTCCAATGCTCAGCTCCGAGGCAGGAAGGCGGCCTTCGCCGCGTGGGCGAGGACGCCCTGGGTGGTGGCCGACAGGCCGAAGCGGTTCCAGTGGAAGATCAGTACGTGGGTGAGTACGGCCCGGAGCCCGCGATCAAGGCGTCCCCGGGCGGCAGCGTCACCGAGCCGCTGGCCGGCTACCTCGTATGCGGCGAGCCAGGGTTCGGCGAACGTCAGGGTGTCCGCGAGCAACCTGCGGTCGGCTTGCCTGGGCACCAGCAGAAGAGTGCGTACGTTGGGCGCCAGCTTCTCCACTGCTGGGGTCTGGCCAGCGGGTGGCGCCGGACGGATCGCGGCCACCCGGCCGAAGACGTCGCCGCGCTCGAACCAGTCCAGTCCCGCTTCCCGGAGCAGGGCATTGATCAGCAGGAGCGAGAGTTCTCGTCGTCCTTGGTCGGCGGCCTTGTGGCGGGCATAGGCCAGCACGCCGTGGCTGTCGGCGCAGAACAGTTCGTGAGCGATATCGGTCCCGTCTGGACCGCCGAAGGCGAAGGTCTCTGGCTCGTAGATGGTGGACCACCAACGAGCGATGACGCGCTCCTCAACAAGCTCGCGGAGTGCTCTATCGACAGCAGTGCGGTCCGTTGTGTGCACCCGGAGCCGCCAGCCCGGCGGCTTGCGCAAGAACCACCAACCCTGCACGACGCCCTGGTCTTGTAGACGGTCCAACCGGAGTCCGAGGTACATCGCTCCAGCCGATTCGGCCGTACGTCCCTCTGCGAACTCGATCGCGAGCTGGTACCACTCGCTCCGCTGCTCCAAGGCGGTGAGACCGGCCGCTTGGAACAGCTGCACGGCATCGGCCAGCTCGACAGGGGACATCCTCGTCTCCGTCGCGGTGCTCTCCAGGTCCGCCCCGGAGAGTACGGCGAGGACGGAGGCGGCGATCTTCGCCGGCGAAGCAGTGGTCAGGTGATCAGCAGGCATGAGTCCCATCCCGATCGCGGCGGCGTGTGTGTGGGCTCCATGGCCAGCCGAACGCCGGCCTCGCCCGTCAGCAGACCGGCGCCCTCGACATGGAGGGCCGCGGCCTGCTCACTAAGGAGCGATGCCAGCTCGGGGAGGCACGCTGTGACGGCTTCACTGTCAGCGTCCTGGGCGGCTCTGGAGGCCGTCTGATACACGCCGGCCAGGCCGTGGCACAGCCCCGCCTCACTCAGCCGAGCGAGCTGTCCAGCGTTCAGGCACGCTGCCATGTCTTCCTCAGCTGTGCGCTGTCGCTCTTGGTCGCCGAGGGCTATGGCGCCGAGCTGAAGGGCTCGGGTGATGCCGGGCGTGCCGTAGCACCACGACGGGCGGCCTGGACCGGACTGGGCGGGCCGTCCGCTCCGCAGATCCTCTTGGGTTAGCCACTGCGGCCACCAGGGGCCGTCCTCCGAAAACTGCCGCCAGCGGTCGAACCACAGCATCAGGAAGGTGATCGCCTCACGTTGGCCGAGCACGACGCATCCACGGCGGGCGGCCAGGGCGAGTACGGCGAGCAGTCCTGCGGCACCGTGCGCCATCCCCAGGTTGGCGTGCCCGCCGGGAGTAGGCAGGAGCGGATCCGGGTCGTGCGGCACCCACCAGCCGGGAATCTCCAGCCCGTCCTCGACGCGGGGACGGGTCAACCGGACCAAGTACCGAAGGATCTGGGCCAGGACGTCACTCTGCGGCATGCGTCTTAGCAGCAGCGCCCCAATTCCGACCAGTCCGGAGAAGGTGTCGTACTCCTGGAACGTCGCCGGCGCTCCCCCAGCCATTCGCGCTGTGGCGGTGGTTAGGCGACGGCGGGCGATGCCGAGCACGAGTTCGTCCAGCTTGGCCGCTGTCGAAGGGTAACGATGTTCCCCGTCAGCGCTTGCGGCGTGCAGGACGAACGCGATGGCGGGTACGCCGTAGTAGAGGCTGGCGTGCTCAGCGGCGATGACCCTTCCGGCAGCGGCTTGGCGCAGGTGTGCGTGGACGTTCCTCCACTCCTCCGTCCCGGACAGGGCTCGCTCGATGTGCAACAGTGCGATCCCGGCTGCTCCTCGCGATAGCGACTGCGCGGTCATCTCGTCAGCGGTCAACGTCTCCGATCTCACAGGGCACCTGCCAGGGCCAGACGGCGCAGCGCGACCGCGCGAGCCAGGCGCCCGGTCACCTTCTCGAAGGCTGGATCGACGCCCAGTGCTCGTACGTGGTGCTCGTGCAGGAGGGCGCGCAGCACTGTCTCCGGGTCGCGTTGCTCGACGAGCATGCGGTGGTACGCGCGGAGAGCGTCATCGCGTGCGCGCCAAGCGGAGACGACGGCATCCCCCGCTGGCAGCGCACCGACCTGGGCGAGATCGCCGCAGCGGAGTGCGTGATCCCGTAGAACGCGGTCGAGCTGGCCCGTTGTCCGTTCCAGGCACCTGACCAGCCATCGGCATCCGGTGAGGGGGTCTGGTGCGAACGCCGCCGCGAGGTGAGTCATCGATGCTGCGGCCAGCGCTTGACCGGGCAGGTGCGAACGCTCGACTGCCGTTATCTGCGCGATCGCGGCCAAGGTGTCCGCGGCCGAGACCTGCTCGGCGACCTGTAGCGCCGCGCCTTCCCCGTACCTGCCAGGCTGCTCGTAGTGAGTGGTCAAGGTGAGGTGCGCCAGCAGGCCCCGTACTTGAAGCCTCTCGGCGAACGCCGCCAGGCACTCGGCGACCTTCCCGAACTGGCGGCGGTCGGTCAGGCGTATGAAGAGTGCGAGGTGCTGGTCGGTGTCGAGACGGATCATGTCGCGGTGCCGGCTCACCCACCAGCGGAGAACGACGTCACCGAGTTCGTCGATGAAGGCCGGTAGGTGCCGGGTCAGAATGGCGTCGAACCGTGCGGGGTTGCCGATCAGATGCGCACGTACGACCTCGGAGGCGCCCGGCCGATGCACAGCTCCTGATGACGCGGTAGCGGGAAGCTTCGATGGTGGCAACTGGATGGCCGTCATGGGGATCAACAGTTCGGCCGGACGCCCTATCCAGCTGTGGCCGTTCGGCGGGCCGTCCTCGTACAGCTCGATCCGTTCCGCGCGGTGCAGGTGAACGTGGAGCACAGCGCGATCCAGCTGCTCATCGAGGTCAAGAGGCAGGCGCAGCTCTCCGTGACACAGCACTACTCGCGCCGGGACTCGCCACCGTGCTCGCCATGCGCGAAGTCCCTCCTCCCATTGACCAGGTAGGTCTGCGGCAGTGAGAAGCCAGCGCGCCGGGGACAGGACGGTGCGCCGGTAACGGATGCGCGGGACGTACGGCAAGGTCCGAGCGGCGCCCAGGGTGAATGGCGCGAAGACCGCGCTGCGGGCTTCGGCGACCTCGGCGAGGAACCGGGCCAGCGGCGGACTTTGAACGACGGTGTCCAGCGCGTGCGGCACCTGGGTGAACACGCGCCGGCGGGTGGAGCGCTGCACCAGGTACATCTGCGCGGCATCGGCGGTGACTGCCAGGTCGTCGAGATCGATCGTTCCGCTCTCAGTGTGCTCACCCAGGTGGAGGGTGTCTTGGAGAAGCTGTGGGACGCGTACGACGTTCTCGTTGTGCGGGCGGCGAGGTGGGAAGGACAGCTGGACCACCACCGCGTCGTCCCCAGCGTGCTGGTAACCGGCGGCGAGGCGGGTTCGGTCGTCGTCATCGAGCAGGTAGGCGAAGCGGCCCGCCATGCTCGTGTGAGCGCGGGGTGCGGCCGTGATCCAGAGCTCGAAGTCGCCGCGATCGATCATCTCGGGGGACTCGGCGTGCAGGGTCACGCCCAGCTCCACCCGCCGCGGCGGTACGACGGTGGTGTGGTCACCCACGGTCAACGCCTCAAGCTGCGCCTCCGTCAGCGTGATCTCCTCACATCGGGAAAGCGTCGTTTCCTGAATGAGCGAGAGGAGGGCAGCGTCTCGTTCGGTCAGGGTGCGCCATGTGGGCCTTGCGCGGGGCGCGCCGAGGTAGCCAGTGGGATAGCCGAGACCGGAGTCGTCCACCAGCTCTCGTACGGGTACGAGGGCGCCGCGGCCGTACCTTACGAGGAACCGGGCGTGGTAATCCATCCATGCCGTCCGGCCGAAGGGCTCGGTGCACAGGCGTAGCAGTGCGGTGGCGGCGAGCTCTGCCTCCTTGAGCACGATTTCGGGGATGGCGATCGTCGCGTCGAGCCGTACGTCAGTGGCCAGGCTGACACTCGGGCTGAGGGAGCTCATCCGCTTGCAGGCTTCGCCGCGGACGATGGCAGCTTCGGTCGGGTCTGTGAGAGCGTCATGGCGGGTCAACAGTTGCCCGATGCTTCCGAGTCGGCGTAGCAGCTCCGCGATGTCCGGCAGGTCTGAACAGCTCGCAGCGCGCAGGGCCTCGATCAGGTGCTGCAAGGGATCGGCTGCGGTCGTCGGCGGGTGCAAGCTGGTGATGAGAACCTGCTGATCGACCAGAGCGTTCAGCAAGGCTTGGATCTTGTCTGGCGATGTCGCGGGAAAGAGCCGGATCAGGTCACTGGTCAGTTCGTCGAAGCGCTTTGGGTGAGCGGCTGCCATCAGCGCCCGTCGTACAGGCCGAGTCAAGCGTACGGACGCCTCACGAAGAGGCCCGGGAGTCCTCGCTCCGACCTCCGCCCGAGCAGCCACGATGAAGCGGCCGTCGCGGACGATGCCGCAGTTGTCGGTGACCACCATCAGTCGGGGTCGCAGGCCGGGATGCTGTTCGAGCTGGTCGATCAGCGTTATGAGCCACTCGGCGTCCACTCGGGCTCGCGTTAGATGGCACGTTCCAAGGGTTGCCTTGGCAGGACCGATCGTGGCCGTAGCAACCCCGGCGAACAGCCCGAACGGGGTTGCGCGTCGCTGCCAGCGCAGCAGGTATGAGGCGGTGGCGAGGATGGCTCTACGCAGGTCCGTAGTGGCCGGGTGCTCGGAGCCGAGCAGCAGGTTGATGCGGCTCGCGAGAGCAGGACTCGCCACTCGAACGGCCTCGCGTACGTCGCCACGCGCCCAGATCTTCGCCAGCCAAGGTCGGCCCTCGTGCTGAATCGCTGACTTACTCGACAGGTCGAGGTCTGTCGGCAGGTCAAGGTCGCCTGGATCGGTGCTCGCGCGCACCATCATCAGGCCGGTGTGTTCGTACCGCGGGAGGACGGTCACCGTACTTCTCTCTTCGTCGGCTACGAGCCGCGCCGCCGGCACCCACAAGCGTCTTGAGCGCCGGCGACCGCGAGCGGAGTCAGGATGGGTCGTTGGAGCTGGTGCTGCACGCGCTGGTGCTGCAGGTGTTGCCGCACCCGTCGCTGGTGTCGCACATCATGATGACCAGCGACGTCGTCGCCTCGACGACGCGCATGTCCAGCTCGAACTCCTCGTCAGCCACGACATCTGTGGGAGCGTCGGCGGCGTCAAGGGCCAGCAGTGGTGACATGGGATACGTACTCCTTCGGTTGGGTTCGGTGTGGACGGCCTGGCCGTACGCGGTCACTCAGCCGCAGGCCAGGAGATCGTGAGGAGGCCGTGGGTCTTGCGCAGGACGGCCACGTTCTCCGGGATATGGGCGGGTGAGGTGCCGGTCGGCCAGTAGGCGAACGTGGGCTCAGACCGGTCCCTGGCTCGCGCGTCCCACGCCCGAATCAGGTCGACCAGCGCGTTCGCCGGCTGGGCACCGTGCGGACCGTAGGCACGAGCTCCGAACTCGACCCCCTTCCCCTGCGGCAGCGGCCTCACCGACAGGTAGGCGAAGGAGTCACCGCGCACCACAGCGAATGGGAACCAGGTTTTCCGCTCGTGAGAGAGCTCCGTCCCCCCATCGGCGGCCATCCTGCAGAAGCCGGGCAGGAAGCCCGCGAGCCAAAGGTGCAGGTCGGCGAAGGACACCCCGTTTGCGATCGTCACGCCGGACCACACCTCAGTGCGTTCGCCGGCGAGGACACCGTCCAACCCGCTCGGGTCGTCAGGCGCTCCGGCGTCGAACCGAAGCGTGATCACGTGCCCTTGCGCGTCCGGCAGCCGAAACTCCCGGTCGGCATGCTCCCCGGCCCCCTGCATCGGCACGAACCCGCACACCACAGCAGAGGTGCTGACCAGATGGTCGCCCTCGCGCCGGAAGGCGATGGAGCGGCTGACGCCGTTCATGCGCAACGGCACCACGAGCGTGCCGTCCGCCTTCAACTGGCGTAGCCAGGTCGGAGCAATGTCCCACGCGCCGACGGTCACGATGATCGCGTCGAACGGCCCATACCCCCGTAGCTCGTTGTGCGCGTCAGCCGTGATCACGGTGACCCGATCCGCGTACCCTGCCGCTACGAGAAGTTCGGTCGCGCGATCGGTGACCTCCGGGTCGATGTCCACGCTGACGACCTGGCCGCTGGCTCCGACGACTTCGGCCAGCAAGGCCGCGTTGTAGCCGCCGGAGCCGATCTCCAGCACGCTCATCCCCGGGCTCACCTCGGCCTGCTCGATCATCGCCACCTGGACGTAGGTCGCGCTCACCGAGGAGATGGCGACGCCGCGCTCGTCTCTCTTGGTCACCACGGCGCTGTCGACGGCATAGGTGACCTCCAGCGGCGTATCGGCCGGAACGAACGCGTGTCGCGGCACGGTACGGAACGCCGCCTCCACCGACGCGGACCTGATGTATCCCGCCGCAATCAGCTCATCTGCGAGCTTGTCCCTGACCTCGGCGGCCCGAGCCTGGTCAGTGATTCCGTTGGTCACGAATCGTTCCTCTTTTCGGATCCTGCAGGACGGATGTAGCAGGTGAGAGGCGTAGCCAGCACGCCTCAACAGGTGCGTTCACGCTGGACAAGCTGGCGGCAGGTATCCACCGGCCACGCCGCGAAGGCGCTGATCAGGCAGCCCAGGCGGTCATGCATTCCTGCGGCTCATCAGCCGCCACCTGGTGATCGTCAGTGGCGGCGGCCGCCCCCACGGGCTCCGTGTCCAGGCGCGCGTACATCAGGCGCAGACCGGCGAGTATGACGAAGTTCATGGAGCTGACCTCCGGGTCGAAAGGGGAACGGAATCCACCGTGGGTTTCAGTCACATCAGGGGTAAAAGCAGGCCAGAGGCAACAACCTGGCTTCGGCCCAGCCGACTGCCACGCCACAATCGGCTCTCAGGTCAGAGCCTGCGCGGGTGGCGAGCGGGGAATCGAGATGGTCATGAGAGCCCTTTGATCGGTGACGTGGGCAGTGCGCCCGTGGGCCTCTGAGGATCGCTCCCGGTGTGGGACGCGGCAATGGTGACGCTCGCTTAACGTTGCCGCTGTTGCTCCCACCGTCACTAATGCAGTCACTAGAACTGGATTCACGTCGCCAATGGCCTAGCGAAGCGTGATGGACTGCTTACGCTGGATCAGCCCGGCATGCAGACGGAGGCTCGACATGGCGCACAAACGGTCGTGTGCTGCACGGTGGCGGCAGAGAGCCCAGCGCTTCGGATGGGATCTCTCCCGAACCGTGAACGAGATAGTCGCATGCTGCCAGGTGAGCCGCTTGCGCGCACATCGCCTGGCTCGCGGCTGGACCCTCGGAGAGGCGGTTCTCCACCTACAGGCCCTCTGCGAGGAGCTGGACGTCGACCCGCCGAAGACAGACATCCAGCAATGGGGACAATGGGAGACGCGGGAAGGCCGCATACCCCTGCCGAGAACCGTCGACCTCCTCTGCCGGCTCTACGCCACGGACGTCGCCGATCTCGGTTATGCCGTCGGCGGTAACGTCCCTGCCCACCCTGAGCGAACGAGGTCGGCTCCGTCCTCGACGTCAGAATTGGACATGCCTCCCGGTTTGCTGGCAACGAGCAACACTCATGGCGAGATACCGGGAGAACTGCTCGTCTCCACCCGGCGACTGATCGACCGGACTCTCGCCTCGGGCAGCGTGACCAAGGCCCAGCTCGATCTCCTCAACGAGCGGTTGATGTGGCTCCGGGAGCAGTACATCACCACACCGCCACAGACGATGATCCCTCGCTTGCTGACCGAGCTACGCGAAGTACAGGCCATAGCGCGCGACAGGCAGCCTGCCACCACGCAAGCCCGGCTGTCGGAGATGACGGCGATGCTGGCCACGCTCATCGCGGACTCCCTGATGAAACTCGGCGATATCCCGGAGGCACACGCGTGGTACGGCACCGCCCGCGCCGCCGCCGACGACAGCGGTAACCGCCTGCTGCGTTCCCGCGTACGAACGCAAGCAGCGATGCTGCCCTACTACTACGGCCCCATCGAAGCCGCCGTCGATCTGGCGAAGGAGGCAAGCGAGCTCAGCGCCGGCCGAGCACCGACCATCACGGCGGCCTTCGCCGCGATGGCCGAGGCCAGGGCACAGGCCCGCATCGGCAACACGGCCGCGGCCCTGCATGCTCTTCACAAAGCGCAGGACGTCTACAGCCGGACGGGACCAGGAAATCAGGACGACTACGACGCCTTCGGTTTCCCCGAGCGTCGCCTGCTCCTTTACATGAGCGGCGTGTTCACAAACCTGGGGCAGCGCGCCAAGGCTCGGGCCGCCCAGCAACGCGCGCTCGAGCTTTACGGCGACGACGCGTGCATCGACCCCGCTCTGCTCCGCATCGAAGAAGCAATCTGCTTCGCCCAAGGGCATTCACTCGATGAAGCCTGCCAGCTGGCCATGACCGCCTATCTCAGCGTCCCTGCCGGACACCGAACCCGCATCCTGGACGTCCGCGCCCGTGACGTCATCGTCGCCATCCCCGCACGCCTTCGCACCGCTCGACCGGCACGCGAGTTGAATGAAGTACTGGCGCTGCCCCCGGCCGAGGTGTGAGCCTGACAAGCATGAATGGTGCCCCCATCCACGGCGGCTTCACCGAAGCCGAGCTGTCCCACCTGCTCCACCGCGCTTGCGAGACAGCCGGGTTTCGCGCCGACGGCGCTGTGATCGTTCGAGGGCAGACCAACGCCGTCATCCGGCTGCAAGCTCCACCGGTCATTATGAAGATCGCCCGCGCGGGAACCGACCCAGGGGAGGTCGAGCGGACTGTCCGCTTCGTCAGCTGGCTCATGGACCTGGGCTTCCCCACCGTCCCTCTCTACAAGCGCGACATCCAACCCCTGATCATCGACGGCCACGCCATCACCCTTTGGGACTACCTCCCCCAGCCACCCGAGCCTGTCCCCACTGAGGCCCTGGCAAAGCCCCTCAGCCGTCTCCACAGCCTCAACCAGCCCCCGGTGGCGCTGCCACGATCCGACGCCATCGAAGCCATCCGCCGATCTCTCCGCGCAACCACCCTCCTACCCGAAGCGGACCTCCGCTTCCTGCAAGAGCGCGCCGATCTGCTGGAGTCGAAACTGGCTAACGTCCAGTACGCCCTCAACCCCGACGCCATCACCCAGGGCGACCCTCACCATCGAAACGCCCTGCACAGCTCGGAAGGGGTTGTCCTGTGCGACTGGGACAGCCTCTCCATCAGCCAGCCCGAATGGGACCTGATCACGATCGAGGTTCATTGCCGGCGCTTCGGCTACGGCCAGGCCGCGTACGACAACTTCGCTCAGGCGTACGGCTTCGATGTCACCGCATGGAGCGGCTACCACGCCCTACGCGACCTGCGCGAACTACGCATGATCTCCACGAACGCCCGAAAGTCGACCTACGCCCCTGAAAAGGCCGCCGAAGTCATCAGACGGGTCGACGACCTCCGCCACGGAGATCACACAATGGCCTGGAACATCCTTTGAGAGGCAACCGCGCGGTGATGCCGCTTCACCGTACCGTCCATCATGATCGATGGCGGCCTCTGTGCGGGCGGGCAAGCGGGCTTCTTTTTCGATCAGTCAGGTGACTCCGATTCGTCGAGGTGCTTGAGCATCTCCTCGACTTCCTGCGTCTCTGGGTGCTCTGGGCCAAGCAGGAGCTGCAGGTCATCTCGCAGGGCAGTGAGTACGCCTCTGGCTGCGTGGATTTCCCCTTCGGTGGCGAGGAGTGCTCCGATGCTTCGCCGGACCTCTATCGCCGTCTCCGATGTGTCGCTCTCCTTCTCACGAACAAGATCGAGCACTTCACGGTACTCCTTGAGAGCGGTGGTTGCTTGGCCGAGCTGAGCACGGCAGTCGGCCGCCTGACGGCGACAGTCGAGCACGATGTCGCTCATCGGGCCCTCGGTGCTTTCATAGGCAGCCGCGAGAGCATCGAACTCTGGGAGCGCCCGTCGGTAGTCGCCCCCGAGGAAGAGCGCCGCAGCACGCTTTATCCGAAGAGCCAGGACCCGGGGATGACGTGCACCAACCGCTTCGGCTCCGGAGGCGATGGCCCCCTCAAGCGCGTCGGCTGCTTGGATGTAGCGGTCTTCGTCGAGGAGGGCGTTGGCCTGACGGTCCACACTGGCGATCGCGTTTCTCAGTGACGTATCCAGCGAGGTGCCAGGCACCGGCTCGGAGATGACGTCAGAGGCCGCCGACGGGGCGTCCGGCAGGCGAGGCGCATTGGGGCGCCGATACATATGAGTTGGGTCGGGGTATCCCGACAGGTTTGCCTGGCCTTGCAGGGTCGGCGTGCCTGGTGGTGGAAGGAACGGCAGGAGAGCGGTGTATACCGCGTAGGCATCCTGCGGGCGGTGCTCGGGCTTCTTGGCCAGCAGTTCGAACACCAGCTTTTCAAGCTCCTCGGGAACATCCGGGCGTAGCGTTCGAAGCGGTATAGGAGTTGCGTGCCGGTGCTGCTCGCAAAAGAGCTCCTCGGTGGGGCCGGGGAACACCGGTTCGCCGCAGAGCAACTCGTGGAGAAGGCAACCTAGCGCGTACAAGTCGCTTTGAGGCGTGACCTGGCTGGCTCGGGTCTGCTCGGGCGACATGTACTGAAACGTTCCCATTGGGATGCCGAGCCGGGTCAGCCGAGGTGTGCCCGGGCGCAGGATCGCGGCGATGCCGAAGTCGAGCACCTTCACGGTGCCGTCGGATGTGACCAGCACATTGTCAGGCTTGAGGTCGCGGTGAACCACCGGCACAGCGTGTGCATGCGACAGGACAGTGGCGATCTGAGCAGCGACGGCTGCAGCCCAGGGCACTGGTAGGGACACGTCCGGGCGGATGTAAGAGCGGAGAGTAGCGCCGTGGATGTACTCCATCACCAAGTACAACTGGTCGTAAGACTCGGTGAGCACCGCGTCGTAGACCTGCGGCACTCCATGATGCCTGACACGGGCAGTGATGCGGGCTTCGCGTCTGAAGCGCTCTGCCAGCTCTTGAGCTTCCTGTACCGAGTTGACAACATCCGCCCTGATCACCTTGATGGCGACCTCACGGTCGAGGACGGCATCGTAGCCTCGCCACACGGCGCCCATGCCACCGGAATTGATCAGCTCAGCCAGTTCGTATCGCCCGGCGACAGGTCCACTCGGCACTGTGTCTCCGCGAGTCGCATTACGCATCTTTTGCACCAAGTGTGCGTTCGGCAGCTTCCGAGTGTCTAGCGCTTTGGCCGGTTAGGCAACGTCATTCAGCCCTTCCTGCTCACGAATCAGCCGCCACGCCGCGCGCCTCGCGGTCTTGGTTAGCGCATTACGGAAACTGGTGTCCTTGGCATCAAAGAAACGGTCGCCCAGAGTCCGCAGCGTGTCCACGTGATCGGCGACCTTGTTGATGAAGACGTCGTTGAAGACGTGACCGAAATTCTCCGGGTCGACGTTGGCGACCGCGGCCTGCCGTACCTTGGGGTCGTTGACAGCCTCGTTGAACGGGACGATGACATCTTGCTCGGTGAAGTCGGTGCCGAACCTCTCGTTGAACTTCTCGATCAGCTCCGACAGCAGCGACTTCTCCTCGTCCTTGCTCCGGCCGGAGCCGTCGCCGAAGCCCTTCAGCTCGGCTGTGCCTTCAGGTGTGAGGCTGAGGTCGTACGAGCCTGTCTGTTCTGTCCGTACGTGAGTGAGCTCGATCTCTCCCAGGTCCACGTCGCCCCGATGGCCGTGCGGCAGCCTCGTCAGCAGGGCGCGTCCGTAGACATAGAGCAGTTCCAGGTCGATGTCCTTGTACGGGATGATCTGGGAGAGGAAACCATATTTGCTGACAAAGCTGTCCAAGTCCGTACGAAAGTCCTCGGCCCGCTTGCGGTCCAGTTCGTCATCACCGTCGAGCAGCGCCTTGAATCGGTCGACTGCAGGAACCAGGTGCCGATAGAGCTCCGCATGCGCCTTCTCGGGCGAGAGCCCCGCTTCATCGGCGCCCAGCAGCGCGACGGCGAAGTCCAGCATCTCCTTCCGGTAGAGCAGCTCGGCCGTCATCACCTTGCTCTGCGCGGTGTAGAGCAGGTTCGGATCCGATGGAAGCGTCGTAGCCTGCTCGAAGTACGGCCGGAAGGAGCTCCGGATCTGCTCGCCATCGTTGACGAAATCCATGACGGCTAGATCCGTCTGCGACTTTCTGTCGGCGGTCCTGTTGAGCCGCGAGAGTGTCTGGACGGCCGCGATGCCAGACAGCTTCTTGTTAACGTACATCGTCGTCAGCAGCGGTTCGTCGAAGCCGGTCTGATACTTTTCGGCGACCACGAGGATCCGGTATTCCGGCCGGCCTTTCCCACCCGCCTTGACCGCCTTGTCATCGGCGCGCGTGTAGGCGAACGCCTTGGGAAGCTGGTCCTCGGCGAGGCCGCCGTTCTCCTTGACCTCGGTGATGTCCTTCTCCGCCCCATGATTGAGGTTGCCGGAGAAGGCAACTAACACGCCGATATCCTGATTTCGAATCTCCAGCTCCTCTTTGATAGCCCGGGACATCAGGACGGCGCTCAGCCGCGATGAGGTGACGACCATGGCTTTGGCCCGTCCGCCCATCTTGTTACGGGTATGGGCCAGGAAGTGCTCGACGATGACCGTCGCCTGCTGAGCAACGGTCGCGTCGTGGGTCAGGGCGTACTTGGCCAGCAGCGGGCTCGCCTTAGACTTGTCAACCTCCCGGTCATCGGGGTTCTTGTTGACGAGCTTCCAGTACGTGTCATAGGTAACGTAGCTACGCAGCGGATCGAGGATGAAACCTTCCTCAATCGCCTGCCGCATCGCGTAGGTGTGAAACGGCTCATACTTCAGCTCGCCAGCAACCTTCGTAGGCGTGCCGAACAGCTCCAGAGTCTTGGCCTTTGGGGTGGCGGTGAAGGCGAAATAGGAGATGTTGGCGGCCCTGGCGCGTTCAGCTGCGCTGCGCTCCAGCTTCGCCTCGACGCTCGTGGCCCCCTGGTCGTCATCTTCGGCATCGAGGCCCAGATCCCGAAGGACGGCCCGGACTGCCTTGGCTGCCTCGCCGGACTGAGATGAGTGCGCCTCGTCCATGATGATGGCGAAGGTCCGCCCCTTGATCTCGGTCGGGTTCTCCTTCAGGTACTCCACCAGCACTGGAAACGTGGCCAGCGTCACCGTGATGATCTTCCCGCTCTCACTGGAGAGCGCCCTGGCCAACTGAGCCGACTTCGCTCCATGCTTCTCATCGATCTTCACGACGAGGCCGGCGGTCTGCTCGAAGTTACCGACGGTCTTGCGGAGCTGAGCGTCGAGGTTGCGCCGGTCGGTAATGATGATGGTCTTGTCGTAGACCGGAACGCCCGGCTTGAGCCCGCGCTTGACTGCCTCCGGGTCGAGTTCATTGGCGTCGGTCGCCGTGTGCAGAGTGCTGAGCCGATGCGCCAGCCAGGCGATCGTGTTCGACTTGCCTGATCCCGCCGAGTGCATGATCAGGTAGTTCTGGCCGACGCCGTGCCGTACGGCGTGTGCTGTCAGCTTCTTTACAGCGTCCCATTGGTGGAACCGCGGGAAGATGATCGAGCTGCTCGCGCCGTCCCTGTTCCTGTGGATGAAACGTTCCAGCAGATCGAGCCAGTTGTCCCGCGCCCAGACCTCTTCCCACAGGTAGGAGGTCGCGTACTTACCTGGTACGGCAGGGGCCATATTGCCTGCGCCCCCGGATTCCCCAGCACCCTCCGAACCAGTGTTGAACGGAAGGAACAACGTGGACTTCCCGCGCAGTTTCGGCGCGACGAAGACTTGATCGGGGTCCACAGCGAAGTTGGCCACCACCCGCTGCGCGAAAATCAGCTCGGTGGGGTCACGGTCGTCCCGGTACTGCTTCTTCGCCTCCTCCACGCCTTGACCAGTGAGCGGGTTCTTCAGTTCGACCGTGGCGGTGGGGATACCGTTGACGAAGAGCACCAGGTCGAGCCGGTTCCCCTGATCGGCCTTCTTGGTCGCGTACGAGACCTCGCGGATGACCGTCAGCCGGTTGGCCCGGTAGTTGGTCAGCATGTCATCGGACTCAACGAGGTTCGGCTTGAAGTACGCCAAGCGGATCCGGACACCACGATCCTTGACCCCGTTCCGCAACACTTCCAGAACGCCGTCCGTGGCGATCGCCTGGTGCACGCGGCGCACGAACCCTTGCTGAGCCTCGTCGGGATCGTTCCCGTAGAGAGAGAGCAATTGGTCCCACTCATCGATCTGGGTCGCACCGATGAATGTAAAAAGCTCGCCAGCAGCAAGACCGAGATCGGGCCGGTAGTCCGAGGACTTACCTACCAGCCAACCATGCTCCTGCATCTCGGCCAGGATCGCGCTCCGGAACGCCTCCTCTTTATGGTTCGCGGCCATCACTCCTCCACCCCGCGCCCGTTCGCCGTGGAAACATCGAACTGCCCGCCCACCGCCGCCGTGATCAGTGCCTGCCGATGCTCCACCAGCAGTTCCCTTGAGCGCTCAATGAGCGACCGTGCGTAACTGGCCTCCTTAGTGACGCGCTCGAGCCCACGTGATATCTGTTCCTGGCAAGCGAGTGGAATGTTCGGGAGGACACAGTCCTTGACCACTCCGGTTGGCAGATTATTCGCCATACCGTCCGCACCCGAAATGCCATTTTTGATGTGCTCCCGGACACGATGGCTTCGCAGCATGTGAGCCACAAACCCGGCGGCCATACGGGTTTTATCCAGGCTGATGCGATAGAGCTTATCGCAGAGCAGAAGATTGCCTTCATATTCGCCGACGACACCTACGCTTCCAATCAAGCTAGGCGATCCACTAGCCCTTGACATCAACAGGTCTCCTGCATTCAGTCGATATTCGGTTCGTGGGGTGACGTCGACAGGTAGGGCCTTGTGTTGCCTGGGGTCAAATACACCACTATTTACACAGCCAGCTTTTACCACTCCCCACTCGCCCTGTTCTGCTGGCCTATCTTCACACTGGGGGGACCAACCTTGCTCGATACCCATCAGCACATGGCGCAGTCGAATTGCTCCATATTGGCCCAAGAGTTCCTCGTAAGTCTCTGATACTCGGGCGGATAGATACGATGAGATAAGACTCGCCTGATGAGAGCGCAGAGCGATGAGGCGGGCGATACGACTTGTTTCAGCATCAAGGAAGTCCGCGATTCGCCTCTGCTCCTCCAGCGGCGGCAATCGGATAGGAAGTGTCCGTACCCGTTCCGCACTGAGATGGTGAATATTTGCACCAGTTGCTATCGACGCGAACACACCAGTACCGAAGGCGGAACGAGCCCACCATCCGAGAAAGCGCCCATCCGTAATTTCTCGCGGGCGGAGACGAAGCAATGTGTTTTGGTAGCACACCATGCCAGGCAGCTCTCCGCGCCATACGGCTGAAGCACCAACGGTGCCCAAGCTGCCGCTCCCCTCGGTGACAAGGACATCTCCGGGCGACAGTGAGAAGATTTCCTGCTCGGCGGGCGAAAAGTTCATCTCCTGGACATCCGTAAGGTCCAGAACGCCGTCCTTGACGTTGGCAGCCCGTAGATAGGGCATCATGTACGGCCCTTCTGCGTGTTGCGGAGAACGCTGGCGTCCAAGAGAAACTTCTGCTACAGCCCTAAGTGTCGTCGCCACTATCGTCATTTTGTCACCTCGCCCAGAATGCGCTGTATCTCCGCCTCAAGGGTCTTGAGTTCGGCACTTATTTCCACCAACGGGCGCATAGGCCTATAGACGTAGAAGTGGCGAGCAAGGGGAATCTCGTAGCCTATCTTGGTCTTATCGCGATCGATCCAGGCGTCGGGGACGTGTGGATGGACTTCGCGCTTGAGATAGCTCTCCACATCCTCCTCCAAGGGAACGTTCTCGTAGTCTCGCAGCTCGGGGTCGGGCTCGATCTCGTCCTTCTTCTTGTACTGCACTTCGCCTTGCGGATCTCGAACACTGAGAAGGTCACGGAGGGCCTTGTAGAAGGGGGCCTTCGTGGGCCAGGTCAGTCCAGCCTCGACTACGGCCTTCTGCAGCGCGCCGAACGCCTCCGCCTTCGTTGCCCAGGTGGAGCCGACCAGGGGGCGGATCGCCTCCATCATGCCGCTGACGGATCCGAGCATTCCGTGTGCTTCAGCGGTGTAGGAGAACCTCTCCCAAGATTCCTCAGTCAACTCGAAGCGGAGCTTCAGCGGGCGCTCCACTGTAATCCGGTGGTAGCCGAACTCCTCGTTACGGAAGACCTTCACCTTGCCGTGCAGAGGATGATCAGAGTCGGCCGCCACGCTCAGCGCTTCTCCGTACAACCGAGTGATCTCTCGGATCTGCTCCTTGCCGATCTCCTTGCGCTTGTCGCCCAGCGACTTGCGCATCTTCTGCCAGTAGTCACGGGCATCCAGCAGGATGACCTTGCCCTCGTGCTCCGGCGACTTGCGGTTGGTCAGGATCCAGAAATACGTGGAGATGCCCGTGTTATAGAAGAGCTGGTCGGGAAGGGCCACGATGGCCTCCAGCCAGTCGTTCTCCAGGATCCAGCGGCGGATCTCCGACTCCCCCGAACCGGCGGCGCCGGTGAACAACGGGGAGCCGTTAAAGACGACCGCGACACGGCTGCCTCCCCGTGCCGGCTCCTTCATCTTGGAGATCATGTGCTGCAGGAATAGGAAGGAGCCGTCGTTGATCCGCGGCAGGCCGGCCCGGAACTTGCCCTCCGGCTCGCTCTTGTGCTCGGCTTCGATCGCGTTCTTTATCTTTTTCCACTCGACGCCGAACGGCGGGTTGGCGAGCAGGTAGTCGAACTTCTCGCCTTCGTGGCCGTCCTGCGTGAAAGAGTTGCCGAAGGCGATGTTGTCCAGATTCTGACCCTTGATGATGAGGTCAGAGCCGCAGATCGCCCAGGATTCGGGGTTGAGTTCCTGGCCGAACACCTTGACGGTGGCACCGGGGTTCAGAGCCGTGATGTGCTCCTCTGCTGCAGACAGCATGCCACCCGTACCGCAGGCGGGGTCGAACACGGTACGGACGACGCCGCTCTCACGGAGCAGATCGGCGTCGGGGGCGATGAGGAGGTTCACCATCAGTTCGATGACCTCGCGTGGGGTGAAGTGCTCACCGGCGGTCTCATTGGACGCTTCCGCAAATCGCCGGATGAGGTCTTCGAACACGTACCCCATCAGCTGGTTTGAGATCATGGACGGCCGCAGGTCGAGGTCGGCGAAGCGGCCGACCACCATATAGAGAAGGTTGGCCTCGTCCAATCTCTTGATCTGCTGGGCGAAGTCGTACTTCTCCAGAACCTCTCGCGCGTTACTGGAGAAAGACGCGATGTACGCGCTCAGGTTGGCTGCCGCATGCCCGGCATCGCCTGCGATCTTCTTCAGGGTGTAGCGGCTGGTGTTGTAGAAGCTCTGCCCGGAAGCCCTGCGTAGGAAGAACTCGCGCTTCTCACCGCCGTCGTAAGCATCCGCCACCTTGTCGCGGGTGGGTTCGAGAACACACTCCAGGCGGCGCAAGACCGTAAAAGGCAGGATGACCTTGCCGTACTCATGTCGTTTGAAGTCGCCACGCAGCAAGTCGGCGACGGCCCAGGCGTTGTTGGAGAGTTGTGCGTGCTTGCCGAGATCCAACGAGGTTCTTCTTCCTAGGAGGGTTGCTGATGCCAGTGCATCAAAATCTCACGTTGCCTGCGAGGGAAACTGGATCAAAGGTCCGGCGGGATGAGTCCGCCGCCAGCGAGAGCCGTATTCACCGCGCGAGTTGTCTCATTCGCCAGGTTCCACACCTCCTGCGCCGCTTGTTCCAACCGGCGTAGTTCCTGGAACGCTTGGCCATACCGGCGCTGCTCATGCAGCGGTAGCAGCGGGACCTTGAAACGACGGGGCTCAAAAGGAACGTCCAGTCGGAGGTTGGATGCTGCGGCCAGGTTCTCCTCAGTGGCCAGGAATCCGGCCAGGAACCAGGGGTCCAAGCGCGCAGGGTCCGGGCGAAGGAGAACAACGTCCGAGTCAGGACGCTGACCAGCGCCCTCTTCTCCTGCGACTGTGACCATGGTCTGTTGGCGAGAAAGCACTCGTGGAACCAGTACATCGCCAGGTTGGACGCGGCTCGACTTAGCTCGGATTACCGCCAGCAGCCCGCCTTTACCGAGATCCTCCACAGTGGCGGTACGCCAGGTCTTCGGCTGATCGCTCATGTCGGTCCACAACTGGGCAGAAACTGCTGCGGAAAGGTCGTTCACACCTTGGCTCAGCTGCTGAAACAGCTGCTGAGCCCGTCGGGCGGTCGCGCTGGGGTCAAGCGTGGCCTTGTGGAGATGCCGGATCGGTGTGAGGTCGACGTTCTCCCCGAAGAGCTCGACGACAGGTAGCGCACGCGCTGTGCCCGGTACAGATTCGAACGCGGTGGGATTGTCGAGATAAGTCCGCCACAGGCTGAGAATCTCTGTGGTGAGCTCGGCCCAGCCGGTTTCCTCTCCCGACAGGTCAACCATCAGGATGGGCTCGCCCGTGGGGGCAGGACCTGGCTGGCGAAGCAGCCATAGGTGGAGACCTACATGCATGGGGACGGCAAGTCCCGGCGGTAGCGCGATGATCGCGCGGAGCGCGCCGGCCTTGAGCAGCTCGGCGCGGACCTTCCTACCCGGTGTACGGGCGGCGGTTGACGGCGGGAGAAGCATGACGACATGACCACCAGGGACGAGATGCGCCAGCGCGTGCTGAACCCAGGCCAGCTCGCTTTCTCCGCGCGGCGGCACACCGTATGTCCATCGGGGATCGTAGACCAGCTCGTCATGCCCCCAGTCGCGATCGCCGAAGGGCGGGTTGCACAGCACGGCATCAGCGCGAAGGTCAGCGAACGCGTCAGCGGCGAGGCTGTCTCCCGATACGATTTTGATCTCCTGCTCTAACTGGGAGATCTTCAACCGGACGGCACTGCGCAGGGCTTGGATGTCGAGACGGTCCTGACCCAGCAGATGTCGCGCCCCTCGACGACCGGCGGCTTCCAGCAAAGCACCGCCGCCGCAAGCCGGGTCGAAGACGACCTGGGGGTACTCGTCGCCGTCGCGCAGGAGGTCGGCCATGAGGTCGGCGAGCGGTTGCGGGGTGCTGTAGGCCCCGCCCGAATGGCTATCGGCCAGCTGCCGCTCGGCGAGGACGTCCATCACGGTACGGGCGCTTTCGTCCTTGACTCCCTTCAGGACGGTCCTCAGCAGTGCTGCATCAACAGGCTCAAAGGAGCTTGTTCGTGTGGGAGGTAGTTCCTTGGCTATGGCCTTCACTGCCTTGGTTGCCGAGGCAGCGAGAGCCTCATCCCCAAGTTTCATCAGCTCCGATGTGCTGCCTCGATCAGCCGCCAGCACAAAGGGCAACAAGCGAGCCGCAACCGAGGAATCGCCGCGCAGGCGAAGAAGCGTCCTCAGCTCCTCAACAGGATCGATCTTGGACTTTAGGTCTCGACGAGACAACCAATCACGGACCTCAGCCAAGTCGTAGAGCGGATTGGCGTCGGCTCCGGCGACCGGAGCCGGGAAGTCGGGATGCCGTCGCCGCCAGTTGCTGACCGTAGCGCGTGTGACACCCGCGAGCCGGGAGATCTCGGCTGCGGTCACGTGCATCGGAGCCTGTGACATGGCGCCTCCTCGTGATCTGAACGGCTAGTTCGAAGGTATCAAGGTAAAGCTCCCTCAAACAAGCAGGAACTTTTTGACACTGCTTTCAGTCATACTTGGCGTAAGCACTCCACCGAAGGCGGCCCGACCGTCTCGACTTCCCCGGAGGAACGCCATGTCGTCCACCACGCTCAACGCCACTGTCCACCGACTCACCGGCGTCACCCCCACCACGGAGGGCATGTTCGACGCCACTGCCTCTGGTCGACTCTCTGAGCCCGGAGTCACCGTCCATCCGTTCGAGATCAACGGCGCTCCGGCGCTCCTGTACTACCGCCAGCTCCCGCCTGCCCAACCGGGCTGGTGTTCGGGGCTGTCGCGGCTCACCGACGTTCCCCTCGACCTCCTCAGGCAGGACGCGGAAGCGGTGCTCGTCGTAGCAGTGGACGGCCACGTCTACGCGATCACCTTCGGCCAGGGTTACCTCTCGATCACCGGCTTGAAAGAGCGCGGGTTCGGCCTGCGCTGCGCGCTGCGTGTCGTCGACCCAGACCAGGTCCAGGACGTCGTCCGCCGCACCATTGGCGGCTTGTCCCGGCAGGACTCCACGCTGGCACCGAGCGGAATTCCCATCGGCGTCGTCGGTGTGCGCGGCTACACCGAACTGGTGAAGAAGCTCGGCGGTCTGATCAAGGCCGCTGACCTGGGCCTCAGCCACCGGGAGACCGTTTCCATCGAAGGCCGAGACGGGCTTCGGCTGCCCATCCCGCTGGAGCCGGCGAAGTTCCTGGCCCTGCTGCGACGGCTTAACGAGGTCCGCAATCGGCCGGTGCGGCCTCAGTTCGAGTCGCTTGAAGCCATCCAACCGGTGGGCGACGAGACGCTGCTCCAGCAGCTCGACGCGATGCTGGACGAAGGACTACGAGGAACCGGCGACGTCCGTGTGCAGATCGTCATCCCGGCGGATCTCAGCGAGCGCCGCCATGAATGCCGCTCCTACCTGATCAGGGTCGGTAGTGCCCCGATCGTCCGGGACGAACCCGACCTCGAAGACCTGCGCTGGCGGTGCAAGGTGCAGCATCGTCGCACCCCCGTTGCCGCTCTTCGGGAGGGCCGCATCGATATGTGCGCCGATGGCGAGGGAAAGCAGTCGATCGGTTACGCCTCTGCGATCCGCTGGGTCGAGGCCGCCGTATCGGTCGGGGCTCGTATCTACCAGTTGAGCGACGGCGAGTGGTACGAATGCGGCGCGGTGTACATCGACGAGATCAAGCGCCGGATGCGCGAGCTTGTCGTGGAGCAGCCGGAGCTTGCCATGCTCCCGTGGCGTCCGGGCGAGAGCGAGAAGGACTACAACGAGCGGATGCAGCACCGCTTCGGGCCGGCCACATACGTCTGCCTTGACCGGAAGCTCTTCCGGACGCTGCAGCACCGAAGGGGCAACGGCCTGGAGGCCTGTGACGGCGTGACCAACCGGCACACGCTCGTGCACGTCAAGATGGCCGAAAGCTCCGAGCCGTTGAGCCACCAGTTCAACCAGGCACTGATCTCCACCCAGGCCCTGTACGAGGAGCCCATGGCACGGGCAAAGTTCAGCGCCAAGGTCGCTCAGGTGAGCGGCGGCCGACTCACGGTACCGGAGGACTTCAGACCCAAGAAGGTCATGCTGGCGATCCTCCTCAAGGGCAAGGACCTAACCCCGGATTCGCTCTACCCCTTCGCGCAGGTGGCGCTCGTGAACCTCGCGGACACGCTCATGCGACAGTACGGCGTCACCGTGGAGGTCGTCGGCATCCCGATCGAAGCCGTCTCAGGAGAGGAAGCCGCATAAAGGCGGCCCTCCGCAAGGATTCAGCGCTCGGCAAACCGGTCGAGTCACGACACGATTGCTTCAGCAGGACAACAACGCGCGAACCAACACGGCGCTCCGACTCGAAACCCTGGCCAGGGTGTCCGTCAGATTGTCGGTCCCATCCGCCATGATGTCGTCGGGCCGTTGGTGACTAAATCGATCTCGGAAGCACCCACATCTTGCGACTCATCAAGCAGACACCACTACATGTTGTGGTGTCTCTGGATCCATTCGAGAAGATGTGCTGTACTGGGATCGTCCGAAATAGATCAGGCCCCTGCGGGGGCCATGACCGAAGAGGTCAGCCGCCCCGGCAGTGGGCCCTGAATGCGTTGGTCGCGCCTTCGGACCATACCCCGGATCCAAGTACATCCCAAGGCGGATCCGTGCCGACATGGCTGACCTCGGAAACGAGGAACATGTCAGGAAGGGCCAACTCCCGCGACGTGGTGCGTCGCGCAGACGGCACCTGGGGTGTCACCAAGCCGGGCGCAAGTCGTGCCAGCGCCGTGGCGCCCACCCAAGCTCAGGCCATCGATCGTGCGTCACACATCCTGGCGAATGACGGCGGCGGCGAGTTGCGGGTCCACGCCACCAATGGGCAGGTGCGCGACCAGCGGACCATCGCCCCTGGGAACGACCCCTACCCGCCGAAGGGCTGAGCTGAAGATCGGGTGAGTTCAGGGGAACCATTTTCCCCTTTCCCCTGAACTCACCTTGGGCCTGTCTCCGGTTCTGCCCGCCGAGGCGTACGGCACCCGTGGGCGGCCCGGCCTGTCCCGGGGGATGCTGGCGCTGATCACCGTGCTGCAGAAGGTGGAGAACCTGACCGACCGGGCTGCGGCCGACCGCGCCAAGTTCGGGATGGACTGGAAGTACGCTCTGCCGCTGGAAGCGGACGATCCCGGGTTCGATCACACCGTGCTGAGCGAGTTCCGTGCTCGGGTCGCCGCGCATGGCCTGGAGGAAAAGCGCTGGATTTGCTGCTGGCCGCGCTGGCCGGGAAAGGGCTGATCAAAGCCGGAGACCGGCAGCGGACCGACTCAACGCACGTGATCGCCGCAGTTCGTGATCTGAACCGGCTGGAGCTGGCCCGCGAGTGCGTGCGTGCGGCGCTGGAGGCCTTGTCGGCGGCGGCGCCGGGCTGGGTGGAGCAGGTCTTGGACGTGCCTGGCTGGGCCGATCGGTATCGGGCCCGGGTGGATTCCTGGCGGTTGCCCTCGTCACACGCCAAGCGCGATGAGCTCGCTGGCGCGTACGGATACGCGCTCATCAGCGCCGTGTATGCACCGTTTTCCCCGGTCTGGGCTGCGCCAGTTGCCGGCGGTACAGGCGCTGCGGGTGATGCTGATCCACAACTATGTGCGTGTCACCGACGGTAAGGGACGGGAGGTGATTAAGCGGCGGGAATCCCTGGAGGCCGGTGGTGAGGGGATCCCACCGGGCAGAGTGCGGCTGACCTCGCCGTATGACACAGATGCCCGGTGGGCGGCCAAGGGCGATGACCTGGTCTGGAACGGATACAAACTTCATGTCAGCGAGAGCTGCGACAACACCGCCGAGACGAGCACCACATCAGCAGCGGTGGCCGGTGCCGAGCCGATGCCGCCGAATCTGATCACCAACGTGACCACGACGGACGCCACCGTGCCCGACGGCAAGGCCACCGAGAAGATCCACCAGGCCCTGGCCCGGCGCGGGCTGATACCCGGCGAGCACTACCTCGATTCCGGCTATCCCTCGGCCGAACTCCTGGTCGGAGCCCGGGAGAAGTACGGCATCGCGCTGATCACCCCGATGCTGCTGGATCACTCCCGCCAGAGCAAGGCGCAGGCGGACTATGACTGGACCGCGACACAGAAGGCATCGGCAACGATTCGCTCGTGATACCCGTGCACGCCGGCTGTCCAGGCTCCGCAGTCCGGGCAGGCGACCGATCCCTCCGGGGTTCGCGCTCGTACCCGGATGTGTTCGCCCTTGGCCGCTACGTCTTCCACAACCAGCGGCGATAACCCCGAGAACACCGTATGGACTAGTAGCTGACTGACACCGATCACAACTCAGCGTGACGGTATGACACCATCCGTAACCGCCGAATTTGAGACAGAGCCGAAGACCGTACAGACCCTATAAGCAACGATCGGGCGATGGATTGCCAAACTGACCAACAAAGTCTCGGCATCCCCGGAATTTCTACGCCCTCGGAATCGGGCGGGGGCATGTCACCACTCCCGTTCTTTTGGGATTGGTCGCCCTGCTCACCGTCGTGGTTTCTATGCCTCGGAATCGGGCGGGGTTCTGTCACGCACAGGAATAATGAGCTGACCCATTTGATGGGCAGTTTCTATGCCCTCGGAATCGGGCGGGGGTCTGTCACGGCTCGGATGATGCAGGGGTGGTGACCTGGGCTTTTGAAGGTCAATGCGCGGACCTGGACCGTGTGATCCTCTGCGTGACCCCTGGCAGAGCGCTTTCGGAGATCTAAGGACTGTGAGCTGGGAGCAACTCAGGCAGGAGAGCACGCTCCACGATCCTGTCGATCAGGCGCGGCACACCGAGCGTCCTCGCCCCCCTCCTGGCTTGGCGATCTCGATCCTCACGACGGGACTCGGTTCGAACGTCCCCGCAGCGAGTCCTCGGCAAGGCCGCTGATCCTTCTGGCAGCTGCCGCCTCGAACCTTTCGACCTCTGCCCCGGCCTCCCCATCGGCAAGAGCCGACTCCCGCACCTCATGCCACGCGTTCAGGAGATTCTGCTCGGTGAACGCCCTGGCGGTCAGCTCACCCATCCCAGCTCCCCGGGAACGTCACCGTCGTCGCGCCGAAGCCGTACGTGGTGCGGGCCCCCGTTCCGCAGTAGGACGCGAAACGCACGAGCCTGCTGAAGGTCTCCTTGACCTCGTCCGACAACACACGGAGCCGGGCCGTCCCCACGAAACCCGACACTTCGTGGCCGTGCCCACCGTCACGCATGACCGTCCGCAAATCGAACGAGTGCAACTCGGTCGCCTGGTGAGTGGCCCTCCACAGCTCCTCATCGATCCAGTACGGCGAGCCCGGGGGCAGGGCCTCATTCCAGCGCCGCCGATACCCCCCAAGGATGAGCCGCGGATCCGGAGCGACGCTCCGCCGCCCGTTCGCGGCAAAGAACACCGGCGACAGGAACGTCAAGACCGCCTCACCCACCGTCGGCCCTTCAGCCAGCGAGTCAAACGACTCCTCATGGCATTCGAACCCGACCACAGAGCACGTGCGTGCCCCCAAACGGACCGTCGACAACCCCTCAGGATCGAACGGAAGCGCGCTGTCACGCAGCCAATTGCAGCGAAGTATCAGCATCTCATCTCGGCCCATCGAGTCCCGCCTCAACGGCCAAACAGCAAAAGGCTTCACCTGAGACGAATGATCAGCGTTTCTTTCAAAGAGGCTACACGCGAGGCCGTGCAATTTACGAGCATCCATTATTCCAGCCCCTCGACATTTTAAACGGAGCACGAACGCCATCATTGATGATTCCATCCTCCTCATTTTATATCTAGACTGGATCCTGCACATAGACCGAAAAGTCCCGAAAGCTCTAATGTTTGCGACCTTCTACGAAGCCATCTGAGGCCCCCACGGTTTCTATACCCCTCGGAATCGGGCGGGGGGTATACGACTTATCTCTACCTTGCAGCGTGCGGTGTCGTCTTGTCGTTTCTATGTCCTCGGGATCGGGCGGGGGTTTGCGACCTGCGGCCTCCATCGCAAGAGATGTATCCCAACCGGCCGGTTTCTATGCCCTCGGGATCGGGCGGGGGTTTGCGACGGCAGCCGATTTCTAGGCGCTATTACCTACTGCTTTATAGATCATCGCGCGGACCGAGACACCGTGGTGATCGGAAAAGGTGGTGGATGGAGCCCTTGCGTTGGGCATGGTCTTCGAGCTGCGGCTATACGATGCGCCATCCGAGATCCTTTGGCGGTTGACCGGGGATTCCTGTACAGGGGTCGTTGCATGTGGTTCACGGGGTCGCGAGGGACTCGTTGGGCTTTGCTGCGGCGGTGGTGAACCAGGCGTCAAGTTCGGCTCTGACGACGTCCCCGTTTGGTTTTGTCACGGGAGCAGGTTCGCGGTCAGCGCCCCTACGTCCCATCTTGACCTGAAGACTCATGTCTTCCGGAAGCCATTCGTTGTAGAAGGCGAGAGAACGTAGCAGCCAGCCGCTTCGGCCGTTGGTCACCCGGAGCCAGAGGGGGGAGGCGCGGCGTGCTGGGGATCCGTCCGTGGTGATGGGTTCTACGGTGACCGATTCGCGGAAACCGTGGACGGTGTAGACGACAGGCAGGCCGAGTGCGCCGGCGTTGAAGGCTCCCGTCGGAGCGGCTTGTTTCGCATATGGTCTGGCCACCTCTCGGTATCCGGCCGTGTTCGGAAGCTTGCCGTTGTGACGAGGCTCCCCTGGGTGGCGGAAGGTTCTGAGCTTCTTCCCGAGGGCGGTGAGGGCGTTCGTATCCTGTCCGCTGATGCCCATCGGATGTGCCTCGACGCGATACCAGCCCTCGGCGAAGCACGGGTAACGCGGCTGACCGGTGAAAGTTCCCTGGCGAATTCTCAGCTCCGCCAGCGCACCGGCGACACAGGTCAGCACCTGCGGAAGGTCGTCGTGGCTGTCGCGGATCAACCATGCCCTCTCGAAGGTGGCCTTCTCCAGCTTGAGTCCGGCCTCCCGATTGAACGCCAGAGTTCCGAATCCGCGCCGGGCGCGGGCGCCTATGCCGCCGAAGGTGCGCAGCGCCCACAGCGCGCTCAGGAAAAGGTCCGCATGCAAGGCGGAACCATCGTTCCTGACCTCGAGCGACAGCCCGCATGGGGGAAGTTGGCGAGGCTTGGGTTCGTTCCGGGCGGTCAGGCCCGGCCCCATCAGATAGGCGAGATCACCATTGGCTTCCGGTGCGCCGACGGTGATGCGGTTCCCGCGCAGCAGGATCCGGGACGGATTCGATGAACCAGACGAACCATCGGAGGCTGCTCCGAACAGTTCGGCCTCGGCACGCAGAAGTTCGGTGATGTCGTCTCCGACGTAGGGGCCGGCGAGGGCGCGCAGCCAGTACGCGAGGGCACCGCGCAAGCTGGGGATCGGGAACATCATCTGCCCCGATCGCATGTCGATCCGGGGGTAACGGCCCAGGAAGGCTCTGGTCACTGTGGACAACGGCAAGGGGTGCCAGGTCATCAAACGGCCTTTCGCCAGGAGACATGGGCAAGGGGCGCGGTGATGGGCTGGTCGTCCCAGAGGATCTGCAGGAAGACGCCTGAGACGAAGCTCCATGCCGTGGCGATCAGCACCATCACCCATGGATCCAGAGGGTCGAGCATGGGGGCACACCTTTCGGGGGTCCACCAGCAGGCGATGCTCACGGTCGTGTTGTTCGCCCCTTCGGCGTGCTCGTTGAAGGCCGGCACCACGAACCGGAGCCCGATGATGCTCACCAGCGCGGCGTGACAGACGCCGAAGACGCCGACCACACCGACCCGGCGAGCGAGTGCCCATCGTCGTACGTGGGGTGCGGCGGATCGCCCGGGTGCTGGGCCGATGTGGTTGCCGGCCTCGATCAGGAGGTATCCGAAGCCGATCGCTAGGAGGACGGCTGCCGTGGTGCGGGCTGTCCCGTTGGAGGTTGTGGCCCACCAGTCGGGGTGGAGCGCGGACAGTCCGAGCAGGCCCACCGCGGAGCTGGCCGGCTGCCGAAGCAGCCAGATCGCGTTGAAGGACGGCTGGACCATCGCCGACCAGACCGCGATGAATCCGTACCCGAACAGTCCCAGGACGGCGGCGGCGGTGTATCCATCGGTCCAGATGCCGAAGACGGCTGTCAACACTGTCGCGGCGGCGGCAAGGAAGAACGCCAGCGCGCCGCACACGCCGAAGAGCAGGCACCGGCCATGCATCCGGTGCAGGACGCGCAGTGCGGCAAACCAGGCGAACCGTGGCAGGAGAATGCGAGTGACGACGTTCCCCACGATGCCGGTACGCGGGGGGTCATCATCGGAACGGCCTATGTTGAGTGAAGCCTGGCTGATCTCGACACTGGTGAGATCGGTGGCTTCGGTTTCGACGTTGATGTGGCGGGCGAGGCTGGGGTGTTCTTGGATGCTGTCCAGCACCGTCAGCCATTCCTCGCGAGTCTGCCGAGCTCGTTCGATGCGCGAATCGACCAGTGCCTTGCCCGCCAGGTCCTGGCGGAAAGGTGCCGAGAAGAGGAGCCATCGGGTCCGGACGAGGAAAGCCGCACCCAGCTTTGCGTCTCGCTCAACGAGGATGGGTACCTCGTTCTTGACCGCGAGCGCGTACCAGGCTTCGTAGATTTCGACGAACGTGCGCCAGCGGAAACGTTGAGGTTCGGCCTCGACCATGATCCGCCACCGTTCATCGCGGACGCGGAACGCGCGTGCAGCCTGACCGGGGTGATAGGCGAAGAGCTTCCATAGGGCGCCGCCTTTCTGTGTGGCGAGCACCTTCTGCCACGCTTCGATCCGTTGAGCGGACGAACCGGCCCGTAGGGCGTCGGTGAGATCGATGCCGTAGGCGAGCTCCGGTACGGGCTCATCATCAGGCCAGGTTTCTTTCGGCAAACGAATGAGGTCGGCGAGTTCAGTCATCGCCCACCATCGTTGCTGCCGGGCACTCCGTCCTGGCCGAGCACCGCCAGGTAGCCGCGCCCGAAGTCGTTGAGCCGCCAGCCGGAGCCCTCCTTCACCCAGGCGACGCCGGCATGAAAGGGGTCTGATCCCTTGCGTGGTTCAAGGCCATTCTTGACCCGCAGCAATTCGTCTCTCATGAGGTCGTGGAAGTCCTCGGCATAGCAGCGCAGGTTGATCCTGGTCGCGCCCGCGTCGTGGTCCTGGAACGTGTACCAGGCCGACGTGCGTTCCGGGGCCATGGAATACACGATCTCGGTCATGGCCAGGGTGTGCAGCAGCGTTATCTTGAACCCGCCGGTCAGGTGCACCTCCATGTCCTCGTTGAGCAGGTGCGCGGCTCGCAGGACATGCCCTATGGCCCCGACCGCCTGGTCGAGGTCGCCCGGGAGCCCCGGCAGGCGGGTGATGGTGACGGCACCGGGATGGATCATGCCTCTGAACGCGTTGGCCTCAAGGTCGGACGTGGGCGCGGAGACGTACCTGATCCGTTGGCCGTCGCCCGCCGCGATCATGTAGGCGACGCAGAACGCGGCCGAGATTCCCTCGCGGGTGTCGGAGGCGAGCAGGATGACCCGCCGGTCATGCCCCGTGAGCCTGCGGACTCCTCGCTGGCTCAGGGTGCTGGTCTCCGCGCAGATCTCCGCGGGCCATTCAGGAAGCTTCGCGTCCTTTGCGGCTGCGTCGCACATGGTGAGGGCCGAGGTGATGACGTCCGCGTCCGCGATGCGGTCTCGGTCGGTGCTCGTGAGCGGGGTGTCGGTGGCCCATCGGTCCAGCGCCTCGATGATCTTCCCGATTTTCGCGCCGACAGGCCGGGAGGGGCTGTTTCTCCTGTCCCAGGCTCCGAGCACGGAGATCCCGCAGGGCACGACATAGACGGTCATGGGGTTGCCGCCTTCAGGTAGCCGTAGCCGGACGCGGTCTTCGCGCCGACGCCCAGATCGCCGACCGCACCCTTCAGCAAGGCAGCCGCTTCGGACAGGTGCGGCTCGGGGCCGGCCAGGTAGGCGATGAAGCTTCCTCGCTCGACGGCGAGAAACGGGATGGGGATGGGGTTGATGTGCTCCCCGGGAGCGACGGCGGGCCCGTTCTCGGGGGTGTTACTGCGGTAGCCCTGCGTATGCGGGGTGAGGACGTGTGCGACCACTTCCACCCCGGCCGGTCCCGGGAGTGCGTCGAAGAACGTCACCTGGCCAGGGACGACCTCGTCGGACTCCGGTTCGGAGCCGAAGATCTTCGTCATGGGCTCTCCCCGCCTGCGCGCGTACTCCCGGGTGACGCCTTTGAGTGAGCTGCCGGGCAGGATGGGCCAGCCGTAGGTGCCGTCCAGCTCGATCCCCACGTCACGGATTCCGCCGGCACCGGTACCGGTCACCACAGCGCCCGGCACGCTCAGTTCGATCGCTGTGAACTCGCCCCGCGTGGCGAGGGCTACGGCGTCGGCGCGTCGAGCGGCGACGGCGGCGACGAGCTTGGATCCCTTGGCGCCCGCTTCTTTTCCCTGACCGAGGTTGACCGCGACGGCCACCTCGTGCAGCGGCGCATCGGCCAGTTCGAGCCGATCGCCGGTGTCGATGACCGCCGTGCGGTGCAGGAGCAGCCGTCCGTTCGTCGATTGGAAGCGGTCTGGGTGCGGATCGGCGGAAAAGACGTCACTCAGCGGTCCATAAAAGTTATGCATCCGCCCGCTCCGCTTCAGACGTGCTCTTCTGCTCCCGTTCCAGCGCTTCTGACAGGCGGCTCAGCCAGACGGCGAAATGTTCCAGCCGCACCGACAGCAGGCCGGCGCTCGCGGGGTGTTCTTGAAGGTGCAGGGTGAGCTTGTCGAGAAAACTCAGGTCGAGGGAAGGACGCCCGTCCTCCTCCCAGCCGAGAACGGCGCTGATCTGGGCGCGCACTTCCACGCCCACGATGCCGTACGCCTTCTCCAGCGCCTTCTTCTTGCCCTGTTTGGCCGTGTAGTAGGCGAGTGAAGGCAGCACTCCGCTCGTGCGCAACATGGCGGGCAGGCTCGCCAGCCGGGTCAGCACCTGGGGCGAGACGCTGCCCCCCAGGTCTTTCCTGACCCGGTTCAACGCCCGCATCGCGTCGGCGGCCAGATCGTGGTCAGATCGCCGGAGCGACATCGTTCCTCCACAGACGGCACCACATGAGCCCTTTGCCGATGCTCTCGTCGCCGCCGACCCGCAGCACCTTCCCGTCCAGCAGCTTGGCGAGCACGTCCAGATGGTCGCGACTGCCTTCGACCAGCGCCGCCAGCAGGCTCTCACCCGGTAGGTACTCGCTGTAGAAGGGTCCGCTGTTCACGGTCTTCGTCGGCTGTTCGGCCGCGCCGTTCAGCTGGATCCTGGCCACCACGGGCGCGCATTCGCGGCTGACTCCGGCGAGCAGTTCGTCACCACCGTTGATCATGTCCCTGGCGAACTTCTCCCGGAAGTACTTCTGATCGGGCAGCGCGTGTTCGGCGACCTGCTCGGCCCACGCCCTGAGCTCCTCACTGCGCTGGGTGCCGACGACGTATGGGCCGACCACCAGGTCGGCTGCTCGCTCGCGGGTGACCAGGCAGCTCGCATCAGACGCCTTCGGGGGGTCGGGCAGCGACAACCCCGCCAGTCCTATCTTGCGGCCGAGCCGGGCCTGCGCCAGAGGGGACGTCACCCAGGTGAACGTGCCCTCCGTCGTCGGAGCGGGGAAGGCGACCAGTTGCGCCTCGTGCACCCGTACGGCGCCCGGGCTGGTCTCCCCACCGGACGTCGGCGGATCGGAGCCGAACATCTCGATCCGCGCAGGCTCACCGCGGAAGTGTTCACGCAGCGCGCCCTTGAGGCTCTCTCCCTTGATGATGGGCAGCCCCGTGGCCACCTCCCGTTGGATGGGCAGGCCGATCACGCCCGATCCCGTGTCGGCTCCCGCGTGCACCGGCGTCTCCGCGTACAGGAACAGCATCGCCCTCACGATGACCACCGCCCGGCGAACGCGAACCCGAATCCAGCCGTTCTCAACCAGTCCTCCGCCTGTTCCAATGGCCTGTCGTAGAGCTGCTCGGCCGCCTGGCGCGCGGCGTCCTCATCAGCGAATTCGAGGTAGTACACCGTGCCGGCCGGGACCGCCCACATCAGCAGCCCGCCCTGCACCTTCCCGGCCGAGGCCGTCACCGTGGTGACCACCTGCGGCGGGCCGACCGCCGCCGTCACCAGCTCGGCCCCCGGCAGCACCGGCTTCCAGTCCCCGCCGGGGAACACCGCCGGGGTGGCCAGATACAGCAGCATTCGCCCCTTGGGGAACGTGTCCGCTGATTTGGGCATGAGCACCTGCTTCGGTTCGTGGACCTGGGCCCGGCGTCCCCGCCCGCCGAAGTTGACCATGTCGGCGAGGCTCCGGTCTCGCGGTCCGCCGATGCAGCGTGCGGCCAGCCCGTGCCCGCCGGCCAGGCGCAGATGCTCGGCGGCGTACAACATTCCCTCGGCGGCCAGCCGCTCAGGTGTGCGGGCCAGACCGACCCGGCGCTCCACCTTCCAGGGCACATACGGGTCGCCTTCCGCCCAGAAGACGCTCGGCTCCCCGTCCACCTCGCCGTCGCGCAGGTAGGACGTCAGCGCCTCGCTGTCCCACCAGCCCTGCCCGGGCTCGCAATCCTCCTCATCGGACAGCAGCGCACCGACCTGACCACTCAGATCAGTGCACGCGCCCTGGACCGGATCGGGGTCTGGTTCCAGGCGCCGGAGCCGGTTCCTGACCGTCACCACGTCCAGCGGGAGCGGCCAGTGCGTCTCCCAGCGGCCCTCCCCGGCCGGGGACACCACGAACGGGCCCTGCACCCGCTCCGGCAGCACGCTTCCCCGCGCGGCCCGATCACGTCCAGCGCCGGGACGAGCCCCGTAAGCCGCGCCGACCGCCCCCGCGATGGTCGACGGGCTGGGCAGGACGGCCCGCGCCTGGGAGTTCGCACCCGCGTCGAAGGCGCGGCCGTCGCGGATGATGATGGTGTCCAGTGGCTCGACCACCATCCAGCGCTCGCCGCTCACCGGTTGCTCCCCCGCAGGAACTGCGCCACCAGCAGTGCGTCGACCGGGACCTTGACACGGTCCCCTCGCCGCGCGCAGAGGGCGTACAGCGCCGTGCCCGCCTGCTCCGGCATGCCATGCCGTACGGCACGGCGCCGCAGCTCGCGCTCCAGCCAGTCAGGGGTCAGCGTGCCGAGCTCGGCGGCGTCCCGCTCCACGCCCATCGCCAGCTGAGGCGACAGCGTCCCTTCGCCGCCCATCGCCTTGATCAAAGCGTCCAGCCGCGCCGCCGCCAAGTCGTCCTTCAGCCGCCACGGCGACACCCACCGCACCCGCTCGCCGTGACGATGCTGAACCGCCACCGCCAGCCCCGGACGGGCGCGGCTCTTGGCCTCCTCCAGCAACTGCTGGGCCGCCGTCACCGCCGACTGCAACGGAGAGGACGCGTGGAAGAACACCAACGCCGTACTCACGGTCGGCTGCGCCCCGGCCACCACACCCGCCAGCGCGGCCTCGAACGCCTCCGCCGAACGCTGAGCCGCCCGCAGCGCGGTCGCCATGGGCAGCAGAGCGAGCAGATCGTCACCGCCGGCGTAGACGACACTGCCGAGGCGATCCTCGATCGCCTGCCGCTGCCCCTTGCCCGCCTCGCCCAGCGCCGCCGACACCTTCTGGTGCCACTCGCGGAAAGAACCGATCGCGCGGTCGCGGTCGCCGAGTGTCTTGCCCATCTCGTCGGCGTCCTGGGCCAGGACAGCGAGATATGGGCTGAGCCGTGCGATGCCCTTTTCCTCGGCCCGCCTTCTCAGCGTTTTCGCGGTATCCCTGACGACCTCGCACGTCTCGTCGTCGGGGCGCGTGGCCAGGTCGTACTCGCGGCGCAGCACATCGGGGTGCCAGGTTTCGGGAGTGCACCAAGCGCCCTCTACCTGCCGCAGCCATTCGGTGTCGCTCTTGCCGGCGATCCGCGCGAAACCCGGCAGCCCCTTGTCTTCGCCGCCGGCCTGGCGCAGCTCGTCATCCAGAAGCTCCAGTGCGGCGAGAGCAGCGGAACACTCGGGGTCGCGCTCCGCCAGCTCGATCAGCCCCGCCCGGTATGGCGCCGACGCGATCGACCAGGTGGACGGGAATTTTCTCCGTCCACCGCTGAAGCGTTTGACCAAGCCGATGTCCGAGAGGAACTCCCCCGGCTTCGCATGCCCGCCGGCCTGGTCGGGATCGGCCGGCCACCGTCCGCTGAGCGAGCACACCCGCTTCTGAGACACCGGCGCGAAGGCGAAGTTCCTGATGCGCTTGCGCCGCCTCAGCAGGTCCTGCGCGCAGCGCCACTGCGCCTCGTACCCGTCCGGCATCGGCGGCGCCACCACCCACTGAACGTCGGGAAACCCGGCGACCGGCTTGGCGTTGGCATCAGCCAGCAGACGCTCCCACCGCGCATGCGCCTCGGCCGCCATCTTGCGTGCGAGCTCCGCCCCCGTACCAGCAGCCGCCAGGACGACCACCCGGTTCGGGATTCCCACTCCGCTGTCTGAAGCCGACGGCATCACCACTTCGCCTCCGGCGTGCGCCACGTCGGCCATCGTCCCCGCCAACGTCGACATGATCCCGCTGGAGGCGAACAAGTCAGCAGTTCGCCGGGACTCGGCCACGAAGCGCTGGACTCCCGGAATCGTGACCATCACCATGTCCTGTCCACCCTCGCCGGTGCGCGCCAAGGCACACCTCCCCACAAGAAAGTTAGATTGACAAAACTGGACAAATATCCCTAAGAGCCACAGAAGCGGATTTTTGCCTACTCGACATGCGCCATCATGGGCAATCGAGATGGCGAGATGCCGCAATCGAGTGAAGACCATTAACTCCATGAACTACCGTCAGCGCAAGCGGAATGACGACATCCACCGGCTCTCCACCACGCATACGGCGATACAGCAGCCCGTAAGAGGAATAAGTGAAAGACCGTTCTAACCACACGACATCCGCAAGCGTCTCGCGACGCGAAAGACTACGCGAACAGCTCATACGGGACGCCAAAGCAGTGGCTCGCGAGCACATCGCCGCGCAGGGGGTCGACGGTCTCACCCTCGCAGGTGTCGCGCGCCGCCTCGGCGTCAGCCCCCCAGCGCTGTACCGCTACTTCGACGGCAGACAGGGACTGATCCGCGCCGTCTACGACGACCTCACCGCCGACCTGGTCAACACGATCGAACTGGCCGTGCAACGCCAGGATCCCGACGACGTCGCCGCACAAATCCACGCGGCCACCCGGGCCGTGCTGACCTGGACCCTAGACAACGCCGCGGGCTTCAGTCTGCTCATGGGCGCCCACTACCCCGCCATAGCCGAAGCCGAGGATGGCATCCCCAGGGTGATCTCGGAGTCCCTCGGCGATCTGTTCGGCGAGTTCTTCGTCCACTTCGCCCGCAGCGGCCAGCTCAACTACCCCGAAGACGACGAGATCCCTCCGGCTCTCATCCCCCAACTGAAGATCTATCGGGAGTCGGTCAAACCTGGAGTGCCACTCGGAGTCGCCTACATGATGATCTACTGCTGGCGGCAGATCTACGGCATTCTCTGCATGGCCACCCACAAGCATCTCTCCTTCGCCTTCGACGACCCGCAGCCCCTCTACGAGACCATGATCGTCGACCTTCTCTCCCACCTCGGCGTCAAACCAAGCGCCAACCTGCGATGAAAGCCGACGAGGTCATCAAAATCTCGTTCACCCGCCGCAGTTCGGAGTTCTCTCGGCGCTGCAGCTTCCACTCGACCGACTCACCGTTGGTACGGCCAGGCCGGCCACCCGCATCGGACTTGGCCCGGCAGACTCACGTGCGCACCGTCTCGGCGCACGCCGCCGGCCGTTACCCCGGCCAGGCCGAACCTCTGGGCAAGGCGTTGGCGGCGGCCAGGGGGCTGGATGACACGGAGGTCGCCGCCATGCTGCTGCGGCCGTTCGCGCTGGAGCGGCTGGCCCCTCCTCATGGTCCGGCATTCGCGGCCCTCGCGGCGCACTACGGCGGCACCTGGACGGACGGTTTGCTCCGCCACTGGACAGAGGGCTGGCGGCCCGGCTCCTACGGCCTCGCCCAAGCACCGTCGGAGTGGTTCGAAGATCTCCCACGCCTGTGTGCCGCGCTCTCGACGGAGGGGAACGCGTCGACCGCAGCCGCCCGCCGCATCGTCGAACTGTCATGGACGATGTTCGCGGGCCAGGTCGCTCCGGCACTCGACGGGCCGCTCACCTCCCGGCGGGAAGCATGGCTGACCGCCTTGGGGGCGCCGTGCTCTGGGATCATCGCGGCCGCGGCCGGGCTGGGATCGACGGGTGTTCTGGAGAATGCCCGCAAGCTCGCGCGAACGGCCGGTGATAGGGCGCACGCCCTGGCGATGGCGACGCTGCGTGCCGCCCGGGACGCGCCGAGCGGGCTTTGACGAGCTGGCCCTCTACTGTGCCGATCGGATCCGCGCATTACTGGCGCAGCCACAACGCGCGCCGGGCGACTGGTCGATCGGGCTGCCTGCCGGATGCGCGTGCGAGCTTTGCGAGACGCTCGGCTCGTTCCTCCGAGCCCCTGAGCGACGCGCTCTCGACTGGCCGCTCGCGAAGGACATGCCCAGGCACATCCACGCCAGGATCGATGAGGCCGAGCCTGTCCATCACGAGACCAGGCGGCAGGGCCGCCCGTACACCCTGGTACTGACCAAGACAGAAGCCCTCCCTGTTCGAACGTGAGCGTCTCGCCCGCGAGCGCCACCGAGCAGATCTGGCCTGGCTCATCGATGAGTGGAAGGTCCCCGCCTGATCCGTCACGGACATGGTCGGGCAACGTGAATGTGGTGTACGGGGATGTGGATGGCGGCAGGCCATGTGCGACCGGTGGTGCTCGCCCCTCGGGCACACACCGCTCGCACATGTGGGGGTTCCGGTTCAATCCGGGCCTCGGCCTGATCGACGCGCTCACCGCCGCAGAGGTGAAGACCTTCGCCGACAAGGGCTATCAGGGCACGGGCGGCAGCATCCGCACCCCCTTCAAAGGTCATCGGCTGCGGCCGCCGCTGTCGCGCCACCAGCGCTCGGTCAACCGCGCCCACGCCCGCATCCGCGCCTGCGGAGAACGCGGGTCGCGCCGTTGGCTCAGCCGCCATCCGCGCGGCACAGGGTGTCAGTCCTGGGCGGAGAGGACGCGACGGGCGGCCGCGAGCTGCTGATCCTTGGCCGTTCGCAGCGCCTGGAACTCGGCGGCGTGCGCACGGACGGTACCGTCCTGGATGCGTTTCTCCACAGCGGACCAGACGGAGATGAGAGCCGTCTCCTCCTTGCACCGGACATCCACCTGTGCCGCGCGGATCTCTTCTCGGGTGGGGGCGCCGTCGCCCGTCCATCGCTCGTCGGCGACCGCGGCGAGCGGATCGGCGTAGTGCAGGCCGTGCTCCCGCATGCAGGCACTCCATGCCTGAAAGACCCGCTCGACCTCCGGGTCCTGCTGGGACCGCTCGAACGTCTCCGTGATGAGCCGGTTGAACAACGCCTCGTCGACCTGCGGCGTCCCGCGTTCGAGGTGATCGCGCGCCTCCCCCAGGCAACTGCCCGTCTTGCCGTACGCCGCCTCCCGCGCCGCCGTCGGCAGGCGTCGCGTGCGGGTCTCCCGCGCGGCGAAGCGCCGGGCCACGGAAGGGCGGTCCGGGGGGACGCGGAACCCGTAGAGGCCGGCGACCTCTGCCTCCACGACGCCGTAGCGGCGCCGGTTGGGCGGTTCGACGTCGTCGGCCACAGCCGGTGGCAGCACCTCCCACTCCATGCCCCGCCGCCGCATGCAGTCGCGGATCAGGAGGTCCTCGGCGGCCTCCAGGATCATGATGTCCGCCGGAGAGAAGTTGTACCTGTCGAAAGGCACGGAGAGCTCGCGCGCTTCCGCCCCCGGCATCGGCACCGGGGGCGCGGGTTCCGTTCCCTCCGCGGTGGCGCAGGCCGCCACCGCAGCCAGGAGGACCACCACCGAGCCCAGCAGCCGAACCGACACGCGAACTCCTCTGGTGGGTACTGGGGTGGACGCTGTGATCAGCCGGGCCTCATGGAGCTGGCCTTGTTGTCGAAGCCGTTGTTCGACAGGTCAGCGTCTTCCGACCAGCCTTTGGCCGTGTAGCCGTAGGAACCGGCGCAGTTGGAGGCGTTGTAGAACCGCACCCGGCTGGAGTTGTTCCTCATGGAGCTCACCCGGTCACTCAGCCTGCCCATGGTCTGACACTCCCTGCCGCTGATGGTGAAGACCCACTTGTCTCCCTTGAAGTTGTCGTGCTCGTACACGCAGAGGCTGTACTTGCACGCGTAGCGGTCGGCGTGCGCACTGGGGCTGATCCCCAGGACCCCGGTCAGGACCAGAGCTGCGACGCCGGCTGTGCGCATGATCTGCCGCTTCATAGAACCCCTTCATCTGAAGATCGAAATTAGGCGGGATCATAGCCACATGAGGTGACCGGTGCACCCGGAAGCCACATTTCGAGACAACCTAAAAGGCAGGCCAAACGACAACGCCGAAGCTCGCACCATGGTATAAATCGCCAGCTTGCTCGTCTCGTGCAGGGGATCACGGTTCCCCGGACCAGAAGGGAGCCGCAGTGATCGACGGCTCGCTCCTGTTCGGGTGGACAGCTCACCGATCCGCATCTCACTCCTCCTGTGCATCGGGTCACAGAACCCGAGGGCGGGCTCTTCTGCGTTGCGCCGGGCGGCTGGCCGATCGGGCCGCCTCACGGTTTCCGGTTGATCAGCAGGTCGATCCGGTTCGAGGTGCCGCCGGTCCCGGGCTCCTGGTCCTGCTCGCGGCTGAAGAGTCCGTCCAGCTCGTCACCGACCAGGACGGCCAGCATCTCGCCGCCGGACCAGGCGTAGCGCAGGATGTGCAGGTCGTCCTCGGCGTGGATGACGTGGAAGCCGGCGCTCTCCAGCTGCTCCTGGGGGGACTGCCGGCGCTGTGCGTACGTGATGGTGGGGCTCTCCGTCCGTTGCGCGCTCGCCCGTACGTCGCCCATGGGGATCAGGTACGACTCGTCGCTGTAGGAGTCGAAGGTGACCAGCAGGGCCGGACCGCCCTCGGCTCCGGGCTCCACGTCCAGCCTCACGATGCCACGGGCGAAAACCTTCAGCTCTCTCTTCAGATAGAGCACGGGATCGCCGTCACCGGACCGTCCGACCAGCTGCGACACGCCTCTCCAGTACGGACTGGCGCCGAGCCGGCCGCCGCCGGGCCGGTCAGGCCCGGAGGCCGTGGCCGAGCCGGGCAGGAGCCCTGAGATGCCCGCGTCGGTGGGCGCCGCCCACGGGAACATGACCGCGATGGCCTGCGGGTCCACGCGCCGCATGTACGTGTTGTCGCCGTAGAAGCCGTGCGCGGCGATCAGTTCGCCGGCCCGGCCGGGGAAGCGCAGCTCGGTGCCGTCGACGAGGTTCGTGACGAGGTAGTCGGGGCTGTAGTCCAGCAGGTCACCGTACGGGGATCGCGGGGGGAACAGCGGCATCTCCCGTCTGACCGCGTACCCCTGCCCGCCCATGGTGACGCGGTCGAAGCCCGGCAGCACGTCGTCCAGGTGCCTGATCAGGCGCAGCGGCAGCGCGTGCTGGGCGTGCGTCGCTCCCTGCGCCCGTACGAGGTGGTCGTCGTGCCGGAGCACTCCGGGGACGTCGCTCCGCCAGCCGTGCGTGACCTGGTAGGCGAACTGCCGCTCAAGGGTGCGGATGTCGTCGAGCCGGCCGGTCGGCGCGGCGTCCAGCGCGGCCTGGAGCACGTCCGGGACGGCGTGCACCACCAGGTCGCGGAGATGCGGCTCCGCCGGGTGGATCGTCCACTCCGCCAGGGCGTCGCCCAGCCGCACCCCGTCGGCGGAGCCGCCGATCAGGCGGGCGTCGCGGGCGGGAACCCGCTGGTACAGGGTCTCGGGCTGCCCGTCCACGGTGATCGCCAGAGTGGTGTCGGCGCCGGCTCTGATGCGCAGTCCCGCGCCGTCGTCGTGGACCTCCTGGAGGTCTTCCTGCCGGGCGGCGGCATCCGTGGTCCGCTGGTACAGCACGACGCGGGAGTCCGCTCCCTGGAGGAGTACGAACGGCCCGCCCTGCCAGAACGGGGTGGCTCCCAGTTGCCGGAAGCCCGGCAGGTGCGCGGGCGAGGCGGCCACCTGGCCGAGCGATTGCTCGATCCGCGCGGCCTCGTCGGCCACCACGGGACCGGACGCTCTCGGCGAGGCGGCAGGCAGGTCGAGGTAGACCGAGCCGACGCCCCGGCTGTTGGGGTTGTACAGGCGGCTCTCGGCCTCCTGGTCGGCCGGGACCCGGAGCTGGAAGGGGAGGCCGTTGACCTCCAGCTCAAGCCCGCCGTCGGCGTCCGCGTGGATCGTCGCCGCGTCCATCAGCCGCTGCTGCGACGGGGTGAGGGGGACGCCGGTGTACAGTCCGGTCAGTCGCCGGCCGTTCAGCACCGCGATGATCGTCGTGGTGCCGTGCGTGAGCCGCATGATTCGCAGCCGGCCCTCGTCGATCAGCGACTGGAAGCCGAGCGCGCGTAGATTCCGCTCGTTCGCGTTGACGAACCCTTTGGTGGGCAGGAGCATGTCCCACATCTTCGTCAGGCCGTGGTCTTCGAAGGACCACCCGGCCCGCGCGTTCCCGGTGCGGTACTCCACGGCGATCATGCCGCCGACCTGGATGCGGGAGATCTCGTCAGGGCTGCCGAGCCGGGCCCACAGGCTCCGCCCGCCGTCACCGAACTCGATCAGCACGTTGTCGCTCCCCACGAACCTGCCGCCCAGGAGGCGCGTCCCCGCGGGCAGGGCCGCGACCGGCGCGGGCAGGACGGGGAGCTCCGGCGCGCGGGTGCCGGGCGGCGTGGTCGCCGCGACGACGGCGACCACGCCGGAAGGGCGGTCCAGGTCCCTGTCGGCGTAGCTGACGAGCTGGTCCAGGTGGCCATCCGGCAGGCGCTCGTTCACATGCGTCAGCACGCGGATGATCTGTTCCGGGGAGAGGCGGGCCGGGGATCTCCTGCCTCCGTAGAGACCGTGCGAGGCGGCCGTCTCCGCGATCAGCGGGTGGAAGGTCAGCCGCTCCCCGGTCGTCACGTTGACCACCTCGATGAGGTCGTCCGGCGCGGCGGGACCGAGCGGGTTGCCGGCCGGGCCGGACCTGCGCAGCACGCGCGTGTCGTACGCGTGGCCGTCGATCCGGACGCGGGCCCGATCGACGTGGCGCAGGACGTGGGAGATGCGGCGCAGCGGCTGGGCCAGGTCGTGGTGGGTCCGCCCGGCTCCCAGCACCAGCGTGTTGTCCCTGACCAGCACGTCGCGCACGTCCTCTGCGCGGCCGAGCAGGCCGTGCTCGCGCAGGCGCTGCTCGACCTCGGTCCTCGGCGTGCCGTCGAAGAGATCGAGGTTCGCGATGACCGCGTTGTCGTTGACGCCGCCGCGGGCGAATCCGGTCGGCTCGTTGACGACCTCCGTCCGTCGCATCCCGGGCAGGTCCTGGGAGAGGTCCACGAGCAGGACCTCGGCGTCCACGACGGACGCGTCCTCCAGCACCGTGAACTCCATCCAGCCGTTGTTCACCCTGACGCCTCTGAGCCCCGTCGCCGGATGAGTGAGCGTGCCCAGGGCGGTGGCTCCGGTCAGCAGTCCCGCCAGTTGCTCGTCGCCCACCGGGACGTGCAGCCTGACGAGGCGTCCCTGGGAGAAGGAGGCGATGACGTCCGCGCTGGCGTGGCGGATGCTGCGCAGGCCCGGCTCCTCGTGCACCGTGACGTGGAAGCCCTCCGGTACGCCGACGATGCTGGGCGGCTGCCGCAGCCGGTCGGCCATCTCCGGAGTGAGTTCCGCCGGTGGGACGCCGCGCAACCGCGGGCCGCCGGTCTGCTCGACCCGGAACCACCCGTCGCCTTGGAGCACGTGCAGGACGCCGTCGAGGACGTGCACGCCGTGGATGCCGCGAAGGCGCAGCGGGCGGTAGAGCCGGAGCGTCCCCTCGTCCCGGTCCCTCGTCGCCACCCAGCCGTCGCCTTCCTTCCACGCCTCCTCGTTCATCTGCCAGGTTGCCGGCGGGGCGAAGGGGGTGAGTACGGGCCGGTCGCCGCCGGGCGGCTCATCCCGTGCCGTGTTTCGCGCCGCCGGCGCCGGCGCCGGACCGCTGCTTGGCGGGCGGGTGCCGGGGCCGTCGGACAGGATGATCCGCCGCTCCTCGGGGACGAACGTGACGTGGAGCCTGGTCCCCGGCTCGGCCAGCACCTGGCGGAGACCCGCCTGCCACGTGATCGGCCCGAGCTCGCGGGCGCCCGCCACGTCGAAGTCGAACCGGTAGCGCACCGTGCCATCGGGCACCCTCGTCGCGGGGTGCGCCGCCTGCGCGGTCACGAGCATGAAGGCGTCCAGCATGAAGTCCGGCACGGCGGTCCACGCGCTGAGCTCCTGCGGTGTCAGGTCCAGCCAGAACGAGACCGGATGGGCGAGGCGCGGGAGCAGCCGCCACGCGGCCCACATCTCCGCCACCGAGCCGTCGATCGAGCCCTGTCCGGAGGCCGGCGCCTGCCTGATCGCCGCGTTGACCTCCGTGTCGTGTCCGGCGGTGAAGGCACGCAGCGCGACAACGCCCTCGGGCCGGGTGGCGAAGCCGGGTGCGTACCGCCGGATCAGCTCCGGGTCCGCGGCCTGCAGGTCCCACAGGCCGCTCACGAGCCGGTCGAACTCGGTGACGGACAGCCACTCGCGCACGTCCTGCCGGGTCGTCGCGTCGATGCGCGCGTACCGCGTCTCTCCGCTCGCGGTGCGGGCCGCGGCGTGGTCCAGCAGGGCGCCGCTGAACAGGAGGTGATCCCCCGTGGACAGGGCCTGCGTGATCTCCGGGTTTCCGGAGTTCAGCGCCTCCAGCGCGCTCTCGTACACGCCGCGCCGGCCGCCGAGCCGGAACTCGGCCCGCCGCATGGCCGCCTGGCGGTCGCGGGCGCGGGCGTCGTACAGGGCCTCGATCTGGCCCAGTTGCCGGAGCCGCAGGTCCGGCAGGCCGGTCCAGCCCATCTCGGTGGCAACCCGCCGGCCCCTACGCAGCGCCGTGTCGCCCGGCTTCCACCCAGGCGGCGGTTCCGCCGTACGGGTCGCGGTGTCCGCCGTGGACGCGGCCCCGGGCAGGGCCTCCTCCACCAGCGTGGCGAGATCGTAGCCGGACAGGTACTGCCCGGGCGCTCGCGCCGCGAGTGCCTCCCCGATGCGCTCCGCCACGACCGCGAACCGGTCTCCCACGTGGCCGAGGGCGATGTGGGGCGAGTGGTCGGCCGCCGCGGCGAACAGCTGGGCCACCTTGACGACGGCGCGCGTGCTGTCCATGTCGCCGAACAGCTCTCCGGCGGCGCGCCGGAGCACGGCCACGCCCTGCTCGCCGGGGAAGCGGTGGCCGCCCGTGAAGCGGAACCATTCGACGAAGCGGGCCAGGCCGTCCACGTCCAGGACGGAGAGCCGGTCGCGGCCCATGGCCTGGGCGATCATGCGGAGGAAGGCGTGGGCGCGTGGCGGGGCGCCGTCCTGGTCGGTGACCAGCTCGACCAGCGCGCGGATCCTCCTGAGGTCGGCTCCTCTGAAGGGGAACTCGGGCGAGGTGCCGTACATGGCGGCGGCGGTGGAGAGCAGCGCGTCCGTGTAGGTGAGGTGGTGCCGGGTGAGGTCCCCGACCGTGACCTCGCGGTGCACGGCCGCCATGCGTTCGAGCCGCAGCACGTGGTCGAAGAACTCCCGGCCGTGGGCGGGGAAGGCCGCCAGGAGCTCGCGTACGTGCTCGGGCAGCCGGATCGTGTCCGGCGTGGGCATGGCCGGGCTCATGGTCTCGTACGGGACTGCGGGCTCGGCCGGGCCCCTGGCGACCGGCAGGCGGCGCGGCCGGGTCTCCGTCCGCGCGGAGGAGAGGTCGAAGGCACCGGGACGCATCGCGCCAGGGCGCCGCTGGACGGTGACCTCCATGGTCTCGGCCAGGGCCGACAGCGCCATGAGGTGACGGTGGCGGATCCCGGCCCTGGCGGGGAACGGGCTGCCGGACACGTCCGAGACGGAGTCCTCGGCCCACCAGAGCCGCTCCGAGCCCATGAAGCTGGGGTCACGCCGCACGAGGGTGCCGGCGAGCGTGCGCCGGTCCTGCTTGGCCGCCTCCATGTAGTCGTCGTCGAAGCCCAGGTGGTGGCCGAGCTCGTGGGCGGCGAGCGCGAGCCCCCAGCCGGCGTAGAGGTGCTCGGCGTTGGGGCGGGCGCCCGGGGTCCTGGGGTGGAAGGTGACCCTGGGCTCGTTCTCCTGGGCCGGCACGAACCGCAGCCTGACGTGCAGCTGGGAGCCGTCGCGGAGCCGGTGCTGGTGGTTGTAGTAGACGTCCACCGCGTCCAGCATGTTCGACTGCTCAAGGAGCAGCTCGGCCTCGCTCATGGCGGGGTCGGCCGCGTACCGGAGGATCAGGGTGAACTCCGTGACGGCGTGCGTCGTGCCGGCCTCGTCCACCACGCGCAGCGAGCGCACCTCCAGCCGGGACCTGCTCCGCTCCCACGGGTGCCGTTCCTCGACCTCCTCGCCCGCGTACTGGCGCAGTCGCGCCCACTGTGACGCTCTGACCGCCTGGCGTGGGTCCAGGGAGTAGGCGTTGCCGTCGCGCAGGACGGCCAGGGTGCGTTCGTCGTGCAGGGGCAGCAGGGGTGGGCGCGTGTCGGGGTTGAGGTCGGTGCTGCGCGGTTCCGGCGTCGGAGTGGCGGGTGCCGGCGTGGCCGGTGTGGGGGCCGGCGGTGGTGCTGCCAGGGTGCGGAGCCTGTCCAGGCGCTCGCGGCCGGCTCCCTCGGGGACGCCCTCGGTGAAGGTCGCGAGGACGGCGTCGAGTCTGGCCCGCAGCTCGGCTCTCGCCTCAGGGGTGCTCGCGGTCCGGTACTGGCGCGACAGCAGGCGGAAGACGTTCTGGCGGGCGTTGTGTGAGGTGTCGCGGCCGTCCGGGTGGCCGGTCAGCGCCGCCATCGTGGTGCGCGGGGCGGTCAGCTGCTGAAAAACGTCGGAGACGACGGCCAGGACCGTGGGAGCCACCTGGTCGGGCGCGATCCTGGCGGCGAGGCGTACCCGGTCGGGAGCCTGCGCGGTGCCCTCGCCCAGCCGTACGTGGCTCAGCGCTGTGCCGTCGACCGGCCCCACCTCGAAGGTGATGTGCCGGCCGCCGATGAGCAAGGTGGTGTCGTCCACCCAGCTCCACGTCATGGACCGGCTGCCGAGGTCGGCCGGCTCGACCTCGGCGTCGAAGGCGGCGCGGGCCTCGGCGACGGTGAGGTCGTCCAGCGCGGCCTGCCTGCCGTCGGCGACGAACCAGTCCCCGATCGGCCGGACCTCGATCCCCCGCTCAGGCCGTGGAGCCTGCCACCCGGCCGGATCCGGCCGGCCCGGGTCGTGGTGGAAGGCCACCGCGCCGTCCGGCAGCCCTGCGAAACCGGCGCGTCCCCGCGGGCCGCGCACGGGTGACCCGGTGAGCGGGTCGACCGGGCTCTCCGGTGCGTACGCGGTGGAGCCCGGGTCCGTGGTGTCGCGTGCCACGGGGGCGGCGGTCCGTGCGTTGGTCACGGCGCTCTCGACCAGCTTGGCCAGGTCGTAGCCCGACATCTTCGTGCCCGGCTCCCTGGCGGCGAGCGCCTCGCGGATGGCGTCCACCACGACGCCGAAGTGCTTGCCCACTTCGCCGTACGCCATGGACGGTGAGGACTCCGCCACGGACGCGAACAGCCGCGCGACTTCGACCACGGCCCTTGTGCCCTCGACGTCGCCGAACAGCTCACCGGCGGCGCGCGTCAGCGCCTTCACGCCGCGCTCGCCGGGGAAGCGCTGGCCGCCCGTGGCACGGAACCACTCGGCGAAGCGCGCCAGCCCTTCCACGTCACGGATGCGGAACCGGTCCATGCCCATCGCCTCCGCCAGCTGACGGACGAGGGTACGGGCGTCCGGCACCGCACCGTCCTGATCGGCGACCAGCTCCAGCAGAGCACGGAAGCGGGTGAGGTCGGGGCCGTCGAAGGCGTGGTCGGGCACCGAGCCGTACATGGCGACCGCCGTGGAGATCAGCGCGTCGGTGTAGGCGAGATGGTGCCGGGTGAGGTCCGCGACCGGGACGTCCCGGTGCAGGGCCGCCATGCGGTCGAGCCTGAGCGCGTGCTGGAAGAACTCGGGCCCGCTGACCGGGAACCTCTCCAGGAGGTCGCGTACGTGGTCGGGCAGCCGGGTGTTCTCCGCCGTGGGCACCGGCAGGCGCATCGTCTCGTACGGCACCTCCGGGCTCGCGGGACCGGTGACGACCGGCAGGTCGCGTGACACCGTCGTGGTCCGGTCGCTGAGCCGGCGGCTGTCGCGACGCCGGGGGACGGTGACCTCCTTGGTCTCCGCCAGGTCGGAGAGGATCTCCAGGTGACGCGGGCGCAGGCCGACCACCGCCGGGAACTCGCGTCCCTGATGGTCATGCACGACGCCCGCCGATGAGGCCCAGAAAGGCCGGTCGGAGCCCATGAGGGTGCGATCCAGATGGACGTAGGACGCGGTCAGCGTGCGCCGCCCGTACTCGGTCTCGTCCACGTAGTCGTCCGGGAAGCCCAGATGGTGGCCCAGCTCGTGGGCGTAGAAGGTGATGGCCTGGCCGACGGCGAAGTGGGCGTAGTCGGATCGTCGCCCGGTGTCGGGGGCCAGCAGGACGGCGGGCTCGTTCCCCTTGGCCTCCACGAACTCCACCCGCAGGTGCAGCTGGGAGCCGTCGCGGAGCCTGTGCTGGTGGTTGTAGTACAGATCGATGGAGTCGAGGAGGTCCGACTGCTCCTTCAGCAGTTCCTCCCTGCTCAGGTCGGGGGCTCTGAACCGGACCAGGAGGGTGAACTCGGTGATGGGGTGGGTCGTGCCCGCCTCGTCGGTCACGTCCATCAGGCGCACTTCGAGCATCGACAGCACTTGTTTGCGGTGCTCCCGCTCCTCGACCACCTCGCCGGGGAACCGGCGAAGGTCGGCCCACTGCGATGCCTTGAGCGCCTTCTTCGGGTCGATGGCGTACGCGTTGCCGTCGCGCAGCGCGGCCAGGGTCCGCTCGTCGTGCTGAGGGAGCAGCGGCGGCCGGGTGTCGGGGTCGAGGTCGGTGCTGCGGGGCCCGCCCTGCGCGGCCGCGGGCGGGCCGTCCGGATGGTGGCTCGCGGCCTGTGCGTGCCGGCCCGCGGCCGGGACGTCCTGCGGTGGGGGGTCGGCGTCGGCCTGCGCGGACGGGCCCTCGACGGTCACGGGGGGTGCGGCCTCGACGTCGGTTGTGGCTGCGGTACGGATGTCCGGCGCGGCATGGGTGTCCGGCGCGGCATGGGTGTCCGGCACGGCTTGGGTGTCCGGCGCGGCTTGGGCGTCCGGCGCGGCTTGGGCGTTCTGCTCGGCTCGTGCGTTCTGCTCGGCTCGGGCGGGTGCCGTGGGAGGGGTGACGGTTTTCGGCTCGACTGTGGCTTGGCTCTGCGCGGTCTGCGCCTGGTTCTGGGGTTGGGACGGTGTCTGGCCCTGCGTCGGGGTGCTCGGGTGCTGGGTATCGGCGTGCGTCGTCGGCGGGGTGGGCCGCTGCGAGCGGTCGCCGTTCAGCAGGCGCTGCAGGTCACCGGTGGTGGGCCGCTGCTGAAGGGTGCCTGTGACGTCGCGGGTGTTCTGCACCGAGAGGTCGGACGTGGCCCACTGGTGCGGGACGACCTGCGGCGGCGCTGTGACGGTCGGTTGGGGCCCGTCCGGCGACGGTCCTGTCCCGTGCGTGGCCGGGCCGTACCCGTCCGTGGTCGTCCCGGCCAGATGCGTCCCCATGCTGGCGGCGTAGTTCGACAGTGTCGTGGTCGGGCGGACGGCCGCACCCATGACGTGCACGTTGAACGGGCTGTAGGTGTTCGCCCGGAACCCGCCGGCAGCGGCGGCGCCCACCAGCGACTCCAAGGTGATCCGTCCGGGATCGCCGTACACCAGGACCCCGGCCCCGACCTGGCCCGCCACGGAGCCGGGCACGTTCGGCAGGGCAGTGGCCAGCACGGCCCTCGGATAGCGCTGGAACGCGGGCAGCACCCCGGTGCGGGCCCCCGCCGTCCGGTACAGCGTGCCGATGCCGGGCAGCCGGTCGATGTACCCGGCCATGTGGCGACCGAGCCAGACGCCGGCCGCGGTGCCGATGACGGTGCCGACGATGATGGCGTTGGTCAGCTGCCAGTCCCACTCGTCCCGCAGCCCCTCCTTGATCTGGTCACGCTGGGCCTTCAGGCTGGCCAGACCTTCCAGGAGCTCTTCTGGGACCTCCGTCGCGAACTCCCACGCGAGGAGGCGGCTGCCGGCGCCGGCCGCCAGCACGGTCCGGCCGGCGCCCGTGGCGGGTCCCGCGCGGCCGGCGACGAGCAGCAGCCGGCGCAGCAGCAGCTGGGCACGGACGCTGCCCAGCTGCGCGGACAGGCGTACGACCAGCGCCGCGAAGGGGCTGCTGACGGCCACGATGCCGAGCGCGGCCGCGGTGACCGACACCCAGAAGGCGATGTTGATCGACCGTTTGGTGAAGTCGGCCTCCAGCGCGAAGGAGGCGAAGTGCTCGGCCAGCTGCGCGGCCTGGTTCGCCTTGGCGACGACGCCGGTCCTGTCGTCGAACTGCCGCCGGATGACCGTGAACGCGGGCGGTTTGGCCGGGGAGGTGTATCCGGCGTCGATGGCGCCGACGGCGGTGCCTGTCTTGTCCACCGCGTCGCCCATGGTGGCCGCCAGGGAGTCGAACAGCTGGGCCGCCCGGCCCAGCTCCACCGTCCTGGTGTCGGCGGGCCACGGCTCGCCCGCCGTGAACAGCGGGATGAACGTGTAGTTGACCCAGTCGGGCAACGCCGACGTCTCCCACGCCGGGCGGACCTCGGTGGTGGGGACCCGCCGGAGCGGCGCGCCTCTGCCTGGGACGTAACTGGGGTTGACCGGTTTCGCTGTCGCCATCCGACGTCGTGCTCCGTCAGGCGGGGCCGAGCATGCGGGCCGTGCGCTGCGCCAGCGCCGCGTCGGTGCTCAGCGAGTTGCCGACGGCCTTGCGTAACTTGGCCGGCGTCCTGTTGATGTCCTGCACGAGCGCGCTGGTGTCGTAGAGCCACAGATCCAGGCCGCCGCTCGCCTCAAGGGCCCGGATGAACGCGGTGCCGGCCGCTCCCGTGCCCCAGATCTTGGCCGCCAGCAGCCCGCGCAGCTCCGTCTCGTCCGACTGGTAGGCGGTGTCCAGATCAGTCGCCATGAGCTCGAACTGGGAGATCCCGGTCGAGATCGGCTCGGTGATCTCGGTGCCCTCCTCGTTCCTCACCGCTGACCGTCCCCCTCGGCCATCTGGCCGGCCAGCTGCCGCATGAGGGCCTCGACGTCCCCTTCGACGTGCGCCCGCATCTGCTCGGCGGGCACGATCGAGGCGAAGATCTCCACCACCCTGTCCTGGGCCGCGAGCGTGGCCCGGTGGATGGTGTCCTTGATCGTGTCCGCGAGTCCGCGGGCGTCGGGGCGGCGGAACACGCGGGGGTCGAGGTCGAGGCTGATCAGCTCGCCGCGGGCGCCGACGGTGGCGGAGACGAGGCCGTCCGCCGACTTCTCCGTGACCTCGACGGCGCGGGCCTGCTCGTTCAGGGACAGCGCCTCGCTCTGCAACCGCATGAACCGGGCTTGGAGCTCGTCGGTGTAAGCCTGCAGCCCGCCCGCATCAACGTTCATCGACATATCCCCCAAAAGTGTCTGCCCGGTAACGTACCAATGGCAACACCCGTCACAACAGGACATCCACCGGCAGCTCCTGCACCTCCGCGACCTCGGCCCTGGGCACCCACAGCCTGTGGACACCGCGGTCGATCCGGTCGAGATCCAGCTGCCTCGCCACGGTGACCTGCGCGCCGACGTACTCGATGAGCACTTTGTCCCCCCGCTGCACGCACAACCGGAACGGCGCGTCCCGCCAGGTGCAGACGGTGACGACGTGGCGTACCCAGGCGCACTCCGCGGCGGGGACGGGCCTGACGTACAGGTCGTCCGCCAGCCGCTCGAACCCGGCGGCGGGCGAGGCGCGGCGCAGCCGGATCCACAGTCCGTCCTCCAGCAGCTGTGGTGCGGCGTCGTACACGGCTCCCCTCCAGGAGGCCCGATAGCTCATCCGGGCTCCTCCACCAGCCACTTCCCGCGATCGGCGTCGAACTGCGCGCGCAGCCGCTCCACGCCGCCGGCCCCCAGCTCCAGGATCTCCGCCCCGTACGGCAGCAGGATGCCGTCGATCTTGTACTCCCTGACGATCTCGTCCGCGCTGGGCGCGAGGCCCATCCCGACGAACGGCGGCTCCTCGACGACCCACCCGGCGACGGCCCGCATGCTCTGCTCGTCCGTCCCGCCGTAGGGAGTGCGGTAGAGGGACAGGCCGACGGCCGGCCAGCGCAGGATGTTCACGGTGCCGTCGCGGGTGAGCGCCTCGTCCCTGGCCAGGGCCTCCGCCAGGGCGGCCGGCCGCGTGAGGTGCGCCACGTCCGTCGCGAGGTGGCAGTAGCCGGACACCCGCGGCTCCCCCGTGCTCAGCAGCTCCAGGACGTCGAAAGGGCGCAGCAGCTTCTGCACGATCGGGACGTCCGCCTCCGGCACCGCTGCCACGACCTCCCGCAGCGTCGGCGCGGCGAGCCTGGCCACCGTCCCCGGCTCCAGGTAGAAGCAGACCGGCCGCCCCGGGTTGACCGCCAGCCCCCAGTGCGGGTTGGGCCAGCGGGCCGCCAGCTCCGGCAGGGTCACGACCCTGAAGTGCCGGGCCACCTCGCCCATCGACTCCGGCGAGGTGAACACGGCCAGCCACGTGCGCCCATCGGCCGTGAACGTGGGCCAGACCGCCGGCGTCTCACCCCGCGCCGCCTCGTCGCCGATCGGGAGGGCGAAGGCGGCGGCGCGCAGCAGCTCCGAGCAGGCGGACCAGTCGCCGCGGGCGTGCGCCCTGCCGAGCGCCTCCTCGAACGTGCTCGCGACCTGCATGGCGTCACCTTAATAGGTGTGCAGCTCACCGCAGGGCGTCCACCGGCTCCATCCTGGCGCCGCGCAGGGCCGGGTAGAGGCCGGCCAGCAGGCCCACCACCGCGCCGGCGACGGGCGCGGCGATGGCCAGGCGGACGTCCAGGAGCGGCGTCCACTGTCGGGCGGCCGCCACGGCGACCACGGTGACCACGCCGAGCGCGGCGCCGACCACGCCGCCGATCAGCCCGATCAGCGTCGACTCCAGGAGGAACTGCGCGGCGATGTGCCGGCGGGCGGCGCCGAGGGCGCGGCGCAGGCCGATCTCCGGCACCCGTTCCATGACGGTGACCAGGGTGACGTTCGCGATGCCGACGGCGCCCACGACCAGCGAGACCAGGCCGAGGATGAGGAAGAGCGCGTTCACGTCGTCCTGCGCCTGGTCGCGGGCCCTGGTGGGGCTGGGCGGCGCGACCACGTGCAGCATGTCCGCGTTGCCGGGGCTGAGCGCGGCGGGGGCCTGGCCGGCGATCAGCCCGGCGGCCCCCAAGGTGGTGTTGACCAGCACCCGGGTGACGTCGCGGAGGCCGAACTGCCGGCCCGCCGTGGGCGGGACGATCACCGCCGTGCTCAGGTTCCGCTCGCGGCGCAGGTCGCCCATGATGCCGATCACCGTGTACGCGTGCCTGCCGATGAAGATCGCCGGTGACCGGTCGAGCCGGGTGACGCCGAGCGCTCTGGCCGCCTGGTCGCCGATGACCGCCACCCGGTCGCCCCGCCGGACGTGTCCCGTGTCGTAGAAGCGGCCCTGCAGCATCCGGCCGCGCGCCGCCTCGGGCAGCCCGGTCGTCGCGGCCAGCACGGTCAAGGACTGCGTGGTGACCCTGGACGGGTCCACGATGTCGTTGGAGCGCACGGACAGGTTGGAGCCGTCGTCGCTCTCGGCCACCGCGGCGGCCGACTCGACGCCGCGCAGCCTGGTCAGCCGGTCGATCGCGGTCCACTCCACGAGCGGCTCGAACTCCTGCTCCGGCACCTCCACGGTGATGGCCGTGGCCACCAGCTCGTCGAAGCGGCCGACGATCTGGTTGCCCGCCGTCGCGGCCACGCCGAGCGTGACGACGAGCGTCGTGATGCCGAGCACGGTGCCGAGCGTGGTGAGTGCCGAGCGCACCGGCCTGGCGAGCATGCCGGCGACGGACTCGCCGATCAGGTCGCGTACGTGCATCACGCCTCCTCCGCCGGCACGCCGTCGGTGATGCGCACCCGCCGCCCGGCCCGCGCGCCGACCTCCTGCTCGTGCGTGATGACCACGATCGTCAGCCCCTGCCCGCGCAGCTCGTCGAACAGGCCGAGCACCGCCTCGGTGTTGCGGCTGTCGAGGTTGCCGGTGGGCTCGTCGCACAGCAGCAGGGACGGCTCGCCCATGAGGGCTCTGGCGATGGCCGCGCGCTGGCGTTCGCCGCCGGACAGCAGGCCGGGCGCGAAGTCGGCGCGGTGGGCGACGCCGACCCGCTCCAGGGCGGCCATCGCCCGCGCGCGCCGCTGCCTGATCGTGCCCGGCCGTCGGCGGTAGACCTCGGCAAGCATGACGTTCTCCACGACGCTGCGGTGGGACAGCAGGTGGAAGGCCTGGAAGACGAAGCCGATGCGGTCGGCGCGCAGCCGGGTCCTGGCGCCGTCGCGCAGGGTCGTGGTCTCGACGCCGTCCAGCCGGTAGCTGCCGGTGCTCGGCCGGTCGAGCAGGCCGAGCACGTTGAGCAGGGTCGACTTGCCAGAGCCTGACGGGCCCGTGATGGCCAGGTAGTCGCCCCTGCCGACCCGCAGCGTGACGCGGTCGAGTGCGCGGACCGGCGGCTGGGCGGGGAACTCCCTGCACACCTCCGTCAGCTCGATGACCGGCTCAGCCACCGCCGACCACCACCCGGTCGCCCTCCTTGAGCGCGCCGGTGACCTCGACGTTCCCGTCCGCGGTCAGGCCCGTGCGCACCTCGACGTCCTTGGTCTCGTCCGGCGCGTGCTCGACGCGTACGCGGGCCTTCCCGTCGGCCGAGGTGATCACCGCCGCCACGGGGACCACCAGCACCGGCTCCTCGGTCGCGCCCACGGTGACCCGCGCCGTGACCGCCGTGCCGGCCTTGAGCGCCTTGCTCGTGGCGGGCGTGAGCAGGATCGGTACGGCCCCTTCAGGCGGTTCCTCGGCGCCCGGCACCTTCGCCCGGTCGCCGGCCGCGGTGAGCGTGGCCCGATACGTCTTGCCCGTGCCGAGCTCGATGCTCGCCTCCATGCCGGCGCGCAGCAGCTCCGCCTCCGCCGCCTCCACGCTCGCGGTCACCATGAACGACGAGCTGGTGACGGTGGCGACCTCGTCCTCGACGCGCTGCCCCGCCTTCACCGACACCTTCTGCACCCGAGCGGGCAGCTTCGGCAGGAACACCACCTCGCCGGGCGGGACGGAAGTGCCGTACGTGCGGGCGTACTCGGCCAGCATCTCCTCGGCCGCCGCCACGTCCTTCCTGGCGCCCGCCACCTTGAGCCTGGTGGGTGACAACCTCCTCGCCTGCCGCAGCGCCTGCTGGGCCGTGACCAGGCTCTCCTTGGCGGTGCGTACGGCCTTGCGCAGCTCCTCCAGCCGTTTCTCCCGGGCCTGCCGCGCCTCCTCCATGGCCAGGCCGCGCGCCTCGTGGGCGGCGGCGAGGTCGGCCCTGGCGTTCTCGACCCGCATCCGCAACAGGCTCGTGTCGGCGGGCGGCTGACTCGCGGAGATGAAGGTGGGGGTGGGACTGAGGCTGGAGGTGGGGGTGGGCGTCGGCCGGGTCCTGGCCGCTTCCAGCTCCTGCTCGGCCGCCGCCAGCTTCTCCTCCGCCGCGCGTACGGCCGCGTCGGCCGCCGCCAGCTTCGCCTCGTCCTCGGGCGTCAGCCGCCGCTCCTCGGCCTGCCTCAGCGCCCGCTTGGCCGCCGTCATGTCCGCCTCGGCGTTGTCGAGCTTCACCTTCAGCGGCAGCACGTCGCGGCCCTGGTCGAGCGCCTGCTGCTCGGTCGCGAGGGTCTCCTGCGCCGTCTGTACGGCCTTGCGCAGCGTGTCGTACGCCTGCCGGTCGGCCAGCGACGGCTGCTGGGCCTCGTACCCCTTCTTCGTGTACATCCTGGTGACGGCGGCGATCGTGGCCTGGTCGAACACGCCCGTCAGCGGCCCGCCGAAACCCAGCCTGCGCAGCGCCCGCTGCAGCTGCCTGACGTCGGCGCCCTTGCTGCCCGGGGCGATCGTGCGGTGCATCGGCACGGAGCCGCGCAGCGCGAACACCGGGCGGCCGTTGACCTCCATCAGCACCGCGCCCTCCTTGATGCGGCCCTTGCGCGGCGCCCTGGTCGCCCTTTGCTGCTCCGCCGCGCCGCCGACCGCTCCGGCGAGGGTGATGGGCAGGGGCGAGCCGTACTCCAGGGTGCCGCTGGTCACGACGGTGCTGACAAGCTTGCGGCGCTCGACGGCGGCGGTGATGAGCGAGGGCCTGGGCGCGGCCCTGCGGGCCGCCTCGTCGGCGGGCGAGCGTAACCGGGTGCTCAGTGCCCAGCCCGCGGCGGCGATGACGACGACGCCGGCGATGATGCCGGCGATGAGTCTGCGTGGCGACTGCATGGCGGTTTCACATGCCGAACCGGTCGTTGACCTGCTTGTCGATCGCCGCCTGGCGCGGCAGGTAGACGGGGTAGAAGTCCCTGCCGCACTCCAGGTCGTCGAGCGCCGCCTTGATCTCCCTGTTCAGATAGGGGCGCGCCTCCTCGGGGGTGAGGGTGGGCGCGTAGATCATCGGCAGCTCGCCCTCCTTCGCCGGAGGCGCGACGTCGGGCACGTCGTCGCGCTGTGCCCGGCCCAGCCTGTCCTCCTGGGCACTGAACATCTCCTGGCCGCGCCTCGCCATGGCCAGCGGCGTGGTGTCGCTGATCGCGTTGCCCTTGCCCTTGAGGCAGGTGGCCATGGCGGCGGCGAGCTCGACCAGCTCGGGGTCGCTGTTGAGGTCGCTCTTGAGCGCGCGCTCGCGGACCTTGTTCTGCTCGGCGTAGTAGTCGGTGCCCGACTTCAGCTTCAGGCCGAGCACCTGGTTGGCCGCGGTGACCATGCAGGTGTCCAGCGCCTTCCTGTAGGCGCCCATCTGAGCCTTGGAGAGCGAGGACTGGATCTCCATGTTGGGATTGATCACAGGGTCGTCGGGTTTGACCGCTGGGTGCCCCAGCTCCTTGGGATAGACGTACAAGGCGAACACCCCGAACCCGTGCTTTGCGCGAAATTTCCGCATTGCTTGGTAGTCGCCGGCGGCGCGCTTGCGGCTCTCGTCCGTGTCCGGCACCGGGGGACGCCAGACGTACGGGACGTACTTGAAGCCCTGCTGCTTCATGCAGTCGGCCTTGGCCGCCTCGATCCGGTGCTTCTTGTCGCTCGTCGCGCTCGGCGACGGCGCGGCGGTCTCCGCGGCGCCCCCGCAGCCGCAGAGCACTGCCAGGGCGGCCAGCGGCACGATCATCCTGCCGATCCTCATCAGATCCCTCCTCCGCCGAACAGGTCGCCGACCTGGGCGCTGATCGCGCGCTTGCGCGGCAGGTACGCGGCGTAGAAGTCCTTGCCGCACTCCAGGTCGTCGAGCGAGGCCTTGATCTCCCTGCCGAGGTACTGCTTCGCGGTGGCCTGCGGCAGGCGCGGCTCGTAGTAGCGGCCCTCGGGCAGGTCGCGCTCGGGGATGTCGTCCTTCATGGCGAGCGCCCGCTTCTGGGCCTCGAACTCGCGGGCGCCGCGCCGGTCGAGGTCCACCGGCTTGAGCGAGTCGACCCGATAGCCCTTGCCCTTGAGACAGTCGCCCATGGCGGCGGCCAGCTCGACGAGCCTGGGCTCGCCGTTCAGCTCGCGCTCAAGGGTCTGGTCGATCAGCTTGTTGCGCTGCTCGGCCCGGTCGGCCTCCGAGGTGACGACCTTGCCGGTGACCTGCTTGATCGCCGCGTTTCCGCAGGACGTCAGCGCCTTGTCGTAGGCGGCGCGCTGGGCGTCGGACAGCTCGTTCTTGATCGTGTGGTTGGGGCTGTCGCTCTCGCTCCAGACCACCCGCTTGCCGCCAGGGTCGGCGAGGAGGTCGAAGACCCCGAAGCCATGCGAGGAACGCTCCCTCCGCATGGCCTCGTAGTCGCCCGAACTCGCCTTGTCGAACTCCTCCAAGACGTCCTGCTCGGGGACCCAGGCGACGTACTTGAAGCCCTGCTGCTTCATGCAGTCGGCGATGGCGGACTGGATGCGCTGGGCCTGCTGCTTCGACGCGTCGGCGCCGCCGGCTCCTGGCTCCGGGTCCGCCTCCGTCGCGGAGACGCACCCGGTGAGCATGGCGGCGCAGAGCGCGCCGGCGGCCACGCGGTGTCTGTACGGCATGGCGCCCGACCATACTCCGTTGAACGTAGCATGGTCAATCCAGGCAGTGCCGCCGCTGCCGCAGGGGCGCGCCGGCGGCCCAGAGCGCCAGCACGGCGAGCACGCCCCAGTAGGCCAGGTGCTGCCCGGTCAGCTGGGACGCGTGCACGGCCAGGTCACCCGAGGTCACCGCCAGATAGATGCCGGCGGCCAGCGCCCACCGGTGGTCGCGCGTCAGATATCCGGCCCAGGCCGCCAGCCCGAACGCCGCCGCCTCCACGGCCATCCTGCTGAGCGAGAGGGACAGCGGGCCCTCCTCCGCCATCCAGTGCGGCCCCGACCACGCCGCCGCCAGGGCCGCCGCGCACCACCACCACGACCGGGCGCGCAGCGGCCGCCCGCGCGCCGCCAGCACTCCCAGACCGGCCAGCGTGGCCGCGTATCCGCCCGCCACCACGTACGGGTCACTGTCGGAGAACAACGCGTGATCGCCGAGCGGCGACGGGTAGACGGGCAGCAGCGTGAGGTCGAAGATCTGCCGGCCGGCCGCGATCGCCACCGCCTTCATGCCGACGGCCAGCGTGAGCGGGATCGCCGCCCATACCCACCCGCGCAGAACGGCGAGCAGGGCGAGCGCCGACGCCGCCGTCCACAGGGGCAGCGTCCCCGCGTACGGCAGCAGCGCCGCCAGCTGCACCGCCGCCAGGGCCGTCACGCCGAGGTGCAGGCCGTCCTTCCAGGGACTGCCCGCCGCCAGGTGCACGACGCGGCTGCGCACGCCGCCCGCCAGCAGCCCCCACGCCTCCCTCGGCACGGGCACGGTCCTGCCGGGGTCGGCCGACTCCAGCAGGACGTCGAGCAACTCGTCACCGTGCGCCGCGCGGTAGGAGCGCGGATAGGCCCGCAGCAACGCGCGGTACCGGCGCTCCAGCGGGCCGCCCTGCGGGCTCTGCGGGCTCTGCGGGCTCTGCGGGCTCTGCGGGCTCTGCGGGCTCTGCGGGCTCTGCGGGCTCTGCGGGCTCTGCGGGCTCTGCGGCGACTGTGGGGACTGCGGGACGACCGTCATGTGCTGGAGGGCCGCAGCACCAGCGCGGCGGCCTCGTGCATCCGCCTCGCCTCCGCCTCCACGAGCGCCTGGCCCTCGTCGGTGATCCGGAAGTAGCGGCGGTTGCGGCCGTTGACCGTCTCCTCGCGGTCGACGGTGATCACGCCGCGCTCGTTGAGCCGCTCCAGGATGCCGTAGAGGGTGCCGACCGACGGCTGCACCCTGCCCGCGGACAGTTCCTTGATCGACTTGCTGATCGCGTGTCCGTGCAGCGGACCCGCACGCAGGGCGGTGAGCACGAAGTACATCGGCTCGCTGACTTCAGATGTTCCCCTCGGCATGGGGCGACATTATTCCGTTGAACGAAGTGTATGCAACGCTCAGTGGATCCAGCCGGCCTCGGTGGCGATGCGGATGGCGTCCACGCGGTTGCGGGCGTTGAGCTTGGTGACGATCTTGGTCAGGTGGTTGCGCACCGTGCCCACCGACAGGTGCAGCGTGGCCGCGATCTCCTCGGCCTCCGCCCCCTTGGACGCCAGGTGCAGGACCTCGATCTCGCGCCCTGACAGCGGGTTCTCGCCGATGTCCCAGGCGGACAGGGCGAGCTGGGGGTCGACGATGCGGCGGCCCGCCGCGACGCCGCGGACGGCGGCGGCGAGCTGGTCGGCGGGCGCGTCCTTGAGCAGGAAGCCGGACACCGACACCGCGAGTGCCCGCCTGAGCGTGCCGGGACGGCCCATGCCGGTGAGGATCAGCGTGCGGCAGGACGGCAGCTTCTCGTGCAGGATCTGCGCGGCGGTCAGGCCGTCCATGCGCGGCATGTCGATGTCGATGACGGCCACGTCGGGCTTCGTCTTGAGCGCCATGGGAACGACCATGTCACCGCACTCGACCTCGGCCACCACGGAGATGTCGGGTTCCAGCGTGAGCAGGGCGGCCAGCGCTCCCCGCACCATGTGCACGTCTTCGGCGATCAGGACCTTCAGCTCCAGCATTCCGCCCCCTGCACGTCGCCCTAAGCAACGTATACGCCACAGCGGCAGGCGCAAACGCGCCGCCGTCACAAAAGAGCGGTCACCTTGAACCACCCGTCCTCGACGCGTGCCTCCAGCCGACCGCCGACGCCGTCCAGGCGCCGCTCCAAATCGCCCAGACCATGCTGATTGTGGACCGTACGAGGGCCGGAAGGAAGGTCCACCCCGTCGTTGGCGATGGTCAGCCGGCCGTCCGCGCCCTCGATGACGCACCGGCGGGCGGTGCTGTGGCGCAGGATGTTGGTGACCGCCTCGCGCAGCATGGTCGCGAGCACCGTGTCGGTCCTGTCGTCCAGGGCTCCGAGCCGGAGATCGGCCCTGACCTCGATCCCGGCCGCCGTGAGTATCGCCTGTGCGGAGTCGGCCTCGCCGGTGAAGGAGATGTTGCGGTAGTCGCTGGCCACATGGCGTACGTCGGCCAGCATGCGCCTGAGCGAGTCAAGGATCCGCTCCAGCTCCGTGTGCGCCCGGGAGGGGGACGTGCTGATCAGGCGGCACGCCAGCACGCCTTTGAGCGCCACCTGCGACAGGCCGTCCACCAGCACCTCGTTCAGCTCGCGTGCCATGCGCAGCCGTTCCCGCTCGACGGCGGCGTCCGCCAGCTCGCCGCGCGCGGCGTGCGTCTCGGCCACCATGATCAGCAGCCAGCTCACGGCGTACACGACGAGGCCGGTGAGCAGCGTCGAGATGGTGAGCCAGGCGACCATGCTGACGCTCGTCCCGGCCAGCACCGCCAGCGTCAGCACCGCGCCGCCCAGGGCGGCGTACAGGATCCAGCGGGCCCTGCCGGACACCACGAGCAGCACGCCCGCCGCCACGAACCCGCCCATGCCGCCCCACGGGACGTGCAGCCAGGCCAGCGGCAGGAAGGCGGCGACGGCCTCCACCACCAGCGCGGCCCAGCGCGCCCGGGGCGTGCGCAGCATGCCGAAGGTGAGCGGCACCTGCATCGCCAGCATGACCGCCAGGCAGACCGCGGCGCCCAGCACGTCCACCGTGCCCGAGTACGTCCAGACGATGTTGAGCAGGATGGCGAGCGCGTAACCGGCCAGCACCACGGCGACGATGCAGGCGGCCGTCCTCGGGCCCCACCGGTCCGCGACTCCGGCCCCCTGCCTCCAGCCGCCGCGCGGCGAGGCGTCCTGCGGATGGCGGTCGGGCGGGGCGGACTGGTGGCGCAGCGGGGCCTCGGCCGTCAGGTGGAACCAGTGGCCCTCTCCCCTGGCCGTCAGCCGGCCGCCGATCTCCGACAGGCGGGCGGTCAGGTTGCCCAGGCCGTCGCCGCGGTCGGTGAGGTCCGCGTGGACCGCGTCCACGCCGTCGTTGGCCACGTGGAGCCTGACCGTGCCGTTCTCGACGGCCAGCTCGATGTCGCAGTGCTGCGCCTTGCTGTGCCGCAGCACGTTGGTGATGCCCTCGCGCAGCACGATCGCCATCACCTCGTCGAGGCGGCCGGTGAGCGTGATGTCGGGGATGCGGATGCCGGCCTCGATCTGGGCGGCGGACAGGGTGGCGGCGGCGTCGGTCTTCTCCCTGGCCAGCGACATCTTGCCGTAGCCGCCGGTCACGGACTGGGCGCCGACCGTGGCCTGGCGTACGACGTCGAGGGCGTGCCGCATCTCCTCGAGTGCGCGGGCGCGGGCGGCGGGCAGCAGCCGGTACGCCAGCTCGTACCGGAGGGTGATCGCGGACAGGTCGTGCCCCACGAGGTCGTGCAGGTCGCGGGCGACCCGCAGGCGTTCCTGCACGACGGCCATGCGGACGAGGTCGGTACGGGAGTCGTGCAGCTCGGCGGCGATCGTCGACAGGGAGCCGACGGCGTACAGCATGAGGCCGGTCAGCAGCGTGAGGTGCACGGCGTAGACCAGGTTGAGCGGCTCCCACGGCTGGCCCTGCAGCAGCGCCGCGACCAGCACCGCGGCGCCCACGACGGGATAGAGCACCCACCGCACGCCGCTCTTGATCACCACCAGCGTCGAGCCGGCGAGGAAGCCGGCGGCGGCGCCGAACTGCGGCCCCACCCAGGCGGCGGGCGCGAACGTGGCGACGGCCTGCAGCCCGAGCGTGAGGAAACGGACCCGGGCCGGCCAGCCGAGCGCGCCCTGGCTGTAGTGCGCGAGCTGCAGGGACACGACGACGGCGAGACAGCCGAGAAAGGCGAGCAGGCCCGCGCCGCGCAGGCCGCCCGCCACCACGGCGATCACCGAGTTGGTGGCATAGCCGACGGCGACGGCGGCGGTGACGGCCCACGCCACCCGCCGCGTTCGCGGCTCCAAGGGCCTGAGCCGCATGCCCTCATGACCCAGTAAGTGCGGGCCCATCCCCTTGCCCCCTTAGCGGCTCGGCTGCCTTCCTCTCAGCGCGCGGACAGCGGAACGCACGTTGATAGGAAAATCGGAACAGCCCCCGTCGGGCGAAGAGGCGCCGGCATGAAAGGCTTTGGCACTCCGGAAAACAGGAACCCCATCGTGAGCAGCGCGCCGTTCGTCATGATCGGGTGCCACGTCCGATCCTCACCTCGCCCGTGAACGGATGTGAAAACATCTTGCCACACGGACCGATCGGACTTCATGGGCGCTGCATGCGCGCAGGTGACACATCAGGGGCGGGTGATCAGGCGGTCTCTCCGGCCGGGGTCAGCCGGTGCGCCAGGTCGGGCCAGTGGGCGTCGTTCACCGGCTGCCAGCCGCTCGCGGGCTCGCGCGGCGGCTTCCTGCCGATCACGAGGGCGCCCACGCTCGACTCGACGCGCCAGTCGGCGTCGAGGGCGTCGGCCCACAGCTCGACGTCCACACTCTCCAGCGGGTACGCGCCCAGCCCGAGCCCGGCGGCCACCAGGCACAGCGTCTGGGTGAGCATGCCGACATTCTTCAGCATCATGGCGTAGCTGAGCCCGTTGTACTTCCACGACAGCCGGCGGAAACGCGCGGTGATGATGACGAGGACGGGCGGCGGATGATCCATCTCGGCGGCCAGCCGCGCGTTCTCCAGCGCCGCGCCGACGTCGGCCGGCTCGCCCGGCAGCCTGCGCAGCCCGTGATCGAGCGGGTCGTAGTGGTAGACGCCCCGCGGCATGTCGCCGCAGTCGCCCGCGACGACGTACAGCTCCAGCTCATAGAGCGAGCCGACGCTCGGATAAGGGCGATCGCTGGTCTCCTCCGGCGAGCCGGGCGGGCCGCTCACCGAGCGCACCCTGGCCGTGCGGTAGAGCAGCTCGCCGAGCTCCCGCGCGGTGAGCGGCCCAGGGGCGGGGGGCGCGCCGTTCGCCGCCTCCACGGCCGCGCCGAGCGGCGGATCGGCCGCGACCAGGCGCTCCCACGTGGGCCGGTACAGCGTGACGAGGCCGCTGTCGTGGCGGTCGGCGACCACGGGCTCGACGCCGCGCCGGTCCCCCACCGGATGCGTCGCCCCGAAGTCCGCGTCGTGCCTGCCCAGCGTGGAACGGCTGTGGAAGAGCAGGTTGACCGGCGACCACGCGACCAGCACGTCGTCGGTGTCCTCGGCGAACTCCGCCGGGCGGAACGGCTCGACGCGCTCCGCCCGCACGACCATCCCCGTCGCCACCAGGTGGGCGACGAGGGTGGCGAAGTACGGCGGAGCGTCGCCGATCGCGTCCAGTCTGGTGGGCCGCCTGAGGTGGCCGACCAGGCCCATGGCCTCGGGGGTGTGCAGGACCACCCGGTGCAGCGCCAGGGGCGATTCGAGCCGGTAGTCCATGCCGTCGGAGCTGATGATCGCGAACCTGGACAGCCGGACGGGGACGTCGCCCGGCACCGGCGGCACTCTCAGACGCGAGCGCGGCGTGAGCGGGACCAGCGATACCAGCGGCTGCTCCTGGTCCGCGCCCAGGGAGCGCACGACCAGGGGTTCGAGGCGCTCCAGGAGACGGTGGAGGGTGGCCAGGTCCGCCGCTTCGCTGATGACGTTGTCGAGGCGGATCGGCCCCAGGGCCATCCGCTGGAGCGCCTCGGCCACCGTCCGCCCCGGATGCGGCACCTCGATGTCGTCCCAGCGGCTGTGCAGCACCATTGTTCCTGCGCGGGAGTCGGCTTCGAGGTAGACGTCCTCGCGAAAGGACCATAACGCGCGCAGTTCGCGTCTCCTGTGGCCGAATCCGGCAGCCATGATCGGTCACTCCTGCGGCTAGAGGAACAGCGGGATGGGATTGAGGTCGTGGTAGGCGGTGGCGCGGCGCAGCCGGCCCAGCCGGACGGGGACGTCGTACAGCCGGCCTGGGGCGAAACGGGCCCAGAAGTGCCGCAGGCCGGGCACGGTCACCTTGACGACCGGCATGCCGATGTCGGGCCTGGTCTGGTCCAGCACGAGGACGTCCAGGCCGTGCCGCTCGGCGATGGCGTGCATGGCGGCGACGTCGGTCTCCAGGCCGCCGTGCCCGGCGTCGCCGTAGTCGGCGAGGCGTCGTGGCGCCTGTCCGGGGTCGGGCAGCAGGTACGGCTGGTTCGCCGTGGTGGCCTCGCGCCACCACGTCACGAGGTGCGTGTCGGCCAGCGCGTACCCGGTGCCGTCCGGCCTGGCGTCGGCCACCGCGCAGAGCATCTGCCCGAGCTCCGTGAGCGCCCTGCGTACGGCGATGCGCACGTCGAAGTGGGCGCCGAAGCCGAGCATGATGTCCTGGGCCGGCTTGTCGGTGCGGCGCGAGATCGCCGCCACGACGGGCACGCCGAGGTCGGAGGTGAGGTCGAGCAGCCACAGGGCCCGGCCGATGCCCGCGTGGCCGTCGAAGACGCCGGAGATGAACGGATCGTCGAAGGACGCCTGGTCGATCACCGGCTGCCGGGTCATGTTGTACCACCACAGCGCCACCGCGTCGCGTTCCACCAGTTCGAGGAAGCCTTGGACGGTCGCGTCGGCGAGGCTCGCGCCCGCGGCGTTGCCGTTGGAGGTGGCCCTGAGCGAGGGCTCGCCGGCGCCGCCGGTGAAGTAGAGCAGGTCGGTGGGCAGCAGCCGCTCGGCCCCCGTCGTCAGCGAGCGCACGGGGGTCCAGTCGATGACCGCCCGGTCGTCGAAGGGCTCGGGGACCTGCTGGAAGGGCGTGGCGCCGGCGTTCCAGCGGGCCCGCTCGGCGTATTGGCGCTCGTGGAACAGCTGGCAGCTGTCCGGGTGGACGGCGTCCGCGCGCAGGTCGTGGTAGCTGCCGCGGACGACCTGCTCGTCGCCGAGCCTGGTGCCGCAGTAGCGCTCCACGGCCTCGGCGAGCGCGCTGACCCGCGCCTCCAGGTCGGTGCAACCCTTGCCGCCGCTCCACTGCCGCACCCCGCCCGCCTCGTCGTCGAGCGCGAGGTTCCTGCCCGACAAATAGCAGTGGACGAAGCCGGGGCTGCGCGGGTCGGGCCTGATGGGGTCGGTGATGCCGGTCACCGGGTCGGCGAGGTGGCGGTAGCGCTCCCACACGTCCTCGAGCGGCATCGCGCGGTGGCTGTTGCCCGGCCTGCTGCCCGCCGACGCCACCGAGGCGGGGACCACGCGCACGCGGTTCGCGGCGGGGTCCCCGCACGCGGCGCACTGCGGACGCCGCGTGACCGGGTGGCAGGACAGCGCCAGATTCACCGTGTCCAGCGTCCACACCTGCTCGCGCAGCCCGCTCGCCGCACCGGCCAGCCATTTCGTCAGCTCAAGGACCGCCAGGTGCAGGCCGGCGGCGCGGGTCGGCGCCAGCGACGCCTCGGGCGGCTCCGGCGTGCCGGGCCGGCGGCGGCGCAGCCGCGCGGCCAGGCACTCCCAGCACGGGCCCGTCCCCGGCTCGAAGGCGGGGCCCACCCACACGTCGGGCCCGCAGACGCTGGCCAGCAGCCAGGGCGTCCCGTCGGACAGCCGCCGCTCGTTGATCTCCGCCAATCGCGGGTCGAGGTAGTCGGCGCAGAGCACGAACAGGGCGTCGGCGCGGGATTCGTCCTGCGTGACGGTCAGCCCGGCGGCCCGGCAGGCGTCGGCCGCGGGCTGCGCGCCCGCGAGCGCGACGACCGCGACCGACGTGGGATCGGCGCCGGCGTCCGGCCGGTCGACGCCGGCGAGGTCCCAGTAGGCGTCGGCGGCGGTTCGCGACGTCGTCTGAAAGCCGACGAGGTTCGCCCGCGCCAGGCGGCCCAGCATGTGGCCGACCCTGTCCTCGGACGCGAACGGCGCCATCGCGCGGCGGATCTCGGACTCGGTACGGGTGCCGTCGAGGAGCGGCGCCAGCCGGTGGACGAGGGCGCCCTGCAGGGTGGTCGTGCCCCGCGCCGAGGTCACCCGGATCGCACCGCCCGGAGCCTGCTCCACCCTGAGGTGGCGCTTGAAACCGAGGAACAGCCGGTCTGCCTGGGCCGCCATGGCCGCCTCACGCGGCGCAGTACGTGGGGAAGGCCGGACGCGTCTGCTCGGCCGGGTCCTCGATGACGAGGTCGGCCGCCCACGCCGCGGGAAGGTCCGCGTCCGTCATGGTCCATGCGGTGATCGTGGTGGAGCGCTCGCGCTTGGCCTGGGCGTCGGGGCGCGAGAGTACCGATGCGGTCATGACCCCTCCTCGGGAACCGGAAAAGCAACTGGACAGCCAGATCGTGTGCCGATTCGGCGGAGATTTCTAGTTATCTCGTCATTCGCCGACCGTGAATTATTCACACCGCACGCGTGATCCATTCCGTCGATCCCGAGCCGCCGCGACTTTATTCTGGGCGGGAAATGACCGGAAATGGAAGGGATTGCGATGTTCACCGTCCATCGGCGCAGGCCGCGCGCCTGCCGGACCGGTGGGCCGGACGCTGCGGGAACACAGATCAGTACGAAACGAGGAAGACCATGACGCAAACTCTGGATCCCACCCATCGAGTGGTCGGAAGTTACCGCGAGTACGCCGTGATGTTCACCGACCAGCAGCAGACCATGGTTGAGGACTTCGGCATGGACAGGGAAGCGGCCGAGTGCGCGCACCGCGAGATGGAGGCCATGGGCACGGCCAACGCCGAGGTGGTCGCCCGCGACATCACCGTCGCCTACGGCCCTTGGGAGCCGGTGGCCGGCGAGACCTCGAACGGGAACGCAGCGTGATGGACGCCATGCGCCGCGACGAGACCCCCGCGATGCCGGGCCGCCGGCCACCGGCCGCCCCGAGCCGGCTCGGCCTGCCGAACACCGTGCTCACCAAGCGGGTCGGGCTGGTGCTGCCCCAGGCGATGCCGTTCACCTCGTGGGAGCGGCTGGGCAAGCAGATCGCCCTCATCACCGACTCGTCGACGTGGTGGCTCGGTGACTGGCTCAACTACGGCGAGAAGACCTTCCCCGACCGGTATCAGCGGGCCATCGCCGGCACGTCCCTCAACTACCAGACGCTGCGCAACTACGCCTGGGTCGCGCGGCGCTTCCCGATGCACCGCCGCCGCGACAGGGTCAGCTTCCAGCACCACGCGGAGCTGGCCTCGCTGCCGCCCGACGAGCAGGACGAGTGGCTCGACCGGGTGGAGCAGCACCGATGGTCGCGCAACCAGCTCCGCCAGCAGCTGCGCAACCGGTGCGTCGGCGCCCGCGAGCGGCCGCAGGAGACGCCGGTGACGCTGCGCATCGACCACTCCAGGGAGGAGCGCTGGCTGCAGGCGGCCGGGGAGACCAGGCGCAGCCTGCACGAGTGGATGACCATGGTCCTGGACCAGGTGGCCGATCTGCTGCTGCTGCCCGAGCGGCGTACGCGGAACCTCGCCCTTCCCGTCGGCGACGAGACGATCGTGCTGACGCCCGCCCTGCCGGGCACCGTCAAGGTCCCCGAGCCGGGCGAGGCGCTCGTGGTGTCGGGAGGCGAACGTTCCCTGGCATGACCATCGGCCCCGCCGCTCCCGGCGGGGCCTTCCTTCTGTGCCCCGAACACAGGACAGCGCCCGGCGGTCGCCGGGCGCTGTCGTGGTCGTCAGGTCAGGACGCGAGCCGGATCGGCAGGCTGCGCAGGCCCCAGGTGAAGTTGGAGGCGTTGTAGCGGGGCTCGCCGGTCAGCTCCATCGTCCGCACCTGGCCGATCAGCTCCTCGAAGAAGACCTTCAGCTCCAGGCGGGCCAGCCGGGCGCCCAGGCACAGGTGCCGGCCGGCGCCGAACGTGATGTGCCGGTTGGGCGAGCGGTCGACCCGGAACCGATCGGCGTGCTCGAAGACCGATTCGTCCCGGTTGGCGGAGACGTTCCAGAGCGTCACCCGGTCGCCGACCGCGATGCGCACGTTGCCGATCTTGGTGGGCCGTACGGCGGTGCGCATCGCGTGCACGCCTGGCACCGTCCAGCGCAGCACCTCCTCCACGGCGGCGGGCACGCCGGAGGCCCCCGCGGAACGCAGCAGCTCCCACTGGTCGGGCCGCTCGATCAGGGCGAGCACGCCGCCGGCGGCCGAGTACCGGGTGGTCTCGTTCGCTCCGGCCAGCACGCCGTTGCAGTTGAAGATGATCTCCTCGTCGGTGAGCGGCCGCTCCTCGCCCTCGCCGACCAGCCTGCGCTCGGCGGCGATGCGGCTGACGAAGTCGTCGCCAGGGTTCCGCCGCCGCTCGGCGAGCAGCTCGGTGAAGAAGAGGAAGATCTCGCTGTGGGCACCCGCGCGGGCCGCCTCGTCGTCCCCTTCGAACGCCTCCGTGGTGATCGAGCCGACCCACTCCCACTCGCTGCTCGGGATCCCCATCAGCGCGCACACCACGTTGTTGGGGATCTGCTTGGCCACCTCCAGGAACTCGACCTCGCCCTGGGCGACCGCGTCCCGTACGACGGCGCGCACGACCCGTTCGACCAGCGCCTGCAGCCGCGGCACCTCGGCGTGGCCGAACTCCTTGGCCAGCACGCTCTTGAGCTGGGTGTGGTCGGGCGGATCTGAGACGATCAGCATGCGCTGGGCGACGGCCGACACCGCGCCGGGGTCGCTGTCCAGGCGCATCCCGTAACGCGAGCTGAAGGACTTCTGGTCGGTGTAGACCCCCACGATGTCGTGGTAGCGGGTCACCGCCCAGAACCCGGGGCCGTCGTCCTCCTCGTGCCAGTGCACCGGGTCGTGCTGCCGCAGCCAGGCCAGCACCGACCAGAACCCGCCCCTGCTGAACAGCTCGGGGTCTTTGAGATTCACCTGCATGGTCAGCTCCAGTACGCCCCGAGCGCGGCGACCACGTCGTCCGCCCGCTCCAGGCAGAAGTAGTGTCCGCCGGGGAACGTCCGCCGGCGGAACCCGCCTCCCGCATAGGCCCGCCAGCCGTCGAGGTGGCCGGGCGTGACCGTCTCGTCGTCCTGGCCGCCCCACGCCTCCAGCGTGGCCGGGACGGCCACCGCGTGATGGGTGTAGGTGAGCGACAGCCGCGCGTCCTGCCGCAGCACGTCGAGCATCAGCTCGCGGCTGTCCTCGTCCAGGTCGTCCTCGTCCAGGGCCCGTACGTCGAGCAGCTTCGTCAGCTCCGCGTCGTCGTCCGCCAGGCCCCGGCCGGCGCCCACCCACATGTGGGGCGGGCGGCAGCCGGCGACGATCAGCGCGCGAGGGCGCCTGCCGTACTCGTCGGCGAGCCTGCGGACGATCTCGTAGCCCAGCAGGCCACCGAAGCTCTGGCCGAAGACGATCAGCGGGTCGTCCGGCTTGAGCAGCGCGGTCAGCTCGCCGAGCACGCCGGTGACCACCTCGTCCACGCTGCTCGCCGGCGGCTCGGCCCAGCGGGTCTCCCTGCCGGGCAGCTGGACTCCGATCACGGAGACCTCGGGCCCCGCCATGGCCTGCCATGGACGGTACTGCCCGCAGCCGGCCCCGGCGGGCGCCAGGCACAGCAGCGTCGCCGGCGGCCCCGCGTGGAACGGCAGCAGCCAGGGCCCGCTCACGACACCTCCTCTGCGACGACCCAGCCCAGCCGGTCCAGCTCGGCGGCGAGGCCCGCCACCGTGGGGTTGCCCAGCAGCTGCCCGACCGTGAGCCGGACGCCCGTCGCCCTGCGCAGCGCCGCCACGGCCCGCGCCGCGAGCAGGGAGTGGCCGCCCAGCTCGAAGAAGTCGGCGTCCACGTCGTGCACCGGCTGCGGCAGCAGGCCGTTCCACACCTCGCAGACCACGCGTTCGGCGGGCGTGCCCGGCCGCCGCCCACCGGTCGCGGTGGCGGCCGTCATCCTGGCGAGCGCGGCGCGGTCCACTTTGCCCGTGGGCGTGGTGGGCAGCGCGGGGACCGCCGTCACCTGGGACGGGACCACGGCCGGCGGCAGGCGGTCGGCGCAGGCCGTACGGACCGCCTCCAGGCGCTCGCCGGAGTCCACGACCACGGCGAGCCCGAGCGCGCCCAGGCCGGCCAGCAGGTAGGCGGCGGCGCCGCGGACGCCGTCGATCTCCACGGCGACGCGTTCCACCTCCGAGAGCTCCACCCGGAAGCCGCGGATCTTCACCTGCTCGTCGCAGCGGCCGCGGTACTCCAGCAGGCCGTCGGGGCGGCACAGCGCGAGGTCGCCGGTGCGGTACAGCCGGCCGCCGTCGCCGGCGAACGGGTCGGGGACGAACCGCTCGGCGGTCAGCCTGGGCCGTCGCCGGTAGCCGGCCGCCACGGCGGGACCGCCGATGAACAGCTCCCCCTGGGTGCCAGGGGGGAGGGGCCGCAGCTCGTCGTCCAGGATGTGGACGGTGTAGCCGGGGAGCGGCCGGCCGATCGTCGTCACGTCGTCGCCTCTGGCCGTGTCGGCGCAGGTGGCCGCGATGGTCGCCTCCGTGGGCCCGTACACGTTGAGCATCCTGCCGGTGAAGCGGGCCGCCAGCGCGGCGGGCAGCGGCTCGCCGGCCGCCACCAGCACCTCGGCCCCCGCGACCTCCTCCTCGCAGGCCAGCAGCAGCGACGGCGTCATGCACACCACATTCGGCGCCGCCGCCGCCACGCTCTCGGCCAGGTCGGTGTCGATGATCGTCATGCCCTGGCCGTACCTGAGGTACAGCAGCGCGCACCACAGCCAGCCGTCGAAGGACGGGGACACCGCGTTCACGCCCGTGCCGCCCGTGGGCAGGCCGAGCCCGCCCAGCGCGGCGACGAACGCCCCGAGCCCCCGGTAGGACACCTCGACGCCTTTCGGCCAGCCGGTCGTGCCCGAGGTGTAGATGACGTACGCGACGCCGGAGGGGTGCGGGTCGGCCCGGCGCGGCGCCGGATCGTCCCCGTCCAGCGCGGCGGCGGGCAGCACCCGGCACCGCTGCGGCACGGCTCCCGCGGGCACGCGGTCACCGACGATCAGGTGGGTGTCGGAGTCGCGCAGCACGAAGCTGAGCCGGTCGGCGGGGTGCCGCTCGTCCAGCGGCACGGCCGTCGCGCCCGTCCACCACACGGCGAGCAGCGCGGGGAGCGACAGATGGCTGCGGCCGAGGCAGAGCCCCACCTGGGTGCCGGGGCCCGCGCCCTGCGCGGCCAGCGTGCCCGCGATGGCCCGCGTGCGCTCGCCGAGCTGCGTGAACGTGAGCGCCCCGTCGGGTGCGCTCACCGCGGTCTCGGACGGGCGGGTGGCCGCCCATCGGTCGAGGGCGGCGAAGATCTCGGTTACGCCGTTGTTCGTCGTCATGCGCTCATGTCCTTCATCTCCGCCGGGCCGGCCAGCGATGACGCGCGCCACGCCGAGTACGACCGCATGCCGTACAGCAGCGGGATCCCCGGCTGCTCGGCCACCCGCAGCAGCCGCCCGAACAGCACTTCGTGGTCGCCGTCGCGGATCGCCCTGCTCACCCGGCACTCGGCCATCGCCAGCGTGTCGTCCACCAGCCACGGCAGCCCGTACTGCGACCTGATCCAGCGCACGCGGGAGAACCGGTCGGGCACCGGCCCTGAGAACAGCTCCGCCGTGGCGCGGGCCCCCGCGTCCAGCAGGTTCACCGCGAAGGCGCCGCGCTCATGGACGGCACGCAGCGTGGCGCTGCCGATCCGCAGGCACACCAGGATCGTCGGCGGCGACAGGGTGACGCTGGTCATCGACGAGCACGTCATGCCGTGGGGGCGGCCGACGGTGTCGACCGCCGTCACCACGGCGACCCCGGTGGGGAAGCGGCTCATCAGCGCCCGATGGTCGCCGGCCGACGCGACGGGCCCGTCGAGGACAGGGAGCTCCTTGGCGCCCATCAGCTGTCCCCGTGCAGCTGCCGCAGGTACTCGTAGTTGCTGGGCAGCGAGGAGACGAGGTCCGCCTGGCGGTGCTTGACGTCGGCGAAGAGCCGCTCGGCCGCCTCGATGGCCTCCGGCTTGTACGTGAGCGACGGCAGCGGCTTGTCCGGCCGCAGCCCCATGCCGGAGAAGATGCAGTAGTAGCTGCCGTTGGTCCAGAAGTTGCGGAACTCGGCCTCGAAGTTGCCGTAGTAGCCGCGCTCGTCGGTGATCGGCAGGTTGATCGGCAGGCCCGCCTTGAACATCGCGATCTTCTGCTTGATTCCCTCGGCCAGCTCCAGCTCCTTGTTCGCCCGCCAGAACGGCGTGTCCGTGCGCGGCGAGAGGGAGAAGTGGGCCTGGATGAAGTCCCTGGTGTCGTCGAACATCTCCTCGATCTCGCGGTTGAAGCCGTCGATCAGCACCGGGTCGAAGGTGCGGTCGGGGAAGTGCTTGGCCAGCTGGTAGATGGCCGCGTAGATGAAGTAGATGCCGGTGGACTCCAGGGGCTCGAGGAAGCACGACGCCAGCCCGATGCTCACGCAGTTGCGCACCCAGGCGCGCCGGTTGCGGCCCACGCGGAAGCGGATCTGGTTGAGCGGGGCGGTCTCGGGGTCGAGGCCCCAGAGCCGGCAGAGCTCCTCGGTGGCCTGGTCCTGGGTGGCGAACTGGCTGGAGTAGACGTAGCCGGTGCCGAAGCGGCCGAGCATCGGGATCCGCCAGGTCCAGCCCGACGACATCGCGATGGCGGAGGTGTAGGGCTCGACGCCGTTCGCGGCGTCGTCGTGCGGGACGGCCGTGGCCACCGCGCTGTCGCAGAGCAGGTGGTCGTTCATGTCGATGAACGGCTCCTCCATCGCCTGGTTGATGAGCAGGCCGCGGAAGCCGGAGCAGTCGATGAACAGGTCGCCCTCAAGGAGGCGTCCGCCGGCGGTGCGCAGGGCGGTGATGAAGCCGCGCTCGTCGCGCAGGACCTCGGTCATCTGGTCCTCGACGTGCTCGACGCCCTGCTTGTCCACCGCGAACTTCCGCAGGAAGCCCGCGACCTTCGCGGCGTCGAAGTGCCAGGCGTAGTAGGTGGCGGGGGTGCCGTCGAGATGGCGCGGCGCCCGGTTGGCGTCCATGATCGCGGTCTCTTTGAAGCACGCGTAGTCGAAGGGCTCGTCGGTCTCGCCCTTCAGCAGTTTGGCCGCCCAGTAGTGCGACAACGGGATCTGGTCGGCGGACGGGAGCAGGCCGAAGGGGTGGAAGAACTGGTCGGTACGCCCGCCGAGCGGCTGCGGCGTCGGCGAGCTCTCCCCCGGCGTGCGCCAGTTGATGAACTTCACCGCCACCTTGAAGCTGGCGTTGCACTCGCGCATCCACTCGTCTTCAGGGATCCCCAGGTAGTTGAAGAAGGCCCGTTGGAGGTTGGGCACCGTGGCCTCGCCCACGCCGATGCGGGGGATCGCCGGCGCCTCCAGCACGGTGATCTTCACCGTCCGCTGCAGGGCCTTGCCCAGGTAGGACGCGGTCATCCAGCCTGCCGTACCGCCGCCGAGAATGACGATGTTGCGCACGCGGTTGTCGTGGGACATGTTGGTGACTCCTTCTGTCTCGAACTATGCGTGTGCGCGCAGCCGGGGCCCGACGGGCGCCGCCACGTCCACCGGGAGCTGCAGCGACTTGGTCTCGCAGAACTCCTCAAGCCCTTCCACGCCGCATTCGCGGCCGATGCCCGACTGCTTGACCCCGCCGAAGGGCGCCAGGATGTTGAACGGCCCGCCGTTGATGTCCACCTGGCCGACCCGCATCCGCGTGGCGACGTGCCGCGCCCTGCCGATGTCGGCCGACCAGACGGCTCCGTGCAGGCCGTACGGGGTGTTGTTGGCGATCTCGATCGCCTCGTCCTCGTCCCGGTAGGGCATGATCGACAGCACCGGGCCGAAGATCTCCTCCTTGGCGATGGTCATGGTCTCCCGCACCTCGGAGAACACGGTCGGACGCACGTAGTAGCCGCGCTCGCGTCCCTCCGGCGCCTCCTCGCCCCCGGCGAGCAACGTGGCGCCCTCCGCCACGCCGGTGGCGATGTAGCCACGGACGCGCTCGCGCGCCTGGTCGCTGATGAGCGGCCCTAGGTCGGTGTCCGGGTCGCGGGGGTCGCCGACCCGGTAGCGGCCGGCCAGTCCGGCGGCCAGTTCCGCCGCCTCGTCGTGCCGGTCGGCGGGCACCAGCAGCCTGCTCCACTGCAGGCACGCCTGCCCGGTGTTGAAGCACATCTGGTCCACCGTGGCGGCCACCCCGAGCCGCAGGTCGGCGTCGTCCAGCAGGATGCCGGCGTTCTTGCCGCCCAGCTCCAGGTGGACGCGCTTGACCCTCCTGGCCGCCATCGAGGCGACCTGGCGGCCGGCGCGCACGGAGCCGGTCAGGGAGACCATGTCCACGTCGGGGCTGCGGACGAGGTCGGCGCCCGCGCCCTCGCCCGTGCCCACCACCACGTTGAAGACGCCGGGCGGCAGGCCGCACTCCGCGGTGATCTCGGCCAGCAGGTAGGCGTTGAGCGGGGTCAGCTCGCTGGGCTTGTGCACGACCGCGCAGCCGGCCAGCAGCGCCGGGACCACCTTCTGCAGGGTGAGCAGCAGCGGGACGTTCCATGGCGTGATGGCCGCGACCACCCCTGCGGGCTCGCGCAGCACGAGCGAATTGCCCGCCCGCCGCTCGAAGGCGAACCCGGTCGCCAGCTCCGCGAACGACTCCGTCATGGCGACGGCCAGGCCGACCTGCGCCTGCCGCGCCACCGTCACGGGCGCGCCGACCTCGGAGACGATGACCTCGGCCAGCTCGCCGGCCCGCTCGGAGAGCCTGCGGGCGAGCCGTTCGACGAACGCGATCCGGTCCTTGACCGGGGTCGCCGCCCATCGGGGCTGAGCCGCCCGCGCCGCCTCGGCGGCCCTGCGCGCGTCGTCCAGCGTCCCGGCGGGAACGACCGCAAGCAGGCTCTCGTCGCTGGGGTCGAGCACGTCGATGCCGTCCACGGCGTCGGACGGCCGCCAGTCGCCGTCGATCCACTGTGCGGTGAAGACCTGCGCGGAGCGCCCCATGGCTACCGCTCCCTGCGTACGGGGAACTCGGCCAGGCCACGGAACTGCGGGGTGTCCGCCTTCCACCGGTGCGGCCTGCCGGGCACGAACGACAGGTCGGGCACGCACTGGGTCAGCACCTTGAACGCCGCGCCCGTGACGACCTGCGCCAGGCCGGCGCCGAGGCAGCGGTGGATGCCGACCCCGAACCCGACGTGGCCGGAGTCGTGGCGGCGCACGTCGATCGAGTCGGGGTTGGGCCACCGCTCGGGGTCGCGGTTGGCTGCGCCGCGGACCAGGTAGACCAGCTCGCCGGCCGCGATCGGCTGCCCGGCCACCTCGATGTCGCGGGTCACGAGGCGGTGCGTGAGCTGCACGGATGCGTCGTAGCGCAGCAGCTCCTCCACCGCTGAGGGGATCAGCTCCGTGTCCTCGCGCAGCAGGTTCCACTGGTCGCGCTGGGTCAGCAGGCCGAGGACCCCGTTGCCGATGAGGTCCATCGTGGTGCCGAAGGAGGCCAGCGGCAGCAGCAGCAGGTGCGCGAACATCTCCTGCTCGCTGAGCCGCAGCCCTTCGTCCTTGCCCCGCTCGGCCATCGCGATCACCCGGGTGACCAGGTCGTCCTTGGGGCGGCTGCGCCGGTCGCCGATGAGCTCGGCCAGGTACGGCGTCATCTCGCTGAACGCCTCGGCGGTCGCGCTGCCGGACGGCGCCACCTGGGTGGGGTCGGCGCCGAGGAAGACGCGCTGCATGTGCCGGATCTCGTACCACCAGTCGGTCAGGCGGACGCCCTCACCGGCGGGCAGGCCGTACATGGTCGCCAGCACCCGTCCGGGTAGCTGGTAGGAGAAGTCCTTGACCAGGTCGAACTCGCCCTTCTCCGCGGCCCGGTCGATGACGCCCGTGGCGATCTCCTCGATCGCGGGGCGCAGCGCGCGGATGTCCCGCCCGCGGAACTCGCGGTTCATCAGCTTGCGGATGCGGGTGTGGTCGGGCGGGTCGCGGAACAGCATCCACTCCGGCGCGAGGTCCATGAACCTCTTCATCTCGTCGGACGAGCCGGGACCGACCTTGTTGGACACCATCGCGCCGAGACGGTGCGAGGAGTACGTCTCGGGGTCGAGGTGGGCGGCGTACACGTCGCTGTGCCGGGTGATCACCCACCCGTTCAGCCGGTCGTCCCAATGGACGGGCTCCTCCTCCCTGAGCCTGGCGTACGCGGGATAGGGGTCGTTCAGGAATTCCTTCCCGAACATGTCAACCCGCACCTTCTGGGATCTAATGTCGGCGCCGACCGTCATCAGGGATCACTTCCTTTTGAGCATGCCAATAGCGCGAATAAACAGCGGGGGGCATGGAGATTAGGCGCGAATCCTGCGCTCACTTTCGACTAAGGTCGGCCGCTTTCCGACATTTGTCAAGCCGCCGACAAGGCACGCACGATGGTGACGTCCCGAACGAAAGGAGATTGCCGGTGAAGACAGAGAACGCTGTCATCGCCGAGGGGACCGGGAGGCGACCGCATGGATTCAGGGCGACGGTTTCCTCCGTCATCGGTTTCGCCCTTGACCTGTACGACCTTTATGTGATCGTATTCGTCGCGCCCGCCATCGCGGCGGTGTTCTTCCCCCTCGAGAACTCCGCGTTGGCGCTGGCCGGCAGCTATGTCGCGCTGGCCGCGACGCTGATCATGCGGCCCATCGGCGCGGCGCTGATGGGCGTCATCGGCGACCGGCACGGCCGCAAGCGGGCCATGGTCGTGGCGCTGCTCGGCGTGGGCGCGGTGACCGCCGCCATGGGCCTGCTGCCCGGCGCCCAGGCCATCGGTCTCGCCGCTCCCCTGCTGCTGCTGCTCCTGCGCCTGGCCCAGGGCCTGTTCGTCGGCGGCGTCTTCGCCTCCACGCTCACCCTGGCGACGGAGTCGGTGCCGGCGCGCTGGCGCGGCCTGGTCTCCGGGGTGGTCGGCGGCGGCGGCACCGCGATCGGCAGCCTGCTGGCCGCGCTGGCCCTGTTCGCCACGACCAGGATCTTCCCCGGCGAGGCGTTCAACGAGTGGGGCTGGCGGGTGATGTTCCTGGCCGGCGGCCTGCCCGTGCTGGTCAGCGTGCTCGTGGTGAAGTACGTCGACGAGTCGCCGCTCTGGAGCGCCAAGGAGGACGGCGCGGAGAACCCGCTGACCCCGCTGCTCTCCCGTGGACCGCACAGGAAGGCGCTGGCGGCCAACATCGCCGTGGTCTTCGGCGTCGCCACGTTCTTCCTGCTCACGCTGGGGTTGCTGCCCAGCTTCCTGCAGCTGGTCAACGGGCTGAGCGTGGCGACGGTGAGCGTGGTCCTGGTCTGGGTCAACCTCGGGGCCTTCGCCTTCGCGCCGCTCAGCGGCCATCTCAGCGAGCGGTACGGCAGGCGCCGCGTGCTGCTGTGCGCCTCGGCGCTCAACATGGTGGCGCTGCCCTGCCTGTACCTGTGGCTGGCCGGCGTGTACTCGCCCCTCCTGGTGGCGCTGCCCGCGCTGCTGCTGTCGGGGCTGACCATCGCCGCGTTCGGGCCGCTGCCCATCTTCCTGAACGAGCGCTTCCCCACCGCGATCCGCGCCTCGGGGACGGCCCTGTCGATCAACGGCGGGTTCGCCCTGGCGGGGCTGGTGCCTCCGGTGGTCAACGCTCTGAGCGGCGGTCCCGCGCAGCTGCCCGTCTACGTGGCGGCCGGCCTGGTGCTGGCCGGCGTGGTGAGCGTGACCACACTCTCCCGCACCTCGGAACCGAAGCGCGGGCTCACCTGACCGAGAGGACGATCATGACAACGCTTTCCGGGACCCGGCCTTCGGGGGTCCAGATCGCTCCGTGGGTTCCCGCCGACGAGATCCTGGCCGCCAGCTCGGTGCTGAGCAGCGGGTTCCGCACCATCTGGGTGCCCGACCAGATGCTGGCGCGCAACTCCCACGTGCTGATGTCGGCGATCGCCGCCGGCCGGCACGTGGGCGTGGCCAGCGGCGTGACCATCCCGTTGTCGCGCAACCCCATCGACATCGCCGCCGCGATGGCCACGATCGCCGAGCTGGTGGCGCCCGGCTACGCGGTGCAGATGGGCGTCGGGACGGGTGGCTCGCTGGTGACCAGCATGTTCACCAGGCGTTCGGTGCTCACCCTGCTGCGGGAGAGCATCGGGCTGATCAGACGGCTGTGGGCGGGCGAGATCGTGCTGCTGCGCGACTATCCGTCATTGAGCGAGCGGCTGGGCTGGCGCGACGACGCCATCGCGCGGCTGTCGTTCCCGCTGACCAGAGACATCCCGATCCTGATGGCCATCGGCGGGCCCAAGAGCAGGGCACTGGCGGAGGACCTCGCCGACGGGCTGATCTGCACGAGCACCTACCCCGCGGTGTCGTACGCGGCCCTGGAGGCCGGCGACCACGAGACCGTGGGCGACGTGGTGGCGCTGGCACGGCGGCGGGCGGCGGCCGGCCGGCCGTTCCGCCTGCTCTACGGCCTCAACTGCTGCGTCTCGAACGACGGCGCCGCGGCCAGGGAGTTCGGCCGCAGGCAGGCGGCCATCGTGGCCGGCAACCCGGTCCTCTGGCCCGACCTGGAGCGGGCCGGGTTCGACATGGAGTCGGCGGCCATGGTGCGCGCGGCCCTGCGCGGCGGCAGACCGCTGCCTGAGGCCGCCCAGTACGTCTCCGACGACCTGCTGGACGGGCTCATCGTGTCGGGGACGCCCGAGGCGTGCGCCGCGCGCCTGGAGACCCTGGCGAGCCTCATCCACTCCGTCGGCTTCGACGACTTCTACATCGGCTCGCCGCTGGGCCCCGACATCGCCGAGGCGTCCCGGCTGCTGGTCGACAAGGTGCTGCCTGCGGTGTGGCCGCAGGAGCTGGGGAGGTAACGCATGTGTGGAATCACCGGATGGGTCGCCTTCGACCGCGACCTGCGCCATGAGCGGCCGACGCTCGAGGCGATGACCCGCACGATGACCTGCCGCGGGCCCGACGCGGAAGGGCTGTGGACGGCCCCGCACGCCGCTCTGGGGCACCGCCGCCTGGCCGTCATCGACCTGGAGGGCGGCCTCCAGCCGATGACCGCCTCCGTGCCCGGCGGCGAGGTGTGCCTGGTCTTCAGCGGCGAGGTCTACAACTTCACCGAGCTGCGCGGCGAGCTGGAACGGCTCGGCGAGCGGTTCACGACCTCCAGCGACACCGAGGTCGTCCTGCGCGGTTACCTGCGCTGGGGCGAGCAGGTGGCCGAGCGGCTGAACGGCATGTTCGCCCTGGCCATCTGGGACGACCGCGTGGAGAAGCTGGTGCTGATCCGCGACAGGCTCGGCGTCAAACCGCTCTACATCGCCCCCACCAGGGACGGCCTGCTGTTCGGGTCCGAGCCGAAGGCGATCCTGGCGCACCCGGCCGCCGAGCGCGTGGTCGACGCCGAGGGGCTGCGCGAGTGGCTGGCCTTCGTCATGACGCCCAGGCACGCGATCTGGCACGGCATGCGGCAGGTCGAGCCGGCGACCGTGGTCACCGTGGACGCCTCCGGCGTGCGGGAGCGTACGTACTGGCGGCTCGCGACACGGGCGCACACCGACGACCTGGAGACCACGATCGCCCAGGTGGGCAACCTGCTCGGCGACACCGTGCGCCGGCAACTGGTCGCCGACGTGCCCCGCTGCGTGCTGCTGTCCGGCGGCCTCGACTCCAGCGCGCTGACCGTGCTGGCCGCCGCGCACCTCGGGGCCGAGGCCGTGCCCACGTTCTCCGTGGACTTCGTCGGCCAGTCGGACGGCTTCCTGCCCGACGACCTGCGCGGCACCCCCGACGCGCCGTTCGTGCACGCCGTGGCCGAGCACGTCGGCGCCGACCACCGCGACATCGTGCTCGACCACGCCGCGCTGGCCGACCCGCAGGTGCGCCGCAAGGCGCTGGAGGCCCGCGACCTGCCCGTGGGCTTCGGCGAGATGGACTTCTCCCTCTACCTGCTGTTCAAGGCGATCGGCGAGCGCTCGACCGTCGCCCTGTCAGGGGAGGCGGCCGACGAGGTCTTCGGCGGCTACCGGCAGTTCCACGACGACCGGATCCGGTGGGCCGACGAGTTCCCGTGGATCGCGGTCAACGCGGGGCCGCTCGACCGGGACGCGCTGTGGCTGAAGCCGGACGTACGCGACGCGCTCGACCTGGACGGATACCGGCGTGACCGCTACGCCGACGCCGTACGCGAGGTGGAGCGGCTGGACGGCGAGAGCGACCTGGAGTTCCGCATGCGGCTCATGAGCCACCTGCACCTGACCCGGTTCGTGCGCTTCCTGCTGGAGCGTAAGGACCGGCTGAGCATGGCGGTGGGGCTGGAGGTCCGGGTGCCGTTCTGCGACCACCGGCTGGTCGAGTACGTCTACAACGCCCCGTGGGCCATGAAGAACCACGACGGCAGGGAGAAGAGCCTGCTGCGCAGCGCCGTCCGCGATCGGCTCCCCGCGGCCGTGGCGGAGCGGGTGAAGAGCGCCTACCCCTCCACCCAGGACACCTCGTACGTCAAAGCGCTGCAGGAGCAGACCAGGGAGCTGCTCAGGCAGCCGGGACACCCGGTGTTCGCCCTGGCCGACCGGCGCCGGCTGGAGGCGGCCACCCGGCAGGAGCCTTCCGCGGTCGACAAGCTCGCCAGGCTCGGCATGGAACGCGTGCTCGACGTCATGCTGTGGCTGGACATCTACCGCCCTGACGTGCGGCTTCCCTGACGGGCGTACCGCCGGCAGGACACATCGATGACGGGCGGCTTCGCAGAATGGCATCATGCGAACACCGCTCCCCTTACTTAAGGAGTTCCGCATGCCCGAGAAGTCATTTGCAGTCGTGCGCAACCACGAGGAGCAGTACTCCATCTGGCCGGCCGGTCAGGATATTCCGAGCGGCTGGGAGGCCGTCGGCGTGGAGGGCACGAAAGAGTTCTGCCTTTCCCGCATCCAGGAATTGTGGACCGACATGCGCCCGCTGAGCCTGCGCACCGCGACGGCGGACGCCTGACCCGAAAGAAAAGGGGGATCCAGGTGACCGCGTTCACCGGATGGAGCAGCGAACTCGTCACTTTCTTCGCCGGCCTGGAAAAGGACAATTCGCGAAGTTACCTGGACGCCCACCGCGACCTCTACCGGCGAGCAGTCTTGGAGCCTGCCGAGGCGCTCGCCGCCGCACTCGAACCCACGTACGGTAAGGCGCACATCTTCCGGCTCCGCAAGGACGCCCGGTTCGCAGACGGCCGGCAGCCGTACCACACCCATCTCGGCGTGCAGTTCGCGGGAGACGGGACGCACCACTACCTGTCGGTGTCCGCGCACGAGCTGATCGCGTCCGTGGGGGTGGTCCGCGCCCGCGGGGCCTGGCTGAGCCGCTTTCGCGCGGCGGCGGCCGGCCCCGCGGGCGCGCGGCTCCTGGCGATCATCGCGGACCTGGAGACCGGCGGCTTCACCGTGCCGGGGGAGACGCTGAAGACGGCTCCTCGCGGCTACCCGCGGGACCACCCCCACATCGCCCTGCTGCGCCGCACCGGCCTCGCGGCCACCCTGCGCCGGCCGGCGTCGCTCTGGCTGGACGACCCCGGGGTCACCGAGCTGATCACCGGGGCGTGGGAGCGTGCGGCTCCGTTGAGCGGCTGGCTGCGCCGCTATTCGCCTTTGGAGGATTGACGTGCCCATCTCCCCTGCGACGGTCCGTTCATCGTCGCTCAAGCACTATCAGCGTTCCGCGTGGTCGGCGGGTGACTACACCTCCGTCGCCGGCACCACCACGATCGCCAGCGAGCTTCTGATCGAGCACCTCGACGTACGGCCGGGCGAGCGCGTGCTCGACGCCGCCTGCGGCAGCGGCAACGCCACCATCGCCTGCGCGCGGCGCTTCGCCGACGTCACGGGGCTGGACTTCTCCGCCTCGATGCTGGACGACGCGCGGCGGCGCATGGAGGCCGAGCGGGTGTCCGCGCGGCTCATCGAGGCCGACATCGAGAACATCCCGCTGCCCGACGGGGACTTCGACGTCGTCGTCTCCGCCTTCGGCGCCATGTTCGCGCCCGACCAGAAGCGCACCGCGGCCGAGCTGCTGCGGGTCTGCCGGCCCGGCGGCCGGATCGGCCTGGCGTCCTGGACGGCCACCGGGTCCCTGGGCGGCCTGTTCGAGATCATGTCCCGCTACATCCCGCCCACCCCCGGCACGCCGCAGCCCACCGGCTGGGGCGACCCCGACCGGCTGCGCGAGCTGTTCGGCGGCGGGATCGCCGGCGTCAGGACGGCCCGCAGGGACTTCGTCTTCCGCTACCGCTCCCCCGAGCACTGGCTGGAGCACTTCAAGACCAACTTCGGGCCCACCAGCATGGTCTTCTCCGTGCTGCCGCCACGTCAGGCGGCGGCGCTGGAGCGGGACCTGATCGAGATGTGGGTCCCGTGGAACAGGGCCACCGACGGCACGCTGGTCGCGCCCGTCGAGTACCTGGAGGCCATCCTGGTCAAGCAGCCCTGAGGCGAGTAGGAGAGGCCGGCCGCACGTGCGGCCGGCCTCTCGTCGTGCCGGCCGGTTCCCCGTGGTGTCAGCCGGTTCCTCGTAGTGTCAGCCGGCCTCGGCGATGGGGGTGAGCGGGGTTCCGAAGGAGCCGAGCAGGGACTCGATGGCGGGCAGGCAGGTGCCGCAGCCGGTCCCCGCGTGGGTCTCCCTGCCGATGGCCGCTGCCGTGTCGGCGCCCGCCAGCCACGCGGTCCTGATCCGTTCCTTGGAGACGGCGTTGCAGTGGCAGATCGTCGCCGTACTCGGCAGCCTGGCCAGGTCATGCGCCGGGCCGTGCGCCGGGTCGCGGGCGGCCAGCTCGGGGAAGAGCAGGCTCTCCGGCCCGGCGGGCAGGCGGGCCTGCCGGTCGTACAGCTGGGTGAGCACGCCCGCCGCGTCGCCGCGGCCCAGCAGGATCGCGCCGGCGAGCCGGTCGTCACGGATGACCAGCTTCCTGTAGACCCCGGCGGCGGGATGGCTGAAGGTGACGGTCTCGCCGTCCGCGTGCACGTCGCCCAGCGAGGCCACCTCCAGACCGGGCGCCTTGAGCCTGGTGACCAGCCGCGACCCGCGATAACGGGCCGGCTCGCCCGCGAGGTGGGCGGCGAGCACGGCGGCCTGCTCCCAGCAGGGCCCGACCAGGCCGTAGACGACGCCGCAGTGCTGGGCGCACTCGCCGATGGCGTACACGTACGGGTCGTCGGTGCGCAGCAGGTCGTCCACCACGACACCGCGCTCGACGGTCAGGCCCGACTCGCGCGCGAGCGACGTGACGGGACGCACCCCGCAGGAGGCGACCACCAGGTCGGCCGCGATCGGCGTGCCGTCGCTGAGCACCACCCCGTCGGGCTCGACCGCCGCGACGCTGACGCCGACACGGACGGTGATGCCGAGGCCGGCCAGCGTCCTCGCGAGGATGTCGCCTCCGCGGGCGTCGAGCTGGCGTTCCATGAGGTGGCCCGCGAGGTGCACGACGGTCACCCTGACGCCCCGTACCGCGAGCCCGCGTGCCGCCTCGATGCCGAGCAGGCCGCCGCCGATCACCACGGCGTGGTGCGCGGTGCTGGCGCGGGCGACGATGCGGTCGCAGTCGTCCAGCGTGCGGAACGGCAGGGCGCCTTCGATGCCGGGCACGGGCGGCACGAGCGGCTCGCTGCCGGTGGCGAGGACGCAGACGTCGTAAGGGGTGCGGCCGCCGTCCTCGGCGACGACCTGCCGCGCCGCCCGGTCGATCGCGGTGACCCGCACGCCCGCGCGCACCTCGACGTCGCCGGGCAGCGGCGTCGCGAGCTGGCTCGCGCGGGTGGCGCCGGCGAGCACGCCGGAAAGCAGCACCCTGTTGTACGGCAGGCGCGGCTCCGCCCCGAACAGGGTGATGTCCGCGCCGCGCAGCCGTGCGTCACTGACCAGCCGGGCGCCGGCCATGCCGCCGCCTATCACTACCACTCTCACGGACGGCCTCCACGCGTACGGCGCACACCTTCAGCTCCGGCATGCGCGACAGGGGATCCAAAGCTGGATTCGTCAGGAAATTGGCTCCCGGCCAGTGGAAGGGCATGAACACCGTGTCGCGCCGGACGCCGGCGCTGATCCTGGCGGGCACGACAACGCTGCCCCGCCTGCTGCTCACGCGGACGGCGTCGCCCTGCGCCACGGACAGCCGGGCCGCCAGGTCGGGGTGCAGCTCGACGAACGGCCCTGGGACGGCACGGTCGAGGTCACGGACCCGGCGGGTCTGCGCGCCGCTCTGGTAGTGCTGCAGCACCCGTCCGGTGGTGAGATAGACCGGGTAGTCGGCGCAGACGTCCTCGGCAGGCGGGCGGAACCCGACGGGCACGAAGCGCGCCCTGCCGTCCTCGGTGGCGAAGCGGTCGAGGAACAACCGGGGCCCGCCCCAGAAGCCGCCGGTGTCGTAGTCGATGGGCGCGTAGTCGACGGGGCCGCCGGCGCCGGCCCGCCGGAGCTCGGCGAAGACGCGCCGGGGGTCGGGGGTGAAGTCGCCCGGGGCGTCCATCCGCCGCGCGAGCTCGTGCATGACCTCCAGGTCCGATCGCACCTCCGGCGGCGGTACGGTCGCCCGGCGGCGGCGGACGACCCTGCCCTCCAGGGTCGTCATGGTGCCGTCCTCCTCCGCCCATTGGGTGACGGGCAGCACCACGTCGGCCATGCGGGCGGTCTCGGACGGGACGACGTCGCACACCAGCAGGAAGTCGAGGGCGCGCAGCCGCTCCCGTACGCGGGCCGTCTCCGGCGCGGAGACCGCCGGGTTGGAGCCGAAGACCAGCAGCGCCCTCGGCCCGTCCTCGGTGCCCAGCGACTGGAGGAGCTCGTACGCCGACCGCCCAGGCCCCGGCAGGTCCTCGGGGCGCACTCCCCAGACGCGGGCGACGTGCGCGCGGGCCTCGGGGTCGCGGATGTCGCGGCAGCCGGGCAGCTGGTCGGCCTTCTGCCCGTGCTCGCGCCCGCCCTGGCCGTTGCCCTGCCCGGTGAGCGTGCCGAAGCCGGAGCCGGGACGGCCGGGCAACCCGAGTGCGAGCGCCAGGTTGACGAAGGCCGTCACCGTGTCCACGCCCTTGGCGTGCTGTTCCGAGCCGCGCGCGGTGAGCACGACGGCGGGCCGCCGCGCGAGCGCGCGTACCGTCTCGCGCAGCAGCCGCACCGGCACCCCCGTGATCCGCTCGGCTCGCTCGGGCCAGTAGGCGTTGGACTCCGCGACCGCCGCGGCGAAGCCGCTGGTCCGTTCCGCGATGTAGCCGGCGTCGATGAGGTCGTCGGCGACCGCTATGTGCAGCAGCCCCAGCGCCAGCGCGAGATCCGTGCCGGGGGTGAGCTGCAGGTGCAGGTCCGCGAGCCGGGCGGTGGCCGTCGCCCGCGGATCCACCACGATCAGCCGCTTCGCGCCGCGCAACCGGCGGACGAGGGGCGGCATGGTCTCGGCCGGGTTGGCCCCGGCCAGCAGCACCGTCTCCGCCCGCGCGAGGTCGTCGGCGGGGAACGGCAGGCCGCGATCGACGCCGAAGGCGCGCCGCACCGCGACGGCCGCCGACGACATGCAGAAGCGCCCGTTGTAGTCGATCTGGCTGGTACGCAGCGCGACCCGGGCGAACTTGCCCAGCAGGTACGCCTTCTCGTTGGTCAGGCCGCCCCCGCCGAACACGGCCACGCCGTCAGGCCCGTGGGCGTCCTGGATCTGCCGGATGCGCGTGACGGCCAGATCGAGCGCCTCGTCCCACGTCGCCGCCCGGCCGCCCACCAGGGGCGTGGTCAGCCGGTCGGGCGCGCGCAGCACCTCAGCCGCCGTCCAGCCCTTCTGGCACAGGCTCTCGGCGGAGATCAGCCCGCCGGCCGAGACGTCCATGCCGCACTGGAGGGCGCAATAGGGGCAGTGCGTCCTGGTCATACCCGCGCCTCGGCCAGGCTGGGCCGCCACCACAGCAGCACCGTGCGCAGGTAGCACCACCACGTCACCCCGCAGCAGGCGAGGTAGAACAGCACGAACGCGGCCAGCGCCGCGCCCGCGCCGCCGAAGGCCGCGTACGACTCGCCGAACGCCCGGTTGATGAAGAAGCCGCCCAGCGCGCCCACGGCCGACACCAGGCCGAGCGCGGAGGAGGTCGCCCGCCTGCCGCCCTCCACGCTGCCTTCGACCGCGGTGAAGATGGCCGGGATCATCCGGTAGGTGGAGCCGTTGCCCGCGCCCGACGCGACGAACAGCAGCATGAACCCCGCGAAGAACGCCAGGAACGCGCCAGAGGCGAGCGCCGCCCACACCGCCAGCGCGCCGGCGCCCATGACGGCGAAGGTCCAGAAGGTCACCTTCGCGCCGCCGTACCGGTCGGACAGCCAGCCGCCGAGCGGCCTGGCCAGCGACCCGGCCAGCGGGCCCGCGAAGGCCGGCGCGGCGACGGCGGCGTACGGGAACTCGTTGCTCATCAGCAGCGGGAAGGCGGTGGCGTAGCCCATGAACGAGCCGAACGTGCCGATGTAGAGGAACGACATGATCCACATCTGCCGGTGGCGTACCACCCGGAACTGCTCGCGCACACTCGCCCTGGCCGAGGCCAGGTTGTCCATCCCCCACCAGGCGGCGAACGCCGCGACCAGCAGCAGCGGCACCCAGACCCACCCGGCGGCGGCCGCCCCGTAGGCGGCGACCACCGCGGGGATGAGCACCTGGACGGAGCTGACCCCGATGTTGCCTCCCGCCGCGTTGAGTCCCAGGGCGACGCCCTGCTTGCCGGCGGGGAAGAAGTTCGTGATGTTGGCCATGCTGGAGGCGAAGTTCCCGCCGCCGAGCCCGGCCGTCGCCGCGATCACCAGGAACATCCAGTACGGCGTCCCAGGGTCGCGTACCGCCACCACGAGCAGCAGGGCGGGCACCAGCAGCAGCAACGCGCTCAGGACGGTGAAGTTCGCGCCGCCCATCCGCGCGGGCAGGAACGTGTAGGGGATCCGCAGCACGGCGCCCACCAGATTGGGCAACGCCACCAGCCAGAACAGCTGGTTCACCGAGAGATCGCGGCCGCCGAGCTCCAGGGTGACCACACTCCAGACCGTCCACACGGCGAATCCCAGATGTTCCACGACTATCGACAGCACGAGATTGCGCCAGGCGACTTTCCGGCCCACCGCCCGCCAATAAGCCGCGTCCTCGAGTCGTAAATCGTCGATACCGCGACGCCGGGAAAGACGAATGACCATGCTTTCTATAATGAGGCAGATAGCGGGCGCGAAAACAATCACAGAAACAAAGGATGGTCGTGGTGATAGAATCCCCCGTCGCGCTTATCCCCCATCATCAGCTATTGATCTTCCTGTTGCAAGGCTGCGCGCTGTTAGTGGCCGCCCGGCTGCTCGGCGCGCTGGCCAGGTCCGTCGGGATTCCCGCGATCGTGGGCGAATTGACGGCGGGTGTGCTGCTCGGGCCGACCGTGTTCGGCAACGTGGCGCCCGAATTCTTCGCGTGGCTGTTTCCGCGCGATCCCGCCCAGTTCCACCTGCTCGACGTCGTGGCCCAGCTGGGCGTGCTCCTGCTGGTCGCGCTGACCGGCGCCGAGCTGGACGCCGGCGTGCTGCGCAGCCGCCGCCGCGCGGTCGTCGCCATCAGCGTCGCGGGGATGCTCGTGCCGCTGTGCCTGGGCGTCGCGACAGGGTTGCTGATGCCGGCCTGGCTGCGGCCCGACGGCGCGGATCCGCTGGTGTTCGCCCTGTTCCTGGGCGTGGTGATGGGCGTGAGCGCGCTGCCGGTCATCGCCAAGACGCTGATGGACCTCGGCCTGCTCGGGCACCGCGTCGGCCAGCTGATCATCGCATCAGGCGTGCTGCAGGACGTCGCCGGCTGGCTGCTGCTCATGGTCGTCTCGGCGCTGGCGGCCTCCGGCCTGTCGGGGGGCGGCTGGGCCGTGTCGCTCGCCGCCCTGCCCGTGCTGGCGTTCGTGCTGCTCATCGGCAGGCCGCTGGCCCGCTGGACGGTCCGTACCGCGCCGAACTCCGGGGTCACCGCGATCGTCACCATGACGCTGGTGGGGGCGGCGACGGCGCACGCCATGGGGCTGGAGCCGGTCTTCGGCGCGCTGCTCGCGGGCCTCGCCATCGGCTCCGTACGCGCGCACGTCGGCCAGGCGCTGGCCGTGGTGCGTACGTGGGTGATGTCGGTGCTCGCGCCGCTGTTCTTCGCCACGGTGGGCCTGCGCATGGACCTGACGGCGCTGGCCGAGCCCGCGATCCTGGCCGTGTCGGCGGCGGTGCTCTGCGTCGGCGTGACAGGCAAGTTCGCCGGCGCCTGGATCGGCGGCGCCTGCTCCCGCATGGACCGCTGGGAGCGCCTGGCGGTGGGCGCCGGAATCAACGCCCGCGGCGTGGTCGAGGTCATCATCGCGGCAGTCGGCCTGCGCCTCGGAATTCTCGACGCCACCATGTACACGGTCATCGTGCTGTTCGCCGTCGCCACGTCATTGGCCGCCCCGCCGATCCTGCGATTCGCCACCCGCAGGCTGCCCGCGGACGAAACGGCGGTGTCCCGCCGGCGAGACCTCATCGTTGACTGAATGGCCGTCCCGAGTATCGTCGTGGCCACATGAATTTGTTTCGCCGTGGAGCTGCTCATGAAATTCGGGATTGGCATCGGCCGCACTTTGTCGGCCTATCAGGCGGCTAATGTCGCGACGCTTGCTGACGAACTTGGATACGAGCACTGCACCTTCATCGAGTCGCAGAACCTGTGTCGCGACTCGACCGTCATGATGGCGCTCGCAGCCGAGCGCACGACGCGCATCAAGCTCGGCCACGCGGTCACCAATCCGTATATCCGGCATCCCGCCGTATTGGCCAACACCATTGCCACGATCGACGAGCTGTCCGGCGGCCGTGCCTTTCTCGGCATCGGCGCGGGCGGCAGCGCGGTCGCCATGGTGGGCCGCAGCGCGCGCCCGCTGGGCGAGCTACGGGACGTGGTCTCCTTCTTCCGCTCGTTCGTCGCGGGCGAGGAGGCGACCTGGCACGAGGCGCCGATGCGGTCGGGATGGTCGCGCAGAGACATCCCCGTCGTGCTCGGCACCCACGGCGCGCGCAGTTGCCGGCTCGCGGGAAGCATCGCCGACGGCGTGTTCCTGCCGGGCCTCGACCCGCGCATCGCCGCGTGGAAGCGGGAACGGGTGGCCGAAGGCGCCGCGCAGGCCGGCCGGACGCCGGCCGACCTGCAGCTGTGGAGCAGGGGCGCGGTGTTCGTCCACGAGGACGTGGACTACGCCAGGGAGTTCGTCCGCTCCTACGCCGCCACCTCGGCCTTCTTCCTGTGGCGCTCGGCGGTCAGCCGCCCTGAGCCGGTGAACCGCCTGCTCGCCTCCGCGCTGCCCGCGGGCGTGGTGGAGGAGATGGCCAAGCTGGCCGAGCGCTACCAGTGGGAGCAGCACGAGGCCAAGGGCGCGGCACACGCCCGCGACCTGTCCAGCGAGCTCATCGACTGCTTCGCGATCTACGGCCCGCCTGAGCGCTGCGTGGAGCGCCTGGCCGCCCTGGCCGACGTCGGCGTGGACGCGGTGTCGTTCACCCTGTACGGCGTCCCGGACAAGGCCGACATGATCACCCGCATCATCCACGACGTGGCCGGTCAGCTCCGCTGACGACCGGTCGGCTCCGCTGACGATTCGGAAGGAATGCGCCAATGCCGTTCATCACGGTGCTCATGCTCAGCGGCAAGGATCTCGACCAGCGCCGCAGATTCGCAGAAGAGGTCACCAAGTCGGCCGAGGCGACGCTGGGCGCCAGGCCCGAGGAGGTGCGCGTCCGGTTCGTGGAGATGACACGCAGGGATTTCGCCCGCGCCGGACGACTGATGTGTGACGAGGTGTGAGGAACATGGGTGTGGCTACGCTGACCGGCACGGGCGTCCGGGCGTCGGCCCGGCAGTCCCGGTTGTGGTATTTGCAGCATCTGCACGACGCCGTCGCCCCCTTCACCACGGGCGACGCGGTGATCGTCGACGGCCCGCCGCGCGAGGAGCGGCTGCGCGCCGCGATCGCCCAGCTCCATCTGCGGCACGCGGAGTTGCGCTCCGGTTTCGCCGCCTCCGACGGAGTGATCCGCAGGGTGCCGGCCGACCAGCCGCCGCCCACCGTGGTCGTGGAGGAAGGCGAGGAGTACGCCGTCGCGCGATGGGCGGCGCAGGCGGCCAGGATCCCCTTTGACATCGCGGACGGCCCGCTGTGGAGAGTGCGCGTCCTGTCGTTGCCGGACGGGCGGCACGTGGTGCTGCTCGTCGCCCACCATGTGATCGCCGACGACTTCCGGGTCCGCGACCTGCTGGACGAGCTGCTCACCTGCTATGACGGCGGCTCGCCAGGTCCTTGCGCCGACCCGGTGCCGGCGCTGGAGTCGGATGACGCCGTGGAGGCGGCGGCCTGCCGGCTGCACGGCGCGCCCACCGGTCTCGAACTGCCGGCCGACCGGCTGCGCCCGCCCGTGCTGAGCTACCGGGGCGGCCGGGCCCGCGCCGACGTCGAGGCGGCCGTGCTGGAGCGGGCCGGCGGCGAGGAGGCGCTGCTCGCCGCGTTCGCGGTGCTCGCCCACCGCTACACCGGGTCCGAGGAGATCGTCGTCGCGGTGCACGACCCGGCGGTGACCGTCGAGGGCGCGGTCAACCCGCTCCCCGTGCGCATCGACCTGACCGGCGACCCCGTCTTCGCCACCGTGCTGCAGCGCGTGCGCGGCGCCGTCGAGGAGGCGCGCGCCCACGGCGCGGTGCCGTTCGAAGCGGTGATCGGCCGCGTGGAGCGCGAGCACGACCCCAGCCGCCGGCCGCTGTGCCAGCTCGCCTACTCGTCGTCGCAGTCGTCGCGGCCGCGGCACCGCGCGGTGGAGGTGGACACCGGCGTCGCCCTGTTCGACCTCGCCCTGTCCGCCCGGCCGCACGAGCACGGCGCGTCCCTGACCTTCGACTACGACGCCGATCTGTTCACGGCCGAGACCGTGCGGCGCTTCGGGGCCAACCTGGTCACGCTGCTGACGAGCGTCGCGGAGCACCCCGAGGTGCCGATCTCGCGGCAGCGGGTCCTGACCGGCGAGGAGAGCGCGCTGATCGCCCGGCACCAGGACGGCGGCCCCGTAGCGGGTGACGCGCTGGTGCACCGGCTCATCGCCGAGCAGGCCGCCCGCCGGCCCGGCGCGTGGGCGCTGATCTCCGAGTCCGCGCGGCTGACCTTCGCCGAGCTGAACGGCCGGGCCAACAGGATCGCCCACCACCTGCGCGACCTCGGCGTACGCCGCCAGACCCCCGTGGGCGTGTGCCTGCCCAGGTCGGCCGAGATGGTCGTGGCCGTGCTCGGCGTGCTCAAGGCGGGCGGCGCGGCCGTCCTGCTCGATCCCGCGCAGCCCGCGCGGCGGCTGGCGATGATGCTGGACGACTCCAGGCCGCTCGCCGTGCTCACCGCCGAGGAGCAGCTCGGCAAGGTGCCCGGCACGTACGCCGGGCACATCTGGTGCCTCGACCGCGACGGCGACCTGCTGAACCGGTCGTCCGCCGCCGACCCCGACGAGTGGGCGCACCCGCTGTCGGTCTGCCAGATCGCCTACACGTCCGGCTCGACCGGCGAGCCGCGCGGCGTGGCGTTCAACCACGCGGCGGTGATCAGGGGCGCGATGGGCACCCGGCAGTGCTACCGGCTGACCGAGGACGACCGGGGCACGTGGATCTCGGCGCCCGGGTTCGGCATCTCGTTCGTCAACGAGCTGTGGCCGTTCCTGACCGCGGGCGCGGCGGTGCACATCGCCGGCGAGCTGACCGTGAGCACGCCGTTCCGGCTGCGGGACTGGCTGGTGGACAACGGGATCACGGTGTCGCTGGTGACCAAGGCGCTGGCCGAGCGGCTGTGCGCGGTCGACTGGCCGGAGGAGGTGGCGCTGCGGACGCTGCTGGTGTCCGGTGAGCGGACCGGTTGGCTGTCGTCCACGGTGCCGTTCGAGGTGGCCGTCATCTACGGCTCGACCGAGACCACGAACGCCACGACCTGCCTGAACGAGACGGCCGGCACTCGCATCACGCCCAGGCGGATCCCCGAGGAGGAGCGGCGGTCGATCTCGTCGCCCATCGGGCTGCCGGTGCCGGGCGCGCGCGTGTACGTGCTGGACGCCAACACGCAGGTCGTCCCCATGGGCGTGCCCGGCCAGATCCACGTGGGCGGCGAGCTGCTGCAGAGCGGCTACGTCAACAGGCCGGGCCTGACCGCCGCCAAGTGGCTGCCCGACCCGTACGCGGGCCGCGCCGGCGCCCGCATGGTGGCCAGCGGCGACATCGGCCGCATGCTGCCCGACGGCTCGATCGAGATCCTCGGCCGGGTGGACGACCAGATCAGCCTCAACGGCTACCGCGTCGAGCCCGGCGAGGTGGCCGCGCGCCTGCTCGAACATCCGGCGGTGCGGCACGCCGCGGTCGTCGTCCGCGAGGACGAGCCGGGCGAGCGGCGGCTGGTCGCCTACGTGGTGCCGGAGGTCAATCGCCGGGTGCACAAGTCGGAGCTGCTTGAGCTGCTGCGCGAGCAGCTCCCCGGCTACATGGTGCCGGGGGCGTGCGAGCTGATCGACGCGCTGCCGACGCTGCCCAACGGCAAGCTCGACAAGAGCCGCCTGCCCGCGCCCGACCGGGGCAGCCGCTCGGTCACCTACGAGGAGCCCGCCACCGAGGTGGAGCGGGAGCTGGCCGAGATCTGGCGCTCGGTGCTGCGCACCGACACCGTGGGCGCCGACGACAACTACTTCGAGCTGGGCGGCGACTCGCTGACCGGCATGGAGCTGATGGCCGCGATCAGCGCCGCCTTCGGCGTCGAGCTCGCGCTGTCCGTCCTGTTCGAGGCGCCCACCGTCCGGGAGATGAGCCGGGCGATCGAGCGGGAGCGCGACGGTGACGGGGCCCGCGCCGCGGACAAGGACGCGCTGCCGGTGATCCGCACCGACCCCGCCGCCCGGTACGAGCCGTTCCCGCTCACCGACATCCAGCACGCGTACTGGATCGGCCGACTGACCGGCATGGAGCTGGGCGACGTCGGCTGCCACGGCTACCAGGAATGGGACGTCGCCGACCTCGACGTCGAGCGCCTGCGTGAGGCCATCGACCGGCTGGTGCGCAGGCACGACATGCTGCGCGCGGTCGTGACCGGCGACGGCCGCCAGCGGGTGCTGCCCGAGGTGCCGCCGTACCAGGTGGAGGTGACCGACCTGCGCGGGGCCGGCGCGTCCGAGCGCGCGGCCGCGCTGGCCGAGATCCGCGAGCGGCTCTCCCACGAGGTGCTGGCCGCCGACCGGTGGCCGCTGTTCGGCGTGCGGGTGACCCGGGTGGACGAGGTCGTCTCCCGCGTGCACATCAGCTTCGACCTGCTGATCTTCGACGCCAGGAGCGCCCGCGTCTTCACCCAGGAGCTGTCCAGGCTCTACCGGGACCCCGACGTGCCGCTGCCGCCGATCGAGCTGTCGTTCCGCGACTACGTGCTGGCGGAACGCGCCGCGCGGGAGAGCTCCCCGCTCTACCGGGCCGCCCGCGAGTACTGGGAGGGCAGGCTGGCCGAGCTGCCGCCCGCGCCCGAGCTGCCCTACCTGCGCAGCCTCGGCTCGGTCGAGAACCCCAGGTTCGAGCGGCACGCGGGCCGCGTCGAGCCCGACGTGTGGCTGCGGCTGCGGCACGCGGCGGCCGGCGCCGGCATCACCCCGTCGGCGCTGCTGCTCGCCGCCTTCGCGGAGATCCTCGCCACCTGGAGCGCGGGGCCGCGGTTCACCGTCAACATGACGCTGTTCAACAGGCCGCCGCTGCATCCGCAGCTCAACGACCTGCTGGGCGACTTCACCTCCGGCCTGCTGCACGCGGTCGACCACCGCGGCGCCGACTTCGCCGCCCGCGCCCGCGACGTGCAGGAACGGCTCTGGCAGGACCTGGAGCACCGGCACGTCGGCAGCGTGCAGGTGCTGCGGGAGCTGGGCAGGCGGCAGGGCGGCGCGCCCAGGGCCGCCATGCCGGTCGTGTTCTCCAGCCTGGTCGGCGTGCCCCGCATGGACTGGGGCAACATCGGCCGCTACGTCTTCGGCGTCACGCAGACCCCGCAGGTCGCGCTCGACCACCAGGTGATGGAGGTGGACGGCGGGCTCGACTACTGCTGGGACGCGGTGGCCGAGCTCTTCCCCCCTGGGCTGATCGGCGACATGGCCGAGGCGTACGGCAGGCTGCTGCGCCGCCTGGCCGACTCCCCCGAGGCGTGGCGGGAGCCCAGCCCGGTCACGCTCCCCCAGGCCACCGTCGAGCGCCGCGCCGCGGTGAACGCCACCACGTCGGGGGTGACGGCGGAGCTGCTGCACGAGCCGTTCCTGCGGCAGGCCGCGCGGACGCCCGACGCCGCCGCGGTGATCGACGAGCGGGTGATCACGTACCGGGAGCTCGCCGACGCGTCGTCGGCGCTGGCCGCCCGCGTGATCGACGCGCGCGGCGGGCCCGAGCGGCTGGTCGCGGTGCTCATGCGCAAGGGCTGGGAGCAGATCGCGGCCGTGCTCGGCGTGCTGCGGGCCGGCGCCGCGTACCTGCCGGTCGATCCCGACCTGCCGGCCGAACGCATCGCGTACCTGCTCGAGAACGGCCAGGCCGACATCGTGCTCACCCAGGAGGGCGTGGACGTCCCGTCGGCGGCCAGGGTGATCGACAAGGTCATCACGGTGCCGGGCGACCCTGCCGCGTTGCGGCCGGCGCCGGTGCCCGACTGCCCCGCCACGCCCGACTCCCTGGCGTACGTCATCTACACCTCCGGCTCCACCGGCAGGCCGAAGGGCGTGATGATCGAGCACAGGGCGGCGTGGAACACGATCGCCGACATCAACGAGCGGGTCGGCCTCGGGCCCGACGACCGCGTGCTCGCGCTCTCCTCGCTCAGCTTCGACCTGTCGGTCTGGGACGTCTTCGGGCTGCTCGCCGTCGGCGGCGCCCTGGTCGTCCCGCCGGTCTCGGCGAGCCCGGACCCGCGCGCGTGGGCCGACCTGGTCGCCCGCGAACGCGTCACGATCTGGAACTCGGTGCCCGCGTTGTGGCAGATCCTCGCCGACTACCTGCGCGGACGCGGCGAGCGGGTCGCCCCCAGCCTGCGCACGGTGATGCTCAGCGGCGACTGGATCCCGCTCACCACGTACGAGCACCTGACCGAGGTCTCCCCCGGCACCCGGCTGATCAGCCTGGGCGGCGCGACCGAGGCCGCCATCTGGTCCATCGCGCACGACGTCGGCCCCGGCACGCCGGACTGGCCCAGCGTGCCGTACGGCAGGCCGCTGCGTAACCAGCGCTGGCACGTCCTGGACGACCGGCTGGAGCCGTGCCCCGACTGGGTCACCGGAGCGTTGTTCATCGCCGGTGACGGGCTGGCCCGCGGCTACTGGGCGCGGCCCGAGCTGACCGCCGAGCGGTTCATCACGCACCCGCGGACCGGCGAGCGGCTCTACCGGACCGGCGACCTGGGCCGCTACCGCCCGTCGGGCGACCTGGAGCTGCTGGGACGTGAGGACTTCCAGGTGAAGATCCTCGGCCACCGCATCGAGCTGGGCGAGATCGAGACGGCGCTGGCCGCCCACCCGCAGGTCGCCGCGTGCTGCGTGGTGGCCGTGGGCGAGCGCACGGCGAAGCGGCTGATCGCCCACCTGGTGCCGGAGCAGGGCGCCGAGCCCGATCCCGCCGAGATCAGGGAGTTCCTGGCCGGCAAGCTGGTGCGCGACGTCGTGCCGACGCACTACAACGTCCTCACCGAGCTGCCGCTGACCTCCAACGGCAAGGTGGACAGGCCCGCCCTGGCCGCGCTCGGCGCACCGGAGCGCAGACACTCAGGCGGGGGCGAGCCCGCGTCCCCCGCCGAGGCGGCGCTGGCCGGCATCGCGGCGGAGATCCTCGGCGTCGACGAGCTCGGCCCCGAGGAGGACTTCTTCGCCGCGGGCGGCGACTCGCTGCGGGCCATCGCGTTCATCAACGAGGCCGCGAACGCGGGCTACGACATCCCCGTCGAGTCCTTCTTCCAGTTCCCGACCATTCGCGCCGCCGCGGCCGCGGGGCCGGTCGTGGTGGACATGAGAGGAGAGTCGGCGTGAGCGTACACGCCCTGATCGAGGAGCAGGCCAGGCGCGGCCCGCACCGGGCCGCCGTGGTGTCCGGCTCCACGGTGCTCCACTACGGCCGGCTCAACAGCCGCGCCAACCAGGTGGCCCGTCTGCTCAGGAAGCTGGGGGTGAGCGCCGACGAGCCCGTGGGCACCTGCCTGTCCCGCTCACCCGACGCGGTGGTGTCCGCGCTGGCCATCGTCAAGGCCGGCGCGGCGCCCGTCCTGCTCGACCCGGCGGTGCCCCTGGAGCGCACGGTCGCCCAGATCCGCTCCTGTCGCGTCAAGGTGCTGGTCACGTCCACGGTGAACGGCGACGTCGCGGCGCGGCTCCAGTCCGCCGTGGCGGAGCTGGGGGTGCGCGTCGTGCGGCTGGACGCCGACCGGGAGCAGATCGACGAGCTGCCCGCCGACGACCTCACGGACGTGCGCGTCACCCCCGACAGCGCCGCGCACATCGTCCACACCTCCGGCTCCGTCTCCACCCCCAAGGCGGTGGTGGCCAGGCACGAGACCGTCAGCGAGTGCGTGGCGCTGGCCCGCGAGAAGTTCGGCTTCTCCGACGAGGACCGGGTGGCCTGGTGCTCCTCGCCCGGGTTCGGCGTGTCGCTGGTCAACGAGTTGTGGCCGGCGCTGGCATCGGGCGCCGCCGTGCACATCCCGGACGCCGAGACGCTGCTGGTGCCGCAGCGGCTGCAGGAGTGGATCCTGCGGTCGCGGATCACCGTGGTGCACCTGGTGGGGACGCTCGCCGTACCGCTGTGCGAGCTGAGCTGGCCCGCGGACACCCCGCTGCGGCTGCTGCTCACCACGGGCGAGCGGTTCCGGCTCGGGCCTGACGCGGCGCCGCCGTTCGCGATCGCCGTCACCTACGGCTCCACCGAGACCACCCACATCACCGGGCGGACCGGCCCCCGCGAGACGGTCGGCCGCCCGCTCGGCGGCGCCGCCGTTCACCTGCTGGACGAGGCGGGCCGGCCGGTGCCCGACGGCGAGGTCGGTGAGGTGCACGTCGGCGGACGGCGCCTGGCGCGCGGCTACCTGGACGACCCCGCGCTGACCGCGGCCAGGTTCCTGCCCGACCCGTTCTCCGGCGACCCGGGCGCCCGCATGTACCGCACGGGCGACCTCGGCAGGTTCGACGCCGAGGGTGAGCTGGTCCTGATCGGACGGGTGGACCGGCAGGTCAAGATCCGGGGCGTCACCGTCAACCTGGACGAGGTGGAGGCGGTCGTCGCCGCGCACGCGGGCGAGGCGGCCGTGGTGACCGCCGGGGACGAGCCGCGGATCGTCGCGTACCTCGCCGATGTCGCGGGCTCCGGCGTGACCGCCCTGCACAGGGCGCTGGCCGCGCGGCTCCCGCGTACCCACATCCCCGCCGAGTTCGTGCTGCTCGACCGGCTGCCCCGCACCGTCACCGGCAAGGTGGACAGGGCGGCGCTGCCCGCGCCGCGCCGCTCCTCCTCCCCCGCTCCTGCGGACACGCCGCAGGAGCACGGCGACCTCGCCGCTCTCTGGCGGGAGCTGCTCGAACGCGACCCCGTCGGGATCGACGACGACTTCTTCGAGCTGGGCGGCCACTCACTGCTCGCGGCCCGCATGGTCATGGAGATCCAGGAGCGGCACGGCGTCAAGGTCGACCTCACGGCCTTCTACGAGCGGCCCACCATCCGCGCGCTGTCCGGCCTGCTGGCCGCCGCCGACCAGCCGGACAACGTGCTGGTCCGGGTGAGCGGGCCTGAACGGCCGCTCGCCCGGCTGGTGTGCTTCCCCTACGCGGGCGGCGGCGTCAACGCCTACTCCACGTGGGGCGAGCTGCTGCCGCCCCAAGTCGAGCTGGTCTGCGCGCAACCGCCGGGCCGCGGGCCCCGGCTGGCCGAGCGGCCACTGGAGTGGGTGGCCGAGCTGGTGGCCGGGCTGGGGCCGCGGCTGGCGGCCGACCCGCATCCGCGTACGTTCCTGTTCGGGCACAGCCTGGGCGCGATCGTGGCCTTCGAGGTGGCGCGCTGGCTGCGCAGGAACGGGCACCCCGAGCCCGCCGGGCTGCTGGTCGCCGGTTCCGCCTCCCCGCAGACGCCGATCACCGCGCGCGTCCACCTGCTGCCCGACGACGAGCTGCTCGCACACGTCGGCACGCTGGGCGGCACCGACCGGCGCCTGGTCGGCGACGAACGGCTCCGCCCCGTGCTGCTGCCGGCCCTGCGCGCCGACTTCGCCATGCACGAGACCTACCGCTACACGCCGGACGAACCCCTGGACTGCCCCGTCACCGCCTTCGCGGGCAGCCACGACGACGACGCGCCGGTCGAGGACGTGCTGGGCTGGCGGGAACAGACCGGCGGCACGTTCCGGCTGGAGGTGCTGGACGGCGGCCACTTCTTCATCGCGTCGGAGCGGGAGCGCCTCCTGGCGCTGATCGGCGACGCGCTCGCGGTGGAAGCGGAGCCGGTGACATGAGGATCGCATCGGGACACACGTCGATCGACGTCGCGTCCACCGGCACCGGGCCCGCGATCCTGCTGGTGCACGGGACGGGCGACGACAAGACCTGCTGGCGGCAGGTGGTTCCGCTGCTCGCCGGCCGCCGCCGCGTCCACGTCATGGACCGGCGCGGCAGGGGCGGCAGCGGCGACGCGGGCGGGTACGCCATCGAGGCGGAGGCCGGCGACATCGTGGCCGTGCTCGACCACCTCGGGCCCGCGACGCTGGTCGGGCACTCGTACGGCGCGATCTGCGCCCTGGAGGCGGCCTCCCGCGCACCTTCCTCGGTCACCGGGCTGGTGCTGTACGAGCCGCCCGTCCCCGTCCCAGGCACGCCTGACTTCTCGGGCGTGGCGGCCAGGGTCGCCGGCCTGTGCGCCCAGGGCCTCAGGGAGGAGGCGCTCTGCGTCTTCCTGGTCGAGGTGACCGGGCTGGATCCGGGGCTCGTCCGGCTGCTCAGGCGCGTACCGGGGTTCGCCGAACGGGCGGCGGTCGCCGACACCGTCGCCCGCGAGATCGACGCCACCCACCGCTACGTCCTCGACCGCGCGCGACTGGCCGCGCTGGACGTGCCCACCCTGCTGCTCAAGGGCGACAGGAGCGCGCCCGGCCTGCACGACGCCGTCGCGATGATCGCGGAGCTCGTGCCGCGCGCGGTCACCGAGGTGCTGCCCGGGCAGGCGCACCGGGCCATGGAAGGAGCGCCCGCCCTGCTGGCGGACGCCATCGACACCTTTGCTGGGAGGTACTCACATGAAGCGCACACCCGTTGACCCGTGGGAGTGGAACATCAAGTTCGGCTTCCACCAGGGCGAGGTCGTCGAGGGGCACCGCAGGATCCTCGTGTGCGCGGGCCAGACGGCGCTGGACGAGAACGGCGAGGTCGTCCACGCCGGGGACATGGCCGCCCAGATCGGGCTTGCCCTGGACAACGTGGAGGCCGTCCTGCACGAGGCCGGCATGCGGCTGTCAGACGTCGTCAGGCTGAACCAGTACACCACCGACATGGAGCTGTACCTGCAGCACGTGGGCGTGATGGGCAAGCGGCTCGAGGCCGCCGGCATCGCCCCGCCTGGGACCCTGCTGCAGGTCTCCGGGCTGGCCTTCCCCGGTCTGGTGGTGGAGCTGGAAGCCACCGCGGTGGCATGAGCATCCATGAGACGGTCGTGCCCCGCCCGGGCACGGCCCTGGAGCGCCTGACCAGCGCGGACGACGACCTGTGGGGGCGCGGGCTGCAATCGCTGGTCGTGAGCAGGAACGACACGCCCGTCCTCACCCTGCACCCGCACGCCGCCCCGCCGCCGCGCCCGTCGCACGGCGGGACCGGCCGGCCGGTCTCGGAGCTCACGGTGCTGCGCCGGGTGGGCGAGCAGTACGCGCTGGAGTCGGCCCGGGCCTGGTGCTCGGTACGCGTGGAGCAGCCCGACGAGCTGCCCGCCCTGCTCACGGGGAAGGGCGACCTGTGCCACTACCTCGACTGGGCCGGCCTGACCGCCGACGAGAGCGAGTCGTCGCAGTTGTCGCTGGCCCAGTGGACGCCGCACGAGCTGGCCTTCCACCAGCAGACGCGCGTCCCCGGCGCCCATCGGGACGCCGGCTTCGGCCGCTCCCGCTGGGGGGCGCGGTTCGCCGAGCTGCCGGCGCGCCACGAGCGCTTCAGCGGCGAGGGGATCGCGCTGGCCAAGCCGGACCTCGCCGAGCTGCGGCGCTCGGACCCGACCGTCACGGCCGTGCTGGAGCAGCGGCGGAGCATCCGCGAGCACGACGACGGTCATCCGCTCACCGCCGCGCAGCTCGGGCACTTCCTGTTCCGCTGCGCGCGCAACCGGTGGCTCGTGCAGCGGAACGGGTCCGAGTATCTGAGCAGGCCGTACCCGGCGGGCGGCTCGGCGTACGAGCTGGAGATCTACCCCGTGGTGCGGAACGTCGCGGGGCTCGATCCAGGCCTGTACCACTACGACCCGCAGGATCACGTGCTCAGACGGGCCGGTGAGCGTACCGGCGAGCTGCTCGCCCACGCCGCCGTCGTCGCGGGCACCGAGCGGCAACCGCAGGTCCTGCTGGTCATCGCGGCCCGGTTCGGCAGGGTCATGCGCACTTACCGGGGCATGTCCTACGCCCTGATTCTCAAGCACGTCGGCGTGGTCCAGCAGGTCATGTACACGGTGGCCACGGCCATGGGACTGGCGGTCTGCGCCCTGGGCGACGGCGACGCCACGGCCTTCGCCGACGCCACGGGCCTGGACCCGATGAGCGAGGCCAGCGTGGGCGAACTCGCCCTGGGGAGCAGGCCGGCTCGTACGAACGCGGGAGGAGTCTGATGTCCACCACCATGGTGACCAGCCACGGCCGCTGCGCCGTGCTGGAGGAGCCCCGGGGGCCCAACGGCATCCGGATGCACAAGCGCGCCGTGCCCGACCCGCCTCCTGGGAAGGTGAACGTACGGCTGCGGGCCTCCGGGCTGAACCACCTCGACCTGTGGGTGGTGAACGGCGCCCAGCGGGTCAGGACGCCACGCGTCATCGCCGCCGACGGCGCGGGCGAGGTCGTGGCCAGCGCCGCGGAGGGCTGGTCGGCGGGTGACGAGGTGGTGCTGTACCCGGTGGCGGCCTGCTGGACCTGCGCCAACTGCAAGGCGGGCCGCCACATCTACTGCAGCGGCTTCGCCGTCCTCGGCGAGCACGCGGACGGCAACGCCTGCGAGGTGGTGCAACTGCCCGCGCGCAACCTCGTACGCAAGCCCGCGGCCCTGTCCTGGGCCGAGGCCGGCGCCCTGCCGCTGGCCTTCCTCACCGCCTGGCGGATGCTGGTCTCGCGGGGCCGGCTGGCCGAGGGCGAGACGCTGCTGGTGGTGGGGGCCGGCGGAGCGGTCGGCACGGCGTCGGTGCTGATCGGCGCGCACCTCGGCGCCCGGGTCCTGGCCACCACCCGCGACCTGGGCAAGGCCGACGAGCTACGGGCGCTCGGCGCGGCCGACGTCTTCTCCTCCGACGGGTTCTCCAAGAAGGTCGTCGACCGTACCGACGGTGACGGTGCCCACGTCGTGATCGACCACGTGGGCGCGGCGACGTTCGACGAGTCGCTGCGCTCGGCGACGGTCGGGGGCCGGGTGGTGACCTGCGGCGCCACCACCGGGGTGAGCGTGCCGCTGAACCTGCCGCGGGTCTTCGTGCGCCAGCTGGAGATCCTGGGCTCGACGACGGGGACGCTGGCGGAGTTCGAGGACCTGGTCGCCGCCACGGAGGCGGGTTTGCGGCCGGCCATCGCGCGCGAATTCGGACTTGACGAAATTCGGGAAGCCCTGACGTACATGGAATCGTCCACCAATATTGGCAAGGTAATTCTGAGGCAATAGTGGCGCATTGCGATGGTTTGTCATAGGCGTATCCGGCCGGCCGCCCGTGATGTCGCGGGAAATTGTCGGACCCACCGCCTACCGTCACCTGTACGTGATCCCTCATTCGACAGGAGGAAGTCTTATGACGGCCCCCCAGCAGACGGGCCCGGTGCTGAGGCACAGTCCGTGGCTCGCGCTGATCACCATCGCGCTCGGCTATTTCATGAATGTGCTCGACAGCACGGTGGTGAACGTCGGAATTCCGCACATCATGACCGACCTGGGCGCCGCGATGGGTCACATGCTCTGGGTGGTCAACGGATACCTGCTGCCCTACGCGATGCTGCTGCTCGTCGCGGGCAGGCTGGGCGACCTGCTCGGGCACCGGGCCGTGTTCGTCTTCGGGCTCGGCGTGTTCGTGGTGGCCTCGCTGCTGTGCAGCCTGGCCACCGCGCCCGAGCACCTCATCGCGGCCCGGGTGCTGCAGGGCATCGGCGCCGGCATGGCCGCGCCGCAGGCGCTCGCGATCACCGCGGCGGTCTTCCCGCCGCAGCGCAGGGGCATGGCCTTCGGCGTGCTGGCCTCGATCATCGGCACGGCCGCCGCCATCGGGCCGTTCCTCGGCGGGCTCATCACCCACGTGCTCGACTGGCGCTGGATCTTCCTGATGAACCTGCCGATCGGCGTGGCCGGGCTGGTCTGCACCTTCATCTTCGTGCCGAAGACCCGCCTGGGCGGCCGGCCGCGGCTGGCGCTCCTCCCCGTCGTCCTGGCCACGGCCGGCCTTCTCGGGGTGCTCTACACGCTGATCGACGGTCCACGCGTCAACTGGGGCGTGATCGCCGCCGGAGTGCCCATTGGTGTCGTTTTTCTCCTCGGGCTGGTGATTTTTGCCGGTTTCGTCTATTGGGAATGGTCGCGCAGTGACGGATTGCTGCCGCGCGCGCTGTTCGCCAACAGAAACTACGGCCTGATGGCGTGGGCCTCCTGGGCCACCTATTTCTGCATTTTCGGCACGCAACTCGCCATGACCCTCTATCTGCAAGCGGTCCTGCACATCAGCGCGCTTGAAGCGGGTCTGGTGCTGTCGCCGATGTGGCTGGCGTCCTCGCTGGTGGCTCCGCTCAGCGGCGCACTGATGCAGCGCGTCCAGCCGCGCTGGATTCTCGTCGGCGGCTTCGCGGCCTTCTTCCTCGGCACCGTTCTCACCGCGCTCCTGGTCAGCCCGGAGGCGCCGTGGGGCGTGTTCGTCGTGACCCTGCTCGTCGCCGGCGCCGGCGCCGGCTTCACCTTCGCCCCGCTCACGACCGTGGCGATGGGCGAGGTGCCGCCGCAGGAGGTGGGCGGCGCCTCGGGGACGCTGGAGATGGCCCGCATGCTCGGCAGCGCCGTGGCCACGGCCGTGGTGGGCGCCGTCCTGGGCGGCACCGCCACCTCCTCCCTCGCCACGCTGTCCGCCGACTCCCGCAACGCCCTGCTGGTCACCGCCCTCGGGGTCGCCGCCGCCATCGTCACCACCCTGTTCCTCAAGAACGGCGGCCTCCCCACTGCCGCCCCCGACACCCAGGAGCAGCACGACGGCACCTCCGCGTCCGCCACCACAGCAGGCCGCCCCATCAAGCCCTGACAGATGTGCCCCCCGCCGGGGTTTCCGCCCCGGCGGGCGCTGAATTCCGGTTTTTGACCGGCGCGCCGCCTTGGGCGTGCGAAGGGGCCATCGCGTGCATCTCTGCGTCGAACCGCCACATGCACACGCAGACAACAAGCACACGATGGCCCCGACCGGCCTCCCGGTGAGAGGCCCTTCCGACGCTGCGGCATCCGATGCTGCGGCATCCGCCCCTGCCACCGCCCGAACCTCAGCTCCGGCGGACCGCCCCCTGCCTGTGCCGCCGCACGGGCCTGGACTCCGACGACGTCCCCCCTCTGGTGTCGGCCGTACCTCGGCTCCCGCGCCCTGGCCGGGTGGTCGCCGCTGGGCGGACATGCGTCCGATTTGGCGGCCCCACCCTCCTCACAAGCCTCATCACCCCCTTGACAGGTGTCGCACCACGCATCATTCTGAGGCCAACCTGTGCCGACCGCTGTACGGACGAGTGTCCGATGATGGGCGCGGGTTCACCCCCTGCACCACTGAGGAGCCACTTGATGAGCAGCGCCACCGAGGGCGGAAGTGCCCCTACGAGCTCCGACCATTTGACGAAGACCTCCATCGCGATCGGCTTCGCGGTCCTGTGCGCCTCGTACATGCTCAACGCGATGGACCGGCAGATCTTCTACCCCCTCCTGCCCGAGATCAGGAACGAGCTCGGCTTCTCCCTCGAACAGGGCGGGCTACTCGCCACCGGCTTCACCCTCGGCCTCGCGCTCGCCGGACCGCCTGCCGGATACCTGGCCGATCGGCTCTCCCGCAAGGCCATCGTCGTCGTCAGCGTGCTCGTCTACTCGCTCGGCACCCTCGCCATCCCGCTGGCCGTGGGCTTCGTCGACATGAGCATCTACCGGCTGGTCTCCGGTGTCGGCGAGGGCGTGCAGGCCACCGCCCTGTACGCGGTGATCGGCGCGTTCTTCTTCCACCGTCGCGCGCTGGCCGCCGGTGTCGTCGGCGTCGCCTTCGGCCTGGGCGTCTTCCTCGGCCCGCTCCTCGGCAACGGGCTCGCCGCGGGCTGGGGCACCTGGCGGGCGCCGTTCTTCCTGTTCGCCGCCGCCGGTCTGCTCATGAGCCTGCTCATCGCGGCGACGGTGTCGCGCAGGATGACCGAGGCGGTCACCGGCGCCGCCGCGGAGACGGCAGGGGCGACGTACGACCACGTGCCGGCCTCGCCGTACAACCGCAACACGCTCGGCATCGGCATCGCCTGCGCCGTCTCCGGCCTGGTCTTCTACGGCTACCTCGGTCTCTACCCGACGTTCCTGCGCGAGGCGCTCGCCTTCACGCCCGACCAGGCCGCGTTCGCCGTGTCGATGGGCGGGCTCGGCGCCATGATGGCCCTGCCGGCGGGCTGGCTGGGCGACCGGTTCAACCAGGCGCGCCTGCTGATGTTCGCGATGGTCGCGACGGGCGTCACCGCCTACCTGATGTACCAGATCGCCACCTCGGCGCCCGCCCAATACCTGCTGTCGTTCCTGATGGGCACGTTCGCCAGCGGTTTCCTGTTCACCAACTGCAGCACGGCCATGCAGCGAGCCGTCCGCCCGCACCACGTGGGCCGCGGCGCCGGGCTGTTCATCCTCACCTACTACGTCGCCGCCGCCTTCTCGGGGCTGCTGTTCGCCCGCCTGGTGGGGGCGCTCGGCTGGGACGGCGCCGGTCTCTGGCAGCTCACCCTGCTTCCGATCATCGGGATCGCCGGTCTCCTGCTGGTGGACGCGTCCAGGATGGTGCTGCCGAAAGCGGCTCAGCCGGCCAGCCAGAGGTCAGGGCCGAAGACCTCGTAGTTGATGTCGCGGGCGGCCACCCCTGCCTTCAGCAGCTGTGCCCGTACGTCGCGCATGAACGGCAGGGGGCCGCACAGGTAGGCGACCGCGCCGGCGGGGATCTCGACGTCCGCGAGGTTCATCAGGCCGTCGCGGTCGGGGGTGGCGGCGCCCTGTTCGTACCAGAAGATGCGCTCGTCGGCGAGGTTCGCCATGTCCTCGCGGAGCGCGTGGTCGGCGGGTGAGCGGTCGGCGTGCAGCATCAGGACGCGGCGGTCCGAGCCGCTGGCGGCCAGGTGCTGGAGCATCGCCACGATCGGGGTGCCGCCGATCCCCGCCGAGGCCAGCACGAGCGGCGCGCCGCCATCGTCCAGCGTGACGTCGCCGAACGGCGCGGACAAGGTCAGCTCGTCGCCCGCGCGTACCGTGTCGTGCAGCAGCGTCGACACCTCGCCGTCCGGGACGCCCGTCACGCGCTTGACCGTGATCCTGCGCAGGTCGCCCGCGCTGGACCCCGTGTCGGAGAGGGTGTACTGGCGTAGCTGGTGGACGCCGTCGGGCATGCGGACGCGGACGCTGACGTACTGGCCGGGACGCGCGGGCGGAACGGGGGCGCCGTCGAGCGGGCGCAGCAGGAAGGAGACCACGTCCGGCGTCTCCTCCCGGCGGGCCACCACCCGCCACCGCCGCCACGTGTGGCCGTTACGCGCGTGGGCCGCGGCGTAGAGCCTGGCCTCCTGGGCGATCAGCGCACCGGCCATCAGCCAGTACACCTCGTCCCAGGCCGCCGCGACCTCCGGAGTGACGGCGTCTCCCAGCACGTGGGCGATCGCGGCGAAGAGGTACTTGTGCACGATCACGTACTGGTCGTCGGTGACGCCCACGGCGGCGTGCTTGTGCGCGATGCGGGTGAGCAACGCGTCGGGACGCTCGTCCGGGTGCTCCAGCAGCCGCGTGGCGAACGCGGCGATGGATCCGGCCAGCGCCCTGCGCTGCTCGCCGTTGGCCTGGTTGCCGCGGTTGAACAGGCCGTCGAGCAGCTCCGGCCGATCGGCGAACATCGTCTCGTAGAAACGCGCGGTGATGGCGTCGAGCGAGGCGCCGACGACGGGCAGCGTGGTACGGACGATCGCCGCCGAATCCGCGGACAACATGGAACCCCCCAGAAAGCAGATGGACACGGCCTGCGGAAGCGTGCGGGCCGGAGTCCAACCTACGAACCCGGGCAGGTGCCTTCATCAGGGCGAACGTCCGTATTCGCAGGGCCGAAAGTCCCTAATCGGACCGCCGCGATCAGGTGACGGGCAGTGCGGCGGCCAGCAGGACGACGCCGAGCGACCTGCCAGCGAACTCACCGCCATGACCCGGGCCAGCAGGGGACGGCCCGCACCGCTCGCGCAGCCGTGCACGCCGGCCGCGGCCATGACCGCGCAGAACACCAGGAGCTTGGCGGCCAGGATCCGGCCATAACGGGGCTCGGCGAGCGAGGCAAGAGCGCGGCCCCGAGCACGTGCAGGAACCGCACCACCGACCACCACGTCTTGACATCCTCCCCCTCGTAAACGAGGGGGATTCTCACGGTCGCCCGTGAGGCTCGGACGGTCAGGTCTTCCACGGCGATCACTTGATTCGCGTGAACAAGCCGTGTCGTGACCTTGTGCAGGTGATCTCTTCTGCGGTCGGCGATCCGGGCGTACACCCTGGCGACCCTGGCCCGGGCCTTGGCGCGGTTGGCCCCCGGTCGAGGAGGGCACGCCGGATGGCCAGTCGCTCGGCGGGGTGCCGCAGATCGTGCTGTGCGTGGAGGGCATCGTGCTGCGTGTGAAGGGGGTGCGTGGAGGGCGAGGCCCTCGTCGGCGACGGCTCTGACGCTGCGCGGGGCGTTCGGGAAATCCTTGGCCTGCCCACGGCGATGACTCGTGCAAATGCCGGACGTGCCGCCCTGGCCTGTGGCATGCGGCGGCCTACTGTCCTTACCGACCGGCCGTTCCCGCACCGGAGGAGGGGATTCATGTCGGGCAGTGACGTTCGCGGGCTGCTCTCCCCCTTCCTGTTGCTGCTCATCTGCGAGCGGCCCGGTCACGGATACGACCTGATCGAGCGGCTGGCGCGGCTGGGGGCGTCCGACGCGGAGCCGGGGCAGGTCTATCGGGCTCTGCGCTCGCTCGAACGCGCCGGCCACCTGGCCTCCGACTGGGTCGCCTCCGAGGCGGGGCCCGCCCGCCGCCGCTACGAGCTGACCACCGGCGGGATGGCCGAACTGCAGGCGTGGATGCGCCGGTTGACCGAAGTGCGCGGGTTGCTGGAGACCTGCCTGGACAGATGGACGCGGATCAGCTCGGGAGCCGATACGCACGGCGTCCCGGGTGAGGGCACCCGGAGTATCTCGGCTGTGGCGGGTGGGGACGGGCGAGGCGTCTCAGGCGGGCCGGGTGGGCGGGGCTCGGGCGTGCGTGAAAGGTCGGGGTGGGAGGAGGCGTCGTGGGAGAGGACCCGGCGATGAGCGCCGTGTCCGCCGCGTTCGAGCGGCGGGCGCAACCGGCGGCGGCCGTGGGTGCGGACGCCGAACTGATCGTCCGTGCCTGCCAGGAGATGGCGGAACGGTTCCGCGCGGGCGGCACGCTGCTGGTGTTCGGCAGCGGCGGGTCGGTGGCCGATGCCCAGCATGTCGCTGTCGAGTTCGCGCATCCTGTCGTCGTCGGCAAGCCGGCGCTCCCTGCCCTCTCGCTGACCACGGACCTGGCCCTGGCCACGGGGATCGCCCGCACCCAGGGTCTGGACGGGATCTTCGCCGCCCAGCTGCGGCTGCTGGCCGCGCCGCACGACATCGCGCTCGGCCTGTCGGCCGAGCCCGGCTGCCCTGCCGTACGCGGAGGGCTGGCGGCGGCGCGCGAGCTGGGCCTGCTGACGGTGGCGCTCGCCGGAGGGCACCCGGTGCCGGAGGCGGATCACGTGGTGGTCGTGCGCTCCGGCGATCCGCTGGTCGTCAAGGAGGTGCACATGACGATCTATCACGTGCTGTGGGAGCTGGTGCACGTCTTCTACGAGCTGGAGGCGGTCCGATGACGGAGTCGTGTCACGACGGGGTCTGCGTCACGTGTTCGGACGTGGCGGTGCCGGTGCGCGTGGTGCGGTTGCTGGAGGACGGGATGGCGCTGGTGGAGATGGAGTCGGGGACGGCGGAGGAGGTCAGCGTGGCGCTGGTGGACGCGCGGCCCGGTGACGTCGTCCTGGTGCACGCCAAGGAGGCCATCGCGAGGAGAGAGCCTTGAGTACGGTCGGTGAGCCCGGCGGGATCGAGGCCCTCTACCCGTTCCTCGCCTCGGCACCCGCGGACGGGGAGGCGGTCGTCGCCGATCTGTGCGCGTCCACGCGGAGGAAGGCCGGCGAGATCGTCGCCTTGCGCCGGTCCCTGGTCGCCCTGCACGGCGAGCGGCTGGTGGCGTGCGCGCGGGCGACAGCGGCGGCAATCGAGGCAGGGGGCCGGCTGTTCACGTTCGGCAACGGCGGCAGCAGCACGGACGCCCAGGCCGTCGCCCAGCTCTTCGCCGCCCCACCCGAGGCAGCCCACGCGACCGCCACCCCACCCGAGGCAGCCCACGCGACCGCTGCCCCACCGCAACCGGCCGGCACGGCCGCCGCCCCGCCGCGACCGGCGCGGGCGGTGGCGGCGGTGGCGTTGGCGCAGGATGTTGCGCTGGTCACGGCGTTGTCGAATGACGTCGGGTACGAGCTGGTGTTCGCCAGGCAGCTCGCCGCGCTCGGGCGGCGGGGTGACGTGGCCGTGGGGTTGTCCACCAGTGGGGGGTCTCGGAACGTGGTCGATGCCATGGCGGAGGCGTCCAGGCGGGGCATGGTGACCGTGGGGATGGCGGGTTATGACGGCGGGGCGATGGCGCAGGAGGGGCGGGTGGCGTACCTGTTCGTGGTGCCGTCGGCGTCGGTGCACCGCATCCAGGAGGCGCAGATCACGCTCTGCCACGTGCTGTGGGAGCTGACCCAGCGGGTGCTGGCCGGCGAGATGTGACGGGCATGGCCGGTACGGGGGTGCGCCGGGTCAGGGTGCGGGTCGAGGGGCTGGTGCAGGGGGTGGGGTTCCGGCCGTTCGTGTGCGGGCTGGCCGGGACGTACGGGGTGTCGGGGTTCGTCGGCAACGACCCCGGCGGGGTGTTCATCGAGGCGGAGGGCGAGCCGGGGAGGCTGGAGGCGTTCACGGCCGGGCTGACGGGCCAGGCGCCGCCGCTCGCGCTGGTCGAGCGGGTTTCGGTGGAGGCGGCGGAGCCGGTGGGCGAGCCGGGTTTCCGCATCGTGCCGAGCAGGCGCGGCGAGCGGCCGAACCCCGCCCTGGTGCCCCCGGACGCCGGTACGTGCGCCGCCTGCCTGCGCGAGCTGCGCGACCCCGGGGACCGCAGGCACCGGTACGCGTTCGCCAACTGCACCGACTGCGGGCCGCGGTTCACGATCGTCACCGGCGTCCCGTACGACCGGTGCGCCACCACGATGGCGGACTTCGCGATGTGCGCCGCCTGCGCGCGGGAGTACGGCGACCCCGGTGACCGCCGCTTCCACGCCCAGCCGGTGTGCTGCCCCGCGTGCGGCCCCGAGCTGCGCGCTCTCGACGCGGCCGGCCGGCCGGTGCCCGGGGATCCGGTCGAGGTGGCGGCCGGGTGGCTGGAGGAGGGGCGGGTCGTGGCAGTCAAAGGGCTGGGCGGCTATCACCTCGCCGTCCTGGCCGCCGACGGCATCGCCGTGGCCACGCTGCGGGCCCGCAAGCGCCGCGAGTCGCGGCCGTTCGCCGTGCTGGCGCAGGACGTGGCGGCGGCCGGGAGGCTGGTCCACCTGGGCTGGGCGGCCGAACGGCTGCTCACCGGCACGCCCCGCCCAATCGTGCTGGCCCCGCGCCGCCGCGACGCCCCGGTGGCCGACGCCGTGGCGCCCGGGGCCCGCGACCTGGGGGTGATGCTGCCGTACACGCCGCTGCATCACCTGCTCGCCGACCGGCTGGCCGCGCCGTACGTGCTGACCAGCGGGAACCTCACCGACGAGCCGATCGCCCACCACGACGAGGACGCGCTGCGGCGGCTGGCGGGCGTCGCCGACGGGTTCCTCGTGCATGACCGGAGGATCGAGGCGCCCGCCGACGACTCGCTGGTGCGGGTCTTCCGCGGCAGGGAGCTGGTCGTACGCCGATCGCGCGGCTACGCCCCCGCCCCCGTCTCCGTGCCGTGGCGCTTCTCCCGGCCGGTGCTCGCCTGCGGCGCCCAGCTCAAGAACACCTTCTGCGTGGCCAGGGGCGACCAGGCGTTCCTGTCGCAGCACATCGGCGACCTGGAGAGCTACGAGACTTTGCGCCTTTTCACCGAGTCCGTCGAGCGCTTCTGCCGGCTGTTCGGCGTCCGCCCTGACGTGGTCGCCCACGACCTGCACCCGGAGTACCTGTCGACCGCCTACGCGCGCGACCGCACCGGCGTGGACCTGGTCGCGGTGCAGCACCACCACGCGCACGTCGCCTCCTGCCTGGCCGAGCACGGGCACGGCGGGCCCGTCATCGGGGTGGCGTTCGACGGGCTCGGCCTGGGCGACGACGGCACGCTGTGGGGCGGGGAGCTGCTGGTCGCCGACCTGCTCTCCTACCGGCGGGCCGGGCACCTGGAGGCGGTGCCGATGCCGGGCGGCGCGGCGGCGGTACGCCAGCCGTGGCGCATGGCGGCGGCCTGGCTGGACCGGCTCCACGGCGGCGCGTTGCCCGATCTGGCGGTGGCCGCGCGGCATCGGGAGCAGTGGCCGGTGGTGGCCGGGATGGCGCGGTCCGGGCTGAACGCGCCGCTCACGTCCAGCGCGGGGCGGCTGTTCGACGCGGTGGCGGCGATCGCGGGGGTGCGCGATGTCATCGGGTACGAGGGGCAGGCCGCCGCCGAGCTGGAGGCCCGGGTGGATCCCGGGGAGCGGGGGGCGTACCCGGCGCGGGTGATCGCGGGCGAGCCCCTGGTCATCGCCGCGAGCGACCTGGTCGGAGCCGCGGCGGAGGACGTCGCGGCCGGTGTGGACGCGGGACGGATCGCCGCCCGCTTCCACCACGGGCTGGCCGCTGCGGTGGTCCGCGCGGTCACGATCCTGGGCGAGGAGACGGGCCTGCGGACGGTGGCGCTCTCCGGCGGCGTCTTCCAGAACACGGTCCTGCTGGAGGCGGTGGTGTCGGGCCTGGAGCGCGAGCGCTTCCGGGTCCTGACCCATTCGCGAGTCCCGCCAGGCGACGGCGGCCTCGCCCTCGGCCAGGCCGTCATCGCAGCCGCCCACGACCGCCGCTGACCGCGCCACCGGCCGGCGCGCGGCCCCCCGGTGAACAGCACGCCCGCGCCCGGCATCTGCGCGTGCCCCCCATAGGCGCCGGCGGGTGTCGGTCAGCAGATGCGGGGCAGGGGGTCGCCGACCAGGAGGTCGACGATTCTGGTGCCGCCGAAGGCGGTGGTGAGAAGGACCATTCCTGCGGGGTCGGGCTCGATCGTGCCCACCACCGCCGCGCCCTCGCTCACCGGGTGCCGCCGGAGCGCCGCGACGGCCGCGTCGGCGTGTTCCCCGTCCACGACGGCGACGAACCTGCCCTCGCAGGCCACGTACAGCGGGTCGAGGCCGAGCAGTTCGCAGGCGCCGCTCACGATCGGGCGGACCGGGACCGCGCGCTCGTCCACCCGTACGGCCACCCCCGCGCCGCGGGCCACCTCGTTCAGGACGGTCGCGACCCCGCCCCTGGTGGCATCGCGCATCATCCGCACGGGGGCGGCGTCGAGGAGGGCGGCGACCGCGTCGTGCAGGGGCGCGGTGTCGGAGGTCAGGTCCGCCTCGATGCCGAGGTCGCCCCGGGCGATCATGACGGTGATGCCGTGCTCGCCGATCGGCCCCGACACGATCACCGCGTCCCCCGGTCTGACCTGCGCGTCCCCCAGCGTGACCGGCCGTTCGAGTGCCCCGACGCCGGACGTGGTCACGTAACAGCCGTCGGCCTTGCCGCGCTGCACCACCTTGGTGTCGCCGGTCACCACCCGCACGCCGGCCCGCTCGGCCGCGGCCGCCATGGAGGCGGCGATCCTGCGCAGGTCGGCGATCGGGAACCCCTCCTCCAGGACGAACGCCGCCGACAGGTACATCGGCCTGGCCCCGCACACCGCGAGGTCGTTGACGGTGCCGTTGACGGCGAGGTCGCCGATGTCGCCGCCGGGGAAGAACAGCGGCGAGACCACGTACGCGTCGGTGGTGAGGACCAGCCGGCCGGTGCCGAGGTCGAGCGTGGCGCCGTCGTCGAGCGGGTCGAGCGCCGGGTTGCGGAAGGCGTCGGCGAAGACCGCCTCGATCAGCGTCCGCGACGCCTTGCCGCCCGCGCCGTGCGCCAGCGTGACCCGCTCATCGGTGAGCTTGGGCCGGCGCCGCCGCGCCCGTTCGATCCGCTCCAGCACCTGAACCTCACGGGAGGCCACCGCTTCGTCATTCATGGCCGGCTCTCCAAAGTCAGCGCTACGGGCTCACGCCGCCGGGCGAAGCGGCCGAAGTTGTAGTAGGCGGCGCAGGCCCCCTCGGACGACACCATGCAGGTGCCGATGGGCGTCTCGGGCGTGCAGGCGGTGCCGAAGACCTTGCACTCCCACGGCTTCAGCACGCCCTTCAGCACCTCACCGCACTGGCACGCCTTGGGATCGGCCACCCGCACCCCCGGTACGGCGAAGCGCACCTCGGCGTCGTACGCCGCGTACGCCTCCCGCATCCGCAGCGCGGAGTGCGCGATGAACCCCAGCCCGCGCCACTCGAAGTGCGGCCGCAGCTCCATCACTCGCGAGATCGCCGACAGCGCCCGCGCGTTCCCCTCCCACGGCACCACCCGCGTGTACTGGTTCTCCACCTCCGCCCGCCCCTCGGCGAGCTGGCGGAGCAGCATGTAGACGGACTGTAGGACGTCCAGCGGCTCGAACCCGGCGCACACCAGCGGCCTGCCGTAGTCGCGGGCGATGAAGGAGTAGGGCGCGCAGCCGATGACGGTGGAGACGTGGCCGGGCCCGATGAACCCGTCGATCCGCTGGTCGGGCGAGTCGAGGATGGCCTTGATGGCCGGGATGATCGTCACGTGGTTGCAGAAGACCGCGAAGTTCGGGAGGTCCTCGGCGGCGGCCCGCAGCACGGTCATCGCCGTGGACGGGGCCGTGGTCTCGAAGCCGATGGCCATGAAGACGACCGTGCGGTCAGGGTGCTGCCGGGCGATCTTGAGCGCGTCCAGCGGCGAGTACACCATGCGGATGTCCGCGCCCGCGGCCTTGGCGTCGTAGAACGAGCCCTGGCCGCCGGGGACCCGCATCATGTCGCCGAACGACGTCATGATCACGCCGGGCTCGCGGGCGATGGCGATGGCGTCGTCCACCCGCCCCATCGGGATGACGCAGACCGGGCAGCCGGGGCCGTGCACCAGCGACACCGGCTCGGGCAGATAGTCCTCAAGGCCGTGCTTGTAGATGGTGTGCGTGTGGCCGCCGCACACCTCCATGAACGTGTAGCGCCGCCCTGGCTCGCACAGGTCGCTGATCCGCGCCGCCAGCCTCCTGGCCTCGCCCGCGTCGCGGTACTCATCGACGAACCGCACTGTCCCGCCTCTCAGGTGATGTCGGATTCCGCGAGCGCTTCGAGCTCGTCGGTGTACGCCTGTCCGAGACCGCGCAGGAGCGCGAGCGTGGCCGCCGCCTCCCGCTCGTCGATCTTGGACATGGCGAAGCCGACGTGCACGAGCACCCAGTCGCCCGGACGGATGCCGTCCTGGTCGACCAGCCCGACGTTGATGACCCGCCGCACGCCCGCCACCTCGACCTTGGCGAGTTCGGGCTGTCCGGGGATGAGTTCGACGATCTCGCCGGGAATGCCCAGGCACATCGGCCGCCTCGCTCCTCTCACATTCGTCGCATGGTGATGTAGCGCTTGAGGGCGGGCAGTTCCCGCCAGATCATCGCGATGACCGCGGCCCCGGCGAACAGGGCCAGCAACTTGCCTAGCTGCCGCATGTCGGCTTCCACCTCCTCTCGCGTCTCAGCTGGGAGACAGGTTCGGCATGGTCGGCGCGATCGGGTTCCCGTGGCGGGGACGTACGCCGGTCGAGCGCCGCGCGTCGGCGGTGCCGTCCTTGCGGTGGCCCCGCTGACGGCGGTAGGAGCCCTTCGCGTTGCCCTGGGGCACGCCCTTGACGTGCGAGGGCGTGTCGGGCGCCACGTCGGGTACGCCTACGCGAATCCGTGCCATGTCGTCCTCCTCATCGGTCGAGTTCGGCGAAGAAGGCCGCGATCCGGTCCCAGAGCGAAGGGCCGCCGGACATGCCCGTCCATTCCTGGCGTACCAGGGCGACGAGCCGGTGACAGTCGTCGATCGGGACGAGCCAGCGCTCGTCCAGGCCGCGCACGACGGCGACCAGGAACGCCTCCACCGCCGGCCGCATCGACGCCAGCTCCGCGTAGTGGCCGGCGAGGCGGTCCCACGCGTCAGCGTCCACGTCCCAGCGGGTGGCGCCCACCGGGCTCGGGTAGTGCGCGACGACCGTGCCGTCGGAGCGGCGGACGAAGAACGCCAGGCCCACGGGCACGCCCAGCTCGGACGGCGGCGGCCCGGTGAGGCGCAGCCGCCGGTCGGGCACCAGCAGGAACCTACCGGGACCATTCGTCCCGTGCTCGAACAGCAGCGCGCAGGCGCGGCAGGCGCACAGCACCAGGTCCTTGCGCTCCTCCAGCAGGTGGGCGTGCGTGTCACGCAGCGGCTCACCGCACAGCTCACACGGCTCCGGGGCCCGCCGCCCACCGACCGGCCGGCTCACCACCCGCCCAAGCGCCCCCGCCCCCACCACGGGGCCGACCACGGGGCCGACCACAGGGCCGGTCGCGGCGCCCGTCGCGGCGCTCGCCCCGGGGCCGGTCATGGGGCCGGTCATGGGGTCGCCCTTGAGGTGGCGGGGCGGCGGGTGAGCGCGTCGAGCGGGATGAACGCCGCACCGCCGGCAGCCGCCGCACTCCCCTGAACCGCGCCGCTCCCCTGAACCGCGCCGCTCCCCTGGGCGGCCGCGCCGACGGACACCCCGTGCAGCACGAACAGGTGCGCCAGCAGGAGGTCGTCCGCCAGCGCCGCCCCCACCTCGGGCGCGGCGGCGACGACCCGCTCGGCGATGCGGGCGAGCGCCTCCCCGTACACCCCGGCGAGCGTGGCGAGCGCGTCGAGCGCCAGTGCGGCCGTGGGCCCGGAGGCCGACTCCAGCTCGCTCAGCAGCTCGTCGAGCAGCTCCAGGTGCCCGGCGACGGCCCGCTCGTCCAGCCTCGGCCGCTCGTCAGTCATGGCCGCCGCCGAACATCGGCGAGTGCAGCTTCCGCACCGTACGCCCCTTGCCGACGTACATGTGGACGCCACACGGCAGGCAGGGGTCGAAGCTGCGCACGGCACGCATGATGTCGACGCCCTTGAAGTTCTCCGGCCCGTTCTCCTCGAAGATCGGCATGTCCTGGACGGCGTCCTCGTACGGCCCAGGAGTGCCGTAGCGGTCGCGCGGGCTGCCGTTCCACGGCGTCGGCGGGTACGGATGATAGTTGGCGATCTTCCCCTTCTCGATCACCAGGTGGTGCGACAGCACGCCGCGCACCGCCTCGTGGAACCCGACCCCGATGGCCTGGTCGGGCACGTCGAAGTCCTGGAACACCTTGGTGTCCCCGCCGCGCACCCGCTCCAGCGCCCGCTCGACGAACCACACCGCCATGGCGGCCGCGTAGGCCACGAAGTACACGCGGGCCCGGTTGCGCTCAAGGGCGTTGGACCACTGCGGGATCCGCCACTCCAGCGTCACCTCGGGCAGCTCGGGCCCCTTGGGCAGGTTGATCTGCACGCTCGACCCGGTGGACTTCACGTACGGCGTGTCCACGAGCCCGGCCAGCGCGGTGGTGTAGAGGCGCGCGAACGGGCCGCCGCCGGTGTCCAGCGCCAGGTGCTCGCCGGTGCGCGGGTCGAGCCAGCGCGGGCTCATCACCCAGCTGTAGTTGCCGTCGAAGTCGCGCTTCTGCGGGGCGGGCAGCGTGGTCTGGTTCCACGGGTGGCGCATGTCCACCGGGTTGCCGAGCGGGTCGTGGGTGACGAACGGCTCCTCGTTCACCCAGTCCTCGTAGTAGGAGCTGCCGAGCAGGATGCGGATGCCGAGGTTGATGTCCACCAGGTTCGTCGTGATGAGCTCGCCGTCCACGACGATGCCGGGGGTGACGTACATCGCCCTGCCCCACTCGTTCATCGTCTGGTAGCGGTAGTCGACCACCTCGGGGTCCTGGAACGCGCCCCAGCAGCCGAGCAGCACCCTGCGCCGGCCGACCTCCTCGTAGCCGGGCAGCGCCTGGTAGAAGAAGTCGAAGACGTCGTCGTTGAGCGCGACGGCCTTCTTGACGAAGTCGATGATGTTCATCAGCCGCGACAGGTAGTCGGTGAAGACCGACGGCGACGGCATCGTGCCGACGCCTCCCGGATAGATCGTCGAGGGATGCACGTGCCTGCCCTCCATCAGGCAGAACATCTCCCGCGTGACCCGGCTGACGGTCAGCGCCTCCTTGTAGGCGTCCCCCTCGAACGGGTTGAACGCCTGCATGATGTCGGCGATCGTGCGCTTGCCGTGGATGGCGGCGTTCGGCGCCTCGGTGGTGGTGGCCCGCTTGAGCACGCTCGGGTTGGTGCCCTTGACCATCGCCTCGCAGAAGTCGACGAACACCAGGTTGTCCTGGAAGAGGGTGTGGTCGAACATGTACTCGGCGGCCTCGCCGAGGTTGATGATCCACTCGGCGAGCTTCGGGGTCTTGATCCCGTACGCCATGTTCTGCGCGTACACCGAGCACGTCGTGTGGTTGTCGCCGCAGATGCCGCAGATGCGGCTGGTGATGAAGCCGGCGTCGCGCGGGTCCTTGCCCTTCATGAAGACCGAGTAGCCGCGGAACAGCGAGGACGTGCTGTGGCACTCCACCACGCGCTGGTTCTCGAAGTCGATCTTGGTGTAGATGCCGAGGTTGCCGATGATCCTGGTGATCGGGTCCCAGGACATGTCGACGAGCTGACCCTTCGTGGGCGCCGCCTTCTCCTGCTGTTCGATGGCCATCGGCCGTGCTTTCCTCTCTTGTCGGAGCCGACGGCTCTACGGGCGCCAGCGCGGGTCGTAGCCGCTGGTCAGCGCCTCACGGTTGTGCCGCCACCGGGGTTCCCTGTTGACGGTGTGGTTGGTGATGCCGCGCATCCGGCGGATGAAGGCGCCGTACGGCTTGATGAGCATCGAGGACAGGCCACCACCGGGCGGCATGTCCATGAACGGCATGAACTTGTCGGGGAAGCCCGGCATGGTGCAGGCGATGCAGATGCCGCCCACGTTCGGGCAGCCGCCGACGCCGCGCATCCACCCGCGCTTGGGCACGTTGCAGTTCACCACCGGGCCCCAGCAGCCCACCTTCACCTGGCACTTCGGCGAGTTGTAGCCGTGCGCGAAGTCGCCCTGCTCGTAGTACGCGCCCCGGTCGCACCCCTCGTGAACCGTCTTGCCGAACAGCCACTGGGGACGCAGCAGCTCGTCCAGCGGAGGCGGCGGCGCGCTGCCGGCGGCGTGATAGAGCACCCAGGTCAGGGTCTCCATGAAGTTGTCCGGCTGGACCGGGCAGCCAGGCACGTTCACGATCGGCAGCCCGCCCGCCGAGCGGAAGTCCCAGCCGAGGTAGTCGGCCAGGCCCATGCAGCCGGTCGGGTTGCCGGCCATCGCGTGGATGCCGCCGTACGTGGCGCACGTGCCGATGGCGACGACCGCCCACGCCCGCGGCGCGAGCCGGTCGATCCAGGAGTTCAGGGTGAGCGGCTGCCCGGTGCTCGGGTCGTTGCCGAACGACGTCCAGTAGCCGTCGCCGTTGATGTTCTCGTTGGGCACCGAGCCCTCGATGACGAGGATGAACGGCTCCAGCTCGCCGCGCGCGGCGGCCCTGAACGGCGCCAGGTAGTCCTCGCCGCCGAGGCTGGGCGAGAGCACCTTGTTGTGCAGGTGCACCTTGGGCAGGCCGGGGATGGTGCCGGCGACGACGTCCTCGATCGCGGGCTGGGTCGCCGCGGTGATGGAGACGGTGTCGCCGTCGCAGCTCATGCCCTCGGATATCCACAGGATGTGCATCTCGTCGTAGCCGGCGGTCTGACCGCCCTTCTGCTCCGTCTGCGTCATGCGCGCACCTCGTCCCGCTGGTAGGTGATCGACTCGACGACGACCCCGGCGTCGGGCGCGAGCTCGACGTCCACGCCGCCGCAGCGCGGGCAGGCGACGAGCGCGAGCGCGTCGGTCGCGGGCGTCCGCGCGCCGCAGCCGCCGCAGCTCACCGCGGGCGGCTCGGCGACCAGCTCGATCCGCGCGCCCTCGGCCGGGGTGCCGGCCGCGGCCACGCGGCAGCCCTGCTCGACGACCGCGGGATCGGGCCGGTGGCCGGCGAAGGGGGCGCGGACGCGTACCGCGGCCACCTGCCGTCCCCCCGCTTCGCGCAGGACCGCCTCCACGATCTCGTCGCACATCCCTGTCTCATGCATCGGCGCGCTCCCTGTCGGTTCGTCGGTACGCCTCATCACGCGCCAGCGCCGTCACCGCCGCGACCGCGCCTTCGACGGCGGCGGCCACCGGCTCCGACAGGCCCATGACCTCGTCGACGGTCTGGGGCCTGCAGCCCACCAGCAGCACCCTGGACACCCGGCCGCCCAGCCTGGCCAGCAGGTCGAGGACGGCCTGGGGATGCATGCCGTGCCCGTCCACCTGGGCCACGCCCACCGGCTCGTCGTCGTCGACCTCCAGCACCGCGACGGTGCCGGGCGGGCCGTCGATCTCGACCGCGTCCACCATGATCAGCGTGTCGTACGCGCCGCCGAGCAGCTCGTACGCCAGGTGCACGCCGCGGATCCCGTAGTCGGACACCGACACCGAGCCGGGCAGCGCGGCGGCGTCCATCCGCCTGACCACCTCGACGCCGAACCCGTCGTCGCCCAGGAACACGTTGCCGATCCCGGCCACCAGCACCCTGTTCATGCGGGCTCACCCTCCAGCGGCTCGGTCTCCTCGGGGGCGAAGTAGCGGTAGCGGCCGTACCACTGGTTCAGCTCGGCCGCCGGGTCGTCCTCCAGAGTCACGGCGAGGTGGCGGGCGCCGTCCACGTCCAGCAGCACCGCCTCCACCACGGCCGTCCTGCCGTCGAGGAACATGTCCTGCGGGTCGGTGCCGCGCAGCCGGGGCCGCAGCCGCACCCTGCTGCCCTTGCGGACCAGCGTCCCCGCCACCTCGACGACAGCGGTGTCCGCTTCCGTTTCCTGATCCCTGATCGTGCCGTGCAGGCGGGCGAGGTCCTCAGGGGTCATCGCCTCGACCCGGTCGATGATGTCGGCGGCGCGCGGGTCGGTGGCGCGGGCCTCGCGCTTCTCCGCGTCGGTGAGCGTCAGCGTGCGCAGCGACAGGATCTCGTCGATCTCCGCCGCGTCGTGCAGGTCGCCGTGGCTCTCCGGGGCGACGCGCGGATTGTCGTAGAGCAGGATCGGCGACGACAGCACCACCTGGTCGCCGCTCAGCACCGGGTACGTGTGCGCGTTCACGCACTCGGCCGCCGCCTTCTCCGCCCAGTCAGGCGGGTCGAGCAGCGAGACGAACCGGCCGCCCGGCACGGTCAGCAGGGTGTGGCAGGCGATCAGGGCGTGCCGGAGCGCCTCATCCCTGGGCGTGTCCGGTGACGGCTCCCGCGCGGCGTTCTCCGTCCGTACGCGGAGCCTGAACAGCGACTCCCCCTCGCACGGGGTCAGCGACAGCGTCACCCGCGCGGTCAGCGGCCACGTGCGGCGACGCGTCCGCCCGGCCGAACCGGGCAGCGGGGTAACCGTGTCGGAGCCGGGAACCCGCAGGTCGAGCCGCTTGTCACCGGACAGCAGCTCCGCCACCGACGCCTGGACGTCCAGCTCGCACGGCACCGCCTCGTCGAAGCTCAGCGCCTCACCGACCCGATCCGCCGCGCGGTGACCACCGTCGGGCAGCCGCTCCTCGGGCGTACGGCGGCGCAGCTGCAGGAACCGGAGCCGGCCGCTGACGACCGCGTCGGCGGGCGCGACGAGCAGGCACTCGGTCTGCTGCCACCACGACTCGGCGGAACCCGCGACCCCGCCGCCCTCCAGCCCGTGCGCCCTGGCCCACCGCTCCGGCAGCAGCACCCCGAACTGCCACCTGACCTGGTTCTTCGGCGAAGATCGCCGGTAAGGGTAGAGCAGGTAGCCCTCGTACAGGACGGAGTCAGCCACCGCCAGCGCCGCGCGGAAACCGGGCGCGGCGTCGATGCCGTTCGCGTCCACGGCGAGTGGCCCCCTTGCTGCCCTGGTCGTACGTGACCCTTTCGGTATAGCCACGCCGTCCCAGGCCAAGTAGGTGAGCCACTCCCCTAGGTGCGGACCGCACTTAGCGGCTCTTGGTGCTCCACCCGGGCGGGCACCGGCACTCGCGCCTCCAAGCCCCGCTCAACCCCAACAGGATTTGAACGTGACCTTGCCGAGGCCGGCTCACAACCACGTACGCAGGTCGTCGATGTCGACCAGGGGCAGGCCCCAGCGGAGCGCGGAGGCCTCCAGGTCGGCCGCGCCGGCCATCGTGCCGTCGCGGCGCATCACCTCGCAGCACACACCCACCGGCGGCAGGCCGGCGGCCAGGCACAGCGCGACGGTCGACTCCGTGTGGCCGGCGCGCTCCCGCAGCAGGCCGGGGCGGGAGGCGATCGGGATGACGTGGCCGGGTGCGGTGAAGTCGGCGGGGGTGGAGCCGGGGCGGGCGAGGTGGCGTACGGTGGCGGCGCGTTCTGCGGCGCTGACCCCGGTGCCGGTGGAGGCGGCCAGGTCGACGGGCGTGTGGAAGGCCGTGCCGTGGCGGTCTCCCGCGCCCTCCAGTGCCGGGATCTCCAGCCGGTCGAGGACCTCGGGCGCGCATGGGACGCACGGGTAGCCGTACACCTCGGTCAGCAGGAACGTGAACGCGGCGGGACGCAGGTCCGCGCCGGCGAAGATGACGTCGCCCTCGGCCTCGCGCGCCGGATCCCACACCATGACCCCGCCGCCGGCGGCGAGCTGGCGTACCACCTTCTCCACCCCGACCCGGCCGGACAGATGCCCGGCCCAGCCCAGCGCGGCGACCGCCTTGGCGACGTGGGCGCTCGCGGAGGCCGGGCCGCCCGCCGCCAGCCGGCTCACCATGTCGGACTCCAGGTTGACGCGGTCGCCCACGGACAGCGCGGCCAGGGTCGTCCCGGCAAGCGTGGACGGGATCAGCGCCACCGAGAAGCGGTCCTTGACCACTTCGGCCACGGTCAGGCTCACGCCGTCGACCGCGATGGAGCCCTTGGCCACGACCTTGCCGATGAACCGGTCAGGCGGCCTGATCCACAGCCGCCGCCCCAGCCCGGGGTCGTCGTCGACGCGCACGACCTTGCCGACCCCGTCGACGTACCCCTGGACCAGGTGCCCGTCGAGCGGGTCGCCGACGGCGAGCGGCGCCTCCAGGTTCACCCGCCGTCCCGGCTCCCGCATCTCGTCGAACGTGGTGCGGCGCCGGGTCTCGGTGCTGACCGACACCCTGATCAGGTCGCCCTCGACGTGCTCGGCGGTCAGCTGGACGCCCGCGACGTTCAGCGAACCGCCCTTCGCCAGCCGCTCCGCGCTCTTGGCCGCCCTGATCTCGATGGCGTTCGCGCCGACGGACTCGATCAGGCCGATCTCGTGGATTCTGCCGGTGAACATGCCCTTCCCCTTCGCACAAGTGACTGATGGCGTCAGGGACCCGGTCTTCGGAGTCCGAGAAGGGGCGGGGTATCACCGCATGGCTCCGGAATCGCACCGGATCGTTCCTCCGCGGGGAGGAACCGGCGGGCTGTCACCGCCGCACCTGGCTTCGCACCACCGTCCACGATAACCGCCCCGGCCGGACCGAGGAAGGGGCCTCTTCCGCTCCGGGAAATGTCCGGTGAATGCCCTGCTTATTACCTGACATTATTTCGCGGCGAACATTAGCGTTTCCATGACAACGACGAGAGGATGTGCGCAATGAAACGGAAAGTCGCCGGAAGAATCGCCGTCGCCGCGGTCGGCGGGCTCGCGGCCCTGGTGGTCTCCGTCAGCCCCGCGCAGGCCAAGGAGGCGGCGGGCCACTGGTACGGGCCCTACTCCACGCAGGGCATCTGCGAATACTGGAGAAACGGCGTGCAGGCGGGCGGCACACAGACCCGCCCTTGCTTCTATGACATCGGCTGGTATTTCTGGGCCGCGGCCTGATTTTCTCGTCACCGGGCCAGGCGATCTTTCACGGATCGCCGGACCCGGCGACGAGCGGGGACCTGCGGGTCTCGCGCTGATCGCCGCGTCCAGCATGCGGGTCAAGGCGCTTTTGTAGCATGGCCGGATGTTGCGCTTCCCGGTTGTAGCGGCCTTATTGCTGGTGCTCGCCACGGGTTGCACCACGGCCGCTGACCGACGGGCTCTGGTGTGGGTGAACGCCTTGGCCGTCGCCCGGCCGGACTATCACGTCGTGCACGAAGAACAGCTGCTCAAACGCCATCAGCTCGAAGACGACGAGGCGGTCCGCGTCATCGTCGAACCGCGGTGGGCCAATTGGTCGCATACCGAGGTCTTCGGCCGGCGAACCCTGGAACTGCGTGACGGTCACATCAGCGGAGCCGAGCTGCCCGGCTGGAAGCTGACCGGCGCCATCCGTGCCCTCTCCGGCGCCGGCGACGATCGTCACCTCGTCCTGAAGCGACTCGATGCGCTCGCCGAGGTGGAGGACGTGAAGGTGACGGTGGTCGTCGGCTTCAAGAAGCCGATGCGGGAGAACGACGTACGTCACTTGTGGGAGAAGGTCCCCGACGTGGCGCTGTTCTCACCTCCCGAGCCTGACGGCCTGCCGACGTCATGGGATTACTCCGGCTATTGCCACGCCCGCGGCTTCGATGACTGCGATCCCGATGTCCGTTCCTCCCTCACCTCGTCGTTCAGGCTGTGGACGAGCCTGCTGCGGGAATCCGACAGAGAGGCGCTGGCCGCGTTCGGCGTCGACCTGGACGACGTCCGGATGAGGGCGGAACAGGGTCTCTGGTACGGGATGATCACCACCGCGTGGCCCGAGGATGTGAAGGAGATGGTCGAGGACCCGCGGGTGGGCTCCTTCGCGATCGGGCAGGTGGCCCTCTGAGCTGACCTGCCTCAGGAGGGTCGGCGGGCGGGCAAGTGGGTCGTCTCTACGCCTTGAGCGGCTGGACGACGACCTTGCCCTTGGCATGGCCCGCGGCGACGTGGCCGTACGCGGCGGCGGCGTCCGCCAGCGGGACGACGCGGTCGACGACGATCTCCAGGCCCGCCGCGGCCACCTTCGCGAGGCGGGCGGCGTCCGTCTCGTGGTGCACGAACGCGGCGCGCAGGCCGTGGGCGGCGGCGCGGTCCGCGTCCGGGGGGACGTTCAGGGCGAGCAGCAGGCCGCCGGGGACGAGGACGTCGAGGGAGGCGGTCTCCACGTCGCCGCCGATCGGGTCGATGACCACGTCCACCCCCGAGGCGCGCTCGCGGAAGTCGGTCGCGGTGTAGTCGATCACTTCGTGGGCGCCCAGCTTCCCGGCGAGCGAGGCGCCCGCCGGCGAGGTGGTGGTGAGGACGTGGGCGCCCGCCTTCCTGGCCAGTTGCAGGGCGAAGCCGCCCACTCCCCCGGCGCCGCCGTGGATCAGCACCCTCTGGCCCGCCCGGAGCCCGGCCACCTCGTACACCGCCTGCCAGGCCGTCGCGGCGGCGGTCGCGAGCCCTGCGGCGAGGCCGAGCGGGAGCGCCGGCGGCGCGGCGGTGAGATGGGTGACGGGGACGGCGGCGTACTCGGCGACGGCCCCGCCCGCCGTCGGGTCGGTACGGGCGAGCACCGCCTCGCCGACGCGCCGGCCGGTGACGCCCGGCCCGAGCCGGACGACGGTGCCGGCGAGGTCGGTGCCCACCACCGAGGGGAGGGTGACCGGGAAGAAGTCCTTGACGCGGCCGTGGCCGATCTTCACGTCCAGCGGGTTGAGCGCCGCCCCGGCGATCGCGACCAGGACCTCGCCTGGGCCGGGCTCCGGCCGGGGGATCTCGGTGACGACCGGGCGGACGCCGTACGCGGTGTACTGCAGTGCCTTCATGCGACCCACGCTCGCCTGGCTCGGGTCCGTACGGGAAGGCGGAGCTCACCCTGGTGATGACAGCGCCTGCCTCCACCCCGGCCGCGGGAGGACAATGAAAGGCATGGATCTGCAGGAGTTCGGGGCGTTCCTGAGGTCGCGGCGCGACCGCATCAAGCCGGGCGAGGTGGGGCTGCCGTCGGGGACGCGGCGCCGGGTCCCCGGGCTGCGCAGGGACGAGGTGGCGGTGCTCGCGGGGGCGTCCACCGACTACTACAACCAGCTTGAGCAGGGGCGCGGCGCGCAGCCGTCCGAGCAGATGGTGGCGGCGCTGGCCCGCGCGCTCCGGCTCACCGCGGACGAGCGCTCCCACCTCTACTTCCTGGCAGGACGCCCGGTGCCGCCGCGGCACAGCCTGTCCGCCCACGTGCACCCCGGCATGCTCGACCTCCTGGATCGCCTGCCCGCGACGCCCGCCGCGGTGATCACGGACCTGCACGCCGTCCTCGTCCAGAACCGCCTGGCCACCGCGCTCCTCGGCCCGATCCCGCCTGTTCAGGGCCGCGCGGCCAGCTTCGTCCATCGGTGGTTCACCGACCCGGACGCCCGCTCCCGTTACCACCCGGACGAGCACGGTCATCAGTCGCGCGTGTTCGTCGCCGACCTGCGGGCCGTGGCGGCGCGGCGCGGCGGTGACGAGCAGGTGAGCGGGCTCGTCGACGAGCTGCTCGCCACGAGTGCCGAGTTCGCCGGGCTCTGGGCGCGGCAGGAGGTGGCCGTGCGCCGCGCCGACCGCAAGCGGCTCGTCCACCCCGAGCTGGGCGTCATCGAGCTCGACTGCCTCAGCCTGCTGAGCGAGGACGGCTCGCAGCGCCTGCTGTGGTTCACCGCGCCGGCCGGGGGCGACGCGGCCGAGAAGCTCGCCCTGCTCGACGTCCTCGGCAGCCAGGACGTCGGAGCCTAGGCCAGGTCGGCCGGACGGATGCGCAGCTTGGCGGCGATGCGGGCCAGCGCCTTCTGGTCGGCGGCGGTGAGCGGGTCGAGCACGAAGCGCCGCACCGAGCGTACGTGCGTGGGCGCGGCGGCGACGACCACCTCATAACCGGCGTCGGTGAGCGCGGCGATCGTGTAGCGGCCGTCCTCGGGGTCGGGCGAGCGCTCCACCCAGCCGCGCTGCTCGAAGCGCTTGACCACGTTGGACAGGCGCGAGAGCGAGCCGTTGGCCAGGTAGGCCAGCTCGCTCATGCGCAGGCGGCGGCCGGGGGCCTCGGAGATGTGGCTGAGCGCCAGGTATTCGAACAGGGTCAGGCCGGACTCGTGCTGCAGGGGCGCCTCCAGCCTGCCCGGCAGCAGGAGGACGAGGGAGACGAGCCCGGTCCACGCCTCTTTCTCGTCCGGGGTCAGCCACAGCGGCTCGTCAGGGGTGCTGGCCATGAGGTTCAGCCTATCGGGGGCCCGTCACTTCACGCTTGAAGTGAATAGGTGGTAGCTTTCACTTCAAACGTGAAGTCAACCAGTGAGGAATCGTGATGAGTGAGCCGGAGTTCTTCGCCACCCCCGGGTACGGCGATCGGCAGCTGACCACCATGCATTACCACCAGGCGGTGCGCATCGGCGACCGGGTGGAGATCTCGGGGCAGGGCGGGTGGGACGACGACTTCCACTTCCCCGAGTCCCTGGAGGAGGAGATCGTGCGGGCCTTCGACAACGTGGAGCGGACCCTCGCCACGGCCGGCGCCACCTGGCGCGACGTCGTGGCGGTGGACTCGTACCACATTCCGGACTCGCCGGACTTCATCGGCGAGGTGCACAACCGGGTGATGGTGGAGCAGTTCCGCAAGCGCATGGGCGACCGCGCCCCCATCTGGACGGAGATCGGCGTCGCCGCACTCGGCGCCCCGAAGATGCGCGTCGAGATCCGCGCCACCGCCGTGGTCGGAAGCGGCGTCTGAGCGAGGCTAGGGGCGCAGTGTGGAGCCGCGTTCCACCAGAATGGGGGCGATGAGCTGCTTCAACGGGCGGGCGTTGCGGCCGCCCGCGATCTCCTCCAGGAGCAGGTCCACCGCGATGGTGCCGATCTCGTCGGCGGGCAGGCGCACGGTGGTCAGCGGCGGGGAGAGGAAGGCGGAGAAGGGGTGGTCGCCGAAGCCGATCACCATCATGTCGCCGGGCACCTTGAGCCCGTGCTCCTCCAGCGCGCGGTAGAGACCGAGCGCGAAGTAGTCGTTGCCGACCACGACCGCGTCGGGCAGCCGCGAGCGGCGCAGCATGCGGCGGGCCACCTGGTACGCCTGCTGCGGCTGCCACGGCAGTGCGGCCTCCTCGTGGCGGCGGGTGGGGACCCGCATGATGCTGCCGCGCGGCACCGGCAGCCCCGCCTCCGCCATGGCCCGGCGGAAGCCGGCGATGCGGTGGTCGATGGTGGTGATGGGCAGGTCCTCTTCGAGCACCACGATCGAGCGGGCGCCACGGGCGATGGCGTGCGCGGCGGCGCGGTAGCCGCCCAGCTCGTTGTCGGTGCCGACGAAGCGGTAGCCCAGGTCGGGCAGATCACGGTTGATCAGCACGGTCGGGACGCCGACCGAGCCGAGCCGCCGCCACGCGTCGGCCCCCGCCTGGACGGGCACCACGATCGACCCGCTGACCGAGGAGCGCAGCAGCGACTCGGCGGCGCGCATCTCGTGCTCCTCCGACTCCTCGGTCACCGTCAGCAGCAGCGAGTAGCCCTGGGCGCGGGCGCGCAGCTCGATGGTGGAGATGAGCTGCGCGTAGAAGGGGTTGGACGGGTTGGTGATGACCAGGCCGAACGTCATCGCGGAGCCCAGGACGAGCGACCTCGCCATGGAGTTGGGGACGTAGCCGACCCGTTCGGCCTCGGCGCGTACGCGGGCCCTGGTCTCCTCCCCTATGCCGTCCTTGCCGGAGAGGGCACGCGAGACGGTGTTGACGGAAAGGTTCAACGTCGCGGCGATGTCCCGCAGGGTGTGACGCCGAGCCCCAGCCATTCGCATGCCCTCTCTCGTTAGAACCCCGCGGCCGTTCTCAGCTCTTGACCGTGAGATAGATGCGCAGTTTGGCGGACGGGTCGGCCCCCGTCACCGTGCCGCGCAACCGTAGCCATTGTCCGAAATGATCGACCGGCCATGTGACCAAACCGGGTTCTGTGATGACATGTTCTTCGCCGTCCAGGTCACACCAGGTCAGGCCGTCGGGCGAGATCTGGGTGACCAGCCGCACCTCGGCGTCGTCGCCGGACGTCGCCAGGGTGTGGACGAACCACCGCGCTTCGCCGGCCCACGCCACTTCGTAGGGCTCCGTCGCGAAGTCGGAAACGAACGTCGTGTCCCGTTCGAGGACCGCCGTCTGCACCTGCCGCATTACGTCACCACTCCGTGGAAATGAGGACCGAGTCAAGGAAGAGGAAGTTGCGGACCTTCGAGTGGGTCCGTACGGAGAAGTAGAAATTCAGGAGGTTCTCCAGGGAGTCGTACCGCTCCTTGTACGGCGGGACCGGGACGTCCGACATGTCCATGACCCGATCGTTGATCTGCAACTCGACGTTACGCCGGGCCTCGGTGTCGATGACCCAGCGCAGGTAATGCCAGTTGACCTTCGTCGGCACCTCGTTGTAGCAGAGTTCCTGCGGTTCACCGAACGGGTGCCAGTCCTCGGGATTCGGCGCGGTGAAGTCGGCCCCGTACTTCAGCTTGATCTTGCCTTCGAGGTGCTCGCGCGGCGTCGGCTCGGGGACGCTCGGGTAGACCCACTGCCGGGCGAGCTTGTTATCCAGCGACGTGTTCAGGTAGCGGGCCACCGTGTGATAGCGCAGGCCGCCGTCGCCGCACAGGTCGGTCGCGACGGTGAAGCAGCCGAACTGAGCCTCAGAAGGGTGCAGGTTGCCGTCCCAGGTGACGTCGCCGAACTCGTCGCTCGCGCTGCCGTCGATGGTCGCCTCTGCCTTGTAGGTGAAGTACGCCTCGAGCTGCAGCAGGCCGCGCCCGCTCATGGTGAGCCGGCGGATGGCGGTGGCGGTGTGGCCCTGGTAGGGCCGGGTGGCGAGCTTGAGCGCGTACGAGCCGGTCATCGCGCCGTGGCTGCCGATGTCGAAGAACGTGCAGTTCGACAGCTGCGGGGGCCGGAAGTCCCGCATGTGGTCGTCGACCGTGGACAGGTCGCCGTTGCCGTTGTAGTTGCCCAGCAGCTCCGTCCAGCCGTGGGTGCCCGAATTGAAGTCGTCGTACGCGAGAATGCGCCGAAGCGGGTTGAACTTCGACAGCCTCGGATCCGCCGACAAAATGGCGGATCGAAGTTCTGCGGCCAGGTCGGGCCGCTCCATCGTGGTCATTGCCGAATGCTCCTGAAAAGGTCTTGGCAAAAGAAAGTAGCGAATACCTACGCCTGACCGATCGACCGGAGTGAGTCATGCGGTCGCAGTCGGACGTTAACGTTAATGTTTCGCGGCAGTCAACCCCGCCGCCTACCGTGCAGAGGATGCGCCACCCCCTGCCGACAGTCGTTACGAACCGTTACGATGCCACATCTATGCAGGTCAAGAGCCTAGAACTGGGTTCGGGAGAGCCGCATGAGAGGCAGGAGATGTCGGCGGGACCCTTGACGCTCAGGGCCGGTCACCCTAGCATCGGCGATCAATCGCATTAACGTTAATGTTCCCGGCGCGAAACCCGGCCGCCACACCGGTGACCGACGATCCGCCGCCTCCGCACCGCTCCCCCCACGACCGGACGGCCCCGCCGCCGGCCCTCGTCCTCGAAAACCCCGAACCCCTCGAAAGCCCCGCCATACGCCCACGGGCGTCGTGGCTCGATCAGGAGTTGCCTGTCGATGCTGAAACGGGATGCCGACCGACAGCGATCGGGCCGGCCATGACCGCGTACCTCATCCGGCGCACGCTCTTCGCCGTGTTCGTGCTGTGGGGCGCCGTCACCATCGTCTTCCTGGTGCTGCGGCTGGTGCCCGGCGACCCGGCCCTGCTCATCCTCGGCTCCGACGCCACACCGGTCGAGATCGCGGAGCTGCGCGAGCAGATGGGCCTCAACCAGCCCATGCTCGTGCAGTACGGGATCTACCTGGCCGACGTGGCCCGCTTCGACTTCGGCGACTCCTACCGCTACCACGCCGACGCGATGGGGCTGGTGCTGGACAGGTTCCCGCTCACCCTGCAGCTGGCCGTCGTGGCGATGGTGATCGGCATGGTGCTGGGCATCGCGCTCGGCGTCGTCGGCGCGCTGCGGGTGAACCGGCTGGCCGACCGCATCGTGTCGGTGTTCGCGCTGCTCGCCCAGTCGATGCCGTCGTTCTGGATCGGCATCATGTTCATCCTGGTCTTCGCCCGGCAGCTGCACATCTTCGCGAGCGGCGGTCACGGCGGGCTGGACAAGCTGATCATGCCGGGCATCACGCTGGCGCTGCCGCTGATCGCGATCCAGATCAGGCTGACCCGCAGCGGCCTGCTCGACGTCGTGCACGAGAACTACATCCAGACCGCGCGGGCCAAGGGCCTGTCGGAGCGGGTGGTCATCTTCCTGCACGCCATCCGCAACGCGATCATCCCGATCGTGACGGTGGCCGGCCTGGAGTTCGGCAAGCTGCTCGGCGGCGCGGTCATCGTCGAGACGGTCTTCTCCTGGCCCGGCGTCGGGCGGCTGCTCATCGACTCCATCTCGGCCCGCGACTACAACGTCGTACAGGCCTCGATCCTGCTGATCGCCGGCGGGTTCGTCCTGATCAACCTGGTCGTGGACGTCCTGTACGGCTACCTCGACCCGCGCATCCGGCTGGGACGGTGACCATGGACAGGCCAATGGACCAGGTGCTCGCCGACGACCCGATCGCGCCGGCGGACACGCCCGCGCCCCGCCCCGGCAAGACCAGGGTGAAGCTCGGACGGCTGCGCATCATCGTCTCGCTGTCGGTGATCGGCTTCTACGTGCTCGCCGCCATCGTGGGCCCGATCCTGCTCAAGTACGACTCGGTCGCGACGAACCTGAGCGCCCGGCTGAAGCCGCCCGGCACCACGCTGCCGAACGGCCAGCTCGCCCTCTTCGGCACCGACCAGGTCGGCCAGGACGTGCTCGCCCAGATGATGCAGGGCGCGCGGGTGTCGATCACCGTCGGCGTCGCCACGCTGGTGCTGGCCGGCGTCATCGGCGTCGCCGCCGGCATCGCGGCGGGCTATTTCGGCGGCTGGCTCGACATGGTGCTCATGCGCCTCGCCGACGTGCAGCTCACGTTCCCGTCGATCCTGCTCGCCATCCTCATCGCGGCGATCCTCGGGCCGAGCGTGGTGAACGTCGTCATCGTCCTGTCGATCTCGAACTGGGTGACGTTCGCCCGGGTGACCCGCAGCCAGGTGCTCGGGCTCAAGAACAGGGACTTCGTGGACGCCACCCGCACGCTCGGCGCGCGGACCTGGCACCTGCTGACCCGCAGCATCCTGCCGTCGATGATCGCGCCGATCCTGGTGGTCGCGACCGTCGAGCTCGGCCACGTGATCCTGGCCGAGGCGTCACTGAGCTTCCTCGGCCTCGGCACCCCGGCCAGCACGCCGAGCTGGGGCATGACGATCGCCAACGGCCGGGACTACCTGTCCAACGCGTGGTGGATCTCCACGATCCCCGGCATCGCCCTGGCCGTGCTGGTCATCAGCTTCGGCGTGCTGGGCGACGCCCTGCGCGACCGGTTCGACCCGCGGCTGAGGAGCATGTGATGGCCGACCCCCTGCTGTCGGTGCAGGACCTGACCGTGCGGTTCCGCACCAGGGCGGGCACGATCACCGCCGTCGACAAGGTGAGCTTCGACCTCGCAGAGGGCGAGACGCTGGCCATCCTGGGCGAGACGGGCAGCGGCAAGAGCGTCACCGCCCAGGCCCTGATGGGGCTGGTGCCGCGCCCGGCGGGCGAGGTCGCCGGCGGCCGGATCGTCTACGCGGGCCGGGACCTGCTGGCCCTGCCCCGCTCGGAGACCCGCAAGCTCAACGGCACCGACCTCGCCATGGTCTTCCAGGACCCGCTCAGCTCGCTCAACCCGGTCTTCCGGGTCGGCGCGCAGATCGGCGAGCTGTTCCGGCGCCGCCAGGGCCTGTCCAGGGCCGAGGCGCGGCGCAAGGCGATCGAGCTGATGGACCGGGTCGGCATCCCGGCGCCCGACCGCCGCGTGGACGACTACCCGCACCAGTTCTCCGGCGGCATGCGGCAGCGGGTGATGATCGCGATGGCGATCGCGCTGAAGCCGCGCGTGCTCATCGCCGACGAGCCCACCACCGCCCTCGACGTCACGGTCCAGGCCCAGGTCATGGCACTGCTCGCGGAGCTGAAGGCGGAGCACCGCATGGCGATGATCCTCATCAGCCACGACCTCGGCGTGGTGGCCGGCGTCGCGGACCGGGTGCAGCTCATGTACGCCGGCCGGGTGGTCGAGACCGGCGGCCTGCGGGAGGTCTACGAGACGACCGGGCACCCGTACACGCGGGGCCTGATGGCCTCGATCCCCGAGCTGGACGGCCCGCGCGAGCGCCTGACGCCCATCAAGGGCTCGCCGCCCGATCTGACCCGGCTGCCGTCGGGCTGCGCGTTCCTGTCGCGGTGCGGCTTCGCCACCGACCTCTGCGGCGCCGAGCGGCCCGAGCTGGCGCCGGTGCCCGGCCGCCCCACTGCGCACCGCGCCGCCTGCCACCACGCGAAGGAGGTCGTCACCGATGTCGTCACCGGCTGAGCCGCTGCTGTCGGTCAAGGACCTGCACACCAGCTTCCCCGTCCGCTCCTCCCTGCTGCGCCGCAAGATCGGCGCGGTGCACGCCGTGTCGGGCGTCTCGTTCGACCTGCCCAAGGGCCGTACGCTCGGGCTGGTCGGCGAGTCCGGCTCGGGCAAGACGACGCTGGCGCGCACGGTCATCGGCCTCGCGCCGCCGGAGTCCGGCCAGGTGCTGTTCGACGGCCAGGACCTGCTGACCCTCTCGGGGGACGAGCTGCGCCAGGTGCGCAGGCAGATCCAGATGATCTTCCAGGACCCGTACGCGTCGCTGAACCCCCGCCTCACCGTCGAGCAGATCATCAGCGAGGCCTGGCTGGTCAACCCCGGCGTGCTGCCCCGCGACAAGTGGGCGTCCGAGGCGCGCGAGCTGCTGGTCAGGGTCGGGCTCAACCCGGACCACGCCGACCGCTACCCGCACCAGTTCTCCGGCGGGCAGCGCCAGCGGGTCGGCATCGCGCGGGCGCTCGCGCTGCGGCCCCGGCTGGTGATCTGCGACGAGGCGGTCTCGGCGCTGGACGTCTCGGTGCAGGCGCAGGTGCTGAACCTGCTCGTCGACCTGCAGCAGGAGATGGGGCTCAGCTACCTGTTCATCGCCCACGACCTGTCGGTGGTGCGGCACATCAGTGACGAGGTGGCGGTGATGTACCTCGGCAAGGTGGTCGAGCGGGGGACGACGGAGGAGATCTTCGCCGCCCCCGAGCATCCGTACACGCAGGCGTTGCTGTCGGCCGTGCCGGTGACCAGGCCGTGGGCGGCGCCGCCTCGGGAGCAGATCATCCTCACCGGCGACATCCCCTCACCGGTGTCGCCGCCGTCCGGCTGCCGGTTCCGTACGCGGTGCTGGAAGGCGCAGGAGCGGTGCGCCACGGAGGAGCCGGCGCTCACCGACCGGCTGAGCGCGCACGTCTCCGCCTGCCACTTCCCCGAGCTGCCCGCGGCCCCGGCAGGTGCCCGATGACCGCCCCCGTACGCCTGGTGCTGGTCCGCCACGGCGAGTCGCGCTGGAACGTCGAGGAGCGCTACCAGGGCCAGGCCGACTCCGGGCTCACCGGCACCGGGAGAGAGCAGGCCGAGGTGGCCGCGGCGGCGCTGCTCGCCCGCTTCCCGAAGCCCGACCTGGTCGTCTCCAGCGACCTGCCGCGCGCGTGGGACACCGCGCAGGCGTACCTGCGCCACCTCGACATGGAGGCCGAGAAGGACGCCCGGCTGCGCGAGGCCGACATCGGCACCTGGGTCGGCCGCACGTTCACCGAGATCGCCGCCGAACACCCGGACGTCCTCGCCGAGGCCGCGCGCGGCGGCGACCCGCGCAGGGGCGGCGGCGAGACCTTCGCCGACCTGCGCCGGCGCGTGTGGGCCGCGCTCGTCGACGCCGCCGCCAAGGCGGGACCCGGCGCGACCGTCATCGTGTTCTGCCACGGCGGGCCCATCAGGGTGGCCGCGGCCGCCGCGCTGGGCCTGCCCGAGCCGGGCCACCTCAGCTTCGCCCCGCCGGTGAACACCTCGCTGACGGTCATCGGCTACGCGGGCGAGCGGCGCAACGCGGTGGTCGAGTACAACGCGCCGACCGCGTGGGCGGCGCACGCCACGCGTACCGACTGATCGGAAGGACCTCTCAGCATGCTGACCGGATCGTTCACCTTCGTTGCGATGACCTCCAACCTGTGGGGCGACGCGCATCTGGAGCAGCGAGAGCCGGCGATCCGCGACCTGTTCGCCACCCGGCCGCCCGACCTGCTCGCGACCCAGGAGCTGCGTCCCCGCTCGCGCGCGGTGGTGGACGAGATGCTGCCGGGCCACGCGCGGGTGCACGACGACTTCCCCGGCTGGGGCACGCAGAGCAACCTGTGGTGGCGGGAGGAGCTGTTCGAGCTCGTCGAGTACGGCACCCGCGACGTCGGCATCCTCGCCGAGCACGCCGAGCTGTTCTGGGTGCGGCTGCGGCCGAGGACCGCCGGCGCCGAGCCGCTGGTGTTCTCCACCGCGCACCTGACCTGGCCGGGACACCCCCAGGAGCGGGCCGACGGCCGCAACCTGCGCGCCGGCCAGGCCGAGCGGGTGGTCGCGGCGCTCGACGAGATCGCCGCAGACGCGGCCTGCCTGTTCACGGTGGACATCAACGACATCGGGGCGCCGCTGTGGGCGCTCGGCAACGGCGGCTTCCTCGACTCGTTCACCGCGCTCGGCCGCACCTCGCCGGTCACCCACCCCGTCTCGCCGATGCCGTGGGTCGCCGAGCGCGGGACGCGGCTCTCACCGCTGATGTCACCGTCGAAGGCCATCGACTGGATCTTCTCCCGTGGCCCCGTGGTCACCAGGGCCAGCGAGGTCGTCGACTTCTTCTCCGCCGGGAACGCGCCGTCGGACCACAAGCCCGTCGCGGCGACCTTCACCCTGTCGCCCGCCGCGGCTGTAGCCAGAACGAAATGAAGGAGAGAGGCAATGATGTCACGATCCCGGGCCATGGGCTGTCTCGTCGCAGCCGCCCTGGCGCTCGGCCTCGCGGCCTGCGGCGGCTCCGGCGGCACCGCTGACTCCGCCGGCGGCGAGCAGGTGCTGCGCTACGCGCCGCAGCTGTTCCCCGTCTCGCTGGACGTCCAGCAGTACCCGGCGGAGGAGGCGGTGCAGACCACCGTCCAGCAGAGCCTCGAGACGCTGACCGTCATGAAGGACGGCAAGCCGGAGCCGAAGCTCGCCACGTCGTGGGAGAGCCCCGACGACAAGACCTGGGTGTTCCACCTGCGCGAAGGGGTGACCTTCACCGACGGCACCCCGTTCACCGCCAAGGACGTCAAGGGCTCGGTCCAGCGGCTGATCGACCTGAAGGGCTCGCTGACCCCGCTGCTCACCGGCATCGAGGAGATCGAGGCCACCGACGACCACACGGTGACGTTCAGGACCTCGGCGCCGCTCGGCACCCTGCCCAGCACGCTGTCCCTGGTCTTCATCGGCCAGGGCGACAAGGTCACCAGCGACGCGTACTGGCAGAAGCCCATCGGCACCGGGCCGTTCGTGTTCGACTCCTTCAGCCCCGACGACAAGGTCGTGCTCACCCGCAACGACAAGTATTGGGGCGCCAAGGCCAAGGTGGACCGGCTGGAGATCCTCAACATGCCGGAGGTCTCGGCCAGGATCACCGCGCTGAACAACGACGAGGTGGACGTGCTGGCCGCGATCCCGCCGGACCAGGTGCCCGAGGTGCAGGACGCGCCCGGCATCGCGTACGGCAACGGCCCCAGCTACAACTACTACTTCCTGTGGTTCAACCAGAACAACAAGCCGTTCGACAACGTCAAGGTCCGCCAGGCCCTGCTGCACGCGGTGGACGTGAAGAGCATCGTCGGCGACCTGTTCGGCGACCTCGGCGCGGTCGGCCAGGCGCCGATCACGCAGGCGGTCTTCGGGGCGACGCAGCTGGAGCCGTACTCGTACGACCCTGAGCTGGCGAAGAAGCTGCTCGCCGAGGCCGGCTACCCGCAGGGCATCACGACCACCATCCAGTGGCCGCTGGAGGGCGGGCCGAACATCAGGCCCATGGCGCAGGCGTTCATCTCGGCCTGGGAGAAGGTCGGCATCAAGGTGCAGCCGCAGGAGAAGGAGCGGGCGACCTGGCTGAAGGACCTCAACTCCCTCAACTGGGACATGAACCTGCAGACCAACACGACCGGGACCGGCGACGCCGACTTCACCCTCAACCGCCTCTACAACTGCGACGCCAAGCGCATGGGCTACTGCAACAAGGACCTGGACAAGGTGCTCGGCAAGGCGCGCGAGTCGCTCGACCAGGAGGAGCGCAAGACCCTGTACGCCCAGGCCGCCAAGATCATCTGGGATGACGCGGTCGGCCTCTACCCGGTGGACCTCAAGAACAACTACGCCGTCCGCGACGACGTCAAGGGCCTGGAGATGCCGGCCAGCGGACGGCCGGACTTCTCGCAGGTATCCGTCGGCTGACCTTCCCCACCTTGGAGACCCCCCATGCCTCGTAAGCGTTCCCTCCTGATCGCCGGCCTGGCCGCCGCGGTGACCCTGTCAGGGCAGGCGTTCCTCAGCCCGGCGGCGCAGGCCGCGCTCCCCGAGCCGGCCCGCAGCGCGTGCCGCAACGCCGCGACCGTGCCGGTCGAGACCGGCGCCGCCTTCAACGACCCGGTCGCGGGCACCGCGACCGCCGTCGTGGAGCGCCTCTGCTCGCTCATCAAGCAGGCGCCCGCCGGATCGTCCATCGAGATCGCCGAGTTCGTCATCTCGGGCGACGCCGGCGCCGACTACGTGGCCGTGCTGCTCGACGCCTACCGCCGCGGCGTCGAGGTCCGCATGGTCATCGACGGGTATCAGATCGACAACCCGGCCGCGCAGGAGCTGATCACCACACTCGGCACCGACAAGTCGGCGACGTCGTGGGTGCACGTCTGCGGTCACCTGAGCCCGGAGGGCAACACCTCCTCCTGCCAGGGCACCAAGGGCATGCACAACAAGTTCTCGCTGTTCTCGGAGACCGGCGGCCGGCGCGACGTCGTCGTCCAGGCGTCCAACAACATCACCGACGTCAACTCCACCAGCTACTGGAACAACCTGGTCGTGCTGCCCGGCAACCGGGGGCTCTTCCAGAGCTACGGGAAGTACTTCGACGACCTGGCCGCCGAGGTGCAGAACCCCGACTACGACACCACGGTCGTCACCGGCGGGCCGGCCGGCAAGGTCACCGCCCAGTTCTACCCGGTCGCCGACCGCGACCCGATCGCGCAGCGGCTCGCCGAGGTCGGCTGCAAGACCAAGGGCCGCACGAGTGTCGAGATCGGCCAGTCCGAGTGGGACGGCACCCGCCTGGCCATCGTGGACGAGCTGGCGAAGCTGGTGGCGGCGGGCTGCCAGGTGCGGGTGGTGCACGGACTCGCCGACGCCGAGGTCACCGCCGCCCTGGACGCCGCCGGCGTGCAGCGGCGGGTGCTCGACGGCAAGACGCCCGCCGGCCGCATCCACTCCAAGTACATGGTCGTCACCGACTCGACCGGCCCCGGTTCGGGCCGCGGCTGGGTGATGACCGGCAGCCACAACTTCAACGCCACCTCGCTGCGGCGCAACGACGAGGCGATGGTCGAGCTGTCCGAGCGCGGCGTCGTCGCGGCGTACGCGGCCAACTTCGCCCGGCTGTGGGAGGCCGGGGTGACGCCGCAAGCCTGAGCGTGACCGCCGGCTCGTTCCGCCGCCCCCTCCCGGCGGGACGAGCCGCGGCCGGTCAGCGGCCGTAGGCTTCGAGCAGCCGCAGCCAGACCTCGCTGACCGTGGGGTACGACGGGACCGCGTGCCAGAGCCGGTCCAGCGGCACCTCGCCGACGATCGCGATGGTGGCGGCGTGCAGCAGCTCGGCGACGTCCGGCCCGACGAGCGTGAAGCCGACGATCACCCTGCGGTCCTCGTCGACGACCATGCGGGCCTGGCCCTTGAACCCCTCGGCGTGCAGCGCGGAGCCGGCGACGGCGCCGAGGTCGTAGTCGATGACGCGGGTCCTGATGCCGGCCGCCTCCGCGGCGGCCGCGGTGAGGCCCACGGAGGCGATCTCCGGTTCGGTGAAGATCACCTGAGGCACGGCGCGCTCGTCGGCGGTGGCGGCGTGCCGGCCCCAGCGGCCGTCCTCGGCCCGCTCGCCCTTCGCCCTGGCCACGATGACGTCGCCGACCGCGCGGGCCTGGTACTTGCCCTGGTGGGTGAGCAGGACGCGCCGGTTGACGTCGCCGGCCGCATAGAGCCAGCCGTCCCCGACCGGCGTGCCGTCGGCGCCGAGGACGCGCAGCGTGTCGTCCACGGTGAGCCAGGAGCCCGGCGTCAGGCCGACGGCGTCCAGCCCGATGTCCTGCGTGTTGGGGACGCGACCGGTCGCGACGAGCACGTCGTCGGCCTCGATCTGGTCGCCGTCGGCGAGGGTGAGGTGCACCTTGCCGTCGCCGTCGCGCTTGACGGACGCGGTCTCCGCGCCGATCCGTACGGAGACGCCCGCCTCGCGCAGCGCCTCGGCCACCCGCTCACCGGCGAACGGCTCGGCGTGGGGCAGCACGCCGTCGCGGGCCAGCACCGTCACCGACGAGCCGAACGCGGCGAACGCGGTGGCCAGCTCCGACGCCACGACCCCGGCGCCGATGATCGCGAGCCTGCCCGGCACGGCGCTCGCGGCGACGGCCTCGCGGCTCGTCCACGGGGACGACTCGCGCAGGCCGGGAACGTCGGGGACCAGCGCGCCGCTGCCGGTCGCGACGACGACGGCGTGCCGCGCGGTCAGCGTCGTGACGGTGCCGTCGCCGCGCACCTCGACGGTCTTCTCCCCGGTGATCCTGCCCTGCCCGCGATGGAGCGCGATGCCGGCCTGGTCGAGCCAGGCCACCTGGCCATCGTCCTGCCAGTTCGAGGCGAAGGAGTCGCGGCGGCGCAGGACGGCGGCCACGTCGAGGTCGCCGGTCACCGCCTCGCGCGCCCCCGGCACCTGCCGCGCCGCCCTGAGCGCCGCGGCGCTGCGCAGCAGCGCCTTGGTCGGCATGCACGCCCAGTAGGAGCACTCGCCGCCGACCAGCTCGCGCTCGACGATGGCGGCGGTCAGCCCGCCCTGGACGACGCGGTCGGCCACGTTCTCCCCCACCGGGCCCGCGCCGATGACGATGACGTCGTACGTGGTGCTGGTGGTCATGTCACTTTCCCTTCGCGGCGCGGCCGAGGCGCAGGGCGGAGATCAGGAAGAAGATGCCGCCGAGGACGGCGTAACCGGCGATGTTGGTGAGCATCGGGTTCGGCGCGGCGGCGCCCATGAAGAACGAGGCGCCGGCCAGGACGGAGATGCCGCCGCTGAGGATCATCGGCCACTGGCCGCCCATCCTGCGCCGGACGACGCCCACGACGAGCTGGACGATCCCGGAGACGATGGCCCAGACACCCCACACGCGCAGGATTCCCGGGACGCCGGCGGTGCCGGCGACGCCCAGGCCGATGGCGGCCAGGGTGCTGATGGCGATGTTGACGTACAGGCCGTAGGGGGTGCCCGCGGCCTTGGACGAGCGGGCGTCCACGATGGCCGCGCCCACGTCGAACAGCGGGTAGATGACGACGAGGGCGATGCCGAGCGGGCCGAGCTGGGAGGCGGTGGCGAACACCAGGCCCGCCCAGATGAGCTGGAAGGCGAAGCGCACGAAGTAGAGCTTGCGCAGGGCTTGGGCGATGCTGCTGGTGGTGGCGGGCGTGTCGACGGTGGTCACGATGATCCTTTCAGGGGGTCGATTTCGGGAGGCGGCCGGGCCGGTGGGTCCGTCACGGCCCGGCCACCGGCTTCATGCGACGGTCGCGTCCACGGTGACCGGGATGTTGCCGCGCGTGGCGTTGGAGTAAGGGCAGATCGCGTGGGCGGCCTCGACGAGCTGGTCGGCCACCTCCTGCTCGATGCCGGACAGCTCGGCGTGCAGGGCGGCGCTGAGCGTGAACCCGCCCTCCGGCGTCGGGTGCACCTGCACCTCGGCGATCACGGCGGAGTCGGTCACCGGGGTCTTCCGCTGGGCGGCGACGGCCTTGAGCGCCGAGTGGAAGCATGAGGCCCAGCCGGCCGCGAACAGCTGCTCCGGGTTGGTGGCGCCGCCGGGGCCGCCCATCTCCTTGGGGATGGCCAGGGTGACGTCGAGCAGGCCGTCGCTGGTCCTGGCCTGTCCTCCCGCCCTGCCGTCGCCGGTGGAGGTGGCGATGCCGGTGTAAAGGGTGTCGCTCATGATGGGCCTCGGCTTTCAGTAGACCGAACGTTCTATCTTGCACATCATGCACCCAGGAGAGCCGAGACGTCAAGACCGAACGTTCTGCTTCTCTGGAAGTGGCCGCCCGGGACGTCCAGGCCGCCGCGCCCGGGCAGTCTGGCGCAATGTTTACCGAGGTCAGGCATCGAGGACGGCGCTTTCGGTAAGGACACCTGGCAAACGCATGACGCCGTCCGGGGGAGCCAGTGCCTGACATGCCGCCTGAGGGGGAAGCGCCGGGACGGCTCGCACGATGGTGGCGGGCGGGACCGCCCGGGCCGTTCCGTCCGGGGTTCTGGCGCAGCCCGCTGCGCGGGCCGTGGCTCACGGCGGTGTTCGGGATGGCGCTGCTGCCCGGGCTGGCCGTCGTCGTGGTCACCGGGCTGCTGTCGTACGCGGCGTACGAGCCGCGGCTGCCGGGCAACGACACCACCCCGGGTAGGGGGCTGCTGGGTTTCTACCTGTTCGAGTGGCCCACTGATCCCGCCTGGCTCTACCGGGTCACCCAGGGAGCGCACGTCATCCTCGGGCTGACGCTCGTTCCGGTGTTGCTGGCCAAGCTGTGGTCGGTGATCCCCAAGCTGTTCGACTGGCCGCCCGCGCGGTCGGTGTCGCAGGCCGTCGAGCGCGTCAGCCTGGTGCTGCTGGTCGGTGGGGCGGTCTTTCAGTTCGTCACCGGGATACTCAACATCCAGCTCTTCTACGTCTTTCCGTTCTCCTTCTATCCGGCCCACTTCTACGGGGCGTGGATCTTCCTGGCGGCGCTCGTCGTGCACGTCGCCGTGAAGCTGCCCACCGCCGTGCGGGCCCTGCGGTCCAGGGACTTCCGGCGCGAGCTGCGTACCGGCCTGGCCGGCACGCGGCCCGAGCCGCCCGATCCCGACGGGCTGGTGGCGGCCTCCCCGGCCGAGCCGACGATGTCGCGGCGCGGGATGCTGGCGTTCGTCGGTGGCGGGTCGCTGCTGATGTTCGGGCTGTCGGTCGGGCAGACGCTGGACGGGCCGCTGCGGCGTACGGCGTTGCTCGCGCCGCACGGCCGCGACTACGGGCCAGGCCCGAACGACTTCCAGATCAACAAGACGGCCGCCGGCCTGGGGGTGAGCGCTGCCGACACCGGTGACGCGTGGCGGCTGACCCTCGCGGGGTCTCGTCCCGTGGTCCTGACCAGGGCCGAGCTGCTGGCGATGCCGCTGCACACGTACGCGCTGCCGATCGCCTGCGTGGAGGGCTGGTCCACCGAGCAGGAGTGGACGGGCGTCCGGCTGGCCGACCTGGCCCGGCTGGCCGGCTTCGCGCCGGGGACGGCCGGGGTCACCGCCACGTCGGTGCAGCGGGTCGGCTACTTCGGCTCGGCGTCCTTCAGCCCCCGTCAGGTGGCCGACCCGCGCTCACTGCTCGCCCTGCGCGTCAACGGCGCCGACCTCTCACTCGACCACGGCTTTCCCGCCCGGATCATGGTGCCGAACGCGCCCGGCGTGCACACCACCAAGTGGGTGCACAGACTCGACTTCCACCAGGAGCTCTCGTGAGCGGCCCCGGCCCCGGCCCCGACCGGCGGCGGGCCTCCGGCGGTCGGTGGCGGCGGGTTTACGGTGCCTCGCCGTGGCATCTCGCCGGGCTCGCCGCCTGCTTCGCGGTGGCGGGTTACGCGCTGACGCGGGTGGTGGGGGCGGGGATCCTCATGGGATTCGCCGTGTGGTTCATCGGCGCGATCATCCTGCACGACCTGGTCATGTGGCCGCTCTACACCGCCGCCGACGGTGCGTTGCGCGGGCGGAGGCGTCGCCCGTGGCTCAACCACGTGCGGGTGCCCGCCGCGCTGTCGCTGCTGCTGTTGCTGGTGTGGTTCCCGCTCATCCTGGGCGGGGCCGAGGCCAACTATCGGACGGCGGCGGGGCTGAGCACCGCCCCCTACCTGCTGCGGTGGCTGATCGTCACGCTGGTGCTCTTCGCCGCCTCCGGCCTGCTCTACGCGATGCGGCGGCGGGCCGCGGGACGGCCGGATCGTTGAGCGGCCGCGCGACGAGCGCGAGCCACGCAGACGGCGCAGCGGCATGATCGGCGCCTTCTACGAGCACGGCCTGCGCGGCGGGTACGTCGAGGTCGAGTACGCCGACGGCCGCGTCACCCCGCTCGCCGCCGAGCGGTGGCTGCGTCCCATCGAGGGCGACGAGGGCGTGCTGGCCCGCTGCGGCGGCCCCACCCTGGACGTCGGCTCCGGCCCCGGCCGGCTGACCGTGGCGCTCACCAGGCGCGGGGTGTTCGCGCTCGGCATCGACGTCACGCCGCTCGCCGTCGAGCTGACCCTGCGGGCCGGCGGTCTCGCCCTGCAGCGCTGCGTCTTCGGCCCGCTCCCCGGCGCGGGCCGGTGGGCCGAGGCCCTGCTGACGGACGGCAACATCGGCATCGGCGGCGACCCGGCGGCGCTGCTGCGCCGGATGCGGCAGCTCGTCAGGCCCGGCGGGACCGTGCTGACCGAGGTCTGCCCGCCCGGCTCCAAGAGCTCAGTCGACCGGATCAGGCTGCGGTACGGCGGGCGTGCCGGCGACTGGTTCACCTGGGCCACCGTCTCGGCCGACGACATCGGGCCGCTCGCCAGGCGCTGCGGGTTCCCGCACGTCGAGCAGTGGAGCGTGGCCCGGCGGTGGTTCGCCGCCCTGTCTTGACATCCTCCCCACGGCATGAACACGGGCCACCTTCAGCCGGGCCTTGGCCCGGTTCGCACCGCCCTTGACCTTGCGCGCCAGGGCACGCTGCGCTCTGGCCAGCCTGCGGCGGCCGGCACGCTCATGCCTGGGATTGACGATCTTCTCCCCGGGGCTGAAGCCCGGGCTATCCACGCTCAAGGAGTTTTGATGACCGGCTCCTGCGAACGACGGCTCCCGTCACCACGGCGATCGCCGCCAGCGCGTACGCCACCGTGCCGACGTCTTGCTGGATGCCCAGGTAGGCGGCGGCCCCGGCGAGCGGGACGCCCAGCCACTCCCACCGGCCGTCGAGCGCGACCAGCGCCACGACCAGCAGGGCGTACCAGGGGTAGCCCGGCGTGAACGCCAGGAACGCCACCCCCGTCACCACCAGCGCCCCCTGCCACGGCCGGTCGGGGGCGGCGCGGCGGAGCACGAGCAGGGCCGTGGCCGCGAGGACCGCGAGCGCCGCCGCCGGCGCCGCCGCGCCGGGCAGGAGCAGGCGTAGCAGCGCGTACCGGGTGCCGCCGCTGCCCGCGTAGCCCTCCTCGTCCAGGTAGCCGGACAGGTAGCCGAGGACCGAGCCGCCGGACGTGAGCGCGTACGGCAGGTAGGCGAGGGCGACGACGAGCGCGGCGGGGACGAGGATCGCCGCCGCGTCGCGTACCCGCCGCCGCAGCGGCACTCCCCCGGCGAGCAGCCCGGACAGCGCGCCCGGCACCGCCAGCGCGGGCACGAGCTTGACCGCGATCGCCGCCCCGAGCAGCGCGCCCCTGCCGCGCGTGACGACCCCCAGGGCGAGCACGGTGAGCAGCACGCCGAGAACGTCCACGTGAGCGTTGTTGACCGCTTCGAGCGGCACGGCCGGGCACCACGCCCAGCACGCCGCCATGACGGGATCCCGACCGCGCCCGCGCAGCGCCGCGAGCAGCGCCAGCGACGTCCCCACTGCCAGCAGCGCGCCGCCTGCCTGGAGCGCCTTGTGGCGGCTCGCGTCGGGTGAAAGCAGGTGCACGACCAGGAAGTACGCCTCCGCCAGCGGCGGGTAGACGGTGTGGACGGCCGGACGGTTGATGCGGGTGCAGCCTTCGGGGTCGTGGACCGGGTACCGGTAGGGGTGATGGCAGGCCGTGCCCCTCGGGAACAGCCAGGGGTCGCGCAGCGTGGCGAGGACGGGGTCGCCGGGCGCGTGCGCGTACGGGGAGATGCCCGCCGCCTGGACCCGCCCGTCCCAGACGTACCGGTAGGAGTCGGTGCTGGTGGTCGGCAGCGCGAGCAACCCGGCGGCGGGTACGAAGACGGCCCCCGCGACCAGCAGGAACACCGCCCACCGCCCCGGCACCCTGCGCACCGCCCACACGGCCGCCGCGAACAGCACCCAGGACACCGCATACCAGCGGATATGCCGCGAGAAATCCCCCGTGAGCGACCCCGCCGTAACGGTCAGAACGAGCGCAGCGACCAGCGCGAGCAGCAGCACCCCCGCCCCCACGCCCCACCCCCACGGCACGGTGCCGGGCGTCGCCTTTCCCCGCCGCCCTCTCCTCAGGAGGGGCTCGTCCGGGCGGGTCGCATACTCCTCCACTGTCGGGCCTCAGGCGAGGGGGGCGGTGGCGAACTCCTTCATGCCTTCCGTGAAGGCGATGCGGGCCTGGAAGCCGAGGTCGGTGGCGGCGCGGCGAGGGCTGGCGACGATGTGGCGGACGTCGCCGAGCCGGTACTCGCCCGTGACGACCGGTGCGGGGCCGCCGCGCTCGGCCGCCAGGGCCTCGGCGAGGTCGCCGACCGTGTGCGGGACGCCGCTCGCGACGTTGTAGGCCGTCAGAGTGCCGGGAGTGCCGCCGCCGAGGGCGGCCACGTTGGCGTCGGCGACGTCGCGCACGTGGATGAAGTCGCGCGTCTGGCCCCCGTCCTCGAACACGCGCGGCGCCCGCCCGGCCTCCAGCGCCGACCGGAAGATCGCCGCCACCCCCGAGTACGGCGTGTCGCGCGGCATCCCGGGCCCGTACACGTTGTGGTAGCGCAGGGCCACCGCCGTGCCGCCGCTCTCACGGGCCCAGTTGCCGGCCAGGTGTTCCTGGGCCAGCTTCGTGGTGGCGTACGCGTTGCGCGGGTCCACCGGCGCGTCCTCGTCGATCTCGGCCAGGACAAGCTGGTCGCCGCAGCGCGGACAGCGCGGCTCGAACGACCCCCGCGCCAGGTCGTCGGCCGAGCGCGGGCCGGGGCGCACCCGGCCGTGCCGCGCGCAGTCGTACGCGCCCTCGCCGTAGACCACCATCGACGAGGCCAGCACCAGCCGCCGCACCCGGTGCCTGGCCATCGCGGCGAGCAGGACCGCGGTGCCGTACACGTTGACCGAGGCGTAGTCGGGCAGGTCGGCGACGTCCACGCCGAGCCCCACCTTGGCCGCCTGGTGCACGACCGCGCCGGTGCCGGGCAGCAGCCGGTCGAGCCGTTCCGCGTCGCGTACGTCGTCGCCCGACCGCAGGTCGAGCCCGGTCACCCGGTGGCCCTGCGCCTCCAGCGCCGCCACCACGTGGCCGCCGATGAAGCCATCGGAACCGGTCACCAGCACCGTCGTCATCGTCGTGCTCCCATTCCGGCGAGCGCGGCCGCGTACCGGGAGCCCCGGGCCAGCGCCGCCACCTCGATCGCGTCCGTCATCGTGTCCACGTCGGTCAGGCACGGCATCAGGGCGACGCTCATCCCGGCCTCCCAGAGTCTGCGCAGCTGGATCTCGCCCGTGGTGGGCGCCGACATCGGCACGCCGACCAGCAGCCCCCGATCGGGCGCGCGCAGCCCGAGCAGCCAGAAGCCGCCGTCGGCCGCCGGGCCGAACACCGCGTCGTACTTGTCGAGCAGCGCCAGGGCGTCGGCCAGCATGCCGGGGCCGACCTGCGGAGTGTCCATGCCGATGAGCACCATGGGGACCGGCCGCAGCCGGTGCGCGTCCTCGAAGGCCGCCGCCAGCCGCTCGTCCAGACCGTCCCCACGCTGGGAAAGCACGGTGAACCCGGCGGGCAGCCACGGACCCGGCGCCCCGTCGAGTGCGAGCACCCGCCCGGCGCCAGGGACGCGGGCCACCGTGCGCAGGGTGTCCTCCAGCGCGGCGCCGGCCAGCTCGGCCGCCTCCTCAGGCGTGAGCGGCGGCACCAGCCGCGTCTTCACCCGCCCCGGCACCGGCTCCTTGGCGATCACGATCACCTGCCCGTCAGGCGTGGTCATGCGGCGGTGCGGTGGCGGGTCATGACGCGGCGCATGTCGCCGACCGCGCGCAGCGTGCCGCATACCGTGCCGGTCACCTTCGAGCGGCCCCTGCGCGGCAGGTAGGCGACGTCGGCCTCGCCGATGCGCCAGCCCGCCGCGCCGGCGCGCAGCACCATCTCCAGCGGGTAACCGAAGCGGCGGTCGATCAGCCCCAGGTCGAGGAGGGGTACCCGGCGGGCCGCGCGCATCGGGCCGAGGTCGCGCAGCGGCACCCCCGTACGCCGGCGCAGCACCGAGGCCAGCACCGCGTTGCCGAGCCTGGCGTGCACCGGCCAGGAGGCGCCGGGCGCCAGAACGCGGCGGCCCAGCACCAGGTCGCGCTCCCCTGCCAGGACCGGCCCGGCGACGCGGGGCAACTGGGCGGGGTCGAGCGAGGCGTCGGCGTCCATGAAGCACACGACGTCGGAGGCGGCGGCCGCCAGCCCCGCGTGGCAGGCGGCGCCGAACCCGCGCCGGGGCTCGCTCACCACCGTCGCGCCCAGCTCGGCGGCGATCCGCGCGGACCCGTCGGTCGAGCCGTTGTCCACCACGATCGGGTGGAAGTCATCCGGCATGCGCCCGAGCACCCACGAAAGGGCGGCCGCCTCGTCGAGGCAGGGCAGCACCACGTCGATCTTCATGCCGCCGACGCTAGGCCGACCGGCACCCGCACCCCATGACGGGACGTGGCGGTCTTCCCGAGAAATTACCTGCTATGAGGGCATTGCTGGGGCCGAGCGGACGCCTAGGACTCGTCCTCGGCCGGCTCGACCGGTGGCGCGGTAGAGGACACGATCACGGAAGTCGTATGACAGGTGTCATGTGGTGCCATGCGCGTGCATGGCCGTCTGGGCGTCGGGGTGGATGTCGAAGGCCGGCCAGGCGCCCGAGATCCGCAGCACGCGCGCGGGCGCGTCCTGGACGGCCGCCAGACGCAGCGCGCCGCCCCGCTCGCGTACGGCGGCGTCGAGGCGGAGCAGCAGGTAGAGCCCGCGGCTGTCGATGAAGGTGAGCCCGCCGAGGTCGAGGATCAGGTCCTGGCCCGGGCGGTGGTGCTCGTGGACGAAGGACTCCAGCCCGCGTTCGTTGGTGGAGTCGAGCTCGCCCCCCACGGTGATGAGCAGGCCGCCGGGCAGGTCACGGCGATCGTAGGTCAGGGGCGACATGGCGGTGCGGGTTTCCGTTGCAGCTAGGGCTCCGTGGTGCTCGTCGTTTCCTCACCGTCCACTGTCGTCCCGGTTCGGGGGCCGGTCAGCACGTCAGACGAAGCGCCGAGCGGCCCGCCGTCCACGGAACGAAGGCCGTGCAGGGTCTCGCTCGGCGTGCGGCCGTAGACGGCCCGGTAGGAGGCGGCGAAGCGGCCGGGGTGGAAGAACCCCCAGCGGGCGGCGACCGACGTGACGGTGAGGGTGGCGGGGTCGCCGGCGCGCAGCTCGTCATGCGCCCCGGCCATGCGGACCTGACGCAGATAGCCGAGCGGGGTGGTGTTCAGGTGCCGGCGGAAGGCGTACTGGAGGGCGCGCGGGCTGACGCGGGCGGCTGCGGCGATCTCGGCGATGCCGAGCGGCGCGTCGGCGTGCTCGTCGATGAAGGCCACCGCGCGGCGCAGCGTCTGGGTGTGGGCGTCGCGGCGGTCGGCGGCGACCTCGTCACCGGGCAGCGCGGCGTTGCTGGGCAGGGTGGTGAGCACGGTGGCGGCGAGCAGTTGCCCGGCGCCGGCGGCCACGAGCGGCTCCGCGGCCAGGCCGGGGTCCGACAGGACGTCGTCGCGTACGTACGTCAGCGTCCTGTACAGGTGGCGCGCGGCGGCGGCGGAGACGGGCCGGTGGCCGAGCACCTGGACCGGCTCCGGCGGCCGGCCCGGCAGGACGGCCGCCACCTGCTGTAACAGGCCGGTGTCGAACATGATGATGGTGAAGCCGGCCCGGCTGATGAGCCCCCTGTAGGGCCGGTCGGGCGGGGTGATCAGCACCGCGTCGCCCGGCCGGAAGACGTCCTCCTCCTCACCCTCGACCCGCTGGTCGATGCGGCCCGACTCGACCACGCACAGGCACACCTTGCCGAGCGGGTCGACGGCGTAGCTCATGTGGAAGTCGAACTCCACGTGATCGACGCTCACCGGCCCCGCGACGCAGCGCGAGACGCGGGTGTGCGGGCGGTCGACGTCGGAGCCGATGCTCATGCTGGCGTACGCCCTGCTGAGGAACTCCTCGGCCTGGCCGAGATCACGGCTCTCGAAGGTCAACGGCTCCATCGGTCGCTCCGCTCGTCAGCCCCTTAACGAGATGGTACGGCGCGCCTCGGTCACGGATCACGCGTGTTCCTGTCACAGACCGGCACCGGACCGCGCACTTAGCGTCGCCGGCATGGTGAAGAGACTCGACCGGCGGTGGCTGTGGCTGGCCGCCGGAGCGTTGTTGTGGTTGTTCTCCGTGCACGGGCGGTTCGACGTCCCCGTGGCGGCCTGGCTGTCGCCGGTCTTCCTGCTGCGGTTCGTCAGGACGGGTCCCGCGCTCACCGGGCTGCTCGCGGTGTGGGCGGCGTCGGTGGTGTCGGGGGTGTTCTGGCTGGTGGAGACGGCGGTGCCGGTGGCGCCGCTGGTCGTCGTGGGCATCATCGCCCTAGGCACGCTGACCGTGGTGCCGTACGTCGTGGACCGGCTCGTCACCCCGCGCGCCGGGCTGCTGACCGGCCTGCTGGCGTTTCCCGCGGCGTCGGCGGCGTGCGCCTTCCTGATGACGGTGCTCAGCCCGTTCGGGACGGCGTTCGGGGTGCCGGCCGCCACCCAGCACGGCAACCTGGCGCTGCTGCAGGTGGCGGCGGTGACGGGGCCTTATGGGATCGGGTTCCTCATCGGCTGGTTCGCGACCGTGGTCAACCACGTGTGGGCGCGCGGGGCGGCGAAGCGGGTCGTGGGCTCGTACGCGGCCGTGCTGCTCGTGCTGCTGCTGGCGGGCGGGGCGCGGCTGGCGTTCGCCCCGGTCGGCGAGCCGAGCGTGCGGGTGGCCGGGATCAGCCCCGACACCTCGGTGACCCGCGAGCTGCGCGGCGTGATCGGCGACGACTTCACCGCGCGCAGCGTGGCGGAGCAGGACCGGCAGGCGGTAAGCGCGGCGTTCGCCAAGGCCAACGACAATCTGCTGGCCAGGACGCGGGAGGCGGCCCAGGCCGGGGCGCGGATCGTGATCTGGTCGGAGCAGGCGGCCAACCTGCTGGAAGGGGACGAGGAGGCGTTCCTCGGGCGGGTCGCGGCGCTGGCCGAGGAGCAGCGGATCTATGTCCAGGCCGCCGTGTACCACTTCCTGCCGGCCGAGCCGTACGCGGCGAACCGCACCTACCTGTTCGGCCCCGACGGCGCCCGCTTGTGGCGGTACGACAAGTCGCACCCCATCCCTGGGCTGGAGTCGTACCCGGCGGGGCCTGGTGTGGTGCCGGTGGTGGACACCCCGTACGGGCGGCTGGCCACCGTGACCTGCTTCGACGCGGACTTCCCCGAGCTGATGCGGGTGGACGCGGACATCATGATCGTCCCCGCCCGCGACTGGGCGGAGATCGGCCCGGTGCACAGCCAGAAGGCGAACCTGCGCTCGATCGAGAACGGCTACGCGATGATCAGGCAGGCGGAGTTCGGCGTGTCGGGCGCCTTCGACGCGCGTGGCAGGAGTCTGGCCATGCACGACCACGGCGGCTCCGAGCGGCACGTGGTCTTCTCCGACGTGCCCACGGGCGGCGGCGGCGCGACGCCCTACCGGGTGATCGGGGACGCGTTCGCCTGGGCGTGCCTGGCCGGCGTGGCCGTCATGATCGGGCTCGCGGTCCGGAAGCGGCGAGTCCGGAAGCAGTGAGTCCGGAAGCGGCGAGCGCGGCGCGGTACTCGCCCGGCGGGATGCCCGTCCAGCGCGCGAACGCCCGGCGGAACGCGCTGGGCTCGGAGAAGCCGAGCCGCCGGGAGATCTCCTCGACCGGCACGCCGCCGAGCCTCAGGTCCGCGACGGCGAGGTCGCGCAGCACCTCCTCCTTGATGCGCTGGAACGAGGTGCCCTCCTGGCGCAGCAGCCGCCGCAGGTGCTGGGGGCTGATGGACAGCCGGGCCGCCACATCGGCGGCCTGGGTGCGGCCTGCGGCCTGCGCGCGTTCGATGATCGTGCGTACGCGGTCGGCGGTCGTCGTACCGTAGTCGCGGTGGTGGATCAGGTCTGCGGGCGACCTGCAAAGATACGCCAGCAGGTCGCCCTCCTCGCGGACGACGGGAGCGCTCAGCTCGCGGGCGTCGAACTCGATGGCCGCCACCGGCGCGTCGAAGGCGGCCACGACGCCGAACACGGACACGTACTCGGCGCTGTGGCCGGGCTCGGGAAAGGGCAGCTCCAGAGCCGTCAGCGGCACCCGCCGCGCCGCCAGCCACGCCGCGAACCGATGCACGAGCGCGAGCATCAGCTCGGCGGCGAGCGGCCTGACGACGACCCCCGGCTCAGCGGCGATCTCGACCCGGCACGTCCCGCCGCCGACGACGAGCCGGCTGCGCGAGAACCCGGTGGTGAGCGCAGCGAACTGGACAAACCGGTCGAGCGCCGTCCTCAGGTCAGGAGTGTGGATCAGGCCGAGAAAGATCATCCGGAACGTGCCCGGCGGCACCGGACGCGGTCCGAGGGCCAGCAGCTCGTCACCCGTGCGCTGCCAGAGCTCCCGCACCAGCCCGATCGCCTCGTCACACGCGACGCGGGTGGCGCCGGGCCGCCACGGCGCAGGCAGATCCGCATCCGCAGCGGCCACCGCCTCACGCACGAACTGCACGGCGACCCCACGATCCGACGCCATGTCGGCCGCCGCGCGAACGGCGATCCCGTGATGCGGCACCGCGCCTGCCACCGCGCGAACGGCGATCCCCTGACCCGGCACCTCCGTCAGCCCCAGAGAGCGGCGACCTTGGCGGCGACGGCGCGGCCCTGGGCGTGGCCGGCCTTGGCGCTCGGGGTGCGGGAGGAGGGGGCGAGCGCGTTCGTGCCGAAGGCGGCCAGCGAAGCCTCGTCGGGCTCGATCACCTCGACCGCGCCCTTAAGCCCGGACCAGGCCGGCTCCCCCATGTCGGGCGTGGGCGCCAGCACGAGCACCCGCTCGAACCCGGCCGCCAGGTCGGCGTTGGTGCTGGAGCGGATGCCGCCGTCCATGTAGCGGGCGCCACCGATCGTCACGCACGGCCACACGGCCGGCACCGCGCAGCTGGCCGCCACCGCGTCCACCAAGGACACGCCGTCGTCCGGCCCGAACAGGCGAGGCTCGCCCGTCCGCGCGTCCACGGCGACGACGACGAGATCGCGCTCCGGCCAGTCGTGAACGGGCAGCCGAGCCTCGATCACGGCCCTGCGCTCCGCCTCGGCGACGGTCTCGGCGGCCAGCGCCAGCGCGCCGATCTCGCGCCGCTGCGCCTCGGGGTCAGGCGTGCTCTCGGCGATCTGCTGGAAGCGAGCCCACAGCTCCTCCATCGGCACCCCGGAGTCCAGCTCGGGCGTGTGCAGGGCGGGATCGGTCTGGCGGGCGAGCAGATGGGGCAGCGGAACACCGCTGGTGATCTGCGCGGCCACCGTGGACCCCGCCGACGTGCCGATGATCCGATCGGCGCCCAGCACGTCGACGCCCTGCTCCGCCAGCCCCGCGATCACCCCCGTCTCCCACGCGATGCCGGCGATCCCGCCGCCACCCAGGACCAACGCCCGCCCGTTGCCGCCCATCGGTACCTCCATAGGATCGTTCAACCCCGGCACCCCCGGTTCTCATCCCGTGTCGAGGCGCAAGGTGACGGTCACCGAGCCGCCCTCCATGTCACCGAGCCGCTCGAAGGTCAGCGTCCTTCCCGATGACCGGGCAGGCCCGCGCAGCAGCCCCACCACCGGAGCCGCCCAGGTGACGGCCAGCTCGGCGAGGTCGCGGCGGGGGTCGGCGACGGTCAGCGTCGCGGTGCCGTCGGCGTGCTCCTGGGCCAGCACGGCGCACGGTGCGGACGCAGTCAGGCCGCCCGCGGTGCCCGCGTTCCAGAAGCAGGCGGCGGTGAGACGCAGCGCCGGCACGTGGACGGCCTGGATCCGGGCGGTGTTGGCGAGCACCCGCACCCGCCCGGGGTCCGCGGCCCAGGCGCGGGTCCGCTCCAGGTCCGCGCCGGGCAGCAGGGTGTACTGGTAGGAGGCGGCGCGCGGATCGACGCCGTGGTCGAGCCAGAGCGTCACGTAGTCGCGCCGGGCTCCGCCGCCGGATCGGCGTTCCCGCAGTGTGCGGAGCTGCTGCCCCGGGACGACGTAGCCGCCGTGGCCCTCAAGGTGGGCCCAGCCGTCGGCGACGGTGAGGGGGGCGGTGGTTCTGCGGTTGTCCACGATCGTCTCGACCGGTACGCCGTCGCGCGCGGTGACGCCGGCCCCGAGGCAGACCACGGCGTCGTCGAGGAAGAACCACGACTTGAACGCCTCCATCGTGCTCTCCAGCCCGCTCAGGTGCTGGCCCACCGCCGCGTACGTGCCGTCGGTCGCGCCGCCCACCCACCGCCACGGCGTCCGCGTGCCGCCCCACGCCTCCCCCGCCCCGTCGGGCAGCCGCCGGGTGGAGACCGTCGTGCCGGGCAGCCGGTAGGGGTCGACGGTCGCCCAGAAGCCGTCGGAGTAGTGGTCGCCGTGGCCGTCCGCCCACCAGTAGAGCAGGCCGGAGCCGGTGTGCCAGCCGCGCGGGTTCTCGCCGTTGCCGTGCTCGTAGTGGCCGATGCGGTCGGAGGCCATGCTGAGCGCCGCGCACCAGCCCGGCCTGCGGTGCACGGCTCGGGCGCTCATCGGCAGCAGCCGGTGACCGACCGGCTCGGGCGCGGCGGGCACGGCGGCGTCGGACATGACCGGCGCCAGCCGGGCGTGCAGGGCCGGCGCGGCGTGCTCCAGCATCGGCCGGTACGTCCCGCGCACCGCCCACCCCTTGACCATGGCCTGCCACCGCTCCCGGTACGCGGCCGGTGCGCTCTCGCCCAGCAGCAGCACGGCGGCGGCGATCTCCCTGCCGCGCTCGTGGTCGCCCCACGACCTCCTGCTGATGCCCCGGCCGCGTACGAGATCCATGCAGGCCCCGTCACGAACGAAGGGCGCGAAAGACCGCTCCACCAGGTCGAACACCCTCCCGTCCGCGAGCTCCCACGGCGTGCCGCGCAGCGCGGCGTACAGGGTGGCGAGGCCCGACAGCAGCGTGACGCCGTAGCCGCCCTGGTAGGGCACGGACGTGTGCTGCACGAACGAGCCGTCCCGGTAGAACCCGTCGCCCTCCGACACCGGCACGAGCACCGGCGCCAGCGCCGAGACCGCCAGCTCGGCGCGGACGTGGTCGTCGGTCAGCATGGCGCGCAGCAGCGTCACCAGGCACAGGTCCACCCGGTTGGCGGCGGTGCTGGTGCCGGTGTAGTGGCGCAGCCGGCGCGGCGGCACGAAGTGGTCTACCGACTCGGCCAGCGCGGGATCGTCCGCTCCGGTCAGGACGACGGCGTCGAGCAGCGCCCGCGGGATGCCGATCTGCCAGTGCCACCAGTTGCCGACGGCCTCGGCTCCGGCGGCGTAGACGTGGCGGCGGTAATGGGCGACGCCCTCCTCGACCGCCTCGGCGAGCGCCGGGTCGCCGGTCAGGCCGGTGCCGTCGATCACGTACGCGTGCGCCATCGTCCGCAGCCGCCCAGGCGTGACCGTGGACGAGGGGAAGGGCTCGTCGGGCCAGAGCGAGGAGGAGCGAGGGGCCATCGTGGCGAGGTGGCGGGCGGCGGCCCGGCCCAGCGCCCGGTAGGGGCGGGCCCGCGGATCGTGCGGCGGCCCCGCCGTCACCTCCCGCCAGCGGCGGCGCAGCAGCACGAACGCGGTGTCCGGCGTGTACGCCGCCCGCGCGGGCGCCAGCGCCCCGACCGTCCCGGCCGCGGCCACGCCGCCGAACCGCAGTAAGGAACGCCTCGATGGCCGCAGCACGCCTCGATTATCACGCCGCGGATCACCGCCAGGTCAGAGCCCCGCCCTGATCGGTACGACGTCGCCCGCCGCCCCCTGGCGCGGGATCGCGAACCAGGTGGCCTTGCCGACCAGGTCGGGCCGGGTGACGTAGCGCTGGGGATGGCAGCCGTAGAAGCCGTCGGACAGCCGCGCCACGATGCGCAGGCCCCGCCCGTGCTCGGCGGCGAGGTCGTGCGGCGCGGGCGCGGGCAGCAGGGGGCTGCCGTCCACGACGACGCACATGACCTCCCTCGGGTCCACCAGGAGCAGCAGCTCGTACGGGTCGTCGCCGTACATGAGGGCGTTGGTGACGAGCTCGCTCACCATGAGCACCGCGTCGTCCACCAGGGAAGGAGGGAGGGCGAGTTCCGACAGCTGCTTCCGCATGAGGGCTCGGGCGTGACCGGCCGTCCGTGCGTCCTCGCGCAACGGCCACGCATACTGCTGACGGCTCCGGCGAGTCGATCGCAGCCTGGTCATGGCGTCTCTTTCCGATGCTGAGGGGCGGCTGACGCGCGTGTCTCTCAACAAGAGGACCTGCCTAGGGGTTGACGTACACGGCCGTCGAAACGTGTACGTATGAAAGGCCGCAACGGGTCAAAGTTTCGGGGAGAAATCGGCAGGGATTTGCCTGTCGCCGCGCACGGCGGCGCCGGGCCGGGTACGCACACCCGCATGAGCAGTGCAGACCACAACGCACCCAAGAACGACGCCAAGCGCCGCAAGCGGCCGGAGCCCGAGCACAAGCCGGCCGGCCGGCAGGCGCTGGAGCGGGCGCTGTCGGAGTCGGGCAAGGCCCTGGAAGACCTCATCGGCGGCCCGTCCCCGGCCTGATCACCGGCAGGAAGGCTCCTATCGCGCCCGCCGGAGCAGGGACCAGACGGTGGACGGGGTGAGCGGGACCTGGGTGATCGCGCCGGCGATCTCCGGGAGGGCGTCGGCGACCGCGTTGGCGATGGCCGCGGGCGGCCCGATCGTCCCGGCCTCACCCGCGCCCTTCATGCCACCGGGCGTCACCGGCGACGGCGTCTCCGTCATCACGACCTCGATGTCGGGTATCTCGCGCGTCGTCGGCAGCAGGTACTCGGTGATCGGCTGCCCCTCCTCGGTGTAGACGATCTCCTCGGTCAGCGCCTGCCCGATGCCCTGCGCCACGGCGCCGCGCAGCTGCCCCTCGACGACGGTGGGGTTGACCAGCACGCCGGAGTCGTTGACCACCCAGTAGCCCTCGACCTCGACGGCCCCTGTCTCGGGATCGACGGCCACGGCCGCCGCGTGCGCGCCGTACGCGAAGGTGTAGGCGGGCGGGTCGTAGCTGACCCGCTCCTCAAGGCCGGGCTGCATGCCGTCGGGCAGGTCCCAGCCGCGCCAGGCCGAGGTGGCCAGCTCGCGCAGCGTCAACGCGGCCCGCGGGTCGCCCTTCACCCGCACGGCGCCGTCGGCGATCTCCAGGTCGTCGGCGGCCGCTTCGAGCCGGTGGGCGGCGATGGCCAGCAGCTTGCCGCGCAACCGGTCGGCGGCCTGGGTGAGCGCGCCGCCGCCGAGCGGCAGCGAGCGGCTGGCCACGGATCCGACCGACGAGTACGGGGTCGCCGCCGTGTCGCCGAGCACCACCCGTACGGACTCGATGGGCACGCCCATGCGGTCGGCGGCGAGCTGGGCCAGCGTCGTCTCGATGCCCTGGCCGATCGAGACGACGCCGGAGGTGACGACCACGGAGGCGTCCTGGTCCATGCGCAGCACGGCGCTCTCGTAGCCGGCGGCCAGCATGCCGATGGCCTTCATGTCCATCGAGGGGCCCATGCCGGTGGACTCGACGTGGCAGGAGTAGCCGATGCCGCGCCTGCGCCCGTCGTCCTTCGCGACCGGCCTGACCAGGTCCTTCACCATGCTCAGGGCGCGCGGGTAGTCGCCTGAGTCGTACGTCTGGTACACCCGGGTCGTGCAGGGCAGCTCGTCCGGCCGGTACATGTTGCGCAGCCGCAGCTCGACGCGGTCGATGCCGAGCCTGCGGGCCGCCTCGTCGATCAGCCGTTCCCTGGTCAGGGTGGCCTCGGGCATGCCGAAGCCGCGGTAGGAGCCGGTCGGGGTGGTCGTGGTGAGGACGCCGCGCACGCGGACGGCGAACCGGTCGAACCGGTACGGCCCCGGCAGCAGCGTGGCCGTCACCGCGAACGTCGAGCAGCCCACGTTCGACGGATGGGCGCCGAGGTCGCCGAGCACGTCCACGTACATCGCGACGAAGCGCCCGTCGTCGTCGAGCGCCAGCCGCGCCCGGTGCACGGCCTGCCGGGCGGGCAGCGTGGCGATCACCCGGTCGCCCGGCGACTCCGTCCAGCTCACCGGGCGGCCGGTGCGCATCGCGGCCAGGCAGATCAGCGCCTCGTCGGGATAGACGTGCTCCTTGCCGCCGAAGCCGCCGCCGGTGTCGCGGCTGATCACGCGTACCCGGTCGTGGACCATGCCGAACGCGTCGGCCAGGTGCTCGCGCACGTGGTGGGGCGCTTGGGAGGAGATGTGCACGGTCAGCTCGTCGCCGTCGTACGCGGCCACCACGCCGCGCGGCTCCATCGGGTACGGCGAGACCCGGCCCATCCTGAACGTCATCTCGACGACGTGCGCGGCCCCGTCCACGGCGGCCTGGCAGTCGTCGTCGCCCATCGTGTAGTCGGCGAGCACGTTGCCGCCCAGCTCGGGGTAGATGGCGGGCGCGTCGTCCTCCAGGGCGTGTTCGACGCCGACGACGGCGGGCTGTTCGTCGAGGTGGGGGTCGAGGAGGTCGGCGGCGTCCCTGGCGGCCTCCGGCGTACGGGCGACGACGACGGCGAGCGGCTGGCCCGCGTACCTGATCGTGTCGTCGAGCACCGGGTAGGAGTCGAGCCGCTGCCCCGGTGTCACGCTGACGCAGGGCAGGCGCAGGCCGGCGGCCTCCTCGGAGGTGATGACGTCGATCACCCCCTCCAGGGCCCTGACCGCCTTGGCGTCGCAGCCGAGGAACCGGCCGTGCGCGATGGGGCTGCGCAGCACGTACGCGTGGAGCGTGCCGGGCAGGCGCACCGCGCCGACGTAGCGTCCCTTTCCGGTAAGCAGCCTGGCGTCTTCCCGTCGCGGCGTCCGAGCACCGACATAGGCGTCTCCCATGCGCTGATTGTGAGCGACGGGCGGCGGCAGGTCTATACCATCCGCGAGAAGGGGCACGTCAGCCGGGGGGACCGATGCAAACATTCCTGCCTTATCCGGATTTCGCGGCATCGGCGGCGGTTCTTGACCCGCTGCGGCTGGGCAAGCAGCGCGTCGAGGCGCTCCAGGTGCTGCGCGCCCTCACCGTCCCCGGCTACGGCTGGCGCCACCACCCCGTCGTCAAGATGTGGACCGGCTACGCGGAGTCCCTCGTCCGCTACGGCCTCGAGGTGTGCGTGCGCTGGTGCTCCCTGGACCGCTCCGACACGTGCGCGGGCACGATGACGACCGAGCTGGCCGCGCATCTGGGCAGGCCGGGCGTACGCGACCAGAGCGAGCTGGCGGCGGCCGGCGAGCTGCCGCCCTGGCTCGGCGACGAGGCGCTGCACCTCAGCCACCGCTCGGCGCTGCTGCGCAAAGACCCGGACTTCTACCGGCCGGTCTTCGGCGACGAGCCGGACGACCTCCCCTACGTCTGGCCGCGCTCCGACCGCCTGCCCGACCCCGCACCCTGACCCCGCACCCTGACCCCGCACCCTGACCCCGCGCCCCGAGCCCGCGCGTCGCCGGCGACCATCGGGGCGGATCGTGGTGAAATGGCCTCGGGAGGCGGACGTGGCCATCATTTCGCGCGGTTTCACAGGTAGACGCAGGGACGAGAGCGAGCGGCTGCCGCCCGGCCAATATCTGGTCGAGGACTTCCCCGTGCTGTCGGCAGGCCCGACGCCGCGGATCCCGCTCGACCGGTGGGAGTTCGCCATCGACACCGAGGACGGGCAGACCCACCGCTGGTCGTGGCCGGAGTTCATGCGGTTGCCCACCGAGACGCCGACCGTCGACATCCACTGCGTGACCAAGTGGTCGAAGCTCGACACCACATGGGAGGGCGTCTCGCTGGACGCGCTCTTCGAGGAGGTCGAGTCGGCCGCCGAGTACGCCCTGGTCTACTCCTACGGCGGCTACACCACGAACCTGCCGGTCGAGGACCTGCTCGACGGCAAGGCGTGGATCGTGCACCGCTTCGACGGCGAGGAGCTGGAGCCCCGGCACGGCGGCCCCGCCCGGCTGATCGTGCCGCACCTGTACTTCTGGAAGTCCGCCAAGTGGGTACGCGGCATCCGCCTGCTCAACGAGGACTGGCCGGGCTTCTGGGAGACCGCCGGCTACCACAACTACGGCAACCCGTGGCGCGAGCAGCGCTACGAGGGCGACTGAGGTGCGCCGCCGCCTCGTCTGGCGGCCGGCCGAGCTGGTCGCCGCCAGGGCCGAGACCCCGAGCGCGCGCACGCTTCGCCTCCGGGTGCCCGGCTGGCCAGGGCATCTGGCGGGCCAGCACGTGGACGTGCGGCTGACGGCCGAGGACGGCTACACCACGCAGCGCAGCTACTCGCTGGCCGCGCCGGCCGACGGCGACATGATCGAGCTGACGGTCGAGAGCGTGCCCGACGGCGAGGTGTCTCCCTACCTGACCGAGGTTATGGAGGTCGGCGACCAGGTCGAGATCCGCGGCCCGGTGGGCGGCTGGTTCGTCTGGCGTACGGAGAGCAAGCCGCCGGTGCTGCTGGTCGGCGGCGGGTCGGGCATCGTGCCGCTGATGGCGATGATCAGGGCACGCCGGCAGGCGGGCAGCCGCGTGCCTTTCCGGCTGGTGTACTCGGTGCGCGCGCCCGACCGCCGCTACTACGCCGACGAGCTGCGCGGCCCCGACCCCGGCCTCGACGTCTCCTACCTCTACACCCGCTCGGTCCCCGGCGGCGCGTCCCGCCCCGCCCGCCGCATCATGCTGGACGACCTGGCCGAGGGCGGCTGGCCGGCCACGTTCGAGCCCGACTGCTACGTGTGCGGGCCGACCGGGTTCGTGGAGGCGGCGGCCGACCTGCTGCTCGCGCTCGGCCACGCCCCCGAGCGCATCAGAACCGAACGATTCGGTCCCACCGGAGGCTGACATGACAGCGGAACACCTCGACGGCAACGCGCTGGCCGGCCCGCTCGGCGAGATCTTCGCGGTGGACGTGGTCTCCGCGACCGGCCGCTGCGCGAGCTGCGGCCTCACCGGGCCGGTGGCGTCACTGCGCGTGTACGGGCCGGAACCCGGCCTGGTCGCCCGCTGCCCCGGCTGCGACGAGGTGGTGCTCAGGCTGGTGCGCGGCCCCGGCACCGCCTGGCTCGACCTGCGAGGCAGCGTATCCCTGCGCATGAGCGTGCCTGACTGAGTACACTCTGGCACTGTTCACCGGCCGAGATCTGTACGGCGAGGCTCTTGGCCACGGGCGGCTACCCTCGGCCCCGGTCTAGGGGGAAGTCACGTGAGCAGCGGGCCTGTCGAGGTGCCACCGTCCGGTCACCGCACTCCGCGGCGGCGCCGCCACTGGTTGCGCTGGGTCATCACGATCAGCGTGGTCGTCGTGCTCCTCGTCGTCGGGGTGGCGGTGGGCGTCTTCGCCCGGCTGACCGGCAACGTCAAGCACACCGACCTCACCGCCGACGACCTCGGCGCCACCCGCCCGCCCAAGGTGGCAGGCACCGCGATGAACCTCCTGGTCGTCGGCTCCGACCAGCGCAACGGCAAGAACGCCAAGTACGGCCGGGTCGCCGGCGAGCGCACCGACACGATCATGCTGGTCCACGTGTCGTCGCAGCGCGACAACGCGATGGTGATCAGCTTCCCGCGCGACTCGCTCGTCCAGCTGCCCGCCTGCCGGGCCACCGGCGCCTTCCCCGGCCAGCAGGCCCACCTCGGCATGATCAACGAGTCGTTCAACTCCGGCGGCATCGGCTGCACCTGGAAGACGATCGAGTCGCTCACCGGCATCCACATCGACCACTTCGTGAAGGTCGACTTCACCGGCTTCAAGGGCATCGTCAACGCCGTCGGCGGCGTCGAGGTGTGCCTGCCCGAGCCGGTCAACGACAAGAAGGCGCTGCTGCACCTGCCCGCCGGGCGGCAGAGCCTCAACGGCGAGCAGGCGCTCGGCTACGTACGCGCCCGCTACAGCCTCGGCGACGGCTCCGACATCGGGCGCATCCAGCGGCAGCAGATGTTCATCGCCTCGATGGTGAAGAAGGTGCTGAGCGGCGAGACGCTCACCGACCCCGCCAGGCTGCTCGCCATCCTCGACGCGGCCACCCAGGCCGTCACCACCGACCGCGGCCTGACCCTCGGCGTCATGAAGGACCTCGCCACCAGCCTCCAGGGCATCGACGTCGGCAAGATCCGCTTCATCACCACCCCGTGGCACTACTCGCTCACCCAGCCGGGCCGCGTGGAGTGGGTGCAGCCGCAGGCGCGCACGTTGTTCCAGATCGTCGCCAAGGACGAGAGCGTCGAAGGCGTCAAGGGCGGCCAGGAGAAGGTGGCCCGCTCGAAGATCCAGGTCGAGCTGCGCAACGGCACCTGGCGTACGGGGCTGGCGACCGAGGTGGCCGCCGCCCTCGAACAGCGCGGCTATCACATCGCCAAGATCGGCGACACCGCCCGCAAGCCGCAGAAGCGAACCACCGTCTTCTACGGGCCCAACGGCGAGACCCGGGTGCCCACCCTGTCCAAGGACGTGCTCAAGAGCCGGCCGAAGGAGCTGGCGGCGGCGCGTACGAGCCGGTTGGTGCTGGTCATCGGCGACGACTGGCAGGGGCTCAAGCCGCTGCGGGCGGGCGACACCGAGGCGCTCAAGGGTTTCGACGCCACGCACGACACCTGCGCGACCTGACCTGCGGACGCGGCGTCATGGGGGTCGCCGGAGCCCTGGGCTCCGGCGATCCGCGCAGCGGGCCCCTGGTCAACGCCCGCGTTCGGACTCCTGCTCCGACGGCGTAGGCGGGTAGATCTCCTCGCGTCGCGTGTCAGCGCCCAGCTCCTCGCGCAGCCGGTCGTAGTCAATGTTGTGGTTGGCGTACTTCAGCTGGCGAGCGACCTTCGTCTGCTTCGCCTTGGCTCTTCCTCGGCCCATGGCTACTCCCTAGTCCCCGCTGTCATGCTATCCAACAACATAGCGACTTGAAGAATTATGCAACTGAACTGGATTACTCTGAACCTATGCACGTGGAGGTCTATCAGGCCAAGGCCGACTTCTTCCGAACGCTCGGCCACCCCGCTCGCATCCGAGTGTTGGAGCTACTCCAGGAAGGGCCACTGCCCGTCAGGGACCTGCTGGCCCAGATCGACATCGAGGCCTCGAGCCTCTCCCAGCAGCTCGCCGTCCTGCGCAGGGCCGGCATCGTGAGTGCGATCCGCGAGGGCAGCACCGTGGTCTACACGCTGGCCACGCCCGAGCTCGCCGACCTGCTGGGCGCCGCCCGACGCATCCTCACCGACATGCTGGCCGACCAGGGGGAGCTGCTCGCGGAGCTGCGCGCCGAGGTCACCTAGCCGACAGCACCCGCCCGCCGCACGTGGTTCGGATACCACGCGGTGAAGGCGGCGGGCACCACGAACGAGAGCACCTTGATGGCGACCACCGTCGCCGTCGCGTGAAGGGAGGCGTGCAGCACCACGGTCAGGGCGGTGGCGGCGACGGTGAAGGCCACCGCCCAGGCCGTGGTGCTCGCCGACGCCGGTCTGGTGGACGTCAGCGCCGAGGGCCCGCGCGGGCGCAAGGAGTACACGATCACCGAAGCGGGCCTCGCCGAGCTGCGCCACTGGCTCACCGACGTCCAGCCCACCCGGGTGGTGCGCAGCGACATGCTGCTGCGGGTCTTCTTCCTCGGCCGGCTCTCCCCCGAGCAGGCCAAGCCTATCTCAACGGCCAGGCGCAGCTCGCACGCAAGCAGCTGGAGCACATCGAGAGCATCCGCGAGTTCGTCGAGAGCGGCAGCGACGACCTCTCCGTGTACGGCCGCCTCGTCCTCGACTACGGCCGCCGCCTCGCCCAGAGCCAGCGCGAGTGGGCCGAATGGGCGGAAAACCAGATCGGTTAGGCTCTCGGCCATGGTCTCCGAGTTGTTCGATCCCAAGGCGTGGCAGCCCGTCGAGGGCTTCGACTTCACCGACATCACCTACCACCGGGCCGTCGACCACGGCACCGTGCGCGTCGCGTTCAACCGGCCCGAGGTGCGCAACGCCTTCAGGCCCCAGACCGTGGACGAGCTCTACCGCGCGCTCGACCACGCCCGGCAGACCACCGACGTCGGCTGCGTGCTGCTGACCGGCAACGGCCCCTCGCCCAAGGACGGCGGCTGGGCCTTCTGCTCCGGCGGCGACCAGCGCATCAGGGGCAAGGACGGTTACCAGTACGCCGACGGCACCCCCTCCACCGGCCGCCTGCACATCCTTGAGGTGCAGCGGCTCATCCGGTTCATGCCGAAGGTCGTCATCTGCGTCGTGCCCGGGTGGGCCGCGGGCGGCGGGCACAGTCTGCACGTCGTCGCCGACCTCACGCTCGCCAGCGCCGAGCACGCCCGCTTCAAGCAGACCGACTCCGACGTCGCCAGCTTCGACGGCGGCTACGGCTCTGCGTATCTCGCCCGGCAGGTCGGGCAGAAGTTCGCCCGCGAGATCTTCTTCCTCGGCGAGACCTACAGCGCGGCCGACGCCCACCGCATGGGCATGGTCAACGCCGTGGTGCCGCACGCGGAGCTGGAGGCGACCGCGCTGGAGTGGGCCCGCAAGGTCAACGGCAAGTCGCCCACCGCGCAACGCATGCTCAAGTACGCCTTCAACGCCGTGGACGACGGGCTGGTGGGTCAGCAGCTGTTCGCGGGCGAGGCGACGCGGCTGGCGTACATGACGGACGAGGCGGCCGAGGGCCGCGACGCGTTCCTGGAGAAGCGCGAGCCCGACTGGTCGCCCTACCCCTGGCACTACTGATCCGGAGCCATGCGGATCACGGTGCCCGCCGCGCTGACCGCCTCGCACCTGCGTTACGCGGACGACGCGGGGCCCGCCTGGGTGGCCGCGCTGCCCGGGCTGGCCGAGCGCTTCCTCGACGAGTGGGAGCTGCGACCTGACGGCGAGCCGAGCCACGGCATCGTGGCGCTCGTGCTGCCCGTGGTGCGGGCCGACGGGACGCGGGCGGCGCTCAAGCTCCAGCCCGTCACGGAGGAGACCGCCGACGAGGCCCTGGCGCTGCGTGCGTGGGCGGGCGACGGCGCCGTACGCCTCCTCGCCGCCGACCCCGAGACCGGCACTCTGCTCCTCGAACGTCTGCACGCCCACCGCTCCCTGGAGGACGTCCCCGACGTCACCGCGGCCCTGGAGACCCTCACCGCCCTCCTGGGCCGCCTCTCCTCCCGCCCCGCGCCGGCGTCCGGGTTGCGGCGGCTGGAGGACATCGCGTGGCGCATGCTGGACGAGGTGGACGCGGCCGTCGCCGCGTTGCCGCGCGAGCGGGACCGCGCCTGGTTGCGGCGGTGCGCCGGCGCGGTCGCCGAGCTGACCCCTGAGCTGGCGGGCGGGCATCGCGACCGGCTGCTGCATTGGGACCTGCACTACGCCAACGTGCTGGCCGCCGACCGGGAGCCGTGGCTGGTCATCGACCCGAAGCCGCTGGCCGGCGATCCCGGGTTCGAGCTGCTGCCCGCCCTGTGGAACCGCTGGGACGAGGCGGTGGCGACCGGCGACGTACGCGGGGAGACGCTGCGCCGCTTCGACCTCATGACCGAAGGACTCGGCGCCGACCGGCGGAGGGCGGCCGGCTGGACGCTCGGCCGGGTGCTGCAGAACTGCCTCTGGCTGGTCCGCGAAGGCGATCGCGAACTGGACGACGTCCAGCTCAGGATCGCCGAGGCCGTGCACACGCGCTGGTGACCGGCCGAGCGACCAGAGACACTCCACCCACCCCGAACGCCTGCCGGCCGCCCGGGCGGCCCGCCCCATGACGGGGTGCGGGCGTCAGGGGGTGATGACGACCTTGCCGGCGCCGTGGCGGCCCTCGACGTCGCGGTGGGCCTCCGCCGCCTCCTCCAGCCGGTACGTCCGCCGCACCCGCCAGGAGAAGGAGCCTTCCGCGTACAGCCGCGCGTACCGTCCGAGCCGCTCGGCCGACCGCTCCCCCTGCACCAGCCGTACCCCGAGCGCGCCGGCCTTGTCGTGCTCGACCATGGTGACGATGCGCCCCCGGTCGGCGACCAGGTCGAGCGATACCTCAAGCGCGTGCCCACCGGCCCCGTCGAGCGCGGCGTCCACCCCGCCGGGCGCCAGCGCGCGGACCCGGTCGGCCAGCCCCTCGCCGTAGGTGACGGGGATCGCCCCCAGCTCACGCAGGTAGTCGTGGTTGGCCTCGCGGGCGGTGCCGATCACGGTGGCCCCGCGCCGCCTGGCGATCTGGACAGCCGCCGTGCCCACACCGCCCGCCGCCGCGTGCACGAGCAGCGTCTCGCCGGCGGCCAGCCCGAGGTTGTCGAGGGCCATCTCGGCCGTCTGCACCCCGGCGGTGAGGCTCCCCGCCACCTCCCACGGCACCCCGGCCGGCTTGGGCGTCACGTTGGCGGCCGGCACCACGACGTACTCGGCGCAGCAGTTGAGCACGCTGAACCCGAGCACCTCGGCGCCCGGCGAGAACCCGGTCACCTCCGGCCCGACCTGGTCGATCACGCCGGCGAACTCGTTGCCTGGAATGCGCGGGAAGGGGATGTCATCGAGGTAGCCGGGCATCCAGCCCGCCCGGATGGCCGTGTCGAACGGCTGCACGCCCGCGGCCCGCACCCGGACCCGCACCTGGCCGGGCCCCGCCTGGGGAGCGGGCAGTTCCATCAGCTTTAGCACTTCCGGTCCGCCCGTTTCTGCGAAGGCGGCCGCTCTCATCAGATCGCTCATGCGATCAAGCCTGCTACCTCAACTGAGCTTGAGGTCAACACCATATCGACTCGGGAACTTTTTCCTTTACTCGTGCTTTATCTAGATATAGTCCGAATGGACACACACGGGGACGGGGCAACACCGGGGCGGCATGACCGACTTCTTCAGCATCGCGTTAGGTTTTCCGACTGTCATTTTCACCTTCCTGCTCGGGGTGGTCGTCGCCTATTGGCTGGCCGTGATCACCGGTCTGTTCGAGATCGAGGACGACGCCGCCTGGCTGGGGTTCGGGGGAGTTCCCGCCGGCGTCGCGCTGTCGCTGCTCGTCGCGCTGGCCTGGCTGCTGTGCCTCATCGGCGCCGTGCTGACGAGCGGCGGCCTGCTGATCGTCGTGCCGCTCGCCGCGTCGGCCCTGGCCTGGCTCGCCGTCCGTGCCCTGCTGAGACCGCTGCGCGCACTCTTCCCCCAAGGGGAGACCCGCTCACGCGATGAGTTCGCGAGCCAGATGTGTGTGATCCGCACCGGCACCGCCACGCCCGACTTCGGCCAGGCCGAGGTCACCTCCGCCGACGGCTCGTCCGCGATCGTGCAGGTGCGTACGACCGGCGCCGACCGCCTGAAGCGCGGCGACGCCGCCCTCATCTTCGACTACGACAAAGACGGCGAATTCTTCTTGGTCATGCCGTACGAAAGTGAGCACTGATGGACGTCATCTCCACCGGCTTCGGCGTATTCCTCGCCGTCGTCCTCGTCATCGTGATCGGCCTGCTGCTCGTGATCGGCCGCCTTTTCCGCAAGGTCGAACAGGGCAAGGCACTCATCGTGTCGAAGGTCAACAAGGTCGACGTGACGTTCACCGGCGCGGTGGTCCTTCCGGTCGTCCACAAAGCCGAGATCATGGACATCTCGGTGAAGACGATCGAGATTGAACGCACCGGCCGCGAGGGCCTGATCTGCCGCGACAACATCAGAGCCGATATCAAGATCACTTTCTTCGTCCGCGTGAACAAGACCGCCGAGGACGTCATCAAGGTCGCCCAGGCCATCGGCACCACCCGCGCCAGCGACGAGGCGACCCTGCAGGAGCTGTTCAACGCGAAGTTCTCCGAGGCGCTGAAGACGGCGGGCAAGCACCTCGACTTCGTCGACCTCTACACCAAGCGCGACGAGTTCCGCGACGAGATCGTCCGGCTGATCGGCACCGACCTCAACGGCTACAGCCTTGAGGACGCGGCCATCGACTACCTGGAGCAGACCGCGCTGCACCAGCTCGACAAGAGCAACATCCTCGACGCGCAGGGCATCCGCAAGATCACCGAGCTGACGGCGATCGAGCACGTGCGGACCAACGAGTACCAGCGCAACGAGGAGAAGGAGATCACCCGGCAGAACGTGGACGCCCGCGAGGCCATCCTGGAGCTGGAGCGCCGCCAGGCCGACGCCGAGCTGAAGCAGCGCCGCGAGATCGAGACCGTCAAGGCCCGCGAAGAGGCCGAGATCGCCCGCGTCCAGGCCGAGGAGCGGCTGCGCGCCCACGCCGCGAACCTCAAGACCGACGAGCAGCTCGGCGTCGCGAACGAGAACAGGGCCCGCGAGATCGCCGTCGCCGAGAAGAACCGCGAGCGCGTGATCGCCATCGAGGCCGAGCGCATCGAGAAGGACCGCCTGCTGGAGGTCATCGCCCGCGAGCGGGAGACCGAGCTGTCGCGCATCGCGAAGGACAAGGAGGTCGAGACCGAGAAGCGGTCGATCGCCGAGGTCATCCGCGAGCGCATCGCGGTGGACAAGACCGTCGCCGAGCAGGAGGAGTCGATCAAGCGGCTGCGCGTGGTCGAGGAGGCCGAGCGCACCCGCCAGCAGGTCATCATCGCCGCCGAGGCCGAGGCCCAGGAGAACCTGGTCAAGGACATCAAGGCAGCCGAGGCGGCCGAGGCCGCGTCCAAGTTCAAGGCCCGCGAGGAGCTCGTGCTGGCCGAGGCCAGGCAGCAGGCCGCCGATCTGGACGCGCGCGCCAAGATCAGGCTGGCCGAGGGCATCCAGGCCGAGACCGCCGCGGCCGGCCTCGCGGAGGTCCAGATCAAGGAGCGCGACGCCGAGGCCATCGAGAAGGTGGGCCGCGCCGAGGCGCTGGCGCTGAAGGAGCGGCTGGCCGCCGAGGCCGACGGCGCGAAGGCGATGGCCCTGGTCGAGGGCGAGCGGCTCAAGGCCCGCGCCGAAGGCGAGCAGGCCATGGCGCTGGCCGGCGCCGCGGCGGTGGGCGAAAAGCTCAAGGCCGAGGCCGAAGGTTTGACCGAGAAGGCCGCCGCGATGGCCGCGCTGGACGAGGCCAGCAGGGCGCACGAGGAGTACCGCCTGCGGCTGGAGGCCGACAAGGAGATCAGGCTCAAGCACATCGACGTCAACAGGCAGGTCGCCGAGTCGCAGGCCAGCGTGCTCGCGGCCGGTCTGGCCAAGGCCAACATCGACATCGTCGGCGGCGACACCATGTTCTTCGACAAGGTGGTCGGCTCGATCACCGCGGGCAAGGTCGTGGACGGGTTCGTGGGTCACTCGCAGGTCGCCGAGGCGGTCGTGTCGCCGTACGTGAACGGCAGCGCGAGCCTGGCGTCCGACCTCGCCCGCGTGGTCGGCGGCATCAGCACCGAGGACCTCAAGAACGTCACCGTCTCCGCCCTGCTCATGAAGCTCATCCAGGACGGCGGCCCGCAGTCGTCGGCCCTCGGTGAGCTGCTGGAGACCGCCCGCAGGCTGGGTGTCGCCGACTCGCCGGTGGCGGCGCTGGCCGGCGCGAAGTGAGCACGCTCGAAGCGAGCCTGGAGGCGGGGACGTACGAGGTCCTCAGGAACCGCCTCCAGGCTCAGGCCAAGGCGCTCGCGGAGGCGGCGGTCAGGCTCAACGACGAGCGGCTGAAGGTGTTCGGCGGTGCCGAGCTGCGCCTGCTCGGCACCGAGCGCATCCGTACGGAGCACAACTGCGTCCCCAGGGACATCGTCTCCCTGGGTGAGGTGATGTTGTTCGGCTACAACGTCTTCATCGGGCTCAAGCCGGAGACGACGGTGGCCGACGTGTTCGCCGTGCACCGCTTCTCCAGGGAGGGCGACGCCTTCAGGTTCGACGCCGACCGGCTGGCCGCGCTGGACGACGAGGCGTTCAGGAAGGACTTCGCCGAGCTCTACCGCTACTACAAGGAGACCCGCCTGCAGCAGCTCAGGCGGGTCGAGGGCAAGCTGCTCGCGGTCTTCAGGACCGGTCCTGGGGACACGCGGGTGCTGCGCTGGACGGTCAGCACCGCCGGAGTCCTGAAATATCTGGATAACAGGGGTGAGCGCGACCACGAGTTCCCGCCGTCCCACGACTTCGAGTGGACCGCCACCACCCGCGACGACCACGTGCTCGGCCGCCACCCGCACATCTCCATCGACGGCGAGGTCTTCGTCGAGACCGTCGGCGGCGACCTCACCATCAAGGTCGAGGACAACACCGAGACAGGGGCCGGCATCTACTCCGAGCCCGTGGCCGAGCCGCTGCAGAGCCTCGGGGACGCCGACGTCGAGTACGCCCGCGTCGGGCCGCTCATCCTCATGCGGATCCGGCCGTACAAGGAACCCGACTGGCGCCACCTCGTCTTCAACACCCGCACCAAGGGCGTCGAGCGGCTCGACGGCATCGGGCAGGCGTGCCAGCGGCTGCCCGAGGACCAGGGGCTCATCTTCCCCGGCGGCTACTACCTCGCCACCGGCGTCAGCAAGACGTTCGACACCGACGTGACGGACCTGGAGTTCGAGCGCATGGTGCGCTCCCCCAACGGCGAGGACGTCCTGTACGTCTTCCACGCCAGGGGCGACGGGCGCTCACTGCTCCTGCCGTACAACGTGATCAGGAAGGAGGTGGCCACCCCGATCGTCTGCCACGGGTACTCGCTGTTCGACGACGGCACGATGGTGGTCTTCCGCGCCACCTCCGACGAGCCCACCCGGGTGCACCCGATGCAGGTGTGGCAGACGCCGTACGTGTCCGACACCTACGCCGCCACCCAGCCCGTCGGCACCGGGCCGCTGGAGCGCATCGGCAACGCCGAGCTGGTCCGCGGCATCTCCGACTGCCTGTCGGTGGCGCGGATGGTCGAGGAGATGGCGCCGTCCACCGGCACGTTCGAGGGGCTGATCGGGGCCTGCACCCGCGCGTTCGACTCCTACCACTGGCTCGGCGAGCACGGCCTGCTCGGGCCGCTCACCGACGTCCGCGCCACCGCCGAGCAGGTGCTCGACGAGTACGAGAACGTCGAGCAGCTCACCCGCCAGGCCGCGCGCACGCTGGAGTCGGCCGGCGAGGAGACCACGCAGCTCGTCCGCCGCGCCCAGGCCGACGACCCGGACACCGCCGACGCGTGGGTGACGCTGCTGGCCACGCTGCGCCGCGCCCAGGGCCACCTGGTGACGCTGCGCGAGACCCGCTACATCGACCTCGCCGCGCTCGACGAGCTGTCCGCCGCCGTCACCGAGGCGGTGGCCGGCGCCGGCCAGCGGGCCGTCGCGTTCCTGTCCGGCGAGGACGCCTTCACCGCCTACCACGCCGCCGTCGAACGCCTGGCCGCCGACGCCGCCGCCATCGGCACCGCCGCCGAGGCCGCGCCCGTCGCCGACCGGCTCGCCGAGCAGGCAGAAGGGCTCGAAGTCGTCACCGAGGTCGTCGGGTCGCTGGACATCGCCGACGCGACCGTCCGCACCTCCATCCTCGGGCGCATCGCCGAGGTGCTCGGCGGCGTGAACCGGGCGCGGGCCGTGCTCGACGGCCGCCGCCGCGAGCTGCTCGGCGCTGAGGGCAGGGCCGCGTTCGCCGCCGAGTTCGCGCTGCTCGGGCAGGCCGTCACCGGCGCGCTCGCGATGGCCGACACGCCCGCGCGGTGCGACGAGCAGCTCGGCCGGCTGATGCTGCAGATCGAGACCCTGGAGTCGCGCTTCGGCGAGTTCGACGACTTCGCGGGGCAGCTCGCCGCCAAGCGCGACGACGTCTACGAGGCGTTCTCCGCCCGCAAGCAGACCCAGCTCGACGAGCTGGCCAGGCGCGCCGACCGGGTCTTCGCCTCAGCCGAACGGGTGCTGGCCGGCGTCACCAGGCGGCTCGGCACGCTCGGGTCGCTCGACGAGGTCAACACCTACTTCGCTACCGACCCGATGGTGGCGCGGGTCCGCTCGGCGGCCGGCGAGCTGCGGGAGCTGGGCGACGCCGTACGGGCGGAGGAGCTCGAAGGCCGGGTCAAGTCGGCGCAGCAGGAGGCGGGACGGGCGCTGCGCGACCGCCTCGACCTGTACGACGACGGCGGCGAGACGCTGCGCCTCGGCCACCACCGCTTCGCGGTCAACACCCAGCCGATCGACCTGACACTGGTGCCCCACGACGGCTCGATGTTCTTCACCATCACCGGCACCGACTACCGGGCGCCCGTGCCCGAGTCGTTCGCCGACACCCGGCCGTTCTGGGAGCAGTCGCTGGTCTCGGAGACGCCGGAGGTGTACCGGGCGGAGTACCTCGCCGTCTCCCTGCTCGACGGCGTCACGGCGGGCGCGCCGCTCGCCGACCTGGTCAGGCAGGCCGCGGAGTCGCGCTACGACGAGGGGTACGAGCGCGGCGTCCACGACCACGACGCCACGCTCATCCTCGACACGCTCGTCCGGCTGCGCGAGGGGGCCGGGCTGCTGCGTTATCCGGCCGAGGTACGGGCGGCGGCGCAGCTCTTCTGGGCCTTCGGGACCGACGAGGTTTCACGTAAAACATTGGCCACCCGGGCCGTGTCGCTGGTGCGCGCGTGTGAGCTCTTCGGCGCCGCACCCGCCGTGACCGAGCTGGCCGCGGAGCTGGGCACCGCCATCGCCCGCTTCATCGGGGACAACGCCGCTCACCCCGGACAAGCCGGCACCCCCTCCGGGAAAGCCGGAGCCCCCGATCAGGAGGCGATCGCGCGGCTCGCCGGCGAGTACCTGGTGGAGGAGCTGGGCGGGACGCCGGCCGGTTTCGTGACCGGGAAGGCGGCGCGCGACCTGCTCGACGGGTTCAGGCACGAGCTCGGCCCGGCCAAGAACCGCGAGTTCGAGGACGATCTCAAAGCACTCTCCCTCCCCGAACGCCTCCAGCTCGCCCGCGCCTGGCTCACCGCCTACCGCCAGGGCCCCGAGCTGCCCGAGGCCGTCGCCGTGCTGCTGTGCGACCTGCCCCGCCACGACTCCAGCGCCGCCACCGCCGAGACCGTGCACGGGCTGCTCGGCACCCACCCCCGCATCCGGGATCGCGCGCTGGAGCTGCGGCTGGACGAGATCCTGCCGCGCATCAGGCGGTTCGCGGCCGAGCGGGTGCCTGCCTTCCGCGCCTACCAGCGGCGCCGAAGCGAGCTGGTCGAGGCCGAGCGCCGCCGCCTGCGCCTCGACGAGTACAAGCCGAAGGTCATGAGCGCCTTCGTCCGCAACCGGCTGCTGGACGAGGTCTATCTGCCGCTCATCGGCGGCAACCTCGCCAAGCAGCTCGGGGCGGCGGGCGCGGGCAAGCGCACCGACCAGAACGGCCTGCTGCTGCTCATCTCGCCGCCCGGCTACGGCAAGACCACCCTCATGGAGTACGTGGCCAGCCGCCTCGGCCTGGTCTTCGTCAAGGTCAACGGGCCCGCCCTGGGCCACGCGGTGACCTCGCTCGACCCCGCCGACGCGCCTGACGCCACGGCCAGGCAGGAAGTCGAGAAGATCTCGTTCGCGCTGGAGAGCGGCAACAACACCCTGCTCTACCTGGACGACATCCAGCACACCTCGCCCGAGCTGCTGCAGAAGTTCATCTCGCTGTGCGACGCCCAGCGCCGCATCGAGGGCGTGTGGAACGGCCGCACCCGCACCTATGACCTGCGCGGCAAGCGGTTCGCGGTGTGCATGGCGGGCAACCCGTACACCGAGTCGGGGCAGCGCTTCCGCATCCCCGACATGCTCGCCAACCGGGCCGACGTGTGGAACCTGGGCGACGTGCTGGCCGGACGCGAGGAGCTGTTCGCGCTGAGCTACATCGACAACGCCCTCACCTCCAACCCGGTGCTCGCGTCCCTCTCCGGCCGCGACCGCTCCGACGTCGAGCTGCTCGTACGCCTGGCCAAGGGCGACACCGCGGTCCGGCCGGACCAGCTCGCGCATCCGTACACCAAGCCCGAGCTGGAGCGGATCCTGGGCGTGCTCGCCAAGCTGGTGCGCGTCCAGGAGGTGGTGCTGGCCAACAACCGGGCCTACATCGCCTCGGCCGGGCAGTCGGACGCGGCGCGCACGGAGCCGCCGTACCGGCTGCAGGGGTCGTACCGGAACATGAACAAGCTGGCCGAGCGCATCGTGCCCGCGATGAACGACGCCGAGCTGGAAGCCCTGATCGACGACCACTACCTGGGCGAGGCCCAGACGCTGACCACCGACGCCGAAGCCAACCTCCTCAAACTGGCCGAACTCCGCAACCGCCTGACCCCCGCCCAGGCGGAACGATGGGCCGCGGTAAAAGCCGCCTACCTGAGGGACAAGGCACTGGGCGGCGCCGAGGACGACCCGATGACGCGCGCGGTAGGCGCCCTCGGCCTGCTGGCCGACCGGGTGGGCGAGGTAGGCACCGCCATCAGGGCATCAGACCGCTGACTCCACCCGGCCGCCCCGCAACCGACCGCCCGCCCGGCGGCTGGTCCGCGGCCGGGCGGGCGAGTGGCGGGTCGGCGGGGCGGTCGTGGGTCAGGCTGGGGCGCCGTTGCGGAGCTCCAGGTGGGAGCCGGTGAAGGTGGCGCGTAGGCGGCGGTCGTGGGTGACGATCACCAGCGCGCCCTGGTAGGAGGCAAGGGCCTCTTCGAGCTGCTCGACGAGGTCCGGCGACAGGTGGTTGGTCGGCTCGTCGAGCAGCAGCAGGTCCACCGGGTCGCTGACCAGGCGGGCCAGCTCGACCCTGCGGCGCTGCCCGTACGACAGCTCGCCGAGGCGCAGCCGCAGGTCCGCGGGCCGGAACAACCCCAGGGCCAGCAGCGCGTCCGCGTGCTCGTCCAGCGACCCGGGCCGCCCGTGCGCGTAGGCGGCCAGCAGGGTGCGCTCCGGCGGCCCGGCCGCCTCGTCCTGGCGCAGGAGGCCGGCCCGGCCCGTGCGCACGACCGTCCCGGCGTCCGGCCGCAGATCCCCGGCCAGGACGCGCATGAGCGTGCTCTTGCCCGCCCCGTTCGGCCCGGTGACGAGCAGCCGCTCCCCGGCCCGCACGGTGAGGGCGTCCAGCCGCAGCCGCCCCACCACCTCCACCCCATCGAGCGCCACCACCGCCACCGGCTCGCCGGTCGCAGACACGCCGGTGGTTGTGGGGACGGTGGTGAAGCGTAGGGGGTCGGGGGGTGGGGTCCGCGGGTTGGCGGTGAGCCGCTGCACGCGCTGCTGCGCCTGACGGATGCGGCCCGCGGCGCCGTGCGTGCGGGAGCGGGCGCGCCACGCGCCGGTGCCCATGCTCGCCAGGGTCAGCTTGCGGGGGACCGCGGCCAGCCGGCCGGCGTTGGCGGAGACCAGCGCGGAGTGGCGGGCCAGCTCCTGGCGCCACTCCTCGTACGCCCGCAGCCGCGCCGCCCGCTCGGCGGCCTTGGCGGCGAGGTAGCCGTCGTACCCGTCGCCGTAGCGGCGCACCCGCCCCTCGCCGACCTCCAGGACGGTGGAGGTCACCCGCTCCAGGAACATCCGGTCGTGGGTGATCGCCACGACCGTGCCCCGGTGGGCGCGAAGGCGCTGTTCGAGCCAGGCCACGGCCCGGTCGTCCAGGTCGTTGGTGGGCTCGTCCAGCAGGAGCAGCTCGGGCTCGGCGGCCAGCGTGGCGGCCAGCGCCAGCCGGGAGCGCTCGCCCCCGGACAGCGTGGCCACCGGGCGGGACCGGTCGAGCCCCGGCAGCCCGAGCCCGTGCAGCGCGGCGTCCACCCGCGCGTCGGCCTCGTACCCGCCGCGCGCCTCGAACTCCGCGACCAGCCGGGCATAGGCGTCCATGGCGGAACCGCCGACGGCCAGCGCGTGCCCGGCCTCGCTGATCCTGGCCTCCAGGTCGCGCAGGTCGGCGAGCGTACGGTCGATCGCGTCGGCCACGGTCGCGTCCGGCGGCAGCTCCAGAGACTGCGGCAGGTACCCGACGCCGCCCGGCGCGACGACGGTCAGGTCGCCGTTGTCCGGCCGTTCGGCTCCCGCCATGAGCTTGAGCAGCGTGGACTTGCCCGCTCCGTTGTCCCCGATGACCCCGATCCGCTCGCCGGGGCTGACGGTGAAGGAGACCCGGTCGAGGACGACCCGGGTGTCGTAACGCTTGGTGATGTCGTGGAAAGTCAGTTGGGCTTGGGCAGCAGTACGCATGAAGCGCGTTCCCCTTTGATCGGTACGGAAGATGACCGATGCGGGGCGGCACGGGCGGAGCTCAGGCTCGACGCGCGTGCGCCCCGGGGGCGAAGATCACAGAGTTCCCATTAGGGGAAGAAGCTAGCCCGATACCCACGCAAAGGTCAAGCCCTCAGCGCGGCCAGGGCGCGGGACACCGTCTCGTCGGCGGCGGGCAGCAGCGGCAGGCGTACGTCCGGCGTCGGGATCAGCCCCTGCGCGTGCAGCACCCCCTTGATGACGGTGGGGTTGGGCTCGGCGAACAGCGCCGCCGACAGCCGGGCCAGCCGCCGCCCGAGGTCGCGGGCGCGTGCGACCTCGCCGGTGTGCCAGGCGTCGGCCAGGTCGGCGAAGCTCCTGGTCTCCAGGTGCGCGGAGGCCAGGATCCCGCCCGCCGCGCCCAGCGCCAGCAGCGGCGAGATGACCGCGTCGTCGCCGCCCAGCACCGCGAAGCCTTCGGGCACGTCGCCCACCAGGTCGATGGCGTCCTGATCGACGCCGCCCGTCGCGTACTTGACACCGGCGATCCTCGGGTGCGCGGCGAGCCGCCGCAGCGTGGCGGCGCCGACGGCCTGCCCGGTGCGGTAGGGGATGTGGTAGATCACCAGCGGCACCGGCGACTCCTCGGCCAGCGCCTCGAAGTGCGCGACGACGCCGCGCTCGCCGGGCCGCAGAAAGTACGGCACGGTGACCAGCGCCGCGCTCACCCCGGCGGGCAGCTCGCGCAGGGCCGCCGCCGTCGTCCGCGTGTCGTTGCCGGTGACCCCCACGGTCAGCGGCGCCTGCCGCTCCTCGCAGACCCGCGCGCACGCCTCGATGACCCGCGCCCGCTCCTCCGGGGTGAGCGCCGCCACCTCGCCGGTGGTGCCCAGCGCGACCAGCCCGGACGCGCCCTCGTCGAGCATGTGCCTGCCGAGCTTCTCGACGGCGTCCACGGCCACCGCGCCGGCGGCGTCGAAGGGAGTGATCAGCGGTACGTGGATTCCTGTCAGCATGCTTCGAGCCTGCCGCCCGTCGACCCGTTAGGTCCAGCACGGATTTCTGACTTCGAGCTTAAGCTGAACTTATGCTCGACCCGCGCAAGCTCCGCCTGCTCCGCGAACTCGCCCGGCGCGGCACCATCGCCGCCGTGGCCGAGGCGGTCACGTTCACCCCGTCCGCCGTCTCGCAGCACCTCGGCGCGCTGGAGCGGGAGGCGGGCGTGCCCCTGCTGGAGCGCACCGGCCGTACGGTGGCGCTGACCCCGGCGGGGTGGCTGCTCGTCGAGCACGCCGACGCCGTCCTGGAGCAGCTCGAACGCGCCTCGGCCGCGCTCGCCGCCGTGAAGGGCGGCCCCGCGGGGGCGCTGCGGATCGGCGCGTTCCCGACCGCCGCCCGCGTGCTGCTCCCGCCCGCCCTCGCCGAGCTGGCCGGCGCGCATCCCCGGCTGGAGCCGATGGTCTCGGAGATCGACCCGGCGGACGTCTCCGCCGCCCTGCGGGCCGGTGAGCTGGACGTGGCGCTCGTCCACGAGTACGACTTCGTCCCGCCCGTCACTGACGCGTCCATCGAGACGGAGCCGCTGTTCAGCGAGCCGATGTACCTGACCGACCGGCCCTCGATCGCCGCCGCCCGCGCTGACGCGTGGATCACCGGCAAGCCCGGCACGCTCTGCCACACGATGGCGATCAGGGCCTGCCAGGCGGCCGGCTTCGAGCCGCGCGTCCGCCACCACATCGACGACTTCGACACCGTCCTGGCCTTCGCCGCCGCCGGCCAGGGCGTCGCCCTGGTCCCCCACCTGGCCGCCACCACCCCGCCGAACGGCGTGACCCTCACCCGCCTCGACCTGGGCCGCCGCACTCTGGCAGCCTTCAGGCGCGGCAACAGCGCCCACCCCGCGATCAAGGCGGCGGTGGCCTCCTTCCGCACCGCCACCGCGACCCTCCCCCTCTGAGCTGCGGCGCGTCAGCGGCCCAGGACGGCGTCCAGGGCCGCTTCGGCGCTCGATTGCTCCCGGTCGTACTCGCCGGCCGTCACCGCCACCACCAACCGGTCGTCCGGGGCGATGAGGAGGCGCTGGCCGCCGTTGCCGATGGCCTGGGCCCGGCCGTCGTGGAGGTACCACTGGTAGCCGTAGCGGGTGCCGGCGTCGAGGGCTACCCGGGGGCGCAGGGTCTCCTCGATCCAGGAGCGGGGCACGATGTCACGGCCGCCGTCGAGCACGAGCTGCCCGATCGCGGCCAGGTCCACCGGACGCAGCCGCAGCCCGGACGCGGCCCTGGTGACGCCGTCGTCGCCCCTGGACCACTCGTACCGCGTGATGCCGAGCGGGCCGAGGAGCCGGTCGGCGGCGTACTCGGCGAGCGGCCGCCCGGCGCCCCTGGTGATGATCTCGCCGATGAGCGCGCTGGCCCCGCCGCAGTAATGCCACCGCTTGCCCGCCTCCTCGACGACGGGCCGCTCCAGCACGTACCGGTGCCGGTCGGGGGCGAGCTCCATGGCGATCTCGCTGTTGGCCGCGCTGGTGTAGGGGGCGTCCTCGTTCCATTCGAGGCCGAGCGTCATGGTCAGGGCGTGCTCGATCGTCAGGTGCTCGCGCCCGGCGGGCGAGCACTCGGGAAACGACGCGAGCAGCGGCGCCCCCACCTCGGGCACCAGCCCTTCGCGCAGCGCGATGCCGTACACCAGCCCGACCACGCTCTTGGACACCGAGCGCAGGTCGTGCAGGGTGTCGCGGTCGAAGACGACGTGCCCGAGCGGCTCGTCCAGCCGATGGTCGGGGCCGGCGCCGTAGCGTTCGAGCACGACCTGCCCGTCCCGCAGCACGACGAGCCCGTGCAGTCCCGGCGCCCGCCCGGCCTCCAGCACCGCGTCCACCCGCTCGGTCAGCCCCATCCTCATCCCTCCAGAGAACCCGCGGTCGCCGCACGCAGCTCGCCCAGCGCCCGCCGCCAAGGGTCGCCGCCGTCCTGGTCGAGGACGACGCGCACGCCGTCGGCCCGCAGGTCGCGCAGGCTGCGCCGGTACGCGGTGCGCGCCGACAGCGCCTCGTTCACGAACGGCAGCACGACCACGGGGATGCCCAGCCCAGGCGCCTCGGCCAGCACGCCCAGCGCGTACGTGTCGGCGATGCCCTGGGCGAACTTGTTGATCGTGTTGTACGTCGCCGGCGCCACCACGAACGCGTCGGCCCTGGGCGGCTTCGGCTCATGGGGCTTGCGGTAGCGGCTGCGCACGGGCCGGCCCGTCTGCCGTTCGAGTGCGGGAACGTCGATGAAGTCGAGCGCCGACGGCGTCGCCACGACCTGCACCACCCACCCGTCGTCCCGCGCCAGCGCGACGAACCGGCCAACGTCGGCGGCGGCACCGGCGGCGCAGACGACGAGGTAGAGCACACGCACCACGCCAGCATCCCCTATTTCACCGGGAATGACGAAACGACCGTCAGGTGGCCTTGGTCGCCTCGGCGGCGGTGAGCGGCGCCGCGATGTCCTCCAGCCCCTTGCGTTCGGCCTTGACGCCCAGGAACAGCTCCACGAGCCCGCCCGCGATCATCACCAGCCCGCCGATGGTGAACGCCAGCGCCGTGTCCCCCGGCACCCCGCTCTCCACCAGCGTGGCGAACACCAGCGGACCGGCGATGCCACCGGCCGCCGTGCCGGTGGCGAAGAAGAACGCGATGGCCATCGCCCTGGTCTCCATGGGGAAGATCTCACTCACCGTCAGATACGCCGAACTCGCCCCCGCCGACGCCACGAACAGCACCACCGACCAGCACGCCGTCAGCGTCACCGCCGTGAGCACCCCCTGGTTGAACAGCCACGCCGTGCCCAGCAGCAGCACCCCTGACCCGATGTACGTGGCCGAGATCATCGGCACCCTGCCCACGGTGTCGAAGAGGTGCCCGAGCAGCAGCGGCCCGAGGAAGTTGCCGACCGCGATGACGGCGAAGTAGTAGCCGGTGTGCGTGTCGATGTTGAAGAAGGTGGACAGGATCTGCGCGTACCCGAAGGTGATGGCGTTGTAGAGGAACGCCTGCCCGATGAAGAGCGACAACCCCAGCACCGTGCGCTTGGGATAGAGCGCGACCATGGTGTGCGCGATCCGGACGAACCCGATCGACTTGCGCTGGTGGATGGTCATCGACTTCTCGGGCTCCGGCAGGTCGTCCCGGCCGATCTGCCGCTCGACGTCGTCCACGAGCTGCTCGGCCTCGCGGTCCCTGCCATGGATGAACAGCCAGCGCGGGCTCTCGGGGACGTTGCGGCGTACAAGGAGGATGGCCAGGCCCAGCACCACGCCGAGCCCGAACGCGACTCGCCACCCGATGTTGACCGGCAGGTCGTTGAGCAGCGGCACGGTCAGCAGCGCGCCGCCGGCGGCGCCGAGCCAGTAGCTGCCGTTGATGATGATGTCGATGCGCCCGCGGTGCCTGCTCGGGATCAGCTCGTCGATGGCGGAGTTGATGGCCGCGTACTCGCCGCCGATGCCGAACCCCGTCATGAACCTGAACAGGAAGAACCACCACGCGCTGAAGGAGAACGCGGTCAGCAGCGTCGCCACGAGATAGACGACCAGCGTGATGATGAACAGCTTCTTGCGGCCGAACTTGTCGGTCAGCCAGCCGAAGAACAACGCGCCGGAGCAGGCTCCCGCGACGTAGAGCGCGGCCGCCACGCCCGCCACCTGCGCCTGCGTGATGTCGAGTCCGCTGCCCGGCTTGGCCAGCTGCGCCGAGAGGTTACCGACGATGGTGACCTCGAGACCGTCGAGGATCCAGACGGTGCCGAGGCCGATGACGATCATCCAGTGCCAGCGGGACCATGGGAGCCGATCAAGCCGGGCTGGCACTTTCGTGGTGATGGTGCCGGTTTCAACATCGCTCATAAGGTCCCGTGGCTACCCGGCGAGCGGAATTTCTATCCGGTCGGCTTCCTGGCCTCGATGATCGTGGTGGCGAACCAGGGCCCGCCGTACCAGAACCGCCGGCCGGCGTCGCGCCGCCGCACGTCGATCACGCCGAGGTCGCGCAGCGTCTGCTCGTAGTCGGGGGTGTGCTGGAAGTCGGCGAGCAGCATGAGCCCGCCCGGCCGCAGCACCCGGTACGCCTCCCGCACGGCCTGCGCCCGCCCGTCGGCCGACGGGATGTTGTGCAGGGCCAGGCTGGAGAGCACGACGTCGAACGCGTCCGCGCTGAACGGCAGGTCGCGCAGGTCACCGGTGACCAGGTCCACCCGCTCGGCGACGCCTTCCGCCTCGGCGTTGGCCTTGGCCGCGGCCTCGGTGTTGCCGGTCTGGTCCTTCGAGCGCCACAGGTCGATGCCGGTCGCCCGGCCGCCGTCGGCCAGCCGCGCGGCGGCGGCCAGCAGCACCGCGCCCCTGCCGCAGCCGAGGTCGAGCACCCGCTCGTCGCCGCGCAGCCGCCCCAGCTCCTCGTCCCAGACGGCGAACTTGCCGTGCCTGGTCGTGTAGAGGTAGCTGAACGCGCTGGCCAGGGTGTAGAGGCCGCCGAAGGCGAAGGCGACGCCCGCGGCGAGGATGTCGAGGACGAACGAGAGCGTCGCCAGGGCGAGTAGCGCGAACGCTCCGATGAGCAGGCCCACGAGGGGCCAGGGCGCGTCGAACCCGTAGTGGCCGTGTCGCTTTCGCACATTCACGTTATATCTCAAGTTTCGCTTGACCGCTATTTGACCCAACCCCTCCCTTTCGTTCCGGAGGCCGGGCGCGCAGCATAACTAGGGTTGCTTGGATGGGCCGTCTATGGGGGTTTGACCAGGCATGACGGGAGTAAATCGACGCTTCGGGCTCGGCGCGAGCCTCGCGCTGACAGTGGCATCGACCCTGCTGTGGGGGGTCGCTCACCTCGCCGTGGAGCGCCGCAAAACGGGGCTGGCGCTGATGGCCGCGTACGTGCTGATGCTGGCCGGGGTGCTGACCGTGTTCACCGCGTACAGCACCAAGCTGCTGTCGCTGGCCGTGCAGCCGTACTGGCTGGCCTGGCTCACCGTCGGGGTGGCGGTGATCGCGCTGGCCTGGACCGGGGTGATCGTCTGGTCGTTCCTCCTCGTACGCCCCGAGCGCTCCGACACCGTCGGCCGCTTCCTGACCACCACGCTGACGGTCGCCCTGTGCGCGCTCATCCTGGCGCCCACCGCGTACGCGACCCGCCTCGCCTACCTCTCCCGCGACGTCGTCAACACCCTGTTCACGCCCAGCAGCACCGCCGCGCCCGTGCTCGCCCAGGACCCGTGGAACGGGGCCGAGCGGGTCAACTTCCTGCTGCTCGGCGGCGACGCCGCGCCGGGGCGGCCCGGGGTGCGCACCGACAGCATGACCGTGGCCAGCGTGGACGTCGAGACGGGCGCCACCGTGCTGTTCGGCCTGCCGCGCAACCTGCAGCGGGTGCGGCTGCCCGCGGGACCGGCCAGGGACCGCTTCCCGTACGGCTTCACCGGCGAAGGCCCCGACACGCCGGGCCTGCTGAACGAGATCTACCAGTTCGCGGAGGATCACCCGGAGATGGTGCCCGGCGTGGAGAAGGGCAAGCGCGGATCAACCCTTCTCAAGGCCACCATCAGCGACATCCTCGGCATCCCGGTGAGCTATTACGCCATGGTCGACATGAAGGGCTTCGCCGAGATCATCGACGCCATGGGCGGCGTCCAGGTCACGATCAAGGACCCCATCGTGTACGGCAAGTACCGCGAGGGCCTGCTGCCCGCCGGCACCCGCAGGCTCTCCGGCCAGGAGGCGCTCTGGTACGGCCGCTCGCGCACCGACAGCGACGACTACGTGCGCATGGGCCGGCAGAAGTGCCTGCTCAACGCCGTCGCCAAGCAGGCCGACCCGGTGACCGTGCTGAACAGCTTCGAGCGCCTCGCGGCCGCCACCAAGCGCGCCATTTCCACTGACCTGCCCCAGGACCTGCTGCCCGCCGTCGTGGACCTGGCCGGCAAGGTCAAGAACGCGCGGCTGCGCAGCCTGAGCTTCGTGCCGCCGCTGATCAACACCGCCTACCCCGACTGGTACCTCATCCGCCGCAAGGTCAAGGAGGCCCTCGACCCGCCCGCCTCGACCAGGACCGCACCCGCCCACGCCGCCTCCACCACGCCCACACCCACCCCGGACGACCCCCTGACGCTGGACGCGGTCTGCCACTGAGCAGTCGCAGATAAGCCGCGAACCGCCCCAAAGCGCCCGCAGCCCGCGCGACGCTGGGTCGAACACGCCCTCATCCCGCCTGCGCTGTGGCATGATGATGTCCGTCCCCAGTGGAAACGGTTTTCATCATCATTCTTGGAGCATCCCGTGAGAGTGGCCTTCGTCGGAAAGGGCGGCAGCGGCAAGACCACGATGTCGGCCCTGTTCGCCAGGCACGTGGCGGCCCAGGGCGCCCCCGTGGTCGCCATCGACGCCGACATCAACCAGCACCTCGCCCTGGTGCTCGGCCTGGACCGCCAGCCCGAGCCGCTGGGCGCCCACCTCACCGAGATCAAAGACCGGCTGCGCGGCGCCAACCCCCGCATCCCGTCCGCCGACGCCATGGTCAAGACCACCCCTCCCGGCCGCGGCTCCACCCTGCTGAGCTTCGATGACCTCGCCACCGACCCCTATGGCCTGACCACCCCCGAGGGCCTGCGCCTGCTCGCCACCGGCCCGTTCAGCGAGGACGACCTCGGCGTGGCCTGCTACCACTCCAAGGTCGGCGCCGTCGAACTGCTGCTCAACCACCTGATCGACGGCCCCGGCGAATACGTCGTCGTCGACATGACGGCCGGCGCCGACTCCTTCGCCTCCGGCCTGTTCACCCGCTTCGACCTGACCTTCCTGGTGGCCGAGCCGACCCGCCAGGGCGTCGGCGTCTACCGCCAATACCGCGACTACGCGGCTCAATACGACGTCGCCCTGGCCGTGGTGGGCAACAAGGTGCACGGGGAGTCCGACGTCGCGTTCCTGCGCGAGCACGTGGGTGACGATCTCCTCACCTGGATGGAGCACTCCGCCGCCGTACGCGCGATGGAGCAGGGCCGCCACTTCACCCTCGACGACCTCGAACCGGCCAACGCCGACGCGCTGGCCGTGCTCCGCAAGACCCTGGACGAGCAGGACAAAGACTGGGCCAGGTTCGGCCGCCAGACCGTCGAGTTCCACCTGCGCAACGCCAAGGCGTGGGGCGACGAGCGCACCGGCCTCGACCTCGCGGAGCAGATCGACCCCGGTTTCGTCTACGGCCCGGCGACCACATGACTGTGCCCGTCAAGGCTCTGGAGCGTGCCCGCCCCAGCGATCTAACGTCCGATTTGACCCATCCGAGAGGAGACAGCATGTCGCTGACCGTTCCGAACGATCTGCTCGACCAGGCCAGAGCCGGCGAGGTGGACGACGAGGCGTTCCTCGCCTGCGTCCGCGACTCGCTCCCCTACGCGTGGTCGCTGATCAGCGAGCTGGTCAAGCAGCGCGAGCACAGCGGGGCCGCGTTCGCCGACAACGAGGTGCCGCCGCCGTCGGAGGAGGCGCGCGGCCAGCTCCTGCGCTGCATGGCGAGCGACTCGATGCGCGGCGCGCTCGAGCGCCACTACGGCGTGCGCCTGGCCTTCCAGAACTGCCACCGCGTCGCCGTCTTCGACCCGTCGGCCACGCAGGAGCTCGCCGAGTTCGTCACCCCGCGCGCGCAGATCCTCAACCAGAAACCGGAGCTCGTCGACTGCTGACCCATGGCCGGCGAGCCGGGCGCGCGCCCGGCTCGCCGGCCGGCTCTTCGAGCGGAAGCGGGCCGAGCAGGCCGAAGAGGGCCCGCGCGGGCGCGCAGGCTTGAGCGAGGCGGAGAGCCGGGTCCGTGTCAGTCGCGCACCAGGGGCAGCACCTCGGCGCCGAAGCGACGGATGTTCTCCAGGGTCCGCTCGTGCGACCCCATCCCCTCCACCAGCAGGACGAAGTGCTCGATCCCGGTGCGTTCGGCGGTCCGCCGCAGCGTCTCGGCGCAGTGCTTGGCCGACCCCACCGGGTGGATCTTGGTGAGCAGCTCGACGTAGTCGTCCACGTCGCGGTGTGGCCGCGGCCGGTCGTCCACCGGCTCGTACCCGTCGATCCCGGGCCCCAGCCAGGCCGGCATCGCCCGCATGAGGTCGCGAGCCGCCCCGATCGTCGAGTCCGCGATGTACGCCACCCCGGCGGCCACGTGCTCGACCGGCGGCCCGCCGAAGGCGCGATACCGCTCGACCATGACGGCCTTGTCGTCGTCCCCGATGTGCAGCCCCAGCAGCATGGGCAGCCCGCGCTCGGCCGCCAGCCGCACGGTCGGCTCCGAGGTGCAGGCGACGACCGGCCGCATCCGGGCCGGCGGCACCATCGCCACCTCCCTGAACCGGAAGAACTCCCCGTCGGCCGCCACACGGTCACCCGACAGGGCGGCGAGCAGCAGGTCGAGCGACTCGGGGAAGCCCCGCTCGTACCGGTCGAGCCCGGTGCCGAACACCTCGAGGTCCACCCACGGCCCGCCCCTGCCGACGCCGAGCGTGAACCGCCCGCCCGACAGGTGGTGCAGCACGGCCGCCTGCTCGGCCAGCGCGACGGGATGCTGCGTGGACAGCACGCTCACGGCCGTGCCCAGCCCGATGCGGCCGGTCCGCCCGGCCGCGACGGCCGCCAGCGTGGTGGGCGACGGGCACACGCCGTACGGCATGAAGTGGTGCTCGGCGATCCACGCGTCGTCGAACCCCGCCTGCTCGGCCGCGACGATCCACTCGACGGCGTCGGCCAGCACCCGCCCGGCCTCCTGCCCGGGAAAGAGCCCCGCGACGACAAAGATCCCGATCCGCATGCAGGAAATAGTGACCGATGACCGCCGCGAAGGCGGGCAGACATGCGGAGCTCGCCGATACCCGTCAGGAGAAGAGGCTGGCCTGGCCTTCTCCGACGAGTGGGTCGCGGTGATGCTTCAAGTGCCGCCATTGGGGCAGCTCGTCAAGGTATGACCAGGAGAGCCGGTGGTGCGCGGTGGGCCCAAGTCGTGCCAGCGCCTCCTGATGCGCGGGCGAGGGGTAGCCCGCGTTCTCCGCGAAGCCGTACTCGTCGCAGCCGATCGTCGCCATGTAGGCGTCGCGCCGGACCTTGGCGAGGACGGAGGCGGCGGCAACCGAGATGCTGGCCGCGTCCCCCTTGACCTCAAGGCGCACCGGCCACGGCGCTCCGATGTAGTCGTGCTTGCCGTCGAGGATCACCGCGTCCGGGCGTACCGGCAGGGCCTCCAGGGCCCGGCGGGCGGCCCGCCGCAGCGCCTCGGTCATGCCGAGCGTGTCGATCTCTTGGTGGCTCGCCTCGCCGTAGCCGACGCCGGTGGCCCACTCGGCCAGCTCGGCGGCCAGCGGCCCGCGCTTGACCTCCGAGACCTGCTTGGAGTCCGTGAGCCCGGCGGGCGGCTCCGACAGGTCGGTGACGACCGCGCAGACCAGGACGGGCCCGGCCCAGGCGCCGCGGCCGACCTCGTCGACGCCGGCGACCGTGCGCGTGCTGGGCTGGGCGAGCAGGAGCCGCTCGATGTCGTACGTAGGCGCCATGAGCGCAGACGTTATCGCGATCGCGCGTCACTCTCCGAACGATCGGCCGACCACGTCACTGGCCGAACGTACGGGGAGGTCGAGTCCGTCGAGCGACGGCCGGCCCAGCTGGGAGCGCTCGGCCGGGCGTACCGGATCGAGGTCGGCGGCGATGTAGCGGGCGGCCACGTGGATGGCCCGCAGCGTCACCGACACCGAAGGCCGGTGCACGCTGGAGCTGCGCGCGACGGCGTGCACGTCGCGCCCCACCGGGTTGCCGGGGAACTGCCGCACGGCCAGTCCCCGGATGCCGGCGGCCAGCGCGAGCGCGGGCACGGCGGCGATGCCGATGCCCTTGGCGACGAGCGACAGGATGGTCCCGAGCCCCTCGAACTCCCAGGGGCTCGGCCGGGTGCCGCCGACGTCGACGAGCAGCCGGTCCACGGCCAGCCGTGAGGGCTCGCCGTCGGGGGTGGCCATCCAGGGCTCGTCGCGCAGCTCGCGCAGGTCGACCGGCACGTCGGGGTCGGCGAGGCGGTGCTTGCGCGGCACGACGAGCACGAGGGGGTCGTGCAGCAGCGGGAAGACGCGCACGCTGTCGCTGTCGCGGACGCGGCCGTACCAGTCGTCCACGAGCGCGATGTCCACCTCGCCCGACTGCACCTCGCGCAGGCCGCGCCCGGACCTGCTCTGCCCGAGCCGCAGCGCCAGCTCGGTGTGGCGGCGCAGGGAGCGGGCGAGCGCGGGCGCGAAGGCGACCGCGGCGGTGGGGAAGGCGGTGACGACGACCCGGCCGGCCGGCTTGCCGGCGTGGGCGGACAGGTCGGACTCGGCCTCCTCGACCATCGACAGGATGCGCTCGGCGTGCATGACGAGCCGGCGTCCCGCGTCGGTCAGCTCGGCGCTGCGCGCCGTCCTGTCGATGAGCGCCGTGCCCGTCTCGCGTTCGAGCGCGACGAGCTGTTGGGAGACGGCCGAAGGACTGTAGCCCAACGACTCGGCCGCCGCCGCGATACTTCCCTTCCTTGCGAACTCGCAGATCAGGACCAAACGCCGCAATTCGAGCATCAGACTTCCTTATGCCTACCCACAAAAAGCCTCGCTTGTGCTGATGCCTTCATCCAATCACCCTGGGAACGTGACAAACATGACCGTAACCCTGTCCGCCACATTGGCGGCCAACGAGGACATCGAGCGAAGACGGCGCGCCGGGGAACGCGTGCTCCACCTCGCCTTCGGCGAGGCCGGGCTGCCCGTCCACCCGGCGCTGCGCGACAGGCTGGCCGCCGCATCCGATTGCAACGGCTACGGGCCGGTCGCGGGGGCGGCCGAGCTGCGCGCCGCGGCGGCGGGCTACTGGACAAGACGGGGGCTCATCACCGATCCCGACCTGGTCGTCTGCGGCCCGGGCAGCAAGTCCCTGCTCTACGGCCTGCTCCTGGCGATCGGCGGCGACGTCGTCCTGCCGGTGCCCAGCTGGGTCAGCTACGCCGCGCAAGCCGATCTGGTGGGTTCGCGTCCCATCCTGGTGCCCGCACCGCCAGGAGAGGGCGGCGTGCCCGACCCGGACGCGGTGGCGGCCGAGGTGCGCAGGGCCAGGACGCTCGGCAGGACCGTGAGCACGGTCGTGGTGACCCTGCCCGACAACCCGACGGGCCGGCTGGCCACACCCGAGACGGTGGCCCGCCTGGCCCAGGTCGCCCGCGAGCTGGACCTGACGATCATCTCGGACGAGATCTACCGCGACCTCGTGCACGAGCCGGGCCTGACGTACACCTCGCCGGCCGAGCTCGCGCCCGAGCGCACGATCATCACGACCGGCCTGAGCAAGAGCCTCGCGCTGGGCGGCTGGCGGATCGGCGTGGCCAGGCTGCCGGAGAACGGCGACCTGCGCAGGAGCCTGCTCGCGGTGGCCAGCGAGATCTGGTCGGCGCCCGCGGCGCCCGTGCAGGAGGCCGCGACGTACGCCTTCGGCGACCCGCCCGAGCTGACCGAGCGCATCACCCGCAGCCGCCGCCTGCACGGCAGGCTGGCCAGGGCCGTGCACGAGCGCTTCGCGGAGATCGGCGCCGACGTGCCCGTCCCGCAGGGCGGCTTCTACCTCTATCCCGACCTCGGCCACCTCAGGCTCGGCGGCTCCGCCGAGATCACCAAGATCCTGCTTGAGGAGCACGGCCTCGGCGTCCTGCCCGGTCACGCCTTCGGCGACGACCCCTCGGCCGCCCGGGTCCGCGTCGCGGTGAGCCTGCTCTACGGCGACTCCGCCGAGCAGCGGCAGGCCGCTCTCGACAGTCCCGATCCGCTGCGACTGCCGTGGATCGCCGACAACCTCGACTTCCTGACGACGGGTCTCAAAGAGCTGGCCCTGGTCCGTCACGGGGCAGTGAGCAGGCCGCATCCGGCCCTCGTCCCCGCCCCATGTCACGGTTAGGCGAATCTTTCCCCAAGAGCGGGTTTACCTTCCCCCAAAAGGGGCCTTTGACCTGCGGAAACGCCGCCACCGTCACACCGGTGAAAAGTTGTCCCGTTACGCCTGGTCACAGGGATGCCCGGCAGCCTCCATCATGTGCTCATGCCCGCTCTTGTCACCTTGTCCGGGCGCTTCGTGCGCCTGGAACCTCTCAGCCTCGCGGCGGTCGATGACCTGGTCGCCGCGGCGAGTGAAGACCGCACCATTTACGCCTTCACTCGCGTCCCGCAAGGCCGGGACGAGGTGGTCTCCTACGTGGAGGCCGCCATGGCTGAGCAGGCGGAGGGCCGCTCGTTGCCCTTCGCCATCCGGTGGCTGAACACCGACCGCGTGGTCGGTGCCACCCGTCTCATGCACCTGGAGTACTGGCAGGGCCCCATGCCCTGGCCGCCGGGTACACGAGGTGCGGTGGGCGACATCCCGTCCGTGGCCGACATCGGTTACACCTGGCTGGGCGCGAGCGCCCAGGGCACCGGGGTCAACCGGGAGAGCAAATACCTCCTGCTCTCACACGCCTTCGAGGACTGGAACGTCCACCGCATCACTCTGAAGGCCGACGTACGCAACAGCAGATCCCGGGCCGCCATCGAGGCACTCGGCGCACACTTCGACGGGGTGCGGCGAGCGGACAGCCGAGGCGCCGACGACACGGTCCGAGATACCGCGTTCTACTCGATCCTGAACTCTGAATGGCCGGCCGTTCGCGACCGGCTGCGCATGAGGCTCGGCCTGGTCGAGGCAGCCTGAAACCGTCCGTCCAAGGCCCCATCCGGAAATCCGGGTGGGGCCGGTATTTTTCCGGCCCTGCCCGCACTCCCTAGAGACACACGCCCCCGCGATGCGTGTCCTGCTTGCCGGTTCTCATCATCCAGGGGCGGGTTCAACACCGGATTGACGACGGATCAACAGGAAAATGAACGGATCTGCCGGGATCTAGGTGGCAAAGGTCGTTGGACTTATCATTTGGGGACAAATTATCTCGCTGGCTGGGAGACGAACGGCATGGCTGGTCAGAGCGGCGAAGGCGGGCTGCGGTTCGCCGTGCTCGGTCCTGTCCGCGCCTGGCATGACGGCCAGGAGCTCGACCTGGGCACCCCGCTGCAGCGTTCCATCCTCGGCATGCTGCTGCTGCGCGAGGGCCACGCGGTCACCCCCAACGAGATGATCGACGCCGTCTGGGGCGAGGAGGCGCCGCCGCGCGCGCTCGGGGCCCTGCGCACGTACGTCTCGCGCCTGCGTACGGTGCTCGAACCAGGCAGGCCCGCCCGCTCCCGCCCCGAGCTGCTCACCTCGATCGGCCGCGGCTACGCGCTGCGCCTGCCGGACGACGCACTCGACCTGACCCGCTTCGAGCGCGGCGTCGCCCACGCCGAGGCCGCGCGCAAGGCGGGCAGGCTCGCCGAGGCGGCCCGCGAGCTGCGCGCCGCGCTGGCTCTGTTCGAGGGCGAGCCGCTGGCCGGCACCGTCGGCCCGTACGCCGAGCACCAGCGCGACCGCCTGATCGAGCGGCGCATCAGCGTCATCGAGACCCTCATGGACGTCGACCTGGAGCTGGGCGAGCACGCCAAGGTCGTCTCCGAGCTGATCGCGCTGACCGCCGAGCACCCGCTGCGCGAGCGCCTGCGCGCCCAGCTCATGCTCGCCTACTACCGCTGCGGCCGGCAGGGCGACGCGCTCAACGTCTTCACCGAGACCCGCGAGGCGCTCATCGACGAGCTGGGCATCGAGCCAGGGCCCGAGCTGACGGCGCTGCACCAGCGCATACTCGCCGCCGACCCCGCGCTCGCCGCCCCGCACCGGGCCGAGGAGGACGAGGAGGAGGAGCCGCCGGCCGCCGACGACGAGCAGCCCGCCGCGCTTGAGCTGCCGAGACCTGCCCAGCTGCCCGCCGCCGTCAGCGACTTCACCGGCCGCAAGGAGGTCGCCGGACGCCTGCGCACGATGCTGTCGGCCCAGCCGTCGGCCGAGGGCGTGCCGGTGGCGGCCATCTCCGGCATCGGCGGGGTCGGCAAGACGACGCTGGCCGTCCACGTGGCCCACCTGCTCGCCGACGTCTTCCCCGACGGGCAGCTCTACGCCGACCTGCGCGGCTACAGCGAGGAGCCGACCGCGCCCGAGTCCGCGCTCGGCGGGTTCCTGCGCGCGCTCGGCATCCCGCCGGACGTCATCCCCGACGGCCTCGCGGAACGCTCCGCGCTCTTCCGCTCGATCCTGGCCGAACGCCGCATCCTCGTGCTGCTCGACAACGCCCGCGACGCCGGCCAGGTCACCCCGCTGCTGCCGGGCTCGCCGGGCTGCGCCGCGATCGTCACCAGCCGGGGCAAGCTCGCCGACCTGCCCGCCGCCCGGCTCATCGACCTCGACGTCATGGAGCCGGACGAGGCGCTGCAGCTGTTCGCCGCGGTGGCCGGCGCCGAGCGCGTCTCGGCGGAGCACGGCGCCGCCATGGACGTGGTCGCGGCCTGCGGTTTCCTGCCGCTCGCGGTCCGCATCGTGGCCGCCCGGCTGGCCGCCCGCCCTTCCTGGACGGTCGCCTCCCTGGTGCCCAGGCTGGCCGACGAGCAGCGCCGCCTCGACGAGCTACGGGTGGGCAACCTGGCGGTGGAGGCCACGTTCGCGCTCGGATACGGGCAGCTCACCCCCCTTCAGGCCCGCGCCTTCCGCCTGCTGTCGCTGTCGAACGGCCCCGACATCTCGGCGGGCGCCGCGGCCGCCGTGCTCGCCGCCGACGCGTTCGAGACGGAGGAGGTGCTGGAGTCGCTCGTGGACGCGAGCCTGCTCGAAGCGCCCGCGCCCGGCCGCTACCGCTTCCACGACCTGCTCAAGCTCTTCGCCCGCCGGGCGCTCGATCGGACGGAACGGCCGCAGGCCCGCACCATGGCGCTGCGCCGCCTGCTCGGCTTCTACCTGGCCTCCGCGCAGTCGGCGCACGCGCTGGCGTACGAGGGCAGCATGATCTCGGCGAACCTCGTCGTGGTCGGCACCGGGCGCACGTTCAGCACCGTGGACGAGGCCGTCGCCTGGCTCATCGCCGAGGGCGACTCGTTGTTCGCCACGATCAGCCAGGCCGCGTCCTGCGCGCGCACCTCCGAGCACCTGCTGCCCGCCGCCGACCTGCTGGTGGCCATGGAGCCGCTGCTGGAGTCGGGCACCCACACGCGCGAGTTCGACCAGAGCACCCGCGCCGTGCTCGCCGCCGCGCGGAAGAACGGCGACCAGGGCAGCGAGCTGCGCTCCCGGTACGTGCTCGGCCGGGTGCTGTTCGCCGCCAACCGGCTCAAGGAGGCCGAGGAACACTTCAGGATCGTCCACGAGCTGTCGGTCGCCCGCAGGGAGAAGGTCGTCACCGGCGAGGTGCTCAACGCCCTGGCCGTCGTGGTCGGCAGGCAGCGCCGCCACACCGAGGCGCTCGGCCTGTTCGACGAGGCGATGCGCTTCTACCGCGACAACGACGTGCCGGCCGGCGAGGCGCTCGTGCTCAGCTACTCCGCCCGCGACCACCTCGGCCTCGGCCGCCCCGACGACGCGATCGCCGCCGCCGAGAAGGGGCTCGCCATCTTCACCGAGATGGGCTCGGGGGCCGGCACCGCCCGCGCCCGCTACCACCTCGGCATCGTCCTGTCGCGGGTCGGCCGGCTCACCGAGGCCGTCCACCACCACGCCGAGTGCCTGGCCTTCTTCCGTGCCAGCAAGCAGCGGGTGTGGGAGCAGCGGGTGTGCTCCCGGCTGGCCGAGACGTTCATCGCCGCCGAGCGGTACCCGGACGCCGTCCGCCATGCCGAGGAGGCCCTGGTGGTCTCCCGCGACATCGGCCACCCGTACGGCGAGGCCCTGTCGCTCACCGTGCTCGGCAAGGCGCTGCGCGGGCTCGGCAGCACGACGCGCAGCCGCGACTGCCTACGCCGGGCCTTCGAGATCTTCACCAGGCTCGGCGCTCCCGAGGCCGGCGATCTGAAGGTCCTGCTCGACAGCATCCCCGCCGACGAGCCCGGCAGCAGGAGCGGCGCCGATTCCGTCGTCGAGTCCTGAGTACAGCTCGTCGTCCAGACGTGTCATCCACACATGGTTGATCAAGGCTGTCCTTAGGGTGTCACGAAGAGCTCGTGATCGATGGAGTTCAGCCCGGCCGGCCATCTTCGGCCGCCACACGTCGCTAGGGGGCCCGGTTATCCGGATGCTCCGTATGACGGCCTGCCGCCTCACACAAGACGACCGGCCGGACCTGACACGGCCCTCGAACCCCCCAGGTCCGTGTCCTGTCCCAGAGACTCCACCCCCGGTGTCAACGTCCGATCAACAGCGAATCAAAGCAGGAAGTAGCCCTCGGCGATGAGCGGGCGCAGCGCGTCGGCGTTGGTGACCTCACCGTCTCCGACCAGCTCGGCGATGACGTTGAGCAGCGGGCCGAGTGCCAGCTGGCCGTCGCAGACGCCGGCCAGCGCGGCCTCGACGGTGCCGACCTCCCTGCTGCGGCGCAGGCCCTGCGTCTGGCGCAGCACGATGCGCATCGGGTCCTCGGCACCGGGCAGGCCGATGCGCTCGTCGAGCAGGCCGTCGGCGGTCCGCAGCAGCGCCGACTCCAGGCCCTGCGCCCGGTGCGCCGCCGCGATGGCGTCGATCACGCCGTCCACGTAGTCGCCGACCGGGAGCACCACCTGGTGGTCCAGGTGCTCGACGCGGACGACGGGGTCGAGCGTGCCGGAGTTGCGCATCGTGATCCAGCCGAACCCGACGCCCTCGACCCTGCGCTCCTCGAACCAGGCCAGCCACCGGTCGTAGTGCTCGGCGTAGGCGGCGCTGCCCTGCTCCGCGGCGTCGCGCAGCCACAGCTCGACGTATTCGGCCGGGTCTTGGACGTCGCGCTGCACCACCCAGGCGTCGCAGCCGGTCTCGCGCAGCCAGCCGCCCACCCGGTCGTGCCAGTCCTCGCCCTCGACGTGCAGCCAGTTGGCCAGGAAGTGGGCCTGCCCGCCGGGGTTGAGGTAGGCGGGGGTGCGCCGGACCAGCTCGCGGCAGAAGTCGTCACCGGCCGCCCCCGACTCCCGGTAGGTCAGCCGCCCCTCCCGCTCCGGCGCGATCACGAACGGCGGATTGCTCACCACCAGGTCGAACCGCTCACCCTCGACCGGCTCGTACATCGACCCCACCCGCGCATCGACCCCGGAAACCCCCGACAACTCCCAGCTCAGCCGGGCCAGCTCCAGCGCGCGCGGGTTGACGTCGGTGGCGGTGACGCGCTCTGCCCGCCCGGCGAGGTGCAGCACCTGCACGCCGCAGCCGGTGCCGAGGTCGAGCGCGCTGCCGGCCGGGCGGCGGGTGACGAGCTGGGCCAGATTCGCCGATGCGCCGCCTGCCCCCACCACGTGGTCGGCCCGCAGCGCGGGGTCGCCCGGCCGTACTTTCCTGTCGGAGACGACGTAGCCGCCGGTCTCCCACGGTTGCAGGTGCACGGTCGCGGTGATCTGGTCGCCGTCGGCCGCGACCAGCCCCGACTCCAGCACCTCGGGCGCGACGCCCTTGGCCGGCACGGGCGCGCCCAGCCACCACAGCCTGATCAGCGTGCCCAGCGGGTCTCCGCCGGCGGTGGCGCGCAGGGCCGGTGTCAGCTCCTCGCGCGCGAGGGCCGAGGCGGCCGTGGCTCCCAGGCGCTCGCGGACGCCGTCGATCGTGTAGCCGGTGTCGAGGAGGTGATGGCGCAGTCGTTCCACCTGACCATCCTTTCACCGCGGACATGCCCGCTTGATCCGGCACCGACAGTGTTCATACTGTTACTTAAACTCCCAACCGTTCTGCAAGCGGCGGACAAGGGATGCGCGATATCTCTGGAGATGCACCTCACGTCACCACCCCCCAGGAGCAGGACCATGCTCATCCCCTGCTTGGCTTGTGACTCCAAGTTCCGGCCCGACGAGTACTTCGAAGCCTGCTCCGACTACAACCGCGGCATGGACCTCGTCTCGTGGACCTGCCCGTGCTGCGGCAACCGCGACGACCTGCGGGTGCTGCCGGGCGAGCTGGGCTTCGGCTATCCGAGCCGCGGCAGGTTCGACGTGCTCGACCGCGTACGCGTGCCGGGACTGCGCAGGCAGCGCGGCGAGCTGCGGCTGGACATCTCGCTCGACCGGTCGATCTGGCACGTTTCAACCCGGCTGCGGCAGCCCGTCTAGGCGAGCCCTTGGTCCTCGCCGCGCAGCAGCCGCGCGATGTCCTCCACCAGTGTCCCGGCCGGCTCCCCGCATCGGCGTGGGGGGCTCTGACCAGCGCGAACGTACGGTCAGGCAGTCTGGCGCAGGCTCTGCCAGGCAGCCTCGCCCAGCGCCTTGATCTCCTCCTCGGTCGGCGTGTGCGCCCCCGCGAACCACAGCCGGCACATCTCCTGGGCGGGCCCCAGCCACAGCACGTAGCACATGGTGGGGTGCACGGGCTGGAGCCGGCCGTTCTTCATGTGCGGCCGCCACCAGTCGGAGACCTGCTTGAAGAACCCGCGCCGCGCCTCGGCCACCTCGGCGCCGCCCGGCTCGTGCTTGCGCGGCGGGCGCTCGCTGATCAGCAGCCTGGCCCTCTCGGGGTGCTCGCCGGCCCAGCGCATGTGAAAGGCCACAATGGCCTCGATGCCTGCCCTGGCGTCGTCGTGACGGACCAGCTCGGCGAGGAACGCCGCCTGGTAGGCCTCGAGGATCTCGCCGTACAGCACGCCGAAGACGTGCTCTTTGCTGGCGAAGTGGTGGTAGAAGCTGCCGACGCTGACGCCGCTTTCCTCACGGAGGCTGGCCAGGGTGGTGGCCGAGACCCCGTCCTGGCTGAAACGGCGGAGGGCGCCCTCGATGATCCTGGTGCGGCCGTCGCGTCCGTTCTTGACACTCTTCACAGTGTCAATGGTGTGGCACCAGAACCTTGTTCCGCAAATAGGCCAGCTGATCGATCATAGCGGTCACTTCGACCGTACCGGATTCGACCCGCATTCTGGCGTCCGGCCAGAGGCGGCGGACGAGCCTCAGCACGCGGCGGTTCTCGCCCATGACGTCCATGCCCACGGTACGCGCGCCGCGCAGCGCGGCGCCGAACAGCAGCGCGTCGACCAGCCGCGGCCCGAGCCCCTGGCCCTGCCAGGCGTCGGCGACCACGACGGCGATCTCCACGTCGGTGCACCCGCCGCCCTGGAAGCTCATGGCGTGGGCGACGATCTCGCCGTCGCCGTCGGTCGCGACGAGCGCCTCGCGCTGCTCGTCCACGGCCAGCAGCGTACGCACGAGCGCGGCGGACGGCGCGGAGACCCCGGTGAAGAAGCGCAGCGTCTGCGTGTGCAGCGACAGCCCGGCGAGGAAGCGCCGCATCCGCTCCTCGTCGTCAGGGGTCACCGTCCGCACCTGAGTTCGTTGCATGGACTCAGCCTGCCCGGCAAAGCTGAGTCTGTCAATCGAACTCAGGTATAATGCAAAAATGAACATGCCTTATCGCATGGATTTCCCAGTGGACAATTGCTCGATCGAGCGCACCCTGGAGATCGTCGGGGAGAAATGGACCTTCCTGGTGCTGCGCGAGGCGTTCAGCGGCGTACGCAGGTTCGCCGACATGCAGGCCGGCACCGGCGCCCCCCGCCAGGTGCTCAGCGCCCGCCTGTCCCGGCTGGTCGACGAGGGCCTGCTGCGCAAGGTGCCCTACCGCGAGCCGGGCCAGCGGCAGCGCGACGAATACCGCCTCACCGACAAGGGCCGCGACCTCTATCCCCTGCTGGTCGCCCTCATGCACTGGGGCGACAAATACCTCGCCGGCGACGACGGCCCTCCCGTGCTGCTCACCCACCGCGACTGCGGCGCCCCCATCGAGCTGCGCTTCCGCTGCGCCGACGGCCATGAGGTCGCCGGGCCGCGCGAGGTCACCCCCGTCCCCGGCGAGGGCGCCCACCTCACCCGTGCCTGAGTTCGGCACCACCGGTGCCGATGCCTAGTCTTGAAGGCGTGTACCGGTTCCTGCTGACGCCTCGCTGGCTCGTGCTCCATGTCGTGGTGCTGCTGGTCATCCCCGCTTTCGTGCTGCTCGGGCGGTGGCAGTTCGGCCGGTTCGAAGAGCGCTCGGCCAACAGCGAGCGGGTGACCGCCAATATCGAGGCGCCGCCCGTGCCGCTCGACCGGCTCGCCGCGCCGGGACAGCCGGTCAAGGAGGACGACCGGTTCAGGAAGGTGACGGTCGCGGGGACGTACGACACCGCCCACGCCCTCGTCGTACGCCGCCGCCCCCAAGAGGGCCGCAACGGCTACTACGTGCTGACCCCGCTCGTCACCGGCCCGGGCACCGGCGTGATCGTCAACCGGGGCTGGGTGCCCGCCGGCGCCACCGCCGACACCCCGCCCGACGTGCCCGCCCCGCCCACCGGGCAGGTGACCGTGACCGGCCGGCTGCGGCCGAGCGAGACCGAAGAGAACAGCGGCGTCCGCGACCGTGGCGGGCTGCCGCCCGGCCAGGTGCTGCTCATCAACGCGGGCGCCATCGGCAAGGGGCTGCCGTACACGCTGGTGGGCGGCTACGTCGAGCTGACCGAGCAGCAGCCCGCGGCCGCCACCTCCCCGGCGCCCGTGCCCGCCCCCGACGTCGGCTCTGGAGGCGGGCTCAACCTGGCCTACGGCGTGCAGTGGTGGTTGTTCATCGGCATCGCGATAGGCGGCTGGCTGCTGCTCATCCGGCGCGAGGCGGCCGAGCGCCGGGCGTCATCGGCCTCGGACTCGGCGGAGAAGGCGGCCTCGGAAGAAGAGGCGACCTCGGAGACGAAGAGCGTCGCCAATTAGGGTGTTGAGGGTGATCCGCCACATTGAGTTCACCAATCTGTGCAACTTCCGCGACGTAGGTGGATATGCCGCCCAAGGCGGGCGTACCGTCCGCTGGCAGCGGCTCTACCGCGCCGACTCCCTCGGCTGGCTGGCCGGCGACGACCTCGCCGCCTACCGGGCGCTGGGCGTGCGCAGCGTCATCGATCTGCGTCACCCCTTCGAGGTCAAGAAGGCCGGACGCGTGCCGGAAAGCGACTGCCCGCACTACCAGAACCTGCCCATCGAGGGCCGGCGCTGGGAGCTCACCCCGTACAACGAGGAGGTGGGCATCTCCCGCTACCTCGCCGACCGCTACCTGGAGATCACCGAGGACGGCATCGCCAACCTCAGGACCGCCCTGGAGACCGTCGCGGCGGCGGACAACGCGCCCGTGGTCGTGCACTGCGCGGCGGGAAAGGACCGTACGGGCGTGCTCACCGCGCTCGTACTGTCGCTGGTCGGCGTGGACGAGGACGACATCGTGGCGGACTACGCGCTCACCGGCCGCGCCACCGAGCGCTTCATCGCCGACTGGCGCAGGCGCCACCCCGACACGCCGCTCTGGCCTGGGTTCGGGCTGGCCCCCGCCGAGACCATGCGGCTCTTCCTCACCGACCTCACGGCCCGTCACGGCAGCATCGAGAGGTATGTCACTCAGGTGCTCCAACTTTCCCCCGACGCGGTCGCGGAACTTCGCGCACATTTGCTGACTGAGGCGAACGGCGCTGGGTAGTGGAGCGCAGGGCCTGCTTGCTGCGCGAGGCGGGCCCGTTCATCCCGGGATCGCCAGCCATCCCCCTCCCGGCGGTCCCGGGTCAACATCTTCGCGCAGAGACCCAACGGATACGTCGCAGCTTGTTCGACGTTATGCCGCCGTCGTACGGTTACGTGCGTGACTACGCCGCTGCTCCCCGATCCTGACCCCAGGCGGCGCGACTACGTGATCATCTCAGCCGACGATCACCTGATCGAGCCGCCCGACCTGTTCGAAGGGCGCCTGCCGGAGAAATACGCCGAGGTCGCGCCCAAGGTCGTGGAGACGGAGGCCGGTCACCAGGTCTGGCGCTACGGCGGCGCGACCTATCCGTGCGCCGGCATCGACGTCGGCGCGGGGCTGCCACGCGAGCAGCGGACGCTCGATCCCATCAGGTTCGAGAACATGCGTCCGGGCTGCCACGACATCGAGGCCCGCATCCAGGACATGGACGTCGCCGGCATCTGGGCCGCGCTCTGCTTCCCCGGCATGCTGGCCGGGCAGGCCGGCATGCCGTTCGCCAGGACCCGCGACCAGGAGCTGGGCCTCGCCCTCGTGCGGGCGTGGAACGACTGGCACATCGACGTCTGGGCCGGCACCTACCCCGAGCGCATCATCGGCCTGCAGCTGCCCTGGCTGCCCGACGCCGAAGTGGCGGCCAAGGAGATCAGGGCCAACGCGGCCAGGGGCTTCAAGGCGGTCGTCTTCCCCGAGTTCCCGACCAGGCTGCGGCTGCCGTCGATCCACTCGGGCCACTGGGACCCGTTCTTCGCCGCGTGCGAGGAGACCGGCACCGTCGTCTGCCTGCACGCCGGCGACTCCTCCTGGTCGCCCGTGCCGTCACCCGACACGCCCATCGAGGCCATCACCACGCTCATGCCGACGAGCGCCATGTTCGCCTGCGCCGACTGGCTCTGGTCAGGGCTGCCGCTGCGCTTCCCCGCGCTGCGCATCCTCATCGTCGAGGGCGGCGTGGGCTGGCTGCCGATGCTGGCCGAGCGCGCCGACTACGCCCTCGACCACCCGGTGGCCGGCGAGGCGTCGTGGGAGGGCGGGCTCAAGCCCAGCGAGGTGCTGCGCCGCAACTTCTTCTTCGGCACCCTCGACGACCACGCGCTGTCGGGCGTGCGGCTCGCGGTCGGCCTCGACCACGTGCTGCAGGAGAGCGGCTACCCGCACTCCGACTCGACCTGGCCCGACACTCAGCAGTCGGTGGCCCGCAATCTCGGAACGCTCCCACCGGCCGACATCGCCAGGGTCGCCTACGGCAACGCCGCCCGTCTGTTCGGCCACCCGCTGCCGTCGCGGGCCTGGCTGCGGATGGAGGAGATCTAGCCCGATCTAGACCTCGTCGAGCCGGCCCTGGATGACCTCGCGTTCCTGCTGGACGTACCGGCCGCTCTCGCCGATCAGCGAGGCCATCAGCCACAGGAACACGCCGAAGTCGTCGGCCACCCCGATCAGCATGAGGAAGTCGGGGATGACGTCGATCGGCGAGATCAGGTAGACCACGCCGAGCCCCATCAGCGCCAGCTTGCCCTTGCCCATGCCCGCGTACTGGCCGCGCATGACCGCGCCCAGCATCCGCGGGATCGCCCTGACCCTGGTCATCAGCGGCGGCGACCCGGGCCTGGTCACCTCGCGGTAGGTCTTCCACGCCGCTGCCGCCCGTGCTGCCTTCGCCATCATGTGCAACCCCCTACCCCCGGTCTCTCACGACATAACGCGTCGGAAAGGCCAGGGGTTCCTGTCCTCAGGTCAGGGCAGGCAGGGGTGCTCGAAAGGCCCGGCCTGCTCGATCTGGGCGGCCACGCGTACGAGGAGGTCCTCGCGCCCGGCGGCGGCCACGAGCTGCACACCCACCGGCAGCCCGGCTGAGGTCCTGTGCAGGGGCAGTGAGACGGCCGGCTGGCCGGTCGCGTTGATCGGCGAGGTGAAGGCGACCACCGACGCGGTACGCCCGAACGCGGTGCTGAGGTCGTCCGGCGGGATCCAGCCCAGCGGGAACGGCGCCGCCGCCACCGACGGCACCAGCAGCAGGTCGTACCCGGAGCTCCACCAGGAGACCATCCTGCGGCGGAACCCGTCCATCCACTGCGTGGACAGCAGGTGGTCGGCGGCGCCGCGCTGGCGGCCCGCGCCGACCATGGCGGCGTTGCGCGGTTCCAGCTCCTCCATCTCCACCGGCTTGCCCCGTGCTTCGCCGAGTGCGGCGACCAGCGCGGCGAGGTTGTCGGAAACGATGGCGCCGAAATGGCGGGGGAAGTCGGGATCGGCGAGGGCCTGTGGCCCGCCCTCGGTGACGTCGTGGCCCAGCGACTCCAGCAGCGCGGCGGCCCCGGTGACCGCCTCCGTAACCTCGGGGGCCTCCGGGATGTCGCCGCGCGGGTGCGTGGTGAGGAACCCGACGCGCAGCCGTCCCGGGTCACGGCCCACCTCGTCGGCGAGCCTGCCGGGCAGCGGCGGGGCGTCGTACGGGTCGCCCGGGTGCATGCCGGAGACGGCGTCGAGCGCCGCGGCGGTGTCGCGTACGGTCCTGGTGACGAAACCGGGGCAGGAGAAGCCGTTCCACCCCTCGCCCATCGCCGGGCCGAGGCTGACCCGGCCGCGCGACGGCTTGAGCCCCACCAGCCCGCACAGCGACGCGGGCACCCGGATCGAGCCGCCGCCGTCGCTCGCCGTGGCCAGCGCGACCATCCCAGCCGCCACCGCCGCCGCCGACCCGCCGCTCGACCCGCCCGCCGAGTACGCCGGATCGTACGGGTTCCGCGTCGCCCCGAACGCGACGGGCTCCGTCGTGATCGTGCTGCCGAACTCGGGGGTGTTCGTCCGCCCGAGCAGCACGAACCCGGCCTCGCGCAGCCGGACGACCCCGTACGCGTCGGCGGCGTCCTCGACCCCGTCGCGCACGTTCGACCCCGCGCTGTACGGCTCGCCCGCCTCCCGCCAGCCGAGGTCCTTGAGCAGGATCGGCACCCCGCGGAAGGGCGCGCCGGCCGGGATGGCGTCGATCTCGGCGAGCGCCCGCTCGAACCGCCGGTGAACGACGGCGTTGAGCACGCCGTCGGTCTCCTCGATGCGCGCGATCGCGGCCTCGGCCAGCTCGCGCGCCGACACCTGACCGTCCCTGACAGCCTGGGCCTGGCCGGTCGCGTCCAGCCGCAGGAGGTCGCGCATCGCCTACGCCTCCGGCGCCAGCTCGCGGACCGCCTGGTCGATGGGCATCGCACCGGGCAGCGGCGCGAGGACCGGGGTGTCGAGGCCGTTGGCGACGTACTCCTTGATGCGGGCCCGGCAGGTGGCGGCGTCGCCGTGCACGATCAGGTCGTCCACCACCTCGTCGGGGATGGCCTTGAGCGCGGCCTGCCGGTCGCCCGCGGCCCACGCCTCGTGCATCGGGCGCAGCACCTCGCCGCGGCCCAGCCAGTCGTGGAAGGCCGCGTAGACGGGGACGGTGAGGTAGCTCGCGAGCATCCACCTGGCGGTCTCGCGGACCCGCTCGGTGTCCTCGTCCACGCAGACGAACAGGCGGGCGATCAGCTCGGTGTCGGGGCCGATCTCGGCGCGGACCTGCTGGACGTCAGCGGGCGCGAGCCAGTTCGTGATCGCGCCGTCGGCCTCCTCGGCGGCCAGCCGCAGCATCCTCGGCCGCAGCGCGGCCAGCACGATCTTCGGTGGCGTCTTGGGCGCGCGTTCCAGCTTGAAGCCTTTGACCTCGAACGTCTCGTACGCCTCCGAGACCTTCTCCCCCGCCAGCGCCCGCTTCAGGAAGCGCAGGGTGTCGCGGGTGCGCGCGTACGGCTTGGCGAACGTGCCCGCGTTCCACCGCTCGACGATCGCCGGCGACGACGCCCCGATGCCCAGCACGAACCGGCCAGGCGCGAGGTCTGCCAGCGTCGCGGCCGACATCGCGAGCAGCCCGGGGCCGCGCGTCGAGACGGGCACGATCGCGCTGCCCAGCCGCACCTGCGGCGCCCACTGCGCGGCCAGCGCCAGCGGCACGAACCCGTCGGTGCCGTTGACCTCGGCGGACCACACGTCGGTGTAGCCGAGCGCGGGCAGCTCGGCTATGAGGTCCTGCGCCTTGGACAGCGAGCGATCGTAGAAGGGGATCGTCATGCCCCAGTTCTGCGTCATACACGGCCTCCCAGATGCCACATCAGGAGGACCATACCAACCGCTCGGTATGTCGCCCTAGGCCCGCAGCTCGTGCACCGCCGCGATGAAGTCCTTCGTGATGCCCCGCAACCCCGGCAGGTGCGACAGCCCGACCAGCCGGTCCACCAGCGGCACCGTCACCTCGATCAGCCGGTACGTCCGCGCGCACCCCTCCGAGGTGTCGTGCACCCAGAACAGCACCATGCCCATCGACAGCAGCCACAGCAGCTCCGGCAGCTCCTCGCGCAGCTCCGCGTTCATGCGGTCGCGCGAGCCCTCGACGACCTCCCGATAGATGGCGATGGACGCCTCACGCGCGGGCGAGGACTGCTTGCTGAACGGGCTGAGCGGATTGGTCGGCTCGGCCGCGTGCTTGAAGAACTTCACGGCGAACTCGTGGTAGGGCTCGGAAACCCGCACCCACTCCCGCAGCACCCCGCTCAACCTGGCCGCGAACGACTCCTCCGTGGCGAGGAACTCCCTGCACGCGGCTTCGTGCTCGGCCTGCGCCCGGTCGTAATAAGCCTGGATCAACGCCTCCTTGCTGTCGAAGTAGTAGTAAGCGTTGCCCACGGACACACCGGCCTCGGCCGCGATGGCCCGCATGGTGGTCGCGTCGAAGCCGCGCTCCCTGAACAGTCGCAAGGCCGTCTCGACGATGACCTCTCGAGTGCTCTCCGCTCCTCTGTTTCGGGCTTCGGACACGTTCGTCACTTTACGTCGTCGAGCACGGTTAGGTCATGGAGCCGCACGGTGATCACCGCCACAAGGCAAAGTTGCACTCGCGGTGCGAGTTATCTCCAGTGAATGGTGGGATTGTCGTTTCAGGCGGAAGGGCTATTTCCGCGAAAAGGCATCGACATGTGGATACGTGGAACAGTGCGGCTCCTGATAGTCGCGCTCCTCGGCATTCAGATCACCATAATCGCGCTGGCCACCGCTGCCGCCGCCGCCACCTACCCCGAAAAGGTGCCGGCACCGAGCGGCCTGCACGGGCCCGGCGGCTGGGAGCACAGCCCGGCCGTGCTGAGCGCGGTCTTCTCCGACGCGTACGAGATCGGCCCGCGCATCGCCTGGGCGCACCGGCGGCTGATCGAGGCCCGCGCGGAACTCGGCGCGATGAGCGAGTGGCCGTCGTGGGACGAGAGCGACGACGCCCAGGAACCCGCGTGGGAAGAGGCGTCCGACCTCGTGGAGCCGGCCAGGCCGGCCGCCGTCGAGGCGGTCAAGACCCGCGTCGCGGAGACCAGGGCGCAGCCGGTCAAGCCCAAGGCACGCCCCAAGGCGCTGCCAGGGGCCAGGAAGGCGCACAAGCAGCGCGTCCACACCAGGGCCGCCACGATGCCCCGTATGCGGGCACACGCCGCGCAGCGGCACGCTCAGGTCGATCTGACCCGGGTCCTGCCCAGGACGGCCGCGGTGACGATGTCCCACACGACCGCCGCCCACTGGCTCAGGCACGCCGGGCTGAAGACGAAGTCCACCGGCCGCTGCACCAGCAAGCACATACGCCACTGCACGTCGCTGGAGCGCGTAAGGACCGGCACGATCGCTGAGATCATCCGGCTGAAGCACAAGAGCGGCTGCCCGATCCTGGTGACCGGCGGCACCGAGCACGGCCACGCGCCCGGCCACTACAGCCACGGCAACGGCTACAAGCTGGACATCGCCCACAACGCCTGCATCGACCGGCACATCCACAAGCACTACGACAAGGCCGGCGTACGCAGCGACGGAGCCCGCCTCTACAAGGGCTCGGGCAACGTCTTCGCCGACGAGGGCGACCACTGGGACATCCTCTTCCGGTGACAGGGCCGCGGCTCACGCAGCCGCCGGAAAAGAAAGTGACGCCGCACGAAGACGTACGGCGCCACCTCGAAGAACGGCTTACCGGAACTCGGCCGCCACCAGCTCGGCGATCTCCGCCGCGTTGAGCGCCGCGCCCTTGCGCAGGTTGTCACCGCAGACGAACAGGTCGAGCGTGTTGGGGAAGTCGATCGCCTGACGGACACGACCGACGTAGGTCGGGTCGGTGCCCACCACGTCGACGGGCGTCGGCCAGACACCGTTGGCCGGGTCGTCCATCAGCACCACCGTCGGCGCCGCCTCAAGCACGCGGTGCGCATCGGCGACCGTGATCTCGCGCTCGAAGCGCGCGTGCACGGCCAGCGAGTGGGTGGTGATGACCGGCACGCGCACGCAGGTCGCGGAGACCTTCAGGTCGGGGATGCCGAGGATCTTGCGGGACTCGTTGCGGAGCTTGAGCTCCTCGGAGGCCCAGCCGTCACCCTTGTCGGAGCCCGCCCACGGCACCACGTTGAACGCGATGGGCGCGGGGAACGGCGAGTCGGCCGGCAGCTTGTCGACCAGCGCCTTGCGGACGTCGCCCGCGCTCTGCCCGACCGTGCGGTCACCGGCCAGCGCCTCGATCTCGTCGTAGAGCCGCGCGGAACCCGCCACGCCTGCCCCGGACACCGCCTGGTAGGAGGCGACGACCAGCTCCTTGAGCGTGAACTCGGCGTGCAGCGCCCCCATGGCCGCCATCATCGACAGCGTCGTGCAGTTGGGGGTCGAGATGATGCCCCGCGGCCGCTCGCGCGCGTCGAGCGGGTTGACCTCCGGCACCACCAGCGGAACGTCGGGCTCCATGCGGAACGTGCCCGACTTGTCGATGGCGATCGCGCCGCGCTCGGCCGCGATCGGCACCCACACGGCCGACACCTCGTCGGGGACGTCGAAGATGGCGATGTCGATGCCGTCGAACACCTCGGGGGCCAGCGCCTGCACCACGACGTCCTCGCCGCGTACGGACAGCACCTTGCCCGCCGAACGGGCCGAGGCGACGAGACGGATCTCGCCCCAGATGTCCTCGCGCGTCGACACGATGTCGCGCATGACGGTGCCCACGGCGCCGGTCGCGCCGATCAGGGCCAGACTGGGCCTCTTGCTCATCGTCCTGAACCTCCGTACACCACGGCTTCGACCTGGTCGGCGTCGAGGTCGAAGGCGCGGTGGGCGGCCGCCACGGCCGCGTCGACACCGTCCTGCCCGACCACAACAGAGATGCGGATCTCCGAGGTGGAGATCATCTCGATGTTGACCCCCGCGTCGGCGAGGGCCGCGAAGAACGTCGCGGTGACGCCCGGGTGCGAGCGCATGCCCGCGCCGATCAGCGACACCTTCCCGATCTGGTCGTCGAACAGCAGCGACTCGAAACCGATCCGGGGCTGGATCTTCTTCAGCGAGCCCAGCGCCGTCTGGCTGTCGGCCGTGGGAAGCGTGAAGGAGATGTCGGTGCGGCCCGTGGCCGCGGCCGAGACGTTCTGCACGATCATGTCAATGTTGATCTCGGCGTCGGCCAGCGTTTTGAAGATCGTCGCAGCCTCGCCGACCTTGTCGGGCACCCCGACAACAGTGATCTTGGCCTCGCTCCGGTCGTGCGCCACGCCGGAGATGATCGGCTGCTCCATCTCGGTTCCTTCGGTGTAAGGGTCGGCTACGACCCACGTGCCTTCCTTGGTGCTGAACGAGCTGCGTACGTGGATCGGCAGGGCGAAGCGGCGCGCGTATTCGACGCACCGCAGGTGCAGGATCTTCGCGCCGCAGGCCGCCATCTCCATCATCTCGTCGTACGAGATCCGCGGAATCTGGCGCGCCGCGGGAACGATGCGCGGATCGGCGGTGAAGATGCCGTCGACGTCGGTGTAGATCTCGCAGACGTCGGCCTCGAGCGCCGCCGCCAGGGCGACCGCCGTGGTGTCGGAGCCGCCCCTGCCGAGCGTGGTGATGTCTTTGGTGTCCTGCGAGACGCCCTGAAACCCGGCCACGATCGCGATGTGGCCCTGGTCGATCGCCTCCTTGATGCGGCTCGGCGTCACATCGATGATGCGCGCCTTGCCGTGCGTGGAGTCGGTGATCACGCCCGCCTGCGAGCCGGTGAACGAGCGGGCCTCGTGGCCGAGGTTGGCGATCGCCATCGCCAGCAGCGCCATCGAGATGCGCTCGCCCGAGGTCAACAGCATGTCGAGCTCGCGTGCCGGAGGCAGCGGCGACACCTGCTCGGCCAGGTCGAGCAGCTCGTCCGTCGTGTCGCCCATTGCGGAGACGATCACGACCACGTCGTTGCCGGCTTTTTTCGTCGCGACGATCCGCTGCGCGACCCGCTTGATGCAGGACGCGTCGGCGACGGACGAACCACCGTACTTTTGCACAACGAGCGCCACGAGAGTCTCCCGGTTTGGACTGTGAGCTGCCAGTCTATCCGGGGCGTCTCGTGCGGCCGGTGGGTCGTACCAGTATGTGGATACTCAGACCGAGGTCGTCTCCTCCGCCACGTCGAGACGGGAATGCGCCGCGAGGGCCTGCAGCGCGCGCATCGCGGCGCCCGCGTGGTTGCCCCACGTGTTGAAGTAGGAGTATTGCCACCACCACAGCGCCTCGTGCGGCCGGCCCGCGTGATAGTGGCGCAGCCCGTGGATGAGGTCGGCGGCGACCGCGGTCAGGTCGTCGGAGAGCCGGTACGGCGTGACGGCCGTGTCCTTGTACGGGTCGAACACCTCGACGTAGTCGTCGACCGCCTCCAGCCGCTCGGCCAGCGCCGTGCGCACCCCGTCGATGTCGGGGTCCTCGCTCATCGGCGGCTCGTAGTTGCCCGACAGGATCACGTCGCGGTTCGCGCCCAGCTTGGCGCCCGCGAGGCTCACCTGGGCGACCTCCACCAGCAGGATCGACCAGATGGCGTCGCCGCCCTCGCCGCCCGCCATCCTGGTCAGACCGTCCACGTAGTTCTGGGCGTGCCCGGAGATCTCTTCCGCCAGGGCACTCCACTGGTCAGACATCCAGCAGCCTCCGTCCTTCGAACGCGCGGCCCAAGGTGACCTCGTCGGCGTACTCGAGATCACCGCCCACAGGCAGACCGCTGGCCAGTCGTGTCACTTTGACGCCCATCGGCTTGACCAGACGGGCGAGGTAGGTAGCCGTCGCCTCGCCCTCGAGGTTGGGGTCGGTGGCGAGGATGAGCTCGGTGACCCGGCCGTCGGCCAGGCGCGTCATGAGCTCGCGGATGCGCAGGTCGTCGGGGCCGACCCCGTCGATGGGGCTGATGGCGCCGCCCAGCACGTGGTAGGTGCCGCGGAACTCGCGCGTCTTCTCGATCGCCACGACGTCCTTCGACTCCTCGACGACGCAGATGACGTGGGTGTCGCGGCGGGCGTCGCGGCAGATGCGGCACTCCTCCTCGGAGGCCACGTTGCCGCACACCCGGCAGAAGCGCACCTTCTCCTTGACCTCCAGCAACGCGTGCGCCAGCCGCTTGACGTCGGCTGGATCGGCCGCCAGCAGGTGGAACGCGATCCGCTGCGCGCTCTTGGGACCGACGCCGGGCAGCAGCCCCAGCTCGTCGATCAGGTTCTGGACGACCCCTTCGTACATGCCTAGAACCCTGGCAACTGTCCGAGGCCGCCGCCACCCAGCCCCTGCGCGAGCGGGCCGAGCTTTTCCTGCTGCAGGTCGGCGGCCGCGCGTACGGCGTCGCGGACGGCCGCGATCACCAGGTCGGCGATCGTGTCGGCGGTGTCCTGCGCGTCGCCCGCGTCGATCACGCTCGGGTCGATCTTGAGCTCCAGCAGCTCGCCCGAGCCGTTGACGACGGCCGTGACCAGGCCGCCGCCGGCCGAGCCCTCGATCTGCGCGTCGTTGAGCTCCTGCTGGGCGCTCACGAGCTGCTGCTGCATGAGCTGGGCCTGCTCCAGCAGCTGCTGCAGGTTGACATCCCCTGGGTTCACCGTCGTGCGCTCCTCGTGGCTCCGCGTTCTTGACTGCCACGAGCCTACGGTGTTTGGGCGGCGTCATGTACTGGGGTGTCCCCTTGTTTCGTGGCCTTTTCCCCGTACGAGATGCGAATTGCGCTCCCCGATGCCCCTCATGGCGGGCTTTTCCGGTGTGGAGGCGCCGTCCTGACCAGGCCCTCATGACCATGTTCTGTCGTGTGTCGGCGTGTTCTGGCCGGATCTCGGCCCCCCTCCAGCGTCCGAGACCCGGCCACCACGTCGGCGGAGCGGCCGCACCACGCCGACGCGTTGGTCAGGAAGCTACCGGGGGCAACGTTGCACACACGTTGCGTTCATTCAATCACCCTCCGCAATCCCCCGAACGACTTGCGCTTATGGCTCATAAGGCGGATGCTCTAACTTGACTACTTGGAGTGACCGATGAGTTACCCCCATCTCGACGCGTACTCCCGCCTGCTGCGCGGGGCCTACGAAGCCGTCGCCGCCGGCCAGAGCTGGCCGCACGCGCCCCGCCGCCTGATCAAGGCATCCTGGCTCCGCTCGCTCGACGCCGGCATCGACCTCGAAGGCACGAGCGCGCCGCTCGTCATCGACCCCTCCCACATCAGGGACCTGCGCGACGACCACCCGCTGCGCCCGCTGCTCCCGCTGCTCGCCCAGGCCCTGGTCGGGCTCGCCGACGCGAGCGGCCACGTCATGATCGTCACCGACGGTGACGGGCGCGTGTTGTGGCGCGAGGGAAACCACACCACGCTGTCGCGCGCCGACGGCATCGGCCTGGCCGACGGTCACCAGTGGAGCGAGCAGCACGTCGGCACCAACGGCATCGGCACCGCGCTCGCCACCGGGCGGCCCGTCCACGTCTTCTCCGAAGAGCACCTCATGCGGGTGCTGCACGTCTGGTCCTGCAGCGCCGCCCCCATCACCGACCCCGACTCCGGCCGGGTCATCGGCTGCGTCGACGTCAGCGGCACCTCCCGCAGCCTCCACCCCGCCACCGTCGCCCTCGTCGCCACCACGGCCAAGCTCGCCGAGACACAGCTCGCGCTGCGCATGCACGAGCGCGACGAACGCCTGCGCCGGCGCTACGAGTCGCTGCGCGGCCGGCCCGGCATCCTGCTGTCGGCCACCGGCCGCGTCATCTCCGGCGACCCGGCCGGCGACCTCGGCGAGCGCGTCCACCTCGACGAGCGCGCCCACTTCGCCGGGCGGCGCATGATCCTCAGGGACGGCAGCGTCGCCCTGCTCGAGCCCTTCTCCGACGGCTACCTCCTGCGGCCCGCCCCGCCCGCCGCCCCGCCCCTGCTCACGCTCTCCTTCCTCGGCGAACGCCCGCCCTCCGCCGCCTACGGCGACCGCGACCGCCCCCTGTCGCTGCGGCACGCCGAGATCCTGACGCTCCTCGCCCTCCACCCCCACGGCCTGACCGCCGAGCAGCTCTCCTTCCACCTTTACGGCGACGACGGCAACCCCGTCACCATCCGGGCCGAGATCCACCGGCTCCGCGCCCAGCTCGGCGACGCCATCGCGGCGAAGCCGTACCGGCTGACCTGCCCCGTCGAGGCCGACTTCCTCGCGCTGCGCCGCTTGCTGACCGCCGGCGACCCCGCCAGCCTCGCCCGCTCCTACCCCGGCCCCCTGCTGCCCCGCTCGGAGTCACCGGAGATCCGCCGCGAACGCGACGAACTCGAAGCCCAGGTCCGCGCCTGCCTCCTGCGGCACGGGACACCCGAGGACTTGTGGACGTACGCACAGACCTGCAACGGCCGCGACGACTACGAGATCTTGGAACGCCTCGCCGCCCTCCCCCCGACCGACCCCCGCAGCGCCGCCGCCCGCTCCCGCCTGCTCTCCTGACCCCCGCCCACCACCGGCTACGCGAAACGCCGCCGCCGCCGTCGAGCAGCCGCCCCAAGCGAGGCAGGGTCAATCCCGGCAGCCGTCCCCAGCGACGCTCGGGCCGGATCCCGCAAACCTCCGGCCCAGAAGCCGCATCACTGGGCAGCCACCTGCTGCCTGGGCCACCCGCTGCGGCGCGGAGTCAGCCTCCTCCCTCTTCTTGCGACGCCTGCCGGAGCGGCCGGGGAGGGGAGGGTCAGGGGTGGTCGATCTCGCCGATGACCTTGGCGCCCAGTTCGCGTTCGAGCAGGGCCATGCCTGAGAGGGCGACCGTGTCGGCGTCGGCGTCGTTGAGCGGGTCGACGTCGTCGGAGTCGGTGGCCTTGGTGTCGCGGCCGGGGATCGCACTCGGCCACGCGGACGCCGACATGGACGTCGACGGGGACGCGCCGCCCCTGGCGCCCGAGGCGCGGGGGCCGGCCGCGGCCGCGGCCTTGGCGGCCGAACGGGCGGCGGCGAGCCCGCTGCCTGGACCGCTGGAGACGCGCTGCCCGGCGGGGACGGTCCGCGTCAGGTCAGGCCCGGGTGGGGAGCCGGGGCCAGGGTCGTCGTCGGGGGCGTCGGGCCAGGACTCGTCGGTGGTCGGGCGGGCCGCCGCCGGTGGGCCGGCCGGAGGCTGGTCGCCGTCTTGCCCGCCGCCGTCGTCGGAGGACCCGTGTGAGGCCGTACGTCCCTGAGAGCCGGACGCGCCCTGCCCACCGCTCTGACCAGCGTCCGAGGCCCCTGGCGAACCGGGGGACCCCTGCGTGCTCTGGACGTTCGGCCCATGCCCTCCAGAGGGCCCGTGACCACTCTGAGGACCGTTCGCCTGACCGCCGGGCGCACCCTGAGCGCCGTTCGCCTGACCGCCGGGCGCGCCCTGAAGACCCCCCTGCGCAGGGGGACGGGCGGGACCACGGGACGCCTGCGGCATCGGGGAGCCCCCGACCACCGCCTCGACCCGCCACGTGCCGCCGAGCACGTCGCCAAGCGCGGCGGCCACGACGGCGTCCTTGCCGCCGCCGGTGAAGTTCTTCATCGCGCCGACCTGGGTGAAGCCGAGCGTGACCAGGTTGCCCTCCACGCCGACCACCTGGGCGTTGGTGCTCACGTTGGCCCAGACGACGATGCTGCGCTGCTTGAGCGCGGCCAGCACGGCGGGCCACTGCGACTGGAGGCCACCGGCCCCGCCGCCGCTCGGGGCCGCGGCCGGAGGCGTACCGCCGGAAGGAGCCGCGCTGGGGGCGGCGCTCGATGGAGCGGCCCCCGCGGACGCCGCACCGGCCCCGGGACGAACCGCCTCGGGCCAGTCGTCACCGGAAACCCGCCCGGCGCCCTTCACGTCTCCGTCCGACCCGCCGGGACCCGCCACCTGAGCCCGCGCACCCGCCCCCGGATCCTGCGCACCGGCAGCGGCGGGACCATGCGTAGCGGAGGAGCCAGGCGTGGCGGAGGGGGCAGGAGCCGTCGCGGCCGCCGCGGGAGCGTGAGCCACGGGCGCGGCAGAAGGAGCGGGGACGGCCGGGGCGGCCGCGGCGCGGGCCGCCATCTGGGCCACGGCGCCACCGCGTTCGAGCCGCTCGAGCCGCGCGAGCAACGCCCCTTCGCCCTGCTCGGCGCCAGGCAGCAGCACGCGCGCGCACATCAGCTCCAGCAGCAGCCGCGGCGAGGTGGCGCCGCGCATCTCGGTGAGGCCCGCGTTGAAGACCTCGGCCGCGCGGGTCAGCTCGGCGGGGCCCATGGAGGACGCCTGCTGGACCAGGCGTTCGAGCTCGTCGGCGGGCCGGTCGAGCAGCCCGCTGGTGGCCGCCTCTGGGACGTTCGCCAGGATCACCAGGTCGCGGAAGCGTTCGAGCAGGTCCGAGGCGAAGCGGCGGGGGTCGTGGCCGCCCTCGATGACCCGGTTGACCGTGTGGAAGACCCGCCCGCCGTCACGGGCCGCGAACGCGTCGACGACCTCGTCGAGCAGGTCGCCGTCGGTGTAGCCGAGCAGGGAGACGGCCTTGGCGTAGGTGATGCCGTCGTCGTCGGCCCCGGCGAGCAACTGGTCGAGGATCGACAGGGAGTCACGGGCCGAGCCGGCGCCCGCGCGTACGACGAGGGGCAGCGCGGTGGGCTCGAAGGGCACGTTCTCGGAGGTGAGGATCTCCTCCAGCAACCCCCGGAGCGTCGCGGGCGGCATGAGCCTGAACGGATAGTGGTGTGTGCGCGACTTGATGGTGCCGATCACCTTTTCCGGCTCCGTCGTCGCGAAGATGAACTTCAGGTGCGGCGGGGGCTCCTCGACGAGCTTGAGCAGCGCGTTGAAACCCTCGCGGGTCACCATGTGCGCCTCGTCGATGATGTAGATCTTGTAGCGCGCGGACACGGGGGCGAAGAAGGCCCGCTCGCGCAGGTCGCGCGCGTCGTCGACGCCACCGTGTGAGGCGGCGTCGATCTCGATGACGTCGAGGTGGCCGGGGCCGGTGGGGGCGAGCGCGACGCACGACTCGCACGCGCCGCAGGGGTCGGGCGTCGGGCCCTGCTCGCAGTTGAGCGAACGCGCCAGGATGCGCGCGCTGGAGGTCTTGCCACACCCTCGGGGGCCGCTGAAGAGGAAAGCGTGGTTGATGCGGCCCGTACGCAACGCCTGCCGCAGCGGGTCGGTGACGTGTTCCTGACCCTTGACCTCGGCGAAGGTCCCGGGTCGGTACTTGCGGTAAAGCGCAAGGCTCATGCGACCATCCCGCCTTCGAGGGGGCTCTCAACGAAGAGACCCCCCGCACACCCGCCAGAGCCCGCTTATCCTTGCTGCCTTCCGGCCCTGGGGAGGTTCACAGGATGACGCCGCGCGAGGGGTCCCTGGACAGTCTAGCCGGATGCCGCAGTGCTCGCTCCACCCCGCGCGAACCCGTCCGGCCGGAAATTCATGGTCTTGGCACCCCCGGAAGTCCGGTAAGCTCGTCGGCGGAGGATTCGCCTAGTGGCCGAGGGCGCACGCTTGGAAAGCGTGTATAGGGCAACCTATCGGGGGTTCAAATCCCCCATCCTCCGCGCCTGGTTGAGGCAGTAAACGCGAAGGGGCCGACCCCATCCAAGTCGGCCCCTTTCGCTATTCGGGTCTCAGTCGGGGCGTGGTGGCGAACGGGAACGGCTTGAAGCCGTCTACCTTGCCGTCTCGCAGCAGCGGCCACGCGGGCTGCTTCATCTCGGACGCGGGCTGGTGGCCGACCCAGAGCGCCAGGCGTCCGGGGTGGCCGGCACCGGGCTCGGGCCAGACCTGATGAGCGGCAGGCGCATGCCGGACGCCAGACGTCCGCGCCGGGCGACAACGTCGGCGGCTTCGACTCCGTAGGAGCCAGGCATCCTTCGCGCCAGGGTGCGCGACCTGCTGGACGAGCCCGCTCTGCGCGCCCGAGTGCTGGAGCTGTATGGCATGAAGTCCGTGGGCCCGTAGTGGGTCGCGCGCGACATCGACAGTGGGAAGCCGTGCTCCTTGGCGTCCCGCGCCACCCACTCGAACTTGTGGGCGCCACGGTCTTTGCAACAGGCCCGGACTCGGGCGCGTCTTGTAGGTGTGGAGTTCGAGGATTTCGTCCGGGCGCGCGGGTCCGCCCTACTCAGATACGGCCACGTGCTGACCGGCAACGCCGACGACGCCGCCGACCTGGTACAGGAGGCACTGCTCAAGCTGAGCGACAGCTGGCGCAGGGTCCGCAACAAGGACGATCCAGAATCGTACGTACGTACGATCATGACCCGGCAGCACATCAGCTGGTGGCGCAGGCGGCGCAGGGAGCATCTGACGGACGACGTACCAGAAGGCTCCTACATCGACAGCCACTCCTACGGCGAGCTGTGGAAGGAACTGGCCACGCTGCCGCGCAAGCAGCGTGCCGTCCTGGTGCTGCGCTACTACGAGGACCTGTCGGATCAGGACATAGCCGAAATTCTGGGAATCTCCCGCGGAACCGTGCGCAGCCAGGCGTTCCGGGCGCTCAACACGCTGCGGGTCAAGCCGGCGATGCTTGAAAGGGGACGATCGTGAGGACAGAGAACGAGTTGACCGACGCGCTGCGGTCGGCGGCGGAGCGGGCGCCACAAGAGGGCGACCTGTTGGCAGCCCTTGCGGTGCGCAGGCGTCGCAGGCACCAGCGGCGCATGCAGATACTCGCGGCCGGGGCCGTAGTGGCGGTACTGGGTGGGGGCGTGGTGGGAATCAGGGGCGTCTTCTCCGGCGAGGGCCACTCCGCCGTCTCGGCGGCGACTCCCACGGACATGACAGTCTCCGTCACCACGACGCTCCCGAAGGCGGCGCTCTCCCCTTCCGCGCGCTCGAAGGTCGTGGACGCCGAGAGGCTCTGGCCCGGCGCGGTCTTCACGATGCCCGCCAAGAACGCCGACGGCTGGCGCTATCGCCCGATCACCAGCCTCAGCGCGACGGAGGTGCTGCTCAGAGCCGAGTCGTCGTTCGAGAAGACCGGGAAGTTCGAGGTGTACGACTCGGCGACCGGCAAGTCGCGCGTGGTCACCACGGTGCCGCGGACGCCGGGGCTCGACCGCTACTTCCCGCAGACCGCCACCACCGACGGCCAGAGCCTCGCCTGGTTCGCGCACGGCGAAAAGGACGGCGAGGCCGTGCGCGAGATCTGGACGGTCCCGCTGGCGGGTGGCGAGCCCAGGCTGCTCGGCACGTTCACCGGGAAGCACGCGCAGATCGACGCGATCGGCGTTGACGGCGACCACGTCTACTGGTCCGAGCGCTCCGGCGGCGTCTGGAGCATCCCCCTCGCGGGCGGCGAGGCGGCGCGCGTGCCCGGCGGCGACGGGCTGCACCTGATGAAATGGCCGTACGCCGTGGACGTGGCCGACGGCGAGAAGGGGCACGACCGCAACCAGACCAAGCTCGTGGACCTGGCGCGGGCCGCGCAGACCGAGATCAACGCGCCCACGTCGGCGCAGGGCCTGCGGTGCGGACCCACCTGGTGCTTCGGGCGTAACGGGCAAGGCTTGTTCGTGCAGTCCCTCGACGGCACGAACACGATCGCCCTCGACGGCATCAGCGGCACCTCGATGACCCGGTTCCCGATCCTCGACCGGTTCCTGTTCGCCGGGAGCACCGTCTACGACGCCGCCACCGGCGAGGTGGCCGCCACCATCGGCGAGGGCGGGGGGTCGTACGGCGTGGGCACCTCCTCCGAGCCCAGCACGATCATCTACTGGGACGGCGAACCCGGCACGTTCACGGTGCTGAACCTGGCAGCCGTCCCGCCCGCGCAATAGCGTTCGGGACCATGCGGACCTTCGCGAATGTTCAGGAGCGCAGCCACGCCCGACCCAGGCCGCCGGCCGCCAAGTAGGCGCTGACCTGGGGAATCAGCTGCTCGTCGCCCGCTCGGCTTGAGCCGTTGCCTCTTGGACGGCAGGGCGGCCCGTGGCGAGTTCGGGAACTGAATGTACTTGTAGATGGTCGAGCGACCGACACCGGAGGGGCCACCGATGACTGCCTAGTGGGGCCATGAACCAGTCTCAAACCAGACGGTGTTCTCCAGTCGGGTGAGCAGGTCGCAGGTTGAACGCATGAGCTGCCAAAGCTCGGGAGATGCGGTCAGCCTTGTGGTGTGGCGAGTTCGACTACGTTGGAGCTTCGCACCTTTCGTCTCGTCACATCTGTCGTTGTCGGCTGCCGAGGAGCGCCCCTAGATGAACTGGCTCTACGTCGCGGGGATCATCCTCTTCCTCCTCGGGTTGATGATCTCCATCGCGCTGCACGAGCTCGGCCACCTGCTGCCGGCCAAGCTCTTCGGCGTCAAGGTGACCCAGTACATGGTGGGTTTCGGCTCCACGGCCTGGTCCCGGCGCAAAGGCGAGACCGAATACGGCATCAAGTGGATCCCGTTCGGCGGCTACATCCGCATGATGGGAATGCTGCCGCCGCGCCCCGGAGAGGATCCCACCAAGGTCAGGAGCACGGCGACAGCACCGTTCCAGGGGCTGATCGAGTCCGCCCGCGAGGCCGCGCTGGAAGAGGTGCGTCCAGGTGACGAGAACCGCGTCTTCTACCGCAAGAAGTGGTGGCAGAAGGTCATCATCATGTCCGGCGGGCCGTTGATGAACTTCATGCTGGCGTTCGTCTTCTTCACGATCCTGCTGGTCGGCATCGGCCTGCCCGTCGATGCCCCGATCGTCTCGCCCACCACCGAAACGTGCGTAATCCCCAGTTCCGAGCAGCGCACCGCCTGCAAGCCCGGCGACCAGCCAACCCCGGCCGCGCAGGCGGGCCTCAAGCCGGGCGACCACATGGTCTCCTTCAACGGCGCCACGATCGGCTCCTGGGAAGACGCCAAGCGCCTGATCCGCTCCCACGGAGCCGGCCCGGTCAAGCTCGGCATCGTGCGTGACGGCAAGCCGATGACGCTCGACGTCACGCTCATCGCCCAGGACCGGCCCAACCTCGACGACCCCGAGAAGACCGATGAGAACGTCGGGTACCTCGGCGTGCGGCCCACCGAGGTGATGGAGCGGCAGAGCGTCGGCCAGGTGATCGGCTACATGGGCGGGCTGACGGCCAGAGTGGCGGGCTCGATCTTCAACTTGCCGGAGAAGATGGTCGGCGTCTGGCATGCGGCCTTCTCCGACAAGGAACGCGACCCCGAGGGCCCGGTGGGCGTGGTCGGCGCGGGCCGCTTGGGCGGCGAGATCCTGACCTCCGACCTGTCCAACGAGGCAAAGATCGCCACCTTCGTCAACCTGCTGGCCGGCTTCAACCTGGCGATCGGCATGTTCAACCTGATCCCGCTGCTGCCGCTCGACGGCGGGCACATCGCGGGCGGGCTCTGGGAGGGGCTCAAACGGGCCTACGCCAAGATCACGCGACGGCCGAAGCCCAAGCACGTCGACATCGCCAAAGTGCTGCCGCTGACGTACGCGGCGGCACTGGTGATGATGATCATGGCCGGTCTGTTGGTCTACGCCGACCTGGTCAACCCGCTCACACTGACGAACTGACGGACCGGTTCGTGCCAATAGATCCGCGCCGGGCCCTTCGACAATACAGAAGGTCAAGCCAGGGACCTCCGGGTGAACTGCAGGACCGCTCCCCGCGGGAAGTGGCCGGTGCCCGTCCGTGTCCTCCGGCCGAAGGGTGTGGAGACCGACTACCTCAATCGCTCCATCGGAGGACCGGCGGACAGCTGGCTCCCGGCAATGGCGAAACACGCGTGCAGCTCTCGAAGCGGTCCGGCCCCGGTGATGTCATGATCTCGGTGGCGCCTCGTCGATGGGATCCCCGATGCCTGCTCGCTCGCTCGTGCTGCTGATCGCCGCGCTCTTATTAGGCGGCTTCGCGGCCTTCGTGTACGTCCAGGACTCGAGCCTGGTGCTCCTGCGGGAACACCTCAATCATCCGTTCGCGTTCAGCGTGCTGGCCTGCACGCTGGTCGCGCTGGCCGCACTCGGGCTCCGGTGGAAGTGGCTACGGGCGCTGGTCATCATCCTCGCCGGGCTGGCCGGGAGTGGTGCGCTGCTGATAGGCCTGTTCCTCGCCGCACTCGGCTCGCAAGAGGACATCGGCTTCGTGGACGGCCCTGGCCCGTACAGCGTGCGGCTCCAGCAGTCGATGGCGGGGCTCGGGCCGGACCGCATCACGTGGCTCAGCCTGCGCAGGGACGACGGGCTCCTCAGCAGGGAGTGGCACGTCGCCTGCCTCAACGACGACGACCCCGCCGACGCCTACGAGTCGGTCAGGTGGACGGGGGCGAGTTCATTCGAGATCCGAGTGAACGACGAGCGGACGTTCCCCGTGGCCCTGGATCCCGCATCCGGCCGACCCAAGACCACGGTCGCGATCAACTGCTGACAGCGGGCCGGACGACGCCGTCCACCGAACACCCTGACACCATGATCCGCAGCCGAGACGAACGCCACTGGGAGGCGCCCCCGTGCACAACCACGCACCCGCCGACTACGACTGCCCGTTCTGCGACCTCCCCTCGGACCGCGAGCCCGACGTGGTCTACCGCGACGAGCGGGTCTTCGCGATGATCTGTCCGCGCTGGTGGCCGCGGAACCCCGGGCACCTGCTGATCATCCCCGTCGCCCACCACGAGAACCTGTACGACCTCCCCGCCGCCGACGGTCACGCCATCTTCGACGCCACCCAGCTGCTGGCCCGCGCCATGCGCACCGCGTACGAGTGCGCCGGCGTCTCCACCCGCCAGCACAACGAGCCCGCGGGCAACCAGGACGTCTGGCACTTCCACCAGCACCTCTTCCCCCGCTACCCGGGCGACGACCTCTACCGCACACCCCCGCAGCCCGACTGGCTCCCCGCCGACCGCCGCCGCGCCTACGCCGACCTGCTGCGCGCGGCACTCGCCTCGTGAGCTTTCAGGAGGCCACGACGGCCTTGGAGCGGTCGGTGGCCATGGTGACGGCGAAGACGCCGAGGACGGTGCCGGTGAGGTAGCGCTGGACGCGGACCCAGACGGGGCGCCGGGCGAGGAACGCGGCGAGGCCGCCGGCCGTGATCACGATCAGGCCGTTGACCAGGGTGCCGATGGCCACCTGGACCGAGCCGAGCGCGATGCTCTGGAGCAGGACGTGTCCCATCGACGGGTCGACGAACTGCGGGAGCAGCGACAGGTACAGGATGGCGATCTTGGGGTTGAGCAGGCAGGTCAGCAGGCCCATCGTGAACAGCTTGCCGGGACGTTCGACGGGCAGCTCGCGCGGCTCGAAGGCGGAGGCGCCGCCCGGGCGGACGGCGTTCCAGGCCAGCCAGAGCAGGTACGCGGCGCCGGCGAGCTTGAGCGCGGTGTAGGCGGCCGGTACGTACGCGAAGACCGCCGTCAGTCCGAGGCAGGTCGCGATGAGGTACGTCGTGAACCCGAGGAACACCCCGATCAGCGAGATGAACCCCGATTTGCGGCCCTGGGTGATCGAGCGCGACACCAGGTAGATCATGTTGGGCCCGGGCGTGAGCACCAGGCCGAGGGAGACCAGCGCGATCCCGATCAGGCCAGCAGTCATAGCGGCAGAGTAACTGACATATCGGAAATTTCGCATCCACAGCTAATTGCTCTGCGTAATCGCCTCGCTACAGGGCAGACTGCTGCCGGAGGCTTCGATGCAGTTCGACGACGACAAACCGCTCGACCCGTCGCAGGTCGAGGACGCCCGCGCGTCGCGCCCGCGGCCCGGCGGCGGGTTCGGCAGGATGCCCGGCGGCTGCATGGTGCCGATCGGCGGCCGGGGCGGCGGGTGCCTGCTGCTGATCCTGGCGGTGGCGGCGATGTTCCTGTTCGGCATCATTCCGACGTCCTTCACCGGAGACCCGGGCGAGCAGCGCGACCCGGGCGGGCAGGGCGGCGGCCAGGCGCCGAGCGCCCCCGTCACCGGCAACCTGGCCGAGCGCTGCAAGACCGGCGCCGACGCCGACCAGTCGGAGGACTGCCGGGTGGTCGGGACGGTCAACAGCATCCAGACGTACTGGCGGCGGGCGCTGCGCGACGGCGGGGAGACGTACCGGCCGGCCAAGACCGTGCTGTTCACCAGGGCCATCGAGACGGGCTGCGGCGCGGCGGACTCGGCGGTGGGGCCGTTCTACTGCCCGGCCGACCGCCGGGTCTACCTCGACCTGACCTTCTTCGACACGCTCCAGCGCGACTTCGGGGCCGAGGGCGGGCCTTTCGCGCAGGCGTACGTGATCGCCCACGAGTACGGGCACCACGTACAGAACCTGCTCGGCACCATGGACCAGCTGGGCCGCGACAGCAGGCCCGGCGCCGACAGCCCCTCCGTACGTCTGGAGCTTCAGGCCGACTGCTACGCCGGCGTCTGGGCCCGCAACGCGGTCAAGACCGGCTTCTACGAGCAGCCGTTCTCGCAGAACGACATCCAGCAGGCGCTCAGCGCGGCGGCGGCCGTCGGCGACGACAGCATCCAGCGGCGCTCCCAGGGCCGCGTGACGCCGGACGCGTTCACGCACGGCACGTCGGAGCAGCGCGAGAAGTGGTTCAGCACCGGGTACGACAGCGGCGACCCCCAGCGGTGCGACACGTTCTCCGGGCGGATCTGAGCCCGGCTCGATAGAGCGGTCCCGGTTCGGGGCAGTCTGTCCTGCGGGCAATACCCCAGAAAGGGATGTCAGCATGGACTTCAGGGACCAGGCGGACCTCGACGCCTCGCAGGTGGAGGACGCGGGAGGGGGCGGCGGCTCCTCCGGCTTCTCCGGCTTCCCCGGAGGTGTGGTGGTCGGCGGTGGCGGGATCGTCGGGCTGATCGTGCTGGTGCTGGTGTTCGTCCTGAACAACGTGAGCGCCGAGCCGGGGCAGGGCAGGCCGCCGGCCGATCTGTCGGCGCGGTGTCAGAAGGGCAAGGACGCGGACCAGTCGGAGAAGTGCCGGGTGGTGGGCGTGGTCAACAGCATCCAGGACTACTGGAAGCAGGAAGTTTCGGGATATCGGGCGGCGAAGACCGTCCTCTACTCGGGACGGTTAAGGACCGCCTGCGGCTCCGCGAGCTCCTCCGCCGGCCCCTTCTACTGTCCCGGCGACCAGCGCGTCTACCTCGACCTCAGCTTCTTCGACCAGCTCCAATCCCAGTTCGGCGCCAAGGGCGGGCCTTTCGCGCAGGCGTACGTGATCGCCCACGAGTACGGACACCACGTGCAGAAGCTCCTCGGCGCCCTCGACGGCGGCGGCTCGGTCGCGGTCGAGCTGCAGGCCGACTGCTACGCCGGCGTCTGGGCCCGCAACGCGGTCAGCACCGGCTTCTACGAGCAGCCCTTCACCTCCGCCGAGATCTCCGAGGCGCTCGACGCCGCCGCGGCGGTCGGCGACGACAGCATCCAGCGGCGCACCACCGGAAGAATCGATCCTGAATCGTTCACCCACGGCAGCTCACGGCAGCGCGTGGCCGCGTTCAAGCGCGGATACGAAAACGGCGCACCCGCCGACTGCGATCTCCAGAACCCGGCCTGACGCGACCGGACAACGCGAGGAATCGGATTCTCTCCTAAAATCGGGGGGGTGATCTTCAAGCTAGTCGGCGACGGACGCCCTTATCCCAACCACGGTCTGACGAACCGCGATTGGGCCCAAATCCCTCCACGGCAGGTCCGGCTCGACTCGTTGATCACCACGAAGGCCATGCTGGACCTGCACTCGCTGCTCGCGGCCGACTCCACGTTCTACGGGGACCTCTTCCCGCACGTGGTTCAGTGGCAGGGCGAGCTTTATCTGGAGGACGGCCTGCACCGAGCGTTGCGGGCCGCGCTGCACCAACGATCGATCCTGCACGCCAGGGTCCTCGAACTGCCCAACTGAGAAAGGGGGCGCCGCGAATCTCGCGGCGCCCCCTTTGATTTTTTTCCGCCAACATCATTTCTCCGGCCGTGAACGACCAGTGAATACGATTACGGTTGTCGCCCGCCGCATGGTCTCCGGACATGCGAAAGGGCCCCCGAGATCTCGGAGGCCCTTCGGCGTGGCGGTGGTGGTGGGATTTGAACCCACGGATGAGTTGCCCCATCACACGCTTTCGAGGCGTGCGCCCTCGGCCACTAGGCGACACCACCGCGGAAGAGCTTACCGGATCCTGCGCGTAGCGAAGAACCGCTTCAGGGCCGCACCGCACTCTTCTGCGAGCACGCCCATGACGACCTCGGGCCGATGGTTGAGCCTGCGGTCGCGTACGACGTCCCAGAGCGAGCCCACGGCGCCGCCCTTCTCGTCCGTGGCGCCGTACACGATCCGCTCCACCCTGGCCAGCACCGCGGCGCCCGCGCACATCGTGCACGGCTCCAGCGTCACCACGAGCGTGCAGCCGCCGAGCCGCCACTCGCCGCGCCGCGCGGCGGCCGCGCGCAGCGCGAGCACCTCGGCGTGGGCGGTCGGGTCCGCAGTGGACTCGCGGTCGTTGCCCGCCTTCGCCAGCACCTCGCCGTGCTCGTCGAGCACGACCGCGCCGACGGGGATCTCACCCCTCGCGGCGGCCGAGCCGGCCTCCGCCAGGGCCAGACGCATGGCGTCCTCGTACGTCACCGCAACCGGTCGAGCTCGTCGGCGAACGACAGCCGCTCGGCGATCACCGACAGGATGTCGGCCGGCAGCATGCCCTCCTCCATGCTCAGCTCAAGCAGCTCCTCGGAGCTCACTCCCAGGTCACTGAGCAGCTCGAAGTCGCCCGCCGGGCGTACGCCGAGGCCGTTGCCCTCCTTGTCGGGCGCCACCCCGGCGAACTCGGCGAACAGCTCGCCGAGGTTGTCGGCCACGACGGCGTGCACGTCGGAGAGGAACACCCGCGGCTCCTCGATGCCGTGATAGCGGGCGATCGCGAACCACTCGTCCTCGACCTCGACGCACAGCAGGGCGAGCTCGTCGCCGGAGAGTCCCAGCGTCTCCGTGACGGCGTCACCGAAGTCGTCGACGATCTCGACGTCCCCGAGATCGACCTCGGCACCGTTCCAGCCGTCGGAGGTCCTGACGAAGGCCGCAGAGAAGGTGTTGGACGCCATGTCCGCGCTCCAGGGGGGGTCAGCCGAAGACCGATTCGATGGCACGCTCGAACGGCTCGGAGAACCCCAGCCGCGCGGCGATGCTGGACAGCACATCTTCGGGAAGCAGGTCAATGTCGCCGGAGAGGATGCCCAGCTCCATCTCGTCCAACCCGAGATCGGCGAAGATCGACAGATCTCCTGCGGGAAGCACGGTCTCCTCGTCCTGGAGGATCTCGTCGAGCTCCTCCTCGTCCGGCACGGGGACGTCGAGGTAGTGGAGGACCTGGCGGGCCAGCGGGAAGTCCCACGAGGCGGCGATGTCGGACAGGAACACGTCGACCCGCTCGCCGATGACCCTGAGCGCCACGAAGAACTCGTCGCCGACGGCGACCAGCCCGATCGTGCCGCTCTCGCTCGGCTGCTGCCTCAGGGCATGGATGAGCCCGTGCAGGTCGGACGTGAGCGTGACCGGCAGGAGCTCGGCCTGCCAGCAATCGTCCTCGCGATAAACCACGATGGCGAAGTCGAGAGCGTCTTCGTCTGTCATCGCCATCCCCACCCGACCTCTGACACGACAGATATCACCAGGACCCAATCGTTCCAGAACCGGCCACCGGGCGTGTGCCTCTCCGACCAAATTGTGATCAAAACCAAAGATCTGATGCCCCCGCACCCCTCCCGTCACGTTCGCCTCCCCGGGCGCGACGGTTCCCGGCCTTCGGGGGGAGGAGGAAGCGACGGCCCAGCAACCCACCTTCACGCCCGCCACTCTCCCGGGCGCGAGACTCTCCGTCCTTTGGGAGGAGAGGAGGCCACTGTCCCGGACGCGAGACTTTCCGCCCTCTGAGGAGGAGAGGAGGCCGCGCTTCCCGGCGCTGCCGGCGTGGGGGTTGGGGGGCTGGTGGGGGGGTCGATAGCAGGCTTGGGCAGGAGATAGCGTTGGGTGCCATGGAGACCCTCGTCGTCGATCATCCGCTCGTGGCTCACAAACTCACCACGTTGCGTGATGTCCGCACCGACTCGCCCACCTTCCGCAGGCTCGCGGACGAGCTGGTGACGTTGCTCGCCTACGAGGCCACGCGCGACGTCCGGGTCAGCGAGGTCACCGTGCAGACTCCGGTGGCGCAGGCCGAGGGGGTGCGGATGGCGAAGCCTTACCCGCTGGTGGTGCCCATCCTGCGGGCCGGGCTTGGCATGCTCGACGGCATGATGCGGCTGCTGCCGACGGCCGAGGTCGGGTTCCTCGGCATGATCCGCAACGAGTCGACGCTGCAGGCCGAGACGTACGCGACGCGCCTGCCCGACGACCTGTCCGGGCGCCAGTGTTACGTCGTCGACCCCATGCTGGCCACCGGTGGCACGCTGGCGGCGGCGGTGCAGTTCCTGTTCGACCGGGGCGCGGTCGACGTCACGGCCCTGTGCCTGCTGGCGGCCCCCGAGGGGCTGGCGCACATGGACAAGGTGTTCGCCAATTCCGGCAAGCCGATCCGGGTGGTCACGGCGGCCCTGGACGAGCGGCTCAACGAGAACGGTTACATCGTTCCTGGGCTCGGTGACGCCGGCGACCGGCTCTACGGCGTCGTCTGACGCACGTCGAAGCCTCACCCCACAACTTCCAAGCCCCCACCCCACAAGCACCGCCCCACAAGCCCCGCCCTACGAGCCGCTCCCTCCGGAGCGGCACCCATCCGTGCGGGAAAGTTCTCTCGGAAAAGTCCACGACCCGTCACGACACGTCATCACTTCGTTACATACTGTGGTTGGGTGGGTACGAAGAGACTGGAAGACATCTTCCGCATGCGCGTGGGGGCACGATGAGCGAGCACACCGAGGCGGACCCGACTCCGTACGCCGACGTGGAGACGGTGCTGTGCGACGAGTTCGCCGGCATCCACTCCGCGACCACGGTAACGCGCTGCGTGGAGGCGGCGCACTACGGCGCGCTGGAGGTCACTGGCTACGCCCATCCGAGCCTCGTGGAGCGCATCGCGCGTAAACATCTACACGTCCTGGCCCTGGTGGCCAGCGACCGCGGCTAAGCAAGATCAGAACTTACCTGCCAACTTACCTTTACCCCGGCATCCGGGTGGGTAATGTATAGGGCGGGTGGAGTGGGTAAGTGGGTACGGAGGCGACGGTGCAGGTCAAAAAGGTCCTCACATACGGTGGTATCGCATTTGTTGCGTACTACCTGTTCGCGCGACCAGCTGACGCCGCGGACGCGGTGAAGGGAGCGTTCGACACGGTGTTCAACGCGGCCGACTCGCTGGCCCAATTCGTGAACAGCCTCTCATGAGACTTGTGACCCACGGGGACTCTGCTCCATCGTCGGTCAACCGCTACCTCCTCCCCCAGGAACAACAGGTCATCATGGTGCGGCGGCATCCCGCCATTCTGCTGCGCCCGGTCGCCGAGGTGCTCGGCGGCCTCATCGTCGCCGGGCTCCTCAGCAGATTCTTCGGCGGCGGCGAGGCGGGCGGCACGGCCCTGGTCGTCGTCTGGTGGCTGTGGCTGCTGTTGCTGATCCGCTTCGTTTGGAAAGTCGCGGAGTGGTCGGTCGATTACTTTGTGGTGACGTCCAAGCGAATGCTGCTCACCACCGGCCTCATCACGCGCAAGGTCGCGATGATGCCATTGGGCAAGGTCACCGACATGAGCTTCCAAAGATCTCTGCTGGGGCGCATGCTCGGTTACGGTGAGTTCATCCTCGAATCGGCCGGTCAGGATCAGGCTCTGTCAACGGTCGAATACATTCCGTATCCGGAGACGCTCTACCTAGAGGTCTGCCAGATGCTTTTCCCCGGCAAGGACGACGGGGACGATTAATCTCGACGTGGCAAATTCTTCACGTGGGGATACCAGATTCGGCTACTTCATGCAATCATTGCGTGTTGTTGACCCTTCCCCGCCTTGAGAGATGAGATGCCGAGTCAGGGAACCATCGGTGACCGCGTCCGTGGATTGCGGCTGAACAGGCGGATGTCTCAGGCCCAGCTGGCCGGACCCGACCTGTCGGACAGTTATGTCTCGCTCATTGAGTCGGGTAAGCGTACGCCGACTCCTGTGGTTGCCCGGCTCCTGGCCGAGCGGCTCGGATGCACGACGGAGTTCCTCCTTCACGGGATCGAGCCACGCCAGCGCATCGACACCGAGCTCGGCCTGCGCCATGCCGAGCTAGAGCTCCAGCACGGCGACCCCGCCAGCGCCGCGGACCGGTTCACGGAGATCGTGAAGGCCGCGGACGAGGAGAACGCGATGCTGACCGCGCAGGCGCGGTTCGGCAGGGCGCGTGCCCTCGAGGCCCAGGGGCGGCTCGGCCAGGCGGTGGAGGCGTTCGAGCGGCTGCGCAGAGAGGCGGCGGCCCATCCCGAGCGGCTGGCCGACCTGCCGCTCACGATCGCGTTGAGCCGCTGCTACCAGCAGGCCGGCGACCGGCTGCGGGCCCGCGACCTCGCGGCCACGGCGCTGGCGCAGGCCGAGCGGCTGCGGATCACCCAGGGCGAGCTGGCCGTCGAGCTGGCCGCGGCGCTGATCGAGGCACGTGGCGAGAGCGAGACCGACTCCCCCGCGCTGGCCTACGTCGAGCAGGTGCTCGACACGGCGGGTGCGCCTCAGGTTGTGGACCGTTCCGCTGAGATCCGGACCCTGTGGCACGCGAGTGCCGCAGCCGCGGCGGGCGAGGACTCCGCGCTGGCCGTCGCGCTGGCCGACGACGCCATCATGGCCGGGCGGCCGACCCGGCTCGCGCTGGTGCTGGCCCGGGCGGCCATGCACTGGGCCAGGATGGGCGTGGGACCGATCGAAAAGGCCGAGCGGCTGGCCGGCGAGGCCGTCAGCGCGTTCTCGGTCTTCCCCGGCACGGCGCGCGAATACGGCGAGAGCCTGATCGTCCACGCGCGGGTGAAGCTGCGTGCCGGCGACCTGGTGGGCGCGGGCGAGCTGGCCGTCAAGGCGTCCGGGCTCGACCACGACGGCAGCGGCACCACCGCGGCCGAGGCGCACCTGGTGCTGGCGACCGTCGCCTACGAGCAGGCGGGCGACGCCTCCGGGCATCTGCGCGACGCGTACGAGCTGCTCGACACCCTCGACCGGCCGGTGTTCGGCTCCGATCGGCAGGCCGCGCGGTGCTGGCGTGAGCTGGGCGACCTTTATGGCAGGGGCGAGTCCAGAGCACTTCAGACGGCGGCATATCGTAAAGCCCTCGAAGCTGCCGGAGTTCGCTCCGCCATGGCAGGGGTGACGATTGACGCCACAGTTTCTCGCTGAACCTCCGGGAGCTCCAGATTTGGCCTGTTGAGTCTGGAATAATTAGGGTCTACCAGTCATTGACTCATAGGATGATTGGCTTTCCCGGAGGAGGCGGACTGTGAGTCTGCGTACGGCGCAGCGGGCTTCGCTCGTCGACCAGGTGATCGATCAGCTCAAGGAGCAGATCACCTCAGGGTCGTGGCCGATGAACGGCAAGATCCCGACTGAGACCGCGCTCGCCGAGCAGCTCGGAGTGGGTCGCAACACCGTTCGGGAGGCCGTGCGCGCGCTCACACACGCCGGGTTGCTCGAGTGCCGTCAGGGGGACGGCACTTACGTCCGCGCGACGAGCGAGCTGTCCGGCGCGATGCTGCGGCGGCTGCGCCAGGCGGAGCAGCTGGAGATCCTCGAAGTACGCCGTGCGCTGGAGGTAGAGTCCGCCCGGCTGGCCGCCACCCGGCGTACGGAGGAGGACATCCGGCGCATCGAGGCGGCGCTGGCCGAGCGGGAGCGGGCCTGGGAGCTCGACGACCCCGACTTCTTCGTGGAGGCCGACCTGGCCTTCCACATGGCGGTCGCGCACGCCACCCACAACCTCGTGCTCATCGACCTCTACGAGGACTTCTCGGCGGCCCTGCGGGCCAGCATCACGGCCGCGGGCACGTCGCTGAACAAGAACTACATCCCCCACGAGGCCATCGCCAGGGCCATCGCGGCCGGCGACGCCGCGGCGGCGGAGCGGGCCGGTCACGCCTGCATGGAGCACATCCTCATCGCGCTCACCGAGTCCTGAGCCGCTCGCGGGGAGCGCGGGGAGCGCGGGGAGCATGGACAGGAGCCGGCGCACCCAGGAGGACCCCGATCTGGGGATGCTGAGCGGGCGAACGTTGTTCGGGCTGCAGCGGGAGCTGTTCGCCGCGCTTGCCGAGCAGGGGCATCCGGGGCTGCGGCCGCGCCACGGCGCCGTGCTGGCCTATCTCGACGACGACGGCAGCCGCGCGACGGACCTCGCCGCGCGCTCGGGCCGGCACAAGCAGGTGATCGGCACGCTGGTGGACGAGCTGGTCGAGCTCGGCTACGTGGAGCGCCGGCGTGACCCGGCCGACCGGCGCGCCAAGCTCATCGTGCCCACCGAGAGGGGGCGCGACTTCATCGCACGCTCCGACGCCATCCTCGCCGACCTGGAGGCGGCCCACGCGCGGGCCGTGGGCGAGCAGGCGTACGCGGAGTTCAAGCGGGTCTTCAGGCTGGTCGCCGCCCGTCAGGCGGCGCTCACGTCTGACGCAGGGACATGACGAGGTAGCGGAAGGCCGGCTGGGCGTCGCCCGGCACGTCTTGGATGAGCGCGGGCCTGGTGGGCGATTCGAGGTTGATGCGGGCCAGCTCGGTCTCGATGCCGGTGAGCCCGTCGAGCAGGAACTGCGACTGGAAGGCGATCTGGATGTCGTCGCCGCGCAGCTCGCACGGCACGACCTCGGCGCCGCGGCCGATGTCGCCGCCGCCCGCCTGGATCAGCACCTGCCCCTGGCTGAACGACAGCCGCACCGCGGTGTTGCGCTCGGCCACGAGGGCCACCCGCTTGATCGCGTTGACGAACGGCGCGACCGCGACGTCGGCCCTGATCGACCACTCGGACGTGAGCCGCGCGCGGTAGTCGATGAACTGCTCGTCGAGCAGCCGCACGGTGGTGCTGCGGCCCACGCTCTCGAACCCGGCCACCCCGTCGCCCATGGCCACGGAGACCTCGCCGCCGCGCAGCGACTTGGCCACCTCGACCAGCACCCGGGCGGGCACCATGGCGGAGACGGCGACGTCGGGGGCGGCCGGACGCCAGGTGAAGTCGCGGGCGGCGATGCGGTAGCGGTCGGTGGCGGCCATGGCCACCGACTCGCCCTCGATGTCGACCCTGATGCCGGTGAGCATGGGCAGCGTGTCGTCGCGGCTGGCGGCCGGCGCGACCTGGCCGACCGCGGAGGCGAACACGCCGCCGCCGATGGCGCCGATGGCCGGCGGCATGGCGGGCAGGACGGGGAAGTCTTCGACCGGCATGGTGATGAGGCCGAACTCGGCGCTGCCGCAGGTGAGCACCGCCTCGGCGCCCTCGGTGACCAGCTCGACGTCGTCGGCGGGCAGGCTGCGGCTGATCTCGGCGAGGAGCTTGCCGGGGATGAGCACGCGGCCCTCCTCGGACACCTCGGCCTCGATGGCGGCGCGCGCGGAGACGTCGTAGTCGAACGCCGACAGGGTGAGCTCGTCGGTCGCCTCCAGCAGCAGCCCGGACAGCACGGGCACCACGGGACGGCTGGGCAGGACTCGGGCAGCCCATGCCACCGCATCTGCCAGAACATCGCGGTTAACCCGGATTTTCACCTCATACCACCTTCTCGTCGCCGCCTGCCCTATGAAAATAGCCGGTGCCACCGACAACTCAGCGCAGTTCGGGGGACAGGGGGTCAGCGGCTGTTGAGGTAGGCGAGCACGGCGAGCACGCGCCGGTTGTCGTCGTCCGACGGCGCCAGGCCGAGCTTGGCGAAGATGGAGGCCGTGTGCTTGGCCACGGCACTCTCGCTCAGATAGAGGCGCTGGGAGATCGCCGCGTTCGAGCGTCCCTCCGCCATGGCCTCCAGGACCTCGCGCTCGCGTGGCGTGAGGCCGCCGAGCGGCTCCCGCTTGGCGTTGCTGGCCAGCAGCTTCGCGATCACCTCTGGGTCCATGGCGGTGCCGCCTGCGGCGACCCGGCGGACGGCGTCGATGAACTGCTCGGCGTTGAAGACGCGGTCCTTCAGCAGGTAGCCGATGCCGCCCGAGCCGTCGGCCAGCAGCTCGCGGGCGTAGAGCTGCTCGACGTGCTGGGACAGCACGAGGATGGGCAGCCCGGGCACCTGCCGCCTGGCCGTGAGCGAGGCCTGCAGACCCTCGTCGGTGAGGGTGGGCGGAAGCCGTACGTCGACGATGGAGACGTCGGGGCGCAGCTCCAGCAGGCCCTTGAGCAGCTCGGGCCCGCTCTCGACGGCGGCGACGACGGTGAATCCGTGGGCCTGCAGCAGGTGGACGAGGCCGTCACGGAGCAGGTAGAGGTCTTCTGCGATGAGGACGCGGTTCATGGTTTCCAGGGCTTGACGAGCGTGAGCGGGGAGAAGTCTTGCATGAGACGCCCGTGGTCGTGGGTCGCCGGGATGCGGATGGCCATGACGTGCATGGAGACACCCACCGCGATCATGCCGATGATCGTCGGCCACTGCCAGGGCAGCGGCAGGTGCAGGGCGAGGAACCAGGTCTCCTCCTCGATGCCGAAGATCTTGAAGACGGCCGCCACGATCCCCTGGGGGAAGGTGGGGCACCAGGCCGTGGCCCAGAGGGCCGCCACGACGACCGTCTTCCAGCGCGGCATCTTGCGGGCCGCTGCCTCGGGCACCGGCAGCACGCGGGGCAGCTCCATGGTGACCGTGGTCGGGCCGCCCGGCGGGCTGTGCAGGGCGAGCACGCCGTCGAAGGCCGCGATCCGCCTCTCGATGCCGGACAGGCCGCTGCCCTTGGACGGGTCGGCGCCGCCCATGCCGTCGTCCATGACCGTGACGCGCAGGTCGGCGCCGTGGGCGCTGATGTCCACGCTGACCTCCTGGGCGTCGCCGTGCCTGGCGGCATTGGTCAGCAGCTCGCTGATCGCGAAGTAGACCGCCGCCTCCACCGGCGCCTCCGCCCGTTTCGGCAGGTCGGCGTCCACGGTGACGTGCAGCGGGTGGTCCATGGCGAGGGCGCGTACGGCGTCGATCAGGCCGCGCTCGGCCAGCACCGGCGGGTGGATTCCGCGGATGACCCTGCGCAGCTCGGTGAGCGTCTCCGATGAGGCGTCCCTGGCCCTGGCCAGCAGCGCCTTCGCCGCGGCCGGGTCCTTGTCCACGAGCTCCTCGACCGCGCCCAGCGTCATGCCGATGGCCACCAGCCTGGCCTGCGTGCCGTCGTGCAGGTCGCGCTCGATCCTGCGCATCTCGGCCGCCTGGGAGTCGGCGGCCAGGTTGCGGGTGCGCGTGAGATGGCTGACCTGGCCGGCCAGGCGGCTGGCGGCGGTGGCGTCCAGCAGCAGCCGGCACCAGCGGGCGTAGATCGCCAGGCCGCGCCTCGGCACCAGCAGGAGCGCAGGGAGGAGCAGCAGCTTGACCAGCGGGTCGAGCAGCATCCAGCTCTGGTCACGCCAGGTGCCCGGGTCGCCGAGCAGCCACTTGAACCGGTTGTTCCACTCGGGCACGCGGGGCGTCTTGTAGAGCGTACGGTCGGCGCGGTAGAAGCCGTCGGGCTGCGGCACGGGAGGCGGGGGCGCGGGCAGGTAGGGCGACTCGATGGTGACGCCGAGCCGCTCGGAGACCAGCCTGCGGTGCAGCTCGGCCATCCGCCTGACCATCATCACCTGCGTCGGATACAGGAACACCATGCCGAGCGCGAACGACAGCATCAGCAGGAAACCGCTCGCGACGATCATGGGCACCTGCAGGACACCGAATGCCAGCAGCGTGACGACGTGACCGTACCTCTTGAGCATGACATCAGTCTGCGCCACCAGGATGGGTCAGGTCACTGCACCTAAGTACACCCTTGCCGGGCATCTAGCGAGATTACGCCTGCTTATCCGCGTCCCTAGCGTCAATGTCATGAAAATCATCGAGGTCAGGAACCTGCGCAAGCAGTACCCCGATCACCTCGCGGTGGACGACGTGTCGTTCGAGGTGGCGGAGGGCGAGATCTTCGGCATCCTCGGGCCCAACGGGGCCGGCAAGACGACGACCGTCGAGTGCGTCGCCGGTCTGCGGCAGCGCGACGGCGGTACCGTACGCGTGGCCGGCCTCGACCCGGCGACCGACCGCGACGAGCTGCGCCACGTGATCGGCATGCAGCTCCAGAGCGCCGCGCTGCCGGAGAAGATCAAAGTACGTGAGGCGCTCGACCTGTACGCCTCCTTCTACCCCGACCCCGCCGACTGGCACGAGCTGATCGACCGGGTGGGACTCGGCGGCAAGCGCGATACCCAGTTCAGGAACCTGTCGGGCGGGCAGCGGCAGCGGCTCTCCGTGGCGCTGGCCCTGGTGGGCAGGCCGCGCGTGGCCGTGCTCGACGAGCTGACCACCGGGCTCGACCCGCAGGCCCGCAGGGACACCTGGGAGCTGATCGAGCAGGTACGCGCATCCGGCGTGACCATCGTGCTGGTCACCCACTTCATGGAGGAGGCCGAGCGGCTCTGCGACCGTCTCGCCCTCATCGACGCCGGCCGCGTCGTCGCCACCGACACCCCCGAGGGGCTCATCGCCCAGGTGGGCGGCGACCAGCGGCTGCGCTTCCGCCCGTCCGCGCCGGTGGACGAGGCCGTCCTGCTGGCGCTGCCCGAGGTGCGCGAGGTCACGAGGAGCGGCGAACAGGTCATCGTCAGCGGCTCGGGCAATCTCGCGCCCGCCGTCACCCTCGCCCTGGCCCACCACCAGATCGTCCCGGGAGACCTGCGCATCGAGCAGGCCACGCTGGACGACGCGTTCCTCGCGCTGACCGGAAGGAAGCTGTCATGAAGCTGCTCGTCACGGAGACCAGGCTGCACCTGAGGGAGTGGCCGCTGCTGTTCTTCACCATCGGGCTGCCGCTCGGGCTGCTGGTCGTGCTGGGGCTCAGCATCCCCTTCTTCACCGAGTCGGGCGCGGGCGGTGAGCGGTACGTGGACGCGCAGTGGCCGAGCATGATGGTGCTGCTCGCGCTGCTGACGCTGGCCTGCAGCGTGCTGCCCGCGACGCTGGCCACCTACCGGGAGCAGGGGGTGCTCAGGCGGATGTCCACCACCCCGGTCGGCCCGGGACAGATGCTGGGGGTGCAGCTGCTGATCAACCTGGGCATCGGCGTGGTCTCCACGGCGCTGCTGATCGTCGCGGGGACGGTGGTGTTCGGCTCGGCGCCGCCGCGGCAGCTCGCCTGGTTCGTGCTGGTGTTCCTGCTCGGCACCGCGGCGCTGCTCGCCATGGGGCTGGTCATCGCCTCCCTGGCGCCGAACGCCAAGGTCGCGCCCGGCATCGGCTCCGCGGTGATGTTCCCGCTGATGTTCCTCGCCGGGATGTGGGTGCCGCGCGACGTCATGCCGGACGTGCTGCGCACGATCAGCGACTACTCGGTGGCCGGGCCGTTCGCCGCGGCGCTCAGGGACACGTGGGCCGGGCATCCGCCGCAGGTCCTCCACCTGGTGGTGGTGACGGCAGGGCTGGTCGTCTTCGGCGGTCTCGCCGTACGGCTCTTCCGATGGGAGTGAGCCGCGCACCCCGCCGTCGCGGGGGCGCGGCGGGAGGAGTCAGCGCCCGGTGGCCCACACCGGGCGCGCTCCTGTGACGTTGGTCAGCAGGGAGTACAGCGAGGTCGCGGACGCGATGAACAGCCGGTTGCGCTTGGGGCCGCCGAACACCAGGTTCGCGGTCGGCTCGGGCAGGCGCAGGCGGCCGAGCAGCGTGCCGTCGGGGTCGTAGCAGAGCAGGGCCTTGCCGGCCGCGGCCCACACCCGGCCCTTGTCGTCGAGGCGCAGGCCGTCGTACGCGTCCGGCTCGCCGCCCGTCGCGAACACCTTGCCGTTCGCCGGCGTGCCGTCGTCGCGGACCTCGAAGACGCGGATGTGCCTGGCTCTCGTGTCGGCCACGTAGAGGTGCCGCTCGTCCAGCGAGAACGCCAGGCCGTTGGGGCGGTCGAAGTCGTCGGCCACCCGCCGCACCTCGCCCGTCACCGGGTCGGCGCGGTAGACGTGGCAGCCGTCGATCTCCTGCTCGGCGGCCACGCCCTCGTAGTCGCTGAGGATGCCGTACGGGGGGTCGGTGAACCAGATGGAGCCGTCGGAGCGTACGACGACGTCGTTGGGGCTGTTGAAGCGCTTGCCCTGCCACCGGTCGGCGATCACCGTGATGGAGCCGTCGTGCTCGGTGCGGGTGACCCGGCGCGGGCCCTGCTCGCAGGAGATCAGCCGGCCCTCGCGGTCGAGGGTGTTGCCGTTGACGTAGCCGGACGGCAGGCGGAACGGGCCCACCGCGCCGGTCATCTCGTCCCAGCGGAGCATGCGCTCGTTCGGGATGTCGCTCCAGACCAGGAACCGGCCGGCTGGGAAGTAGACCGGCCCCTCGCCCCAGCGGGTGCCGGTGTGGAGGATCTCGATTTTCGTGTCGCCGCCGATCGCGGCCATGCGCTCGTCGAGGACCTCGAACTCAGTGGGGATCGTGTCCGTCATGGCGACCACCCTACGATCCTGAAGTAAGGTCGAGGTATGACGAAGGTCGCCTGGAACACCAAGGAGCTCACCGTCGGGCAGCTCTCCGAGCGCAGTGGCGTCGCCGTCTCCGCCCTGCACTTCTACGAGGCCAAGGGCCTGCTCACCAGCCGGCGTACGGCGGGCAACCAGCGCCGCTACCCGCGCGACAGCCTGCGCAGGGTCGCCTTCATCAGGCTCGCGCAGCGCATCGGCATCCCGCTCAAGGTCATCAAGGACGCCCTCAGCGAACTCCCCGACGAGCGCACCCCCACGCGCGAGGACTGGGCCCGGCTGTCGGCGGCCTGGCGCGGCGAGCTGGACGACCGGATCGAGCAGCTGCAGCGCCTGCGTGACGACCTCACCGACTGCATCGGGTGCGGCTGCCTGTCGCTCGACCGGTGCCCCGTCGCGAACCCGTACGACCGGCTGGGCGAAGAAGGGCCCGGCGCGCGCCGCATCGACACCCGCCTGTGCCCGCCCCAGCAGTGCTGCGCGTCCTGACCGTCAGTTCCTGGGAGCGGGCGGGACGATGAGGGTCGGGCGGTGGGCGTGGTGCAGCACGTGGTTGGAGACGCTGCCGAGCAGCACCGACCGTACGCCGGCCAGCCCTCGTGAGCCGGTCACGATCAGCGAGGCGTCGATCTCGTCGGCCACGTCCACGATCGTCTTCCAGATCGACTCGTTGTCGGCCACCGCCCGGTAGGTCACCTCGGAGAGCCCCGACGCGACGGCCAGCTCAGCGCCTTCCTTGGCGTGCTGCTCCGCCTGGGCGTGCGCCTCGTCCTCGGTGCCGGGGTCGATGGCCCCCGCGGCCAGCGGATACTTCTTGAGCTGGACGAGCAGCGGCTCCCAGACCGTGACGATGACCGCGGGCTCGGCCGTGAGGTGCTTGGCGGCGAACTCGATCGCGGCGCGGGCGTCGGCCGAGCCGTCGTAGGCGACGAGGATGGTCATGGCGTTTCCCTTCGCTTCAGTCCTCTCGTAGAGCACCGAGGCGATCACCCGCCATTCCGTGGCGACTTGTCTGTTAGGTCACAGCTCCGAAGTCCGGCGCCCCTGTGTAGTCGGGCAGCTCGACGCCGTTGATCGCGCGCTCGATCAGGTCGGCGAACCAGGCGCCGGAGAAATCGGGGCTCGGCTCGGCGTCCCCGAGGCTGTGGACGTGCAGCCGGCCCATCTCCTGGTTGGCCTCCACGTACGGGCGCATCCGAGCCTCGTAACCGGCGAACCCGGCCTTCGGCTCCCACCCGGCGGCGGCCAGCTCTCCGGCCAGCAAGTAGGCGCCGACCAGGGCCAGCCCGGTGCCCGCCCCCGACATCGGCGACGCGCAGAACGCCGCGTCCCCGAGCAGCCCCACCCGCCCGCTCGACCAGCGGTCCATCACCACCTGAGCGACCTGGTCCAGATAGAAGTCAGGGGCGTCGTCCACATGCGCGAGCATGCGCCCGGTCAGCCAGCCGAAACCGTCCATCCGCTCGCGCAGCAGGCGCTTCTGCGCCGCGACGTCGCGGTGATCGACGTCGAAGTCGGCCGCGGGGAAGGAGAACATGGCCATCGCCCGGGTGGCGTCAGGGACGGGCCGCAGGCCGGCGGACCGTCCGCCCTCCTGGTGGTCGATCATCCAGCGGTCCACGCCGAACTCGTTGGGCACGCTGTAGAAGGCGAGCACGAGCCCGAGATGGCGGACGAACTGCTCGCGCGGCCCGAACACCATCGCGCGCAACTGCGAGTGCAGCCCGTCGGCCCCGATCACCAGGTCGAAACGCCGCCGGTCGCCTCCCTCGAAGACCACGTCGACCCCGTCCGCGTCCTGGCCGAGCTCGGCGATCCGGTCGCCGAAGACGTACTCGACGCCGTCCCTGGTGTCGTCGTAGAGCACGCGGGACAGGTCCCCGCGCAGGATCTCGATGTCCGCGATGAACCCGTCGCCGCCGTGGTCGTCCGCGCGGTGGGTCTCCAGCACGTTCCCGTCGGCGTCCACGATGTACGCGCCCGCGGTGTCGGTCCGGGCCGCGCGCACCGCCGCGTCCAGCCCCATGCGCCCGATGACCTCCTTGGCGACCCCGCGCGCGTCCACCGCCTGCCCACCGGGACGCAGCTCAGGAGCCCGCTCCACGACGGTCACCTCGGCCCCCCGCCGGCGCAGCCAGTGGGCCAGCGCCGGCCCCGCGACACTCGCCCCCGCCACCAGCACCCTGGGACCCTGCTCGGAACCGCCAACGCTCATCACTGCCTCCATGCGCTTCCCACCCCTGTCGATTCACCCGTATCGACCACGGATGCGCACAGAACTCATCGGTGGGAGGCGTCCCCGCGCCCGAGCGGACGGCTCAGTGCTGGGCCATGTCCACGAACCGGCTGTAGTGACCCTGGAAGGCGACCGTCACCGTGGCCGTGGGGCCGTTACGGTGCTTGGCCACGATCAGGTCGGCCTCCCCCGCCCGAGGGGACTCCGGCTCGTACGCATCCTCCCGGTGCAAAAGGATGACCATGTCGGCATCTTGCTCGATACTGCCCGACTCACGCAGGTCGCTCACTTGTGGGCGCTTGTCGGTGCGTTGTTCCGGACCTCGGTTCAGCTGGGAGATCGCGATGACCGGGACCTCCAGCTCCTTCGCCAGGAGCTTGATGGCTCGGGAGATCTCCGAGACCTCGTTCTGGCGGCTTTCGACCTTCTTCGGGGAGCTCATCAGCTGGAGGTAGTCGATGACCACGAAGCGCAGGTCGTTGCGCTGCTTGAGGCGGCGGCACTTGGCGCGGATCTCCATCATCGACATGTTGGGCGAGTCGTCGATGAACAGCGGGGCCTCGGCCACCTCGCTCATGCGGCGGGCCAGGCGGGTCCAGTCGTCGTCGCCCATCATGCCGGAGCGCATGTGGTGGAGGGCCACGCGGGCCTCGGCGGACAGCAGGCGCATGGTGATCTCGTTGCGGGACATCTCCAGGGAGAAGATGACCGTGGTCATGCCGTGCTTGATCGCCGCGGACCTGGCGAAGTCGAGGCCGAGCGTGGAGTTGTGGGTGGGGATCAGGGTGCGGCCGGCGAGGTAGAGGTGGTCGGCGTTGTCCACCTCCACGCAGCGCACCGGCACCGAGGGCACCGGGCGGACTGCGGTGATCGTGCGGTGGAGGGTGGCGGCGGCGGTGTCGATGCGGGCGTTGGCGTCGGTGCGGCGCTGGAAGACCTTGTCGGGCGGGGTGAACGTGACCGCTGTCTCGCAGCCGGCCGCCGTGTGGCCGAGGCTGTGGATCAGCTCGCGGACCTCCTCGGCCAGGCCGGGGTCCGTGAGGTCGAGGTGTACCGTTCCTGCGGCGTCGATGGTGGCCGCCGTGTCGAGCAGGCCCGCCAGGAGGTCTCTGCGCTGGTCTTCTGACGCGCGCAGGTAGGCCGTGGGGATACGCGGCGAGCCGCCGTCCGTGCCCGCGGTGGCCAGGCGGGTGCCCAGGGCGTAGGGGTGCTCAGGGAGGTCGCGCTCGGGGAGGGCCAGGGGGCTTGTGTTGGCGATCGTGTGACCTCGGGCGAGTCGTTCCGTCGTACGGACCCGCGCCTCTCCCCCGTCGTGCCTGGTGAGCCACTGGTGATGGGCGTCGGCCACGATCACCGTGCCGTCGGCGAACTCCACCTCGTAGCAGGGCCGCCCTCGCAGCACCTCGGTGGCCGCGACCACGCGGGTGGGCCGGCCGTCGGCGCCGATGAGCAGGTCGCCCACCTGGACCTCGCCCATCGTCGTCCAGCCCGAGGGCGTGGGCAGCGGGGTGTCGAGCGCGAGGGCCTTGCCGATGGCGGGACGCGCGGCCACGACGATCATCTGGCCGGGGTGCAGGCCGTTGGTGAGCTGGTCGAGGTCGGCGAAGCCGGTGGGGACGCCGACCATCTGGCCGCCGCGGCTGCCGATGGCCTCGAGCTCGTCGAGCGCGCCGGGCATGATGTCGGCGAGCGGCGCGTAATCTTCGGACGTGCGGCGCTCGGTGACCTGGTAGATCTCCGCCTGGGCGCGGTCGACCAGCTCGTCGACCTCTTCGTTCTGGCCGCCGTAGCCGAAGGAGACGATGCGGGTGCCGGCCTCGATGAGGCGGCGCAGGATGGCCTGCTCACGGACGATCTTGGCGTAGTAGCCGGCGTTGGCGGCGGTGGGGACGACGGCGGTCAGCGTGTGGAGGTAGGCGGCGCCGCCCACGCGGGCCATCTCGCCGCGCTTTTGCAGCTCGTCGAAGACGGTGACGGCGTCGGCCGGCTCGCCCCTGCCGTAGAGGTCGGTGATGACGTCGTAGACCATCTGGTGGGCGGGGCGGTAGAAGTCGTCGGAGCGCAGGATCTCGACGACGTCGGCGATGGCGTCCTTGGACAGCAGCATGCCGCCGAGGACCGACTGCTCCGCCTCGATGTTGTGCGGAGGGGTGCGCTCGAACCCCGGACTGCCGACGGCCTCTTGGTCAATGCTCACCGCGCCCCCTCGTGCACCTCGCAGGTGGTCGCACCACCCCCACTTGTAGTCGACCGGTGTGACAGTTTCGCGGAGTCCTGGCCACTCGGCAACGTGGCCTGTGGACAACCCTGTGGTCAACCTGTGCACGAGTGCCCCGAGGGTGTGAACGGCCTGTGGACGGGGCTGGGGATAACTCTTCCTGATATCCCCCGATGCTCGACTGAGCAGGGCGAACGGTATCCACCGGCTGTGGAGGAAAGAAAGTTGGCGCGACACGCCGTGTAATGTCCATAATGGACAAATGCCCATTACATCCAGAGACCGGGAGATTCTGCGGCTTGCCGTGCCCGCGTTCGGGGCGCTCGTGGCCGAGCCGCTGTTTCTGCTCGCCGACTACGCCATCGTCGGGCACGGGCTCGGCACCACGGCGGTCGGCGCTCTGGGCGTGGCCGGCACGGTCCTGACGACACTGGTGAACCTGTGCGTCTTCCTCGCGTACGGCACCACCGCCCAGGTCGCGCGGCAGACCGGCGCGGGCGAGCACGGACGGGCCATGCGCAGCGGCGTGGACGGCATCTGGCTGGCCATCGGCCTCGGCGTGGCGCTGATCGCGGTGGGCTGGCCGCTGGCCCCGGAGGTCGTGGGCTGGCTCGGCGCGAGCGGCACGCAGGCCGGGCAGGCGGTGACGTACCTGCGGATCAGCCTGCTCGGCACGCCAGGGATGCTGGTCGTGCTGGCCGGCACCGGCGTGCTGCGCGGGCTGCAGGACACGGTGACGCCGCTGGCGGTGGCGATCGGGTCGTTCGCCGCGAACGCCGCGCTGAACGCCTGGTTCGTGCTGGGGCTGGGCTGGGGCATCGCGGGCTCGGCGTGGGGCACGGTGCTCGCGCAGACCCTGGGCGCGGCCGTCTACCTGGTCGTCGTCGCACGCGGCGCGCGCCGGCACGGCACCCCGCTCACCCCCTCCCTGTACGGCGTCAGGCAGGCCGGTACGGCGGGCATCGCCCTGTTCGTCCGCACCCTGTGCCTTCGCATCGTGCTGCTGGCCGCCACCGCGATCGCCACCCGGATGGGCGAGGCGGAGCTGGCCGCGTACGCGCTGGCCACGCAGGTCTGGACGCTGCTCGCCTTCGCGCTCGACGCCATCGCGATCGCCGGCCAGGCCATCACAGGACGCTCGCTCGGCGCCGGCGACGTGCCCGCCACCAGGGACGCCACCCGCCGCATGGTCACGTGGGGCCTGTGGTCGGGCGCGCTGCTCGGCCTGCTGGTGCTCGCGGCCAGGCCGCTGGTGCCGGGCCTGTTCGACGCCGAGCCCGCGGTGGCCGGGATGCTGCTCGACCTGCTGTGGCCGGTCGCCCTCTTCCAGCCGATCTGCGGGATCGTGTTCGTGCTCGACGGGGTGCTCATCGGCGCCGGCGACCAGCGCTACCTGGCGTGGGCCGGGGTGTGGACGACGCTCGCGTACCTGCCGGCCGCGCTGCTCGCCTCCGGGCTCGGCGTGGTCGCCCTGTGGTGTGCGCTCGGCGTGTGGATGGTGGCACGCCTGGTCACCCTCGTACGCCGCGCCGCCGGCACCGCTTGGCTGGTGACCGGCGCGTAACCGTATCGTGCTTGCCGTTGTCCAAGAGGTGGGACAGAGTGGGCGCGTTCCCTGAGCGGGGTGTGCTTTGTCCACGATTCTGCGAAGACTGCCGCCTTCGGAGGCCGGCGGGCTGCGTACGGGCGCCCGGCACAGCCTGGCCGAGGTCTACCGGCCGGCCGATCTGGTGGTGCTCGGGCTCGGCGTGATGATCGGCGCCGGCATCTTCAGCATCGCCGGCGAGCAGGCCGCCACCACGGCGGGCCCCGGCGTGATCCTGTCCTTCATGATCGCCGGCATCGCGTGCCTGCTGGCCTGCCTGTGCTACGCGGAGCTGGCGTCCACGATGCCGACCTCGGGCAGCGCCTACACCTTCACGTACGTCATCTTCGGCGAGGTCTGGGCGTGGATCATCGGCTGGGCGCTGATCCTTGAGCTGCAGTTCGCCGCCGCGCTGGTGGCCAGGGCGTGGGGCGCGATCACGGTCGGCGCGCTCGCCAACTTCGGGGTGCGCGTGCCGGACGAGCGGCCGGCCCAGGACTTCCTCGTGCTCGTCATCCTCGTGCTGCTCACCGGCATCGTCTCGCTCGGCGCCAGGGTCGGGCTGCGGGCCCTGTGGATCATGGTGTCGGCCAAGCTGCTGGCCGTCGGCGCGGTCATCGTCGTCGGCCTGCCGCACATCGACGCGGCCAACTTCGGCGACTTCTTCGTCCCGCCGCGGACGCTGGACACCCCGCCCGCGACCGTGCTGGAGACGCTCATCGGGGAGGGGCAGGCGTTCGGCTGGTTCGGGATCTTCGCGGCGGCCTCGGCGATCGCGTTCGCGTACATCGGGTTCGACATCGTCGCGACCTCGGCCGAGGAGACCGTGAACGCCCGCAGGGCCATCCCCAAGGGCATGATCCGCAGCCTGGTGATCGCCACCGTCATCTACATCGCGGTGGGCCTGGTCATGGTCGGCATGGTCCCCTACACGCGGATCTCCGAGCAGGCGCCGCTGGCCAGCGCTTTTCAGGCGGCCGACCTGGGGTGGATGGCCCACGTCATCGACGTCGGCGCGGTGCTCGGGCTCACCACCGTGATCCTGGTGCTGATCGTGGGGCAGACGCGGGTGCTGTTCTCGATGGCGCGCGACGGGCTGATCCCGCGCGGGCTGGCCACGGTCAGCCGGCGCTACCACACGCCGACGCGGGTGACGCTGGTGATCGGGGCCGTGGCGATCGTGCTGGCGGAGTTCGTCCCTGTGGTGCCGCTGCGGGAGCTGGTGGTGATCGGGACGTTGTTCGCCTTCGCGTTCGTGGCGGCCGGGGTGATCGTGATGCGGCGCCGCATGCCCGATCTGGAACGCGGCTTCCGGGTGCCGCTCTCGCCGCTGCTGCCCGCGCTGTCCTTGGTCGCCACGTTCTGGCTGATGATCAACCTGCGGCTGCTCACCTGGGCGTGGTTCGTCCTGTGGATGGCCTTCGGCCTGCTCGTCTACCTCGTGTACGGCCGCCGCCACAGCCTCCTCGCCCGCCCGCGTACCGAAGCCCAGGGCGGCCGGCACCGCCGCTAGAGCCGGCCCGAGTCCAGCACGCTGCGCAGGAACTCGCGCGTGCGGGGATGCTCGGGCTCGCTGAAGATCTTCTCCGGCGGGCCCTTCTCGATGAGCACGCCACCGTCCAGGAAGCACACGGTGTCGGAGATGTCCCGGCAGAAGCTCATCTCGTGCGTCGTCAGGATCATCGTCATGCCCGACTCCTTGAGCTCCCTGATGATCCCCAGCACCTCCACCACGAGCTGCGGGTCGAGCGCCGAGGTCACCTCGTCGAGCAGCATCAGCCTGGGCCGCGTGGCCAGCGCCCTGATGATGGCCACGCGCTGCTGCTGGCCGCCGGAGAGCTGGTCGGGGTAGGCCCGCACCTTGTCGGCCAGCCCGAACGTGGTGAGCAGCTCGTGCGCCTGCTCCTCCGCCTGCGCCCTGGCGACGCCGTGCACCTGGCGGGGCGCGAGCGTGATGTTGTCCAGCACGGTCATGTGCGGGAACAGGTTGAACGCCTGGAAGACGATGCCGAGCCGCTTGCGCACCTGGTCGACGTTCACCCTGGGGTCGGTGATCTCGACACCGTCGAGGTAGATGGCGCCGTCGTCCACCGTCTCCAGCAGGTTGACGCAGCGCAGCAGCGTGGACTTGCCGGACCCGGACGCGCCGATGAGGCTCACCACCTCGTGCGGGGCCACGTCCAGGTCGATGCCGCGCAGCACGCTGTGGCCGCGGAAGTTCTTCCACACGCCCTCGATGGTCAGGACGCTCATGCGCCGCGCCTCCTGCGGGTGCGTGCGGCCAGGTGGTCGGTGAGCCTGGCCATCGGGATGGTGAGCAGGATGAACAGCAGCGCCGCCGCCAGGTAGGGGGTGTAGTTGAAGGTGTCGGCGGTGTGGATGTACGCCTGCCTGAGCGCCTCGAGCGGCCCGATCGTGGCCACCAGCGCCGTGTCCTTCTGCAGCGAGGCGAAGTCGTTCAGCAGCGGCGGTACGACCCGGCGCACGGCCTGCGGCACGACCACGTGCCTCATGGTCTTGACGTGGCTGAGGCCCAGCGACCGCGCCGCCGCGATCTGGCTGGGGTGCACGGACTCGATGCCCGCCCTGAACACCTCGGCGACGTACGCGCCGTACGAGAGCGTCAGCGCGATGATGCCCAGCGTCACGAGGTCGGACGGGATGCCCTGCAGCCGCAGCGCGGGCAGCCCGAACCCGATGAGGTAGATGACCAGGATCGTCGGCACGCCTCTGAACAGGTCGGTGTAGAGCGTCGCGAGCGCCCTGATCGGGAAGAACGCCGGCGCGGTGATGCCCCTGGCCAGCGCCACCAGCAGCCCGATCACCAGGACGAGCACCTCGGCGATCAGGAAGATCTTGATGTTGAGGAGGAACCCGCTCAGCACGTCGGGCAGCGCGGCGACGAACTGCTCACCGTCGAAGAACGTCGCGCGCACCGCCGGCCAGCCCGGCGAGCTGGTGACGCCCCAGACGACGAGGACGAGGAAGACGACCGTCGAGGCCGTCGCGATCGAGGCCGAGCGGCGGCCACGCGACCTGCGGACGCGCTCCCGCTCGATCTGCCGCTCTGACTTGACCCACTCGCTCATTTCAGCTCGGGCGCGCCCGCCGCCGATCCCAGCCACTGCTCCTCGATCTTGGCCAGCTCACCCTTGGACTTCAGCGCGTCGACGGCCTTGTCCACGCACGGCTTGATCGGGCTGCCCTTGCCCATGACCAGCCCGAACTCCTCAGGCGTGCCGCCGGTCGAGCTGAACTGGCCGACGATCGTGGAGTTCTCGACCTGCGCGGCGGTGACGTAGAACGCCGTCGGCAGGTCCACCACCGCCGCGTCGATCTGCTTGTTCTTCAGCGCGTTCACGACGTCTATCTGGTCGTTGTAGACGTTGGGGTCGGACGACGGCTTGATGACGTCCCTGACCGCGTTGAACGAGGTCGTCCCGGCCTGTACGCCGATCTTCGCGTCCTTCAGCTCGGCCAGGCTCTTCGCGCCCGCGACCTTGCCGCCCTGCGCCGCCACCACGGCCTGCTTGACCGTGTAGTAGCCGTTGCTGAAGTCGACCGCCTTGGCCCGCGCCGGAGTGATCGAGACCTGGTTGATGTCGAAGTCGAACTTCTTGTCACCCGGCGCGAAGGCGACGTCGAACTTCACCGTCGTCCACTGCACCTCGTCGCGGTCGAAGCCCAGCTCCCCCGCCACCGCGAACGCGACCGCGCTCTCGAAGCCCTGCCCGTTGCTCGGGTCGTCGTCCTTGAACCACGGCTCGTAAGCGGGCTTGTCGGTGCCGATGGTGAGCTTGCCCGGCGTGATCAGCTTGAGCTGGTCTTTCGTGCAAGCGGTGGAGGTGGTGGGAGCGGCCGCGGTGCTCGCCGGGTCGTCGACCGGTGCGCAGGCGACGCTCGCCGCCGCCAGGGCTCCGATGGCGAGCAGCATCGAGGGACGGGCCATGGCCTCTGCCTCCAGGGGGACGTGCGAAAGAACGAGGCGATTCTACGCGGATGATGTCGGAAATATGCCGCCAGGGTGCCTGTGCCTGGACATACAGAAGGCCCCCTCGAAGAGGGGGCCCGCTGCCGCTGAGGTCAGCCTGCGACGACCTCGACGTCGACCGAGGCGGAGACCTCGGGGTGGAGCTTGACGGTCACCCGGTGGGAGCCGACGCTCTTGATCGCGTTGACGATCTCGATGCGCCGCCGGTCGAGGACCGGCCCGCCGGCGGCCTTGACGGCCTCGGCGATGTCGCCCGTGGTGATCGAGCCGAACAGCCGGCCCGACTCGCCCGCGCGGGTGGTCAGCCGCACGCGCAGGGCGCCCAGCTGGCCCGCGACCTCCTTGGCGGTGCCGAGGTCACGGATCTCGCGGGCGTCGCGCGCCTTGCGGATGGTCTCGATCTGCTTCTCGGCGCCGCGCGTCCAGCGCATGGCGTAGCCGCGCGGGATGAGGTAGTTACGGCCGTAGCCGTCCTTGACCTCGACGACGTCGCCGGGGGTGCCGAGGCCGGAGACCTCGTTGGTGAGGATGAGCTTCATGTCGACGAACCTCCCTTAGCGCGCCGTGCTCGTGTAAGGCAGCAGGGCCACCTCACGGGCATTCTTGATCGCCGTCGCCACGTCGCGCTGGTGCTGGGTGCAGTTGCCCGTCACCCGGCGCGCACGGATCTTGCCGCGGTCGGAGATGAACTTCCGCAGCAGGGCCGTGTCCTTGTAGTCGACGTAGGAGATCTTGTCGTGGCAGAACAGGCAAACCTTCTTCTTCGGCTTGCGCAGTGCCGGCTTTGCCATCGTGGTGCTCCTTTCAGAGCCCCGCCGTCAGAGCGGGAATGGACTCGGGCTTGTGGACAGAATTTAGAAAGGCGGTTCGTCGCTGAAGTCGTTGCCGCCGCCGCCGAAGCCGCCGCCGCCCTGCTGGCCGCCGCCGCCGCCGAAGCCGCCGCCACCGCCGCCACCCTGGAAGCCGCCGCCCTGAGGCGGGGCGGGCGTCGCGGAGGCCCACGGGTCGTCGGCGGGACCGCCGCCGAAGCCGCCGCCGCCACCCTGACGGGAGGTGCGGTTGACCTTGGCGGTCGCGTTACGCAGGGACGGGCCGACCTCGTCGACCTCGACCTCGTAGACCGTGCGCTTCTCGCCTTCCTTGGTCTCGTAGGACCGTTGCTTGAGCCGCCCCTGCACGATGACCCGCATGCCGCGCTGGAGGCTCTCGGCGGCGTTCTCCGCCGCCTGCCGCCAGACGTTGCAGGTCAGGAAGAGGCTTTCGCCGTCTTTCCACTCGTTGGTCTGTCGATCCATGTACCGCGGAGTGGACGCGATGCGGAATCGAGCCACCGCTTGCCCCGTCGGGGTGAAGCGCAGCTCCGGGTCGTCGACCAGGTTGCCGACGATGGTGATTACGGTGTCGCCTGCTGCCATGGCTAGCGCTCGCCTTCCTGCACGCCTTCGCTTGGGTTACGGCTCAGAGTACGGGGCTTCCCCGACAAAAGCCGGAGGTTAGTGCACGTCCGGACGCAGGACCTTGGTGCGCAGAATGCCCTCGTTGAGGTTCATCTGGCGGTCGAGCTCCTTGACCGTCGCGGGCTCCGCGGACAGGTCGATGACGGCGTAGATGCCCTCGGACTTCTTGTCGATGTCGTAGGCGAGCCGGCGACGGCCCCAGACGTCGACCTTCTCGACCGTGCCGCCGTCGTTGCGGACGACGGTGAGGAACTGGTCGAGGGACGGAGCGACGGTGCGCTCATCGAGCGAAGGGTCCAGGATGACCATTACTTCGTAACGACGCATGCGGACTCCAACCTCCTCTGGACTCTTGCGGTCACGACACTCTGCCGTGACAGGAGGACGCTGACGCCTGAACCCGGGCGGGCCCCTTTCGGCACCCCGGGGCGATGGATCACCCATCACAACGCAGCGTGCCCCAGGTTACCAGCCACAGGTAGGTGGGAAGGCCCCTAGGAAACCAAGGGGGTGGTGACTGTGCCACATGTGCTTCAGCCCTCCGAGAGGGAGCGGTTCAGGTTCACGCTCAACACCGACGGACGCCCGCACCGGGTCGAGAACGCCCTGGCCGTCATCACGCTCGCCTGCGGTGTGGTGGCGTTCGTCGCGACCTTCTGGACCTCGGCGCACATGATCGCGTCGTGGGCCGGCACGCTCGGCTTCGGCGTGGGTCTCTATTCGCAGTACATCTCGGCGACCACGCCGCAGCGCTCGCTCAACGTGGTGGGCCTGGTCGGGTCGTTCGTGGGGGCCGCGCTCGGCATCGCGCACGGCGGTTTCCTCCCGCACCCGTGATCCCCTCGCGCATGAGCGACGGCCCCGGCGCATGGTCCGGGGCCGTTGTATATGTGGATCAGCCGATGTGCAGGTCGATGCCGAGCAGGACCAGGAACCACAGGAACACCGCGAGCAGCGCCTCCGCGAGATCCCTGAGCAGTCCCGGCGTGATGTAGTCGTAGACCCAGGCGACGTAGATGCCGACGACGACGTAGACAAGAACGATCAGCGCCCGTAAGCGCCAGCGGCTCATGGCGGTTTCTCCTCGGGTAGGGGGCGTCTCCCGACTGCCCTGGAGCCCGCCGGGCAAACCCGGCCGTACCCTGCTCGGGCGGCGGATAGCCTTACCTGCATGGTGCGAATCGGAGCTCATGTCGACCAGGACGACCCCGCCGCCAGGGGCGCCGAGGTGGGGGCCGAGGTGGTGCAGTTCTTCCTCGGTGATCCGCAGGGCTACGCCAAGCCGGTGCTGCCGGACAAGCCGGTCGAGGGCGTCGACGTCTACATCCACGCCCCCTACCTGATCAACGTGGCGACCACCAACAACCGCATCAGGATTCCCAGCCGCAAGCTGCTGGAGCAGCACCTCAAGGCGGCGGCGGGGCTCGGTGCCAAGGGCCTGGTCGTGCACGGCGGCCACGTCAACAAGAGCGACGACCCGCAGGCCGGCTTCGACAACTGGCGCAAGGTGTTCGAGCGCATGGAGTGCCCGATCCCCGTGCTGATCGAGAACACCGCGGGCGGCGGCAACGCGATGGCACGCAAGCTCGACCGCATCGCGCGGTTGTGGGACGCGCTCGACGGGTTCGACGTGGGCTTCTGCCTCGACACCTGCCACGCCCACGCGGGCGGGGAAGAGCTGATCGACGTGGTCGAGCGGGTCAAGGCCATCACCGGCCGCATCGACCTCGTCCACTGCAACGACTCGCGCGACGAGTTCGACTCGGGCGCCGACCGGCACGCGAACCTCGGCCAGGGGAGGATCGACCCCGAGCTGATCCTCGCGGTGTGCCGGGCGGCGGGCGCGCCCATCGTGGTGGAGACGCCGGGCGCGGGCCAGGCGGACGACATCGCGTTCCTGAGGAAGAACCTCTAGCGTTTACACACAGCCTGTGGATAACTTCCCTGGATTACCAAGAGAAGAAAGCGGGTAGAAACATCAGCCCGCCCAGGCGCCGCTGAGGAACCGGGCCATGTTGACCAGCATCAACGGGCCCGAGATCAGCAGATAGAGCGCGAAAAGCCACGGCCGCCTGGTCGCCACCCGCGCCACCAGCACCCACAGCGGAAACCACAGCAGCAGCGAGCGCGGGATCGACAGGTAATAGGCCGACGTCATCAGCGCCGCCGCCTGCAGGCCCGTGTAGACGGCCTCGCTCCACCGCCGCAGCACCAGCAGCCAGACGAGCGCCGCCACGACCACCACGGCGCCGGCGATCTCCATCCTGAACGCCACCGCGAAGTCGTCGGAGCCCATCGCCGAGCGCCAGGTCGTCCGCCACGCCTCCCACGGCCAGGCGAAGTCGCGCCCCCACCCGGCCTCCTGCGCGTGCTTCCACGCCAGCCAGTCGCCGGTCCTGCGGAAGTGGTAGAACGCGTACGCCACCAGCGGCACGAACGGCACCACCAGCCACCCGGCCCGCCGCACCGGCTCCCTGCGTACGACGAACTCCACGAGCAGCGCGGCGGCCAGGAACAACCCGGTGATCCGCACGCACGACGCCCCCGCGGCCAGCACCACCGCGAGCGGCCAGCGTCCCTGCCTGGCGGCCAGCCACGCGGGGATCGCGAAGGCCAGGAAGAGCGACTCGCTGTAGCCCGCGGCCAGGAACACCGCCATGGGGAAGGCCAGCAGCCCCAGCACCGCCGCCCACCCGTGGGCGCCCTCGGCCTCGGCCAGCCGGGCCAGCGCCACCATGGCGACCGCCCCGGAGATCAGCGAGACCAGCAGCCCGGCCGCCGCCCAGTCGGGGACGACCAGGTGCACCAGGCGCAGCGCCAGCGGCAGCCCGGGGAAGAAGGCCGGCAGGCCGTCGTCGGCGGGCTGTCCTGGCTCGCCGTCGTAGCCGTACTCGGCGATCGTGACGAACAGCGTGGTGTCCCACTTGCTCCACCGGTGCGGGTAGCCGGCCAGCGTCGCGCCGAGCAGGGTGGCGACCAGCAACCCGGCACGCGAGCCGAACCAGAGCAGCAGCGCGTCCCGGGTGGCCGAGCGGGTGATCATCTGTTCAGTGACGCCAGCGTGAACCGGTCAGGGGCGCCGTCGAACACGCCGCCCGTCTGGTCGTCGACGCCGGCCGCGCGGACGACGTCCTTCTCGGGCCGCAGGATGTCGCGCACCACGAACGCCATCATGACGCCGATCGTGATGATCCGTCCCCAGACGGCGGTGAAGTAGGTGTCGTCGCCGATGCCCAGGTCGTCGCGCTCCAGCGGCGGCTGCGAGAGCAGGTAGAGCCAGATCGCGACGAAGTACCACACCTCGGCGAGCTGCCACAGCGCGAGCGGCTTCCAGTTGGGCCTGGCCAGCACCGCGAACGGCACCAGCCACAACACGAACTGCGGCGACCACACCTTGTTCGTCATCATGAACGCGGCCAGCGCGAGGAAGCAGATCTGCGCCAGCCGGGGCCGCTGCGGCGCGCCCAGCGTCAGCACCGCGATGCCGAGGCACATGATGGCCAGCGACACGATGCCGAGCGTGCTCACGTCGGACTCGCCGAGTATCGGCCAGCCCTTGTTCTGGAAGAACAGCCACGGCGAGCCCCAGTCGACGCCGCGCTCCTGGGAGAAGACGTAGAAGCGGCGCCAGCCGTCCCACGCGAAGACCATGAACGGCACGTTGACGAGGATCCACGCCGCCGCCGCGGCGCCCATCGTCTCAAGGAACGGCCGCCACCGCCCGGTGCGCCAGGTCAGCAGGAACAGCGCGCCGACGAACATCAGCGGATAGAACTTGGTCGCGATCGCGAGCCCGAGCAGCACGCCCGCGGCCACCTGCCGCTCGCGCTTCCAGGCCAGCAGCATGCCCATGGACAGCGCGCCGGCGACGAGGTCCCAGTTGATGTACGCGGCCAGCACGACGGCCGGCGAGATCGCGTACCAGAGGGGGTCCCAGCGTCTGGCGGGGCCGGCCACCGCGGCCATCAGCAGCACCCCGGCCACCAGGCAGAGGCCGAGCAGGATCACCGTCAGGTCGTAGAAGCGCACCGCCTGCACGACCTTGTCGGGGCTGAGCGCGCGGGCGATCCAGGCGAACACCTGCATGACCTCGCCCAGCACCACCGGGTACTCGACCTGCTTGTCGAACGGCACCGCCGCGAAGTAGGGGTTCTGGGTGTCGAGGGCGCGGTCGAAGTAGAGGGGGTAGATGTCGGTGTAGCAGAAGTTCGTGTACGTGGTGACCTGGTCGTTCCACCCACCGGTACGGCACGGCAGCCGCACCACGTACGCGAGGCTCGCCCCCAGGGCCGCGATGAGCCCCAGGGGCAGGTACGGCACGGCACGCGCCACCCAGGGGGCGCGTGCCTCGGTGCTCGTCACTGGGTCCGTCACTGATCCTCGGGCCTGCCGGGCATCGGCCGACTGCCGCTGGGTCTGGCGTTGGGCGCCGATCCGCCTCCTGCGACGTCCACGTCACTGTCCGGCAGGCCGAGCTGGTCGGTCTCGGTGCCGGTGTCGTCGCTCACGTCGCCCTCGGGGATGCCGGGGTCGTCGTTGTCGCAGTTGATGAAGCAGTCGTCACCCTGATCGAACGGGTCGCCGGTGCCGAGCGGGTTGTCGTCGTCCTCGGGCGTCGGGGTCGGCGTGGGCGTCGGGCTCGGCACGATGTTCTCCGGCGTGCCGACCTCGGCGCGGGCGGGGAACTGCTCGACCGGCATGCCCTCGTGGGCGAGCTGCATGAACCTCTGCCAGACGATCGTGGGCGGGCCCGCGCCCTCGAAGCCCAGGGAGACCTCCTTGGGCGTGGTGTAGGGGTTGTCCCAGCCGTACTTCTTGCTGCCCTTGCGGAACACCGGGCAGTTGGAGTGCTGGGGCGGGACGACCTTGCCGGTCTTCGTCACGCACTGCTCGCGGTAGAAGCCGACCGCCGTGGAGATCTGCGGCGTGTAGCCGACGAACCAGGCTTCCTTCTCGTCGTTGTTGGTGCCGGTCTTGCCGGCCGCCGGCCGGGAGCCGAGGCCCTTGCCCGCCGCGGTGCCCGACTTGAGCACTTCCTGCATGGCGATCGTCGAGTCGGCGGCGACCCCCTCGTCGATGACCCGCTTGGCGGCCGCCATCTCGGGGTAGACCACCCGGCCGTCACGCGCCTTGACCTGGCGTACGACGTGGTAGCGGGTGTACTTGCCGCCGTTGGCGAAGATCGAGTAGCCGGCCGCCTGCTCCACCGGCGTCACCAGGGCGCTGCCGATGGCGAACTGGTAGTGGTGCTCCTTGACGTCGTCCTCCATGCGCTTCTGGTTGAAGCCGGCCTCCTCGACCAGGTTCTTGACGTCGTCGAGCTTGTTGGGCAGCGCGTAGGCCATCGACACGTACGCGGTGTTCACCGACTGCGCCGTGGCCTTGACCACGTCGACGGCGACGCCCACGTTGTGGCTGTTCCTGATGCCGCCCTCCTGCTGGCCCGGCAGCTCCTTCGGCACGGTCTCGTTACCCGGCACGTAGCTCTTGAGCGAGTAGCCGGCCTGCAGCCAGGCGGCCAGCACGTACGGCTTGAACGCCGAAGCGGCCTGCTTGGTGGACTGGAAGGGCTCGTTCCACGGGTCGGTGAGATAGTTGTCGCCGCCGTAGAAGGCCAGCACCCGTCCGTTCCTCGGGTCCACGGCGGCCAGGCCGGCGTGGTACTCCGTGGACATGTTGTAGGCCTTCATCGTCTCCTTGACCGCGGTCTTCGCGTGCTGCATCATCTTGCGGTCGAAGGTCGAGATGATCTTGAAGCCGCCGCTCCTGACCTTGTCGCGGGTCAGGCCGCGGCCCTCGAGCTCCTTCAGCACCTGCTCGACCATGTAGCCCCTGAGCCCGCCCAGCTCGTTGTCGGACGCGCTCGCCTTGGTCTTGGGGAACTTCGCGGTCTTCGGCAGGTCGCCGTACTTGTCGGGCCACTGCTTCGACATGTAATCGACGACGGTCTTCCAGCGATCCTTCAGCGCGGGCGAGTCGTGGTCCCAGTTGGGCTGCTGGATGCGCGCGGCGAGGTAGGCGCCCTGCGAGGGGGTGAGGTTCTTCGCGTGGACGTTCTTGCCCGGGAAGTACGCCTTCGCCGCGGCCTCGACGCCGTAGGCACGGCCGAAGTTGATGGTGTTGAGGTAGTTCGCGAGGATCTGGTCCTTGGTCAGCTCGTCATCGAGCTTGACCGCGACGAAGATCTCCATGACCTTGCGCTTGATCGACACTTCCTGGCTGAGGCCGTCGTAGTAGTTACGGGCCATCTGCTGGGTGATCGTCGAGGCGCCCTGGAGCTGCTGGCCGGTCGCGGTCATCCAGACCGAGCGGGCCATGCCGGAGATGGAGATGCCGGAGTCTTCGTAGAACGTGTCGTTCTCGATCGCGACGGCGGCGTCCTTCACGCTGTCGGCCATCTCGGTGATCGGCACGCTCTCGCGCTTGAAACCGAGCGTGGCGATCGGGGTCTTGCCGTCGCGGTAGTAGATGGTGCTCTGCTCCGCCAGCGCCTCGGCCTGGGCCTCGGTCGGGACGGGCGTGTTGGCGTACGCGACCATGATCATGCCGAACAGGCCGGCCGCGAGCACCACGACACCGGCCACGACGAGCTTCCAGCTCGGCAGGAACCTGCGCCAGCCGCCGCCACCACCGCCTCGTTTGACCGGCGGTTCCGGCGGTTCTGACGGTGGGCCCGAGCCGCGCCGGCGCGAGCGGCGCGGCGCGTCGCTGACGATCGTCTCCTGGTTGCTCACCGCGCGCGTGTCGGGGCGGGCGTGGGAGCGCGACGGCGGCTGGTCGCCGCGCTCCTGCGGGTATGCGGCGGTTCGCCGCTCGCGCGGCGGGTGGTCGCCGCGCTCCTGCGGATGCTCGGCACGCGCGCGGCGGCGTGGCGGCGGCTCGTCGTACGGCTGCGCCGCCATGGCGCCGGTCTGCTCGTATGCGGCTTCGGGACGACGGGGCGGCTGAGCCGCGCCCCAAGCCGGATCGCCGGTTTGAGGAGGAGAACCCTGGGGCACAGAACGGGATGAGCTGGAGCGACGGCGCCTCCCCGGGCGTGCCGTCCCCTCATTCATGCTGTTACTCACACGTCCTCGCAACGTCGTCGGAACATAAACGGCGGTCGGGCGTGAGGCTGCTCGCCGCCCTCGGTCTTCACGCTTGATCGACGAGGTCAGGCGGTCCGTTCCCGAGGACGTACGAAACCGTCAGGTGATTCCAGGAACAACCTTGGCAGACCTCGACAACGTACACCCGGAACTCATCGTAATCATGGGCCATGGCGACGAGTTCTGATGTGACCTTTGCCTGACCGGCATGCCGCCCGAGGGCGTCGCCGTAGACATAGGTCACGTTGGTGACGTTCTCCTGTTCGCAGACCGGGCAGAGGCGTTCGGTCGGCTCGCCGAAGTGGCGGGCCGCGCGAAGGAGGTAGGGCTGTGCGTCACAGACGTCGCGGCGCGACGATCGCCCCGCCCGCAGGGAGCGGACCACCGCCCTTTTCGCCAGGCCGTAATCCACCACCCTTCTCTGTGACCACATGAGCGCCAGACTACGGCGTTTCGGAGGTTGATCCCAACGACTTGCCGGATTCGCAGATTGCGGCCATATAGCGCCCCGACGTATCCTCAGGATGTATCGGCTCGATACATCGACGCGAGAGGGGGCGGTTCCAGTGGCCAGCGGACAGGGCAGGGTTCTGGAGCTGGCCGTGCTCGGGTCGCTGCACGAGACGCCGCTCCATGGCTACGAGCTGCGCAAACGGCTCAACGCCTTGCTGGGGATGTTCCGTGCGTTCTCCTACGGGTCGCTGTACCCCTGTCTGCGATCACTGCTGGCTCAGGGCCTCATCGCCGAGGAGCAGCCGGCCCCGTCCACGATCGTCGGCGGCCGGTCGAAGATCGTCTACAAGCTGACCGCCGAGGGCAAGGAAAGGCTGCAGGAGCTGCTCACCCAGGCGGGCCCGTCCGCCTGGGAGGACGAGAGCTTCGGCGTGCACTTCGCGTTCTTCCGGCACACGGAGGCCGAGGTGCGCCTGCGCATTCTCGAAGGCCGCCGCAGCCGGCTCGAGGAACGGCTCGACGCGGTGCGCACCGCGCTGGCACGCACCAGGGAGCGTCTCGACAGCTACACGCTCGAGCTGCAGCGCCACGGGCTCGAGTCCGTCGAGCGCGAGGTGCGCTGGCTGAACGAGCTGATCGCAACTGAGCGTCGGGCCTCGTCCGAGGACAGGCCCGAGAGAGATACCACGTCAACTGATGAGTAAGGGAGCGAGTGCGATGGGTTCGGTTCGCGTCGCCATTGTCGGTGTCGGCAACTGCGCGTCGTCGCTGGTCCAGGGGGTTCACTACTACAGGGACGCGGATCCCGACGTACGGGTCCCTGGCCTGATGCACGTGAAGTTCGGCGATTACCACGTGGGCGACGTCGAGTTCGTCGCCGCGTTCGACGTGGACGCCAAGAAGGTCGGCCGCGACCTGTCCGAGGCGATCGTCGCCAGCGAGAACAACACGATCAAGATCTGCGACGTGCCCCCGACCGGGGTCACCGTGCAGCGCGGGCACACCTTCGACGGTCTTGGCGAGTACTACCGCGAGATCATCGAGGAGTCCGACGAGGACCCCGTGGACGTGGTCCAGGTGTTGCGTGACAACCAGGTGGACGTGCTGGTGTCGTACCTGCCGGTGGGCTCGGAAGAGGCCGACCGCTTCTACGCGCAGTGCGCCATCGAGGCCAAGGTGGCGTTCGTGAACGCGCTGCCGGTCTTCATCGCCTCCGACCCCGTGTGGGCCGAGAAGTTCACCGAGGCGGGCGTGCCGATCGTGGGCGACGACATCAAGTCGCAGGTGGGCGCCACCATCACGCACCGCGTGCTGGCCAAGCTGTTCGAGGACCGCGGGGTCGAGCTGCTGCGCACGTACCAGCTCAACTTCGGCGGCAACATGGACTTCATGAACATGCTGGAGCGCACCCGCCTCCAGTCGAAGAAGATCTCCAAGACGCAGTCGGTCACCTCGCAGATCCCGCACGAGATGGGCAAGGCCGACGTGCACATCGGCCCGTCCGACCACGTGCCGTGGCTCGACGACCGCAAGTGGGCCTACGTCCGCCTGGAGGGGCGCTCGTTCGGTGACACGCCGCTCAACCTGGAGTACAAGCTCGAGGTGTGGGACTCGCCGAACTCGGCCGGCATCATCATCGACGCCGTGCGGGCCGCCAAGATCGCCCTCGACCGGGGCATCGGCGGGCCGATCCTGTCGGCGTCGTCCTACTTCATGAAGTCGCCGCCGGAGCAGTACTCCGACGACGAGGCGCGCGAGTACGTCGAGAAGTTCATCAGGGGCGAGGTCGAGCGCTGACCTTCATCGGCGCCGCGACTCCTCATCGAGGGGCGCGGCGCCGTCCGCCTGTCAGGGACGTGCGGCGGGCGGCAGCGCGTCGGCGCCGGCCGGCTGCCAGGACAGCGGGTCGGCGCCCAGCTCGGTCAGCAGCGGCACCTGCTCCCTGCACCACGGCGAGATCGCCAGCAGGCCGTTCTGGGCCCCCTCGGCGAACTCCTTCCACGGCATCCACAGCGTCTCCCCCACCTCGTCCGGGTTCGGCGTGACGGGCGCGTCGACCGTGACGCGGTAGACCGGGCACAGCTCGTGCTCGACGATGCCGTTGGCCATCACCGCGCGGTAGGCGAACGAGGGCAGCATCAGATCGACGCTCTCGACAGTCAGGCCCAGCTCGTAGGACAGGCGGCGCACCACCGCCCGGTCGAGCGCCTCACCCGGCAGGGGGTGGCCGCAGCAGCTGTTGGTCCACACGCTCGGCCAGGTCAGCTTGTGATCGGCTCTCCTGGTGAGCAGCACGCGGCCGTCGGAGTCGAAGACGTAGCTGGAGAAAGCCAGATGGAGGGGGGTCTCGCGACCGTGCACCGACGTCTTGGGCGCGGTGCCCAGCGCACGGCCGTCGCGATCTACCAGCACAACGTGTTCGTCGCTCGTCACGCTTTGAAGCGTACGAGATCATGACCACCACTTGGAACCCCGGCGTGGCAGCCGACGAGCGCGGGCTAGGCTGACGGCGTGTCTTTCGTCGCCGATCTCCGCACGGTTCTGCGGGGCAGGGACTTCAGGCGGCTGTTCGGCACCCGGCTGGTCTCGCAGTTCTCCGACGGCATCTTCCAGTTCGGGGTGACCGGGTTCGCCTTCTTCAGCCCCGAGAACCAGACGACCGCCGTCGAGGTGGCGGCCGGGCTGGCGGTGCTGCTGCTGCCGTACAGCGTGCTCGGGCCCTTCGTCGGCGTCTTCATCGACCGCTGGTCGCGGCGGCAGATCCTCATGGTGGCGCCGTTCATCCGCGGCGGCCTGCTGCTCGTCGCCGCCGCGCTCGTGGCGGCCGACGTGCCCGATCCCGCGTTCTACGCGGCGGCGCTGGCCGTGCTCGGCGTCAACCGGTTCTTCCTGGCCGCCCTGGGCGCCTCGCTGCCCCACGTGGTGCCGCCCGAGCGGCTGATCTCGGCCAACGCGGTCGTGCCCACCTCGGGCACGGTGGCCACGTTCCTCGGCGCGGGCGTGGGCTTCCTGCTGCGCGAGCTGTTCGGCGGCGACGACCTGGGCGTGGCGCTGCTGCTGGTGACGTCCGGCTTGGTGTTCACGATGAGCGCGCTGGTGGCGCGCACCATGGAGCGGCAGCTGCTCGGCCCGTGGCCCGACCCCGACCGGCCGCAGGCCCGCCAGGAGCTGCGCAACGTCGTCACCGGGCTCATCGACGGCGCCCGCCACCTCCTGCGCCACCGCGTGGCCGCCGCGACGCTGGGCGCGATGGCCGCCCACCGCTTCCTGTTCGGCATGTGCACCGCGCTCGGCATCATCCTCTACCGCTACTACTTCGCCCACGGCGACGCCGAGGCCGCGCTGCGCGGCATCGGCCTGGTGGTGATCGCCGCCGGGCTCGGCACCGCGCTGGCCGTCGTCATCACGCCGTACACGACCGAGTGGCTCGGCATCGAGCGGTGGGTGCAGATCGCGCTGGTCGCGGCCGGGGCACTGACCGCGGTGCTGGTGCTGCCCTTCCAGGAGTGGGGGCTGCCGGTCGCCGGGTTCGTGCTGGGGGTGGCCGGGCAGAGCGTGAAGATCTGCGCCGACACCACCGTCCAGCGCGACGTCGAGGACATCTACAGGGGCCGCGCCTTCTCCATCTACGACATGCTCTTCAACGGCATGTACGTGCTGGCCGCGGCCCTGTCGGCGGCGATCCTGCCGGCCGATGGCAAGTCGTACGCCGCCGTCGCGATCATCTCGCTCGGCTACCCGCTGGCCGCCCTGGGCTACCGCCTGATCACCGCGTCCTCACGCACCGAGGTCGGTTGACCTCGCCCACTCCAGCAGCGCCTCGGTGGCGGCCTCCTTGCCGATCACGCCCTTGTCGAGCCTGAGGTCGAGCAGGAACTTGTAGGCCCGCCCCACGATCGGCCCCGGGCCGACGCCGAGCACCTGCTGGATCTCGTTGCCGTCGAGCTCGGGCCTGATCTTGGCCAGTTCCTCCTCCTCGGCCAGCCTGGCGATGCGCTCCTCCAGGTGGTCGTAGGTGCGCGACAGCGCCGCCGCCTTGCGCTTGTTGCGGGTGGTGCAGTCGGCCCTGGTCAGCTTGTGCAGCCGGTCGAGCAGGTGGCCGGCGTCGCGGACGTAGCGGCGTACGGCGCTGTCGGTCCACTCCCCCGTGCCGTAGCCGTGGAAGCGCAGGTGCAGCTCGACCAGCTGGGACACGTCGGCGACGACGTCCTTCGGGAAGCGCAGCTCCGTCATGCGCTTCTTCGTCATCTGCGCCCCGACCACCTCGTGGTGGTGGAACGAGACCCGGCCGCCCGGCTCGTGGCGGCGCGTCTTGGGCTTGCCGACGTCGTGCATGACCGCCGCCCAGCGCAGGATGCGGTCGGGGCCGTCCTCCTCCTGCGCGACGGCCTGGTCGAGCACGGTCAGCGTGTGCTCGTAGACGTCCTTGTGCCGGTGGTGCTCGTCGATCTCCAGCCGCAGCCTGGGCAGCTCGGGCAGCACGTGGGCGGCCAGACCCGTCTCGACCAGCAGCCGCAGGCCGTCGCGCGGACGGGCGCCGCAGATCAGCTTGTCGAGCTCGTCGCGGATGCGCTCGGCCGAGACGATCTCGATGCGGTCGGCCATCTCGGTCATCGCCGTCACCGCCGCCGGATCGACCCTGAAGCCGAGCTGCGCGGCGAACCTGGCCGCGCGCAGCATGCGCAGCGGGTCGTCGCCGAACGACTGCTCGGGGGTGCCGGGCGTGCGCAGCAGCCCCGCCCGCAGGTCGGACAGGCCGCCGTAGGGGTCGACGAACTCGTGCGCGGGCAGCCGCACCGCCATCGCGTTGACCGCGAAATCGCGCCGCTCCAGGTCGCCCTCAAGGGTGTCGCCGTAGACGACGTCGGGCTTGCGCGACTTGGGGTCGTAGGACTCGCTGCGGTATGTGGTGATCTCGATCAGCCGGTCGCCCTTGCGCAGGCCGACCGTGCCGAAGTCGATGCCGATCGTCCACACGGCGTCGGCCCAGTCTCTGGCGATCTCCAGCACCTGCTCGGGGCGGGCGTCGGTGGTCAGGTCGAGGTCGTTGCCCGCGCGCCCGAGCAGCAGGTCGCGTACGGGCCCGCCGACGAGCGCGAGCTCGTGGCCCTGTGCGGCGAACAGGCGGCCGAGCTCGTCGGCCACGGGGGCGATCTTGCGGAACAGGTCGTTCATGGCCTGCTGCTGGCTTTCGGTCAGAGTTGAGTCGGACAAACTGCGATCGGCCTTATCTGAGTGTGCTTGCGGAACATATCCCCCGAGCCACACCAGGTCCGGGTTACCGTCGGTCAAGGGACCGTCGGGGGGCACTGGAATGCGGCAAGGAGGACTATATGAAGGACGCCCTCGCGCTCCACCGCTGGCTCCTCGCACACCAGGTCCATCATGAGATCGTACGCCTTCCGCGTCCCATGACATGCGCGGAAGAGCTGCCGGAGACGGTCTTCGCGGCCGCCGGACGCTGCCTCATGGTCACGGTGCTGGACGTCACGACCAGGGTCGGCAGCGAGGTCGTCATCGCCGTCACCACCCCCGTCTCGTCGCCGCCGCGGCCCGGCATCGTCGGAGGGCTGCTCGGCGCCCGCCAGGTACGCCCCGCGCCCGCCCACGTCGTCAACGCGGCCACCGACTACGCCGACGGGCTCGTGTGCCCGCTGCTGCTGCCCGCCACGCTGCCGATGTTCATCGACGACCGGCTGCACGCGGACGACGAACTCCTCTACACGCCCACGGGAGAGCGGCACACCGCGCTCGCCATGAGGGCTCTCGACCTGCTGGCCGTCCTGCCCGGGAAGATGGTGGACCTCCGCGGCACACGCCCGCGGGGATCACGTGCGGCGGTCGCGCGACAGCACTGAACCCGTACCATTGCGGGCGTGTGTCGTCCTCGTCCAGCTCGGGCCTGCGCGTGATCCGTAAGACCACGCTGCTCGCCGCGCTGTCCGCCGCGTTGCTCGCCCCCACGATGGCGGTGACGCCCGGCGAGGCTGCCGCGACGCCGGTCCTTGCCGAGGTCAGGCGGCAGACCCTCGCCGTGTCGATCACGTCGATCACGCCCGAGGTGCCGAAGAGCCTGACCGATGTGATCAAGATCACCGGCACCGTGCGCAACGACACCGGCACGGCGATGTCCGGTCTCCAGGTGCGGCTGCGCTACAGCGCCCAGCCCTTCACCGACCGCGCCTCGATGGCCACCTACCAGGCCGACCAGAACAACGCGACGCTTCCGAGCAGCGTCTCCACGCGCAACTCGTTCCAGAACCTCGAGCCGCTGGAGGCCGGCGCCAGCGCGCGCTGGGAGATCACGGCCACGCCCGTGCAGCTCGGCCTGCGGCAGTTCGGCGTCTATCCCATCGCGGTCGACGTCGCCCAGTGGGGTGTGCCGCTCAGCGCGCAGCGCACCTTCCTGACGTACGCGCCGCCCACCACGCCGCGCCCGCCGCGCAACAAGCTCGCCGTCGTGCTGCCCGTCATCGACCAGCCGCGCCGGGCCACCGACACCGACCCCGACGCGCCCGGCAAGGGCCCGTTGTTCCTCGACGACAAGCTGGGCCAGGCCGTGACCGGCCGCGGCCGCCTGGCCGACCTGCTCAGCATCGCGCAGTCGGCGCCGAGCAGCGTCACCTGGGTGGTCGATCCCGCGCTGCTCGACGACCTCAGCGCGATGACCAAGGGCTACCAGGTCAAGACGAAGGACGGCAAGCGCTCCCAGCCGCCCAGCGCAGCGGCGGGCCAGTGGCTGACCGATATGCGCACCTCGCTGGCCGCCTCCCCCGTGGTGGCGCTCCCCTACGCCGACCCCGACGTGGCGGCGCTGGCCCACCAGGGGCTCGACCCGCAGACCCGCAGAGCCGTCGAGCTGGGCGGGCAGAAGGCCCAGCAGCTGCTCAGCGCCAAGGCCAAGACCAACATCAACTGGCCGGCCGCCGGCGTGCTCGACCCCGACGCGCTCGACCTGCTCGCCGTCAGCGGCGTCAACACCGTGCTGCTCAACTCCACCAACCTGCCGCCGCAGCCGCCCGTGCCCACCACGCCCGACGCCGCCGCGACGCTCGACTCGGTCAACGGCCCGGTCACCGCGCTGGTCGCCGACCCCGAGCTGAGCCGCCTGTTCGAGCCGACCGCGCCCACCTCGCAGGCGCTGACCAGGCAGCGGTTCATCGCCGAGACCGCGATGATCTCCGCGGAGCCGGGCCAGACCGTGCCGCGGTCGCTGGTCGTCGCGCCCTCCCGGCGGTGGAACCCCAACCCGGCGCTGGTCAGCTCGCTGCTCAAGACCGCGAGCCGGCTGCCCTGGCTGCAGCTGACCACGCTGGAGTCGCTCAAGCCGGGCAAGACGTCCGTGCCGCGCGCCGGGCTGACCTACACCGACCAGAACCGCAAGCAGGAGCTGTCCGGCAAATACCTCGACTCGGTCAAGGAGTCGTGGTCGATGGCGCAGCTGCTGTCCCGGGTCGCCACCGACGGCGCGCCGTCCAGCTTCGACGCCGCCGTGCTCCGCCTGACCTCCTCGGCCTGGCGCGACAGCACCCGCGCGGGACGCGCCGCGGCCAAGATGGTCGGCACCGCCGTCACCAACACCACCAACAAGATCCAGATCTTCGGCGTGGGCGGCCCCCGCACCCTGGCCGGCAGCAGCGGCGTGGTGCCCATCAGCGTGAAGAACGGCATGGGTCACCCCGTCGCCCTCTACATCGACGTCAAGTCCGACAACCCCGAGCTGCTGCAGATCAAGATCGTCGAGGAGACGCGGACGATCGGCCCAGGCCAGAGCACCACGTTCCAGGTGACGATGAACGCCACCCCCGACACCAGCGGCGACGCCACGGTGACCGTGCAGCTCAAGACCCCCGACGGCCAGCCCTACGGCAAGCCCCAGCGGCTGACGATCCGCACCACCGGCTACACCGGCATCGCCCTGGTGATCGTGGGCGCCGCGCTGACCGTGATGCTCGCCGCCGTCGTCACACGGCTGCTGCGGCGCAGGTCGCAGCGCAAGCTCGCGCGTACCAAGACCCGGGAGAGTGAGACCGTATGAGCCGCATGCTGCGGGCCAGCGCCATCATGGCGGCCGGCACCATGGTGTCCAGGGTCACGGGGTTCGTGCGGACGATGGTGCTGGCCTACGCCATCGGCACGGCAGCGCTCGGCGACGCCTACAACGCCGCGTACGCGATCCCGTACAGCATCCTCGACCTGCTGCTGCTCGGTGTGCTGAGCAGCGTCGTGGTGCCGATGATCGTGCGGGCCCAGCAGCACGACGCCGACGGCGGCAGGGCCTACGAGCAGCGGCTGCTGACGCTCTCCACCGGCGCGCTCATCGTGGTCGCCGCGATCGCCGTGCTGGCCGCGCCGCTGCTCATCGACCTCTACACGGTCTGGGACCACGGCAGCAGGGAATACGACGTCGCGGTCACGCTGGCCAGGTTCATCCTGCCGCAGCTCGCCTTCTTCGGCGTGGGCGCGGTGGCCGGCGCGATCCTCAACACCCGCGACCGCTACGGCGCCCCCATGTGGGCTCCGGTCGTCAACAACCTGGTCGTCATCTGTGTGTTCCTGCTCTACGCGGTGGCCGGGCCCGGCAACGACATCTCCCGCGTCACCACCGGCGACCTGGCGCTGCTCGGCGTCGGCACCACGGCCGGCATCGTGGCGCAGGCGGCGGTGCTCATCGTGGCGCTGCGGCGGGCCGGGTTCCAGTTCGTGCCGCGCTTCGACCTGCGCAACGCGCGGCTCGGCGAGATGGGCAAGGCCGGCGTCTGGACGATCGGCTACGTCATCGTCACGCAGGCCGGTTTCATGCTGACCACCAACCTCGCGAGCGCCGCGGGTGACGAGGTGGCGGGGCACGGCATCAGCCCGTACACGCTGGCGTTCCAGCTTTTCCAGCTCCCTTACGGCGTGATCGGCGTCTCCGTGATCACCGCGATGCTGCCCAGGATGAGCAGGGCCGTGGCCGACGGGCGCTTCGGTGACGTGCGGGCCGAGTTCGGGTCGAGCGTGCGGCTGGTCTGCGCGCTCATGGTGCCCGTGTCGTTGCTGCTCATGGTGGTCGGCCCGGCGATCACCGTGCCCATCTACGGCCACGGCGCCAACTCCGTGGCCGACGCCGTCTACATCGGCAACGTGCTGCAGGTCTACGGGCTCGCGCTGGTGCCGTTCGCGGTGTTCCAGCTGCTGCTGCGGGTCTTCTACAGCTTCGGCGACACGCGTACGCCCGTCTTCATCGGGGCCGGCACGACCGCGGTCAACGCGGTGCTCATGGTGCTGTTCCACCTCCTGCTGCCGGCCAGGTACGCGGTGATGGGGCTGGCCCTGGCGTACGCGGCGGCGTACGGGCTGGGCGCGGTGCTGGCCTGGTGGCTGGCCGCCCGCCGGGTTCAGGGGCTGGACGGCTGGGCCGTCGGCATGGCGATGACCAGGATGTATCTCGCGGCGCTGCCCACGGCCGTGCTCGCGCTCGCCACGGTCTGGGTGGTCACGACCGTCTTCGGCGGGCTCGACTTCCTCAACTCCGTGATCGTTCTGGCGATCGGCGGTGGCCTGGGAATGTTGCTCTATCTCGGCGTAGCCCACAGAATGCGCATCCCGGAGGTCAACTCGATCGTTGGGATGGTCGCAAGGCGGGTAGGTCGGTAAAGAACGCGGGCGGAATCTCCTCGGCACTACCATGGAGCCCGACACGCGCGAATGGAAGCAGGAGGGGCGTGGGCGGATCCACCCGGCATAGCGTGCCTTCGTGGGACACCACCACGCAGGTGAGTCGAACCATGAGCACGCCCGATCGGCCAAGCGGAGTGAGCCAGTGAGCAGCACGTCGGCCGTCGCACCCGGCACCCGTCTCGCCGAGCGTTTCCGGCTCGAAGATCGCGTCAGCGAGTCCGACGGCGCCACCCTGTGGAAGGCCATCGACGAGATCCTCGCCCGTCCCGTCGCCGTCCACACCTTCGCGCCCGACTTCCCGCGCGTCCACGAGGTCGTCACGGCCGCCCGCGCGGCCAGCCGGCTCACCGATCCGCGGCTGACGCAGGTCTTCGACGCCGCCGAGGACGACAAGCACGCCTACGTCGTCAGCGAGTGGGTCACCGGCGAGTCGCTGACCGACCTGCTCGCCGCCGGCCCGCTGGAGCCCGAGCGCGCGGCCGGGCTGATCGCCGAGGCCGCTGAGGCGCTCGCGCACGCTCACGAGGCCCACCTCTACCACCTGTGCCTGCGCCCCTCCCACCTGGTGTGGACGACCGGCAACACGGTCAAGGTGCTCGGCGTCGCGGTCGACGCCGCCATGTGGGGCCTGACCACCGACCAGCCCGCGCTCGACGACGCCGAGGGCCTCGGCCGGCTGCTGTACGCGGGCCTGACCGGCCACTGGCCGGGCGACGAGGAAGAGGGCGGCCTGCCCGCCGCCCCCATGAACGACGGCCACTTCTGCACGCCCCGCCAGGTCACCGCGGGCGTGCCCGGCTACCTCGACACGGTCACCGTGCGGGCCTGCCTGCCCGAGTCGCGCAGGGGCCAGGGCGCTCTGTCGAGCCCGTCCGAGGTGGCCGAGGCGCTGGCCGACGTCGCCAGGCCGATGCCGATCCCGATCTCCTATCCCTCCACCCCGGCGGTCGCCTCGGCGTCCCACACCGAGGGCCTCGACATCGCCCACCGGCAGCAGTCGGCCCCGCCGCCCCTGCCGCCGGTGATGCAGCCGCGCCGGCCGTCCGGCGGGGGCGGCAGCACGCTCAACCGGGTGCTGATGACGCTCGTGGTGCTGCTCGTCATCGCCGCCGTGGGCGTGGGCGCGTGGACGATCGGCCGCAGCCTGGGCAGCCCGACGACCTCGCAGACGGCCAGCGCCAGCCCCACGGCATCGGCCTCCGCGCCGGTGGAGACGCAGGCCGTCAAGCCGGTCAAGGCGCAGGGCTTCGACCCGCTCGGCGACGGCGACGAGAAGCCCGACCTCGCCAAGCTGGCCATCGACGGCAAGCCCAGCACGCTGTGGAAGACCGAGACCTACACCAGCGCCGACCTCGGCAGACTCAAGGACGGCGTGGGCCTGCTGCTCGACATGGGCAAGTCCCTGCAGATCAGCGACGTGGTCGCTACGCTGTCCGACGCACCGGGCGCGACCGTCGAGCTCAAGGTGGGCGACTCCCCTGAGCTCGGGTCGCTCAAGACCGTCGCCACGAAGAAGAACGCCGCAGGTAAAACCACCCTCGCTCCGGAACAGGCGGTGACCGGCCAGTACGTTTTGATCTGGTTTACGCGCGTTCCGACAGATGCGGGCACTTTTCATGGCACCATCTATGAGGTAGTGGTGCACTCTCCCGGATCGGCATAATCAGGAAACTCTCTTGTGAACTCCCCACCCGAGACACCCTCAGCAGCGGAGCGGCCGGCGGTCACAGACGCCGAGCTGCTGACCGCACATATCAACGGGGATCCACACGCCTTCAGCGAAATCGTCAAGAGACACCGCGACCGCATGTGGGCGGTCGCCCTGCGCACGCTCGGTGACCCCGACGAGGCCGCCGACGCCGTGCAGGACGCCTTCGTCTCCGCTTACCGCAAGGCCGCCACGTTTCGCGGCGAAGCAGCCGTCACCACCTGGCTGCATCGCATCGTGGTCAACGCCTGCCTTGACAGGATGCGCCGTAAATCCGTCCGGCCCGTCGCCGACGACGAGCTGATCGAGGCCGCGGAGCGCGAGACTCCGCTGCCCGACCAGACCGTCGAGCGCGAGGTGTCGATGGAGGTTTCGGCCGCGCTGAAAATGCTGCCCGCCGACCAGCGGGCCGCGCTCGTGCTGGTGGACATGATGGGCTACTCAGTCGAAGACGCAGCTCAGGTGCTGCAAGTGCCGAGTGGCACGGTGAAGAGCCGGTGCGCCCGAGGGCGCGCGAAACTTGCCCCAATTCTTTCGCATCTGCGGAACCGAACCGACCTGAATCGCGTCTCATCCGCGAAGGGAGCAGAACTTCGTGACGGGTGATACGCACTACGATCTGGAAATCCTCGCCGAGCTGGCCGAGGGTCTCCTGGACGCCGACACGGCACGCCGGGTCCGCGAGCATCTCGCGGTCTGCGACCCCTGTGGGGAGCTACTGGCCGACCTGGCGGCGGTTCGCGAGGTGCTGGCCGCGACGCCCACACCGGCCATGCCGATGGGTGTCGCACTGCGCATCGACAAGGCGCTGGCCGCCGAGGCCGAGTCCAGGCGTGGCGGGGGTGTCGGCCTCGCGGAACCACCGGACTGGGATGAGCTCATGCGGGACGCTCCGTGGGAGCGGCCGGCGGAGGTCCCCGAGCCCGTGCGGCTCCATCGGGACGTTCCTGCTCAGGTCCCGGAGCCGACGCGTCTGTCCGGGGATTCGCCCGCCGAGGTCCCCGAGCCGGCTTCGACCGGACCGGCCGGCGTGCCTGAGCCGGTGCGGCTCGGCGTGGTCTCCGACGACGGCACGGTCGTCCCGGCGAAGAGCCGGTCGATCAGGCGGCGCCGGTGGGCGATGCCCGCGGTCGCGGCAGCCGCCGCGGCGGCCGTCGTGGCCGGGTCCGCGGTGGCCGGAACGGCCCTGCTGGCCAGTGGCGGTGAGTCGCCGGCGCCTCCGGTGGCGCTGCCGGTTCCTTCGACGTCCTCGGCCGCCCCGCAGCCCCAGCAGAGCTCGATGCGGGCGACACCGTCGAAGCCGCCGCGCGGCTACGCCCTGACCAACAGCGACCACAACTACAGCGACCCCGAGCTGCGCAGGCCGCTCGAGCTGTTCCTGGCGCCCGCTCCGATACTGCACGGCGACTCCAACGACGCCGACAAGGTCGCCAAGTGCGTCAGCGCGGTCTCCAACCGCTCCAAGCTCGACGTGTTCGCGGTGGACCAGGGCCAGTACAACGGCCAGGAGGCGCTGCTGGTGGCGAGCTGGAAGCAGCAGTCGACCAAGAGGATCCGCATCGACGTCGTCGATCCGTTCAACTGCAAAAACCTGCGCAAGCCCGCCCTGGGCCGCTGGTAGACCACGGTCACCGGCCAGGTCCGCCGGCTGCGAAGCCCGACGTCAGAGCCCGCTTCTCGCGGGCTCTTTCGTTTGTCCCGGCGTTGTGAGGTAAGGCGGGAATCACTGCGGCCTAGGATCTGTTGTCGCCGGTGGCATCGACAGACGAGGAAGGCGTGGGAGCGTTGAGCGACGTTCGTAACGTGATCATCATTGGTTCCGGCCCTGCCGGTTACACGGCGGCCGTCTACTCCGCTCGTGCCGAGCTCAAGCCGCTCGTCTTCGAGGGCTCCGTCACCGCGGGTGGCGCGCTGATGAACACCACCGACGTGGAGAACTTCCCCGGGTTCCCCGACGGCATCATGGGTCCCGACCTGATGGACAACCTGCGCAAGCAGGCCGAGCGATTCGGCGCCGAGCTGGTCGCCGACGACGTGGTCGAGGTCGACCTGCAGGCCGACCCCAAGGTGGTCAAGACCCACACCGAGACCTACTACGCCAAGTCGGTCATCCTGGCCATGGGTTCCGGCTACCGCGAGCTCGGCCTGGAGAACGAGAAGCGGCTCTCCGGCCGCGGCGTGTCCTGGTGTGCGACCTGTGACGGGTTCTTCTTCCGCAACAAGGACATCGTGGTCGTCGGCGGCGGCGACACCGCGATGGAGGAGGCCACGTTCCTGACCAGGTTCGGGCGCATGGTGACCGTCGTGCACCGCCGCGACACGCTGCGGGCCAGCAAGATCATGCAGGATCGCGCGCTCGCCAACGACAAGATCCGCTTCGTCTGGGACTCCGAGGTCGTCGACGTGCTCGGCGAGTCCAGGGTCGAGGCGGTCAAGCTGCGCAACGTCAAGACCGGCGAGGAGTGCGAGCTCGCGACCGACGCGCTGTTCCTCGCCATCGGCCACGACCCGCGCACCGAGCTGGTCAAGGGCCAGATCGACCTCGACGAGAACGGCTACATCAAGGTGGCGTCCCCCTCCACCGCGACCAACATCGAGGGCGTGTTCGCCGCCGGCGACGTCGTCGACCACACCTACCGCCAGGCCATCACCGCGGCCGGCACCGGCTGCGCCGCCTCGCTCGACTCCGAGCGCTGGCTGGCCAACAACGAGAAGTAAGGAGCGCACCGTGAAGGCTGTCACCGACGCCAATTTCGAGTCCGAGGTCCTCAAGAGCGACAAGCCCGTCCTGGTCGACTTCTGGGCCGAGTGGTGCGGCCCGTGCCGTCAGGTCGCGCCCATCCTCGAGGAGATCGCCAAGGAGCACGGCGACAAGCTGGAGATCGTCAAGCTCGACATCGACGCCAACCCCGAGGTTCCGCGTCAGTTCGGTGTACTCCAGATCCCGACCCTGAACGTCTATAAGAACGGCGAGGTCGTGAAGCAGATTATCGGCGCCAAGCCGAAGGCCATGCTGCTGCGCGAGCTCGAGGGCATCATCTAGCTCGTCTTCCGGCTGACCGGTTGCCCGCTCGGGGGACGCGCTGCGCCCTGCGAAAGCCCCTCGTGGTTCGGTCCGCGAGGGGCTTTCCGCTTGGCAGGTGTGCGTATGGGGGTTGTGGCGCCTGTGGCGCCGTCAGGCGGGCCTGTGTAGCCGTCGGGCGGGCCGTGTAGCCGTCAGGCGGGCCTGTGAAGCCGTCAGACGGGACGCAGGGCGCGTTCCGGACTCATGGAGCCCAGGAGGCGTTCGAGAGCCACCTCGACGTCCTCACGCCACGAGACGGCGCTCTTGAGCTCCAGCCGCAAGCGCGGGAAACGCAAATGCGGACGCACGGTCTTAAACCCCACAGAAAGCAAGTATTCCGCTGGAACTACGCAACTTGGTTCTTCCCACTTCAAGTCCCCGAAAGCTTCAATAGCTTTCACCCCGCGCCGCGTCAGGTCTTTGGCGACACCCTGAATCAGCATGCGCCCGAGCCCGCCACCCGAGAACTCCGGAATGATGTGGGCCGTCATCAGCAAGACCGCGTCGGCGCTGACCGGCGAGGTGGGAAAGGCCACCGAGCGCGGGGTGTAAAGGGGCGGGCTGTAGAGCACGAACCCGGCAGGCACCCCGTCGACATACACGATCTTGCCGCAGCTGCCCCACTCCAGCAGCGTGCCCGAGAGCCACGCCTCCTTCTCAAGACCCGGGTCGCCCGAGTCGAGCGCCCGCTCCCCGTTGACGGGATCCAGCTCCCAGAACACGCACCGCCGGCAGCGGCGCGGCAGATCTTCAAGATTGTCCAGGGTTATGTTGACCAGCCGGCGCGACAACTACCGCCCCTATCGTTGACCCGGAAAAGCGCGCGAAAACCGCGTCCACAGGTGGCATCGTAGCCCAGTACAGATGTCGTCAGCGGACACCACGACGGTCCAGCCCGGTCACGGGCGACATGTCCGTCTGGCGTAATCTGGTATTTCAGTCCGATATAGACACCTAGGAGGTGGGCCGTGACAGAAGAGCTGGATCACGGTCAGACACCCGCGACCCAAGGGTCGCGCATCGACGCCTACGTCGATCGGTACGCCGCGCGAGCTACCGGGATGGTCGCCTCCGAGATCCGAGCTCTCTTCGCCGTCGCGTCGAGGCCCGAGGTGGTCTCGCTCGCTGGCGGCATGCCGTACGTCACGGCCCTCCCCCTCGACATGGTCGGCGAGCTCGTCTCCGACCTCGTCACGCGGCGCGGCCCCGTCGCGCTGCAATACGGCTCCGGCCAGGGTGACCTGCATCTGCGTGAGCAGATCTGCGAGGTCATGAAACTGGAGGGGATCAACGCCGGGGCGAACGACGTCGTCGTCACCGTCGGGTCGCAGCAGGCCCTCGACCTCATCACCCGCATCTTCATCGACCCGGGCGACGTGGTGCTCGCAGAAGGCCCCTCCTACGTGGGCGCTCTCGGCACGTTCGCCGCCTATCAGGCCAAGGTCGTCCACATCGCCATGGACGACCAGGGCATCGTGCCCGAGTCGCTGGCCCAGACGATCTACGCCCTCGAGACCGCGGGCGCGCCCGTCAAGTTCCTCTACACGATCCCGACCTTCCAGAACCCGGCCGGTGTCACCCTCAACATCGCCCGCCGCCAGCAGGTGCTCGACATCTGCCAGCGGGCCGGGATCCTGGTCATCGAGGACAACCCGTACGGACTGCTCGGCTTCGACGGTGAGCCGCTGCGCGCGCTGCGCGCCGACAACCCCGACGGCGTCGTCTACCTCGGCTCGTTCTCCAAGACGCTGGCCCCCGGCTTCCGCGTCGGCTGGGCGCTCGCGCCCCACGCCATCCGCGACAAGCTCGTGCTCGCCATGGAGTCGGCCGTGCTGTCCCACTCCTCGTTCACGCAGCTCGCTGTCGGCCAATACCTGGCCACGCAGCCGTGGCGCGAGCAGATCAAATCCTTCCGCGAGCTCTACCGCGAGCGCCGCGACGCGATGCTCGACGCGCTCGAATCGCTGATGCCGCCCGAGGTGACGTGGACCCGTCCCGGAGGCGGCTTCTTCGTGTGGGCCACCCTGCCCGAAGGGCTCGACTCCAAGGCGATCCTGCCGCGCGCCGTGGCCGAGCGGGTCGCGTTCGTGCCCGGCACCGGGTTCTTCTCCGACGGCAGCGGGGCCCGGCACATGCGGCTGTCCTTCTGCTTCCCCGAGCCCGACCGCATCCGCGAGGGCGTACGCAGGCTCGCCGGGGTGATCGAGCAGGAGATGCAGCTGCGCGACACGTTCGGCACCGGGTCCACGCGCGAGCACCAGGGCGTGGACACACCAGGGCCCGACCTGGCCTAGCCGGGTCATGTTCGTCGGAACGGGAGGGCGCGCCGCGCGCCCTCCCGTTCTCCTTTCCAAGGAATCCGGCTGAGATGGGATGGGATCGCCGCACATAGCACCTCACGTACACCCCCCATCCCCAGCGCCGGTACGGTTGGACAGCGTGTCGTCAGCGGAGGAGTTGTGATGAGCGATCTGGGCCACGTGCTCGTGCTGGCCGGAGGTCTCTCCTACGAGCGAGAGGTGTCTCTGCGCTCAGGTCGCCGGGTCAGCGAGGTGCTGCGGGCCACGGGCATCGACGTCGAGGCGCGCGACACCGACGCCTCGCTCGTCCCCTCGATCCTGGCCGACCCGCCCGACGCGGTGTTCGTCACGCTCCACGGCGGCGCGGGCGAGGACGGCGCCATCCGCTCCGTCCTTGAGCTGCTCGACGTCCCCTACGTCGGCGCCGACCCCGACGCGTGCCGGGTCGCCTTCGACAAGCCGACCGCCAAGGCCGTCGTACGCTCCGTCGGCCTCCGCACCCCCGAGTCCGTCACCCTGCCGAAGGAGACCTTCCACGACCTCGGCGCGACCGTGGTGCTCGGGCGTATCGTCGAGCGGCTCGGGCTGCCGCTGTTCGTCAAGCCCGCGCGCGGCGGCTCCGCGCTCGGCGCCTCCTTCGTCCGTACGGCCGAGGAGCTGCCCGCCGCCATGGTCGGCTGTTTCGCGTACGGCGACACGGCGCTCATCGAGCGATACGTCGAGGGCGTCGAGGTGGCGGTCTCCGTCGTCGACCTCGGCAACGGCCCGGTCGCGCTGCCGGCCGTGGAGATCGTGCCCGACGAAGGGGTCTACGACTACGCCGCCCGCTACACCGCCGGCCGCACCGAGTTCTTCGCCCCCGCCCGCCTGTCCGCCGCGGCCGCCGCGGCGTGCGCCGAGACCGCCGTGACGGCGCACACGGCGCTGGGGCTGCGGGACGTCTCGCGTACGGACCTGATCGTGGACGCCGCCGGCGTGCCCCACTTCCTTGAGGTGAACGTGGCGCCGGGGATGACGGAGACGTCACTGCTGCCGATGGCGGCGGAGGCGGCCGGACAGGATCTGGGCGAGCTCTGCCGCGCGCTGCTCCAAAACGCCGCCAGCCGCGCAACTCGTTGAAGGGGCACTCGTAGAGGGAGCGCCTGCGTAGGGAGCTTGCGAAGGCGCGCTTCGCGCGAAGTGGGCGTAGGGCTTCGCGCGAAGCTGGCGCAGTGGGCGGCCAGGGGGCTTCGCGCAAGGTTGGCGCCAACCCGTCCCAGCGGGCCGCTAGGGGGCGGCGCTCAGCGCGAGGTTGGCACCGACTCGGCGACAGTGACCTAAGTAGCCTTACGGTGTGCTGTTCGATTCCACGTATCCCAAAAGCTTCGCCAGCGACAACCACGCAGGCGTGCACCCGACGATCCTCGCCGCCATGACCGCCGCGAACCACGGGGACGCCCCCGCCTACGGCGACGACACCTGGACGGCCACCTTCGAGGACAAGATCAGGGAAGTCTTCGGCCCGAACGCCCAAGGCTTCCCCCTCCTCAACGGCGCAGGCGCCAACATGGTCGGCCTCGCCCCCATGCTCGGCCGCTACGACGGCATCATCTGCGCCGAGACCGCCCACATCGCCACGCACGAGACGGGCGCCACGGAACGCCTGCTCGGAGTGAAGCTCCTGACGGTCCCCACGGGAGACGGCAAACTACGCCCCGCAGACATCACGTCCCGCCTCAACGTCCTGGGCCTCCACCACGAACCCCAGCCCACGGTCGTCTCGATCTCCCAGGTAACAGAACTCGGCACCTGCTACTCCCCCGCTGAGATAGCCGCCCTGGCCGAGACAGCCCACGAGTCAGGATTGAGGCTCCACGTCGACGGCGCCCGCCTCGCGAACGCCGCCGCGCACCTGGGCTGCGACCTGAGGTCGATCACCACCGACGCAGGCGTGGACATCTTCAGCTTCGGCGGCACCAAGAACGGCGCCCTAGCCGCAGAGGCTGTAGTAGTCCTGAACCCATCGTTGGCAACCGCAATCCCCTTCCTCCGCCGCCAGTCCCTCCAACTGGCTTCGAAGATGCGCTTCATCTCAGCTCAGCTGACGGCCCTCCTAACGGACGACCTTTGGCGCGAGAACGCCACCCACGCCAACCACATGGCCACCCGCCTAGCGGACGGCTTGAAGGACATCCCAGGCGTATCCCTTGCCTACCCCGTGCAAAGCAACGCCGTCTTCGCCACCCTCCCCCACGAGGTCGCGAAGTCCCTCCTGCAGCGCTACCTATTCCACTTCTGGGACGAGCCCGCCGGCACCGTCCGCTGGATGACGGCCTTCGACACAACAGAGGACCACGTGGACGACTTCCTGGACTCCCTCCGCGAAGCCTCCACCAGCTAACCCGGGGCACCGACCGGTTCCACGTGAAACCACCCCCGCAACCGAAGCTCCCCACCTCTTCGCCGAAGCCGAACTCTTGAGGTTCACCGCCGCAGGGGCAAGAGCCGCAACCGCGAGACAACACACCCACCCACGCCTGGGCCGGCTTTATCCCACCAGCGGCACCCGCATGCGACGGACAACCCGCCGTCTCCCGCCGCCTTGTTTCACGTGAAACAAGGCGGCGCCCGGGCAGACACCCGCCCTCCGACGGCCCCCCGAAAATCGCAGAAGACCGAGCACTCCCACTCCCCCAGCGCACCCGCCGCCGCAACGCCAGTCCTCGCCCCGTCTCCAGCCAAATCCGCACCCCCAACAGAACCAGAACCGCAACGGGCAACGGGCAATGGGCAATCGGCAGCGGGCACCGGCGAGGGGCAACAGCACGGACACGCGCACGGACACGCGCACGGACACGCGCACGGACACGCGCACGGACACGCGCACGGGCACGCGCACGGGCACGGGCACGGGCACGGGCACGGGCACACGGCATGGCACGGCACGGGCGGCACTCGGCACGCGCACGGCAACCGCAACGGCAACGGGCAACGGGCAACGGGCAACGGCACTAAACCACAGCAACGTTTCACGTGAAACGCGCCCCACCACACCGCCGCCAAGGGACTCTCAGGAATCGGCTCCCCCCGGCCGACGGCAGACGAGCTGGGCGACGGGTGGAAACGGGATCGGCGTCAGAGTCACGTCCACAAGAGACCTGCACCGGGTTTGCTTGGCGGGACAGGCGCGCTGGGCGACGTGTTTCACGTGAAACACGGAGATGCCCAGATGCCACGCTCGCCTTTCCAGGGCGTCAGCTCAGAGCCCAACCTCGGCCCCCGAGACACCGCTCGGCCCCGAGACACCCTGAGAACAGTCGGCCGGTTCGATTCCCGGCAGGGTCAGCATCCCTGACCGTCCTCACCCGTCAACCGCCCGGATCCGGTCGCTGCGGGCGATGACGGCTCGGACGCGGTTTTCCTAGGGGATGCCGGGTCGGATGCTGTAGAGGTCGCCGCGTATCCCGCTTTTGCCCATGCCTTCGGCTCCGGGTCTCAATCCGGGGCGCGGTCTTCGATCCCCTCGGTGTGGGGCGGGCACCTCGATCGTGCCTTAAGACCTGGCACCGAGCCGCGGAGCCGAGAGCCGGGATGCTTCGGTGTCAGTCCTCGGTCTCTCGCATGGCTCGGGCCGCCTCCGGGGCCATCGTGCCGATGATGCGCTCCAGGTCGTCGATCGTGGCGAACTCCACGACGATGCGGCCCTTTCGCCGTCCCAGGTCCACCTTCACCTTGGTTTCGAAGTGGTCCGAGAGGCGGTCGGCGAGGTGGGTGAGGCCGGGGGCGGTGGGCTTGACCGGCTGGCGTTCGCGGGGTGCCTTCGTGGCCGCCTTGGCGCTGCCCATGGCGACGATCTCTTCCACCGCTCGTACCGACAGCAGCTCGGCCACGATCCGCTTGGCGAGCTGGATCTGCTCCTCAGCGTTGTCGAGGCCGAGGAGCGCCCGCGCGTGTCCGGCGCTGATCGTCCCGGCGGCGACCTTCAGCTGGACGTCAGGAGGGAGGTTCAGCAGACGCAGGGTGTTGGTGATGTGAGAGCGGGAGCGACCGACCTTCTGTGCCAGCTGTTCGTGCGTCGCCTGGAAGTCGTCCAGGAGTTGCTGGTACGCCGCCGCTTCTTCAAGGGCGTTCAGCTGTTCACGCTGGAGGTTCTCGATCAGCGCGTCCCGCAAGAGGTCGGTGTCCTGGGTGTTGCGCACGATCGCGGGCACCGGGTCCAGGCCGGCCTGCTTGCAGGCCCGCCAGCGCCGCTCCCCCATGATCAGCTCATACTGGCCACCGCCGATCGAGCGCACCACGATCGGTTGCAGCAGGCCGACCTCACGGATGGACGCCGCCAGCTCCTCCAGGCGCTCCTCATCGAAGATCTCACGCGGCTGCCGGGGGTTGGGGACGATCGCCTTGAGCGCGACCTCCTTGAAGTACGCTCCGGCGATCGGCTTGGGACCCATCTCCTCCGTTGACCCGTTGGCCGGGGCCGGCGCCGCCCCCGTGCCGTCAACGATGGGACCGGTCGGGATGAGCGCCCCGAGTCCCTTGCCCAATCCCCGCCGCTGCTGGCTCACTGCGTCTCCTCATCCACCCGGTCGATTCCGGTCACTCCAGGAGAGGTTACCGTTGCGGGCCCGACCGAGTGCCCCCTCGCCACACACCGTCCGGTTGGATTTACACCGACACGGTCACAAACCTGCCCAACCCGTGACTGGACCCCGACCCACCCCCGTTTCGCTCTCCCCTCACCCGCCCCCTCTCGGCCTGCGGGGGCAACGCGATCAAACCCCGCCTCACTCAAGGGCCCGAACGCACCGCAACGGCGTCACGGGAGACGGCTCAAAGTACGCGGTCGGAAGGCAGGAACAGCAGGAGATGAGGAGGCGGGCCGAGGAGTCAGAGGACGCGCTCAGGAGACGCAATCCGGCCACCCGGTCCCAGGTACACGAACCTGGCCACACGGCCCCGGGGCAGGGTCCCAGGGGCACGGACGTGGGGATCCGATCCTGAGGGCGCGGTCCTCGGGGGCACGGTCTGGACCGACGGCCGGTGACCAGCGCCAGGCGGCCAGGCGGCCACCGGTGGGCAGGCGGCTGTCAGTGACCGGGCAGCTGTTGGTGGCTAGGCGACCGGTCAGTGGTTGGCAGGCCGTGGAAGGCCAGGCGGCCGGTCAGTAGTCAGCCAACAGGGACGGCCAGACGGCCGTCGGTGGCCGAGCAGCCGTTGACGCCAGGCTGCCGCCTGTGGCTGACAGACGGTTGCAGGCCGGGCGGTAGTTGATGGGCCGGATGGCCGTTGATGGCCGGATGGCCGTAGGTGGTTAGGAGACTGTGGCGCGGTGGGCTATCTCGCGGGCTGCGTCCATGTACGCCATCGCGCCGCTCGACCCCGGGTCGTACGTCATCACCGACTGCCCATAGCTGGGCGCCTCCGACAGCCGCACGCTGCGCGGGATGACCGTGTTCAGCACCGTGTCGCCGAAGTGCGCACGCACCTCCTCGGCCACCTGGGACGCGAGGCGGGTGCGGCCGTCGTACATGGTGAGCACGATCGTCGAGAGTCGCAGCGTCGGGTTCAGGTGGGCCTTGATCAGATCGACGTTGCGCAGCAGCTGCCCGAGCCCCTCCAGCGCGTAGTACTCACACTGAATCGGGATCATCACCTCGTCGGCCGCCACGAGCGCGTTGACGGTGAGCAGGCCGAGCGACGGCGGGCAGTCGATCACGATGTAGTCGAAGTTCACCGCCTCGTACGCCGCCAACGCTCGCCGCAACCGCGCCTCCCTGGCCACCAGGGACACCAGCTCGATCTCCGCACCGGCCAGGTCGATGGTGGCGGGAGCGCAATAGAGGTTGGGCATGTCGGGCACCTGCTTGACGATGTCCGCCATCGGCAGGTCGTCCACGAGCACCTGGTAAACGTCAGGCACATCGCCACGATGCTCGGTCGCCAGCGCGGTGGACGCGTTCCCCTGCGGGTCGAGGTCGACCACGAGGACACGCTGGCCGTGCATCGACAGCGCGGCGGCGATGTTGACCGACGTGGTCGTCTTACCTACGCCGCCCTTCTGGTTCGCCACGGCGATCACTCGGGTCTTGGACGGGCGCGGCCAGGTGCCGTCGCCATCGCCGGAGGTCTCGCCGGTCTGGGCGGCCGTCTGGGTTGCAGATGTTTCACGTGAAACCACTGAGCTGAGCGCCTCTCGTACCAACGGCGAATCACCGGGGTTCAGGGGGGTCTGGGTCACGATGGCCATCCTTTCAACCAGTGGTGTGCCGGTGCCGGGAGTTTGCTGTCGCGACACGCCCATTTCGGGCCAGCCAACCCCGGTTGGACTCTCGGACGAACGGCTGTCCGGCCAGCCAAGGCCACTTGACGCGACTGGCACAACCGTCACCTCCTTCGTCGCCGCCTGGCTTGCTCCGGCGCGCGACCCGCTACCACCCGAACCAATGTTGCAGGCGGCTCGACCTTACCGCGCCCGACGGTGACAAGCTCGGCCGTTCGGGCCCCGCTGGCGCGCAATTGCTCCTGCGCCTCGGCCAGCTCGCCGGCCGCCCGCTCCCCCTTCATGGCGATGAGCTCGCCGCCCTCGCGCAACAGCGGCATGGCCCACGTCAGCAGCCGGTCGAGCGGCGCCACCGCGCGGGCGCTGGCCACGTCGAACTCGCGCTTGCCCGCCAGCTCCTCCGCCCGGCCGCGCAGCACCTCGACGTTGTCGAGCTTGAGCGCCTGCACGCACTCCTCAAGGAACACGGTACGGCGCAGCAACGGCTCCAGCAGCGTCACCGTGATGTCCTGCCGGACGATGGCGAGCACCAGCCCGGGCAGGCCGGCGCCGGAGCCGATGTCGACCAGCCGCACGTCCGGCGGCACGGCCTCGGCCACGACAGCGCAGTTGAGCAGGTGGCGATCCCAGATCCTGGGCACCTCCCGCGGGCCCAGCAGCCCGCGGACGACACCGGGACCCGCCAGCAGGTCGGCGAACGTGTTGGCGCGATGCCAGGCCTCCCCCGCGAAGACGTCCCGCGCTATCTCCGGCGGCTCCGGAAGCTCATCGCTCACTGGTTGGTGGCCTTTCTGGGGCTCGTGGCCCGCGTGATCGGGGTGACGGTCGCCGGGCGCGAATCAGGCTGCGGCGACAGGGTCCGGTCTCCACCCAAGGCTACGGGGTGAGATCACAAGGGAAGCCTAGCGGGCCTTGGTGAAGGTGGCCTGTGAGCACGCCGTCAGCGCAGCGTTGCGTGGGCACGTAAAGCGTGACATGTCGGTGTACGGGGTCGATCGATGTGGGTGACTGGTCGCCGTACAGACCGTACAGGCCGTACAGGAGGAAGGGGGTGGATGTGCACCGGCCGCCGGCCTCGCGCAGGACGCCGGGTAAATGGCCCGGCGGGTTCAAGGGGCATATCGTCTCGCGGCGGCCGGAGGGACGTTCGGACGGGTTCCGTCCCGCGAGTGCGCGGAAGCGGAACCATCGTTCCCGCCTGTCCGGGATGGTTCGGGCGGGCGATCGGTTGAGCAGCTCCCGGACGCCCGCTGCGAACGACACTCGATCGGCCCCTCGGAAAAGGTCCCAACGGCCGACCGCTCCGACCGCTTGTGGAGCAGTCGGGCACAAAGGCCGGCCCGAAAGGACCGGCCGGAGCACAAACGCCGGAGCGCAAAGGCCGGTCCCGAAGGACCGGCCGGATGGATGTCGGCGCGTCGGAGAGGTCCCACCGTCCAGGTCGGAAGAGACTGGACGGCCGGCTCGACGGCTTCCGAAAGGGTCGGTGCGGAAGGACCGGCCGGCTGGGACGTCGGCCGGCCGGAGAAGACCTGGACGGCCAATCCGACATAGCCGGTACGGCCGGTGAGACGGGACATGTCGCCCGGCCGCGAGAGCCTCAGGCGGGGAGGACCACCACGTAGCGGTTGGGCTCCTCGCCCTCCGACTCGCTGCGCAGCCCCACGGCCGCCACCGCGTCGTGCACGATCTTGCGCTCGAACGGCGTCATCGGCTGCAGCGACTTCGGCTCGCCCCGGTCCTTGACCTGGCCGGCGACTTCGGTGCCGAGCTTGGTCAGCTCGGCCCGCCGCCGCTCGCGGTAGCCGGCGACGTCGAGCATCAGCCGCGAGCGTTCGCCCGTCTGCCGGTGCACGGCGAGGCGGGTCAGCTCCTGGAGCGCCTCGAGCACCTCTCCCCCGGACCCCACCAGCTCGGTGCTCTTGAGCCCGACGACGGAGACGAGCGCGCGGTCGCCCTCGACGTCCATGTCGATGTCGCCGTCGATGTCGGCGATGTCGAGAAGGCCCTCGACGTAGTCGGCAGCGATCTCGCCCTCCTGCTCCAGCGCAGTGAGATCAGGAGCCTTCTCCTGCTCGGCCTCGGTCATGGCCGGCCTCTCCTTCGTGTTCAAGACTTCTTGCTGCCGGTGCGCTTGCTGCGGGGTTGCCTGCTGGGCTGCTGCCTGATGATCTTAGGCTCCGGAGGGGGCGGAGGGGCCTGTTCTTCCGGAGTGGTCTTGCGGAGTTTCGCGAACAGACCGGGCTTGGGCTGCACCGGGACGGGGTTGCCCTTGGCGTCGTACTCCGGCATGGGGTGCCGGCTGTAGAACCAGTGCTGCTGACCGAGGGTCCACACGTTGGTGGTGACCCAGTAGAGGATCAGTCCGAGCGGGAAGTTCAGGCTGAAGAAGGCGAACAGCGGCGAGATGTACATCAGGATCTTCTGCTGCTGCGCCATGGGGTTGTCCGGCATCTGGGCCATGGAGCGGGTGACGCTCTGCCGGACGGTGAGGAACGTGGTCAGCGAGCTGACCGCGACGAAGAAGCCGATGACGACCTTCTCGCTGATGGCGGGCGCCTCGAAGAACGTCGCCGGCAGCGGCGCGCCGATGATGAGGGCCTGCTTGGCGCTGTCGACCAGCTCCTGCGTCATGCCGAACTTGGCCTCGTCGGCCGCGATCGCGCGGAGCACGGTGAACATGGAGATGAAGATGGGGAACTGCGCCACGATCGGCAGACAGCCGCCCAGGGGGTTGGCCCCCGCCCCCTGGTAGAGCGCCATGACCTCCTGGTTCATGCGCTGCTTGTCGTTCTTGTAGCGCTTGCGGAGCTCCTGGACTTTCGGCGCCAGCTCCTGCATCTTTCGCGACGATCGCATCTGCTTGAGGAACAGCGGGAAGATCAGGATCCTCATGAAGATGGTCAGCGTGATGATGGTCAGCGCCCAGGTCAGACCGCTGTTGGGATCGAGAACCGTGCTGTACGCGGTATGGATCCAGGTGATGACTTGGGCGACGGCTGTATACAGCCAATTGAGCCAGGACAGCTCCACCGAGCTATCTCCCTTGCGTTTCGTGGGACGGGACCGGGCGTGGGGGCACCGGGTCTATACCTCCGGGATGAAATGGATGGCACCGCCCGATGCGCCGGACAGTCAGCCATATGCCGCGCAGTGCTCCATGTACGGCAATCGCTTCGAGTCCGTATGCGCTGCACGAGGGGTAGAACCGGCAGCGTGGACCGAGCAGCGGGCTGATGAACGCCCGATAGAACCGGATGGGGAGGATCAGCGCCCGAGCAGCGAGGCTCGGCGCCGCCACTCCTTGCGGTTGCTCCGTCATTTCCGTCCACCCGTCGAGGACTCGCGCCGCCTGAGACAACGTTCCAGCGCGAGGTCGAGTTCGGCGGCCAGTTGCTCGAATCGCGCGGACGCGGCCGGTGGATTGGCGCGTACCACAAGCAGGCTACCTCGCGGCAGCCGGTGGAGTCGGTCCCGCATCAGGTGTCGGAGCCGTCGTTTGACCTTGTTCCGGGTCACCGCGCCACCGACGGCCTTACTCACCACGAAACCCACCAGGGGTGGCTCTTCCCCAGAAGTGGTGAAATGCACCACCAGAGTGGGGCGACCGGCGCGCTTGCCGCGCCTGACCGCCGCCTCGAACTCCTCCCCGCGTCGCATGCGGGATTGACGGGACAGCACCGTATACGTCTAACGCCCGCCGGCGTGATCCGCCGGCGGGCTGTCATCGCGCGGGACGGTCAGGCCGACAGCTTCTCGCGGCCCTTACGGCGGCGAGCGGCGAGGATGGCGCGACCGGCCCGGGTGCGCATCCGCAGCCGGAAGCCGTGGGTCTTCGCGCGGCGACGGTTGTTCGGCTGGAAAGTACGCTTGCTCACGGGTGGGCTCCAGGCTTGATGGTGCGCCGCAGGGGCGCCTAACACACATGGATGGCCTGCCAAGGAAGCGAGGGCACGCGAAATAGCCGTCGCGTGACAAGCCGACCGTCGTACGTTACGGGGCAACGCACCCACAGGTCAAACCGGACGCGTTATCCACTGATCCACAGGCCACTTTTCCACACCGGCCCCACGTCCACAGTATGTGCACTCCGGTGCCACTAGGCTGTGGACAACGTCTTGAACACAGCTGTGCACAAAGCTACTGTCAGCCCTTCCGGGCCGCTCAAGCCCTGTGGATAGCCTGTGGATCTCCTGTGGAGGGCGTAAGCGGGACGCCCGCAGCCGCGTGTGGACGAAGGGGTCACCGATCATCGTGAGCGGCCGCGGCATGTGGATATCCGATCGCGGGGGGCCGCGAATGAGAGGAGGGGGAACCGCATCGTGAACGGTGTCGACCTCGGCACGGTATGGGCGAGGGCCTTGGGCAACTTCCTCAACGAGAACGTGCCCATCCAGCAGCGTACGTGGCTGTCCATGGTGCGCCCGATCGCGCTGGCCAACGACACGATCGTGCTCGGCGTCCCCAACGACTTCCTCAAGGACCTCATCGAGGGCAAGCTGCGCCCGCTGGTGGCCCACGCGCTGTCGCAGGAGCTCGGCAGGACCATGCGGCTGGCCGTGATGATCGACACCACGGCGCCGGAACAGCCCTCCGGCGACTCTCATCAACAGCCTGTGACTCAGAGTTATCCCCAGGGTGTGGAGAGTCAGCTGCGTTATGCACAACCCGCGCAGCCGCAGCACAACCAGCCTTCCGAGCCTCCGCAGTTCTATTCTCCACAGCCAGAGCAGCAGCAGATATCCACCGACTATCCACAGCAGGGCTTCGATTTCGAACAGGCGCCGTCGTACACACCGCCTGTGGAGAAGTCGCCGGAGCCGGCCCAGAATCGGTGGGAGGCGAAGAGCAGCAAACCCAGCGAGCCTGCCCGACTCAACCAGAAGTACACATTCGAGACATTCGTCATCGGCGCCAGCAACCGTTTCGCGCACGCCGCCGCCGTGGCGGTCGCCGAGTCCCCCGCGAAGGCGTACAACCCGCTGTTCATCTATGGGGATTCCGGGCTGGGCAAGACACACCTGCTGCACGCGATCGGCCATTACGCCCAGAGCCTGTACGACGGCGCCCGCGTCAGATACGTGAGCTCCGAGGAGTTCACCAACGACTTCATCAACAGCATCCGCGACCACAAGGCCGACGGGTTCCGCGGCCGCTACCGCGCGATCGACATCCTGCTCGTGGACGACATCCAGTTCCTGGAGGGCAAGGAACAGACGCAGGAGGAGTTCTTCCACACCTTCAACACCCTGCACAACGCCAACAAGCAGATCGTCATCTCCAGCGACCGGGCGCCCAAGCAGCTCATCACGCTGGAGGACCGGCTGCGCAACCGGTTCGAGTGGGGCCTGATCACCGACGTCCAGCCGCCCGAGCTGGAGACGCGCATCGCCATCCTCAGGAAGAAGGCCATCCAGGAGGGCCTGGCCGCGCCGCCCGAGGTGCTCGAGTACATCGCCAGCCGCATCTCCACCAACATCCGTGAGCTGGAGGGCGCGCTGATCAGGGTCACCGCGTTCGCCAGCCTCAACCGCCAGGGTGTGGACCTGCAGCTGGCCGAGGTCGTGCTGAAGGACCTCATCACCTCGGAGTCCGACACCGAGATCACGATCGCGGCGATCATGAACCAGACCGCCCAGTACTTCGGCATCAGCATCGACGACCTGTGCGGCACGTCGCGCAGCCGCGCGCTCGTCAACGCCCGGCAGATCGCCATGTACCTCGCCCGCGAGCTGACCGAGCTGTCGCTGCCGAAGATCGGCCAGCAGTTCGGCGGCCGGGACCACACGACGGTGATGCACGCCGAGCGCAAGATCCGGTCGCTGATCGCCGAGCGCAGGTCGATGTACAACCAGGTCAACGAGCTGACAATGCGGATCAAGCAGACACAGCGCGGATCGTGAAGTCGTACACAGCCTGTGGAAAACACTGTGGACCAGCGGAAACGCAAAATCGGGGCGGTCGTTCGCCCCACAATGCTGGGAAAAATCCATCCACAACGGCTGGGGACAGTGCTGGGGACATCCTGGGGAGAACTTGGGGACTACCAGTGGACAACGTGTGGACAGACTGTGAACAGTCGATCTGGGGCTCCAGAAGGGCCCCTTTTACCCCGTGGATAACCTGTGGAAACCTCGTGGATAACCCCCGATCTTCCGTGGATGACGGGACCATGATCTGGGGACGGACTGTGGGCGAAGTTTCGTCATCCCCAGGCGAGCGAGTTCTCCCCAGGCGTCACCCACACCCTCGGTGGATAAAAACAAGGGCGCTGACCAGCAAGGACGCCGGTTGTCCCCAGTTTCCACAGCCCCTAGTGTGATGACCTCTTCTCTCTCTAACTAGAAACTCAAAGACCCATAGAGGGGTTCTCCCGGAGCGCGAGGCCGGGAGGGTGGATCCTTGAGATCCTTGAATCAACGACGAACCCAGGAGGCTGATCACCGTGATGTTCCGAATCGAGCGAGACGTCCTCGCTGAGGCGGTGGCATGGACGGCGCGCAGTCTCCCGGCGCGTCCGTCGGTGCCCGTGCTCGCCGGCATGCGCCTGGAGGTCACGGAGGAACAGCGGCTCAAGCTGTCCGGCTTCGACTACGAGGTCTCGGCGGAGGTCACGCTCGAACTGCACACCGGTGAGCCGGGCGTCGTCCTGGTCTCGGGCAAGCTGCTCGCCGAGATCACCCGCGCGCTTCCCGCACAGCCTGTGGACTTCGTGGTGGACGGCGCCAAGGCCGTCGTCACGTGCGGCAGCGCCCGCTTCACCCTGCTGACCATGCCTGTGGAGGACTACCCGTCGCTCCCCGCCATGCCGCCGGCCGCCGGTCGGGTGGGCAGCGACGTGTTCGCCTCGGCCGTCGGCCAGGTCGCCGTCGCCGCCGGCCGCGACGACACGCTGCCGATGCTCACGGGCGTGCGCATGGAGATCGAGGGCGACACGGTGACCCTCGCCGCGACCGACCGCTACCGCCTCGCCGTACGCGAGCTGAAGTGGCAGCCCGGCCAGCCCGACTTCTCGGCGATCGCGATGATCCCCGGCAAGACGCTGGCCGACACCGCCAAGGCGCTCGGCGCGACCGGCGCCGAGGTGGAGATCGCGCTCAGCTCCGCCGGAGGCACGGGCGAGGGCATGATCGGGTTCTCCAGCGCCGGCCGCCGTACGACGACGCGCCTGCTCGACCCCGAGTTCCCCAAGTACCGCTCGCTGCTGCCGACCGAGTTCTCCGCTCGCGCGGACTTGTCCACAGGCCCGTTCGTCGAGGCCGTCAAGCGCGTGGCCCTGGTCGCCGAGCGCAACACGCCGGTGCGGCTGGCGTTCAAGAGCGGCGAGGTCGTGCTGGAGGCGGGCAGCGGCGACGAGGCGCAGGCCGTCGAGGCGCTGCCGGTCGAGTACGAGGGCGAGGAGATGAACATCGCCTTCAACCACCAGTTCCTGCTGGAGGGCCTGGGCGCCATCGACTCCGACGTGGCGCGGCTGCAGATGACCACGTCCACGAAGCCCGCTATCCTCACCGGTGGCAAGCCTGTGGAGGACGGCGCCGTCACGGACTACCGTTACTTGATCATGCCTATCCGGCTGTCAGGCTGAATCGGCCGTCAGGGATGATGGAAGCCTGACAAGGGGGTAGACAACATGCAGATCGGCATGGTCGGACTGGGCAAGATGGGCGGCAACATGGCCGAGCGGCTGCGCCGCGGCGGTCATGACGTGATCGGCTACGACCGCGACCCGGCGATCAGCGACGTGGCCAGCCTCAAGGAGCTGGTCGAGCGCCTGGAGGCGCCGCGCGCCGTGTGGGTCATGGTGCCCGCGGGCAAGCCCACCCAGACCACCGTCGACGACCTCGGTGAGCTGCTCGACGTGGGTGACATCGTCGTCGACGGCGGCAACAGCCACTACGTCGACGACCAGAAGCACGCGCGCGAGCTGTCGGCCAAGGGCATCGGCTTCGTCGACTGCGGCGTCAGCGGCGGCGTGTGGGGCCTGAAGAACGGCTACGCGCTGATGTGCGGCGGCGACAAGGCCCACGTCGACCGGCTCATGCCGATCTTCGAAGCGCTCAAGCCCGAGGGCGAGGACGGCTTCGTGCACGCCGGTGACGTCGGCGCGGGCCACTTCGCGAAGATGGTCCACAACGGCATCGAATACGGCATGATGCAGGCCTTCGCGGAGGGCTGGGAGCTGCTGGAGGCATCCGACGTCGTCAAGGACGTCAAGGGCTCCTTCGCCAGCTGGCGCACCGGCACGGTCATCCGTTCCTGGCTGCTCGACCTGCTGGTGCGCGCGCTCGACGACGACGAGCACCTCGAGCAGCTGCGCGGTTATGCACAGGACTCCGGCGAGGGCCGGTGGACGGTGCAGGCGGCCGTCGACCACGCCGTCCCGCTGCCGGTCATCACCGCCGCGCTCTACGCCAGGTTCGCCTCGCGCCAGGACGACTCGCCCGCGATGAAGGTCGTGGCGGCGCTGCGCAACCAGTTCGGCGGCCACGCGATCACCTCGGCCGAGGGCAGCACCGGCAAGGGGGCCGACTCCCCCGGCGCCGACGTCACGCCGCCGCGCGAGAGCGATCGCTAACGGTTTTCCACAGGCTGCATGCCGGTGACCCCGGTGGCGGGCGAGGCGCACTAACCTTCGTGGGGTGCATGTCGCCCACCTCTCGCTGACCGACTTCCGGTCCTACGCGTCCGTGGAGCTCGGCCTGGAGCCGGGCGTCACGGCGTTCGTCGGGCCCAACGGCCAAGGCAAGACCAACCTGGTCGAGGCGCTCGGCTACGTCGCGACGCACTCCAGCCACCGGGTGGCGAGCGACGCGCCGCTCGTTCGCAAGGGCGCCACGCGGGCGATCGTGCGCTGCGCGATCCAGCGTGACGATCGGCGGGCGCTGGTCGAGCTGGAGATCAACCCCGGGCGGGCCAATCGCGCGCGGCTCAACCGCTCGCCCGTCTCCAGGGCCCGCGACGTCGTGGGTCTGCTGCGCACGGTGCTGTTCGCGCCTGAGGACCTCGCGCTGTCCAAGGGCGACCCGTCCGAGCGCCGCCGCTTTCTCGACGACCTGCTGGTGGCCAGGGCCCCCAGGTTCGCGGGAGTGCGCGCCGACTACGACCGGGTGCTGAAACAGCGCGGCGCGCTGCTGCGCACCGCCGCTCAGGCCCGCAGAGGCTCCAGGAGCGCCCGGCGGCAGGAAAGTGACGCCGGGTTCGCGGCGGCGGGCGCCGGCGACGTCCTGAGCACTCTGGAGGTCTGGGACGCCCATCTGGCGCGGCACGGGGCGGAGCTGTTGCGGGCGCGGCTGGAGCTGATCGAGGCGCTGCGGCCGCTGGTCGCCGGCGCGTACGCGACGCTGGCGCCGTCGAGCGCTCCCGCGACGCTCGCCTACCGCAGCACGTTGTCCACAGGTGGGGACGAAGAAGGGGCTCCCGGTGACCCGGAAGCCCCCGCTGAGCGGGGATCTTTCGATACACAGACGTTATCCACAGACTTGGGGAAAACCCTTGAAGAACGTCTGCGCGAGCGGCTAGTGGAAGTCCGCCAGTCCGAGCTCGAACGCGGGGTCACGCTCGTCGGTCCCCACCGCGACGATCTGATACTCGGGCTCGGCGACCTGCCCGCGCGCGGTTACGCCAGCCACGGCGAGTCGTGGTCGTTCGCGCTGGCGCTCAGGCTCGCGGCGTACGACCTGCTGCGGGCCGACGGCGGCGACCCGGTGCTGATCCTCGACGACGTGTTCGCCGAGCTCGACAGCCAGCGCAGGCGCCGACTGGCGGAGATCGTGGCGCCGGCCGAGCAGGTGCTCATCACCGCGGCGGTGCCGGACGACGTGCCGTCCGAGCTGTCCGGCGGCAGATACGACGTCGCAGAGGGGAGTGTCACCCGTGTCCGCTGACGAGAGTCGCGGCGAGAACGCCACGGCCAGGGGCGTGGCGATGGCCCGCGAGAAGCTCGCCCAGGCCAAGGCCGACGCGGCCAAGCGCGGCCAGCTCCCCCGGCGCGAGCCCAGGCGCAAGGCGAAGGGCCCGCGCAGGGAGGCCGGCGATCCGCAGCTTTTCGGACGCGCGATCGCCGACCTGCTCGCCGACCGAGGCTGGGAGCGCCCCGCCGCGGTCGGGGCGGTGTTCGGCCGCTGGCCCGAGATCGTGGGCCCTGACCTGGCCGCCCACACCAAGCCGGAGTCGTTCGACGACGGCGAGGTGCTCATCGTGGCCGACTCCACGGCCTGGGCGACGCAGGTGCGGCTGCTCGCGCGCACGCTCGTACGCAGGCTCAACGAGGAGCTGGGCGACGGCACGGTCACGAAGGTCAAGGTCAGAGGCCCGCAGAACGCGCCGCGTCCATCAGGTGGATTGCGGGTGACCGGAAGCAGGGGGCCGGGCGACACCTATGGCTGAGCCCGCCGTCGGGCGCGCGTTCTCCCCTTCGCCGTACGTCGCCGGGAGCGGCCAGAAAGCCCCAGACGCGATAAGCCCCCTTTCCGGAGGGGGGATGCTTGCCTGGGGGCAAAACGAGCTAGCGGGCATCACAGGCGCGTTCATTGCCACCTTGGCCCTCCGGAAGCGGTAGAATGAAAAAGGATTCCGGACACGTCCGCTTGCGTGTCACCCCGGCAGCAAGCCGACTCCCCTGGGTGACCGCGCATCGGGGCACTCACGACGGTGACGGGCACGGCAGGGGCAGCTTCACGAGGTGATGGCCTCCCCCGCCGCGTGTCCGCGGCAGGAGGATTTCGCAGTTGTCCTACGACGCTAGCTCAATCACCGTACTCGAGGGGCTTGAGGCGGTCCGCAAGCGCCCGGGTATGTATATCGGCTCCACCGGTGAGCGCGGCCTCCACCACCTCGTCCAAGAGATCGTGGACAACGCGGTGGACGAGGCCCTGGCAGGTTACGCCACCAGGATCGACATCACGCTGCTCGCCGACAACGGCGTCCGCGTGGTCGACGACGGGCGCGGCATCCCCACGGGCATCCACCCGGTGGAGAAGATCTCCGCGGTCGAGCTCGTGCTGACCACGCTGCACGCGGGCGGCAAGTTCGACAGCCAGTCGTACGCGGTCTCCGGCGGCCTCCACGGCGTCGGCTCGGCCGTCGTCAACGCGCTGTCCACCGCCATGGAGGTGGAGGTCAAGCAGAACGGCCACTACTGGCGCCAGCGCTACGAGATGTCCAAGCCCACGGCCCCCCTGGCCAAGGGCGAGGAGACCGACGAGACCGGCACCACGATCACGTTCTGGCCCGACCCCGACGTCTTCGAGACCACCACCTGGAACTACGAGACGCTCTCGCGGCGCTTCCAGGAGATGGCCTTCCTCAACAAGGGCCTGCGGATCACCTTCACCGACGAGCGGCCCGACCACGTCAACGGCGAGCCGAAGACGGTCGAATACCACTACGAGGGCGGCCTAGCCGACTTCGTCAAGCACCTCAACACCAAGAAGGAGCCGGCGCACGCGTCGATCATCTCCTTCGAGGAGGAGAGCGACGGCCTCGCGGTCGAGATCGCGATGCAGTGGAACAACTCCTACTCGGAGTCGGTCTACAGCTTCGCCAACGTCATCAACACCGCCGAGGGCGGCACCCACGAAGAGGGCTTCCGCGCGGCGCTGACGTCCATCGTCAACCGCTACGCGCGCGAGCAGAAGTTCCTCAAGGAGGGCAAGGACGACAACCTCTCCGGCGAGGACGTCCGCGAGGGGCTGACCGCGATCATCTCGGTCAAGCTGTCCGACCCGCAGTTCGAGGGCCAGACCAAGACCAAGCTCGGCAACACCGAGGCGAAGTCGTTCGTCCAGAAGGCCTGCAACGACCACCTGCGCGACTGGTTCGAGCGCAACCCGGGCGAGGCCAAGGACATCATCAACAAGTCCCTGCAGGCCTCGCGCGCCCGCATCGCCGCCCGCCAGGCACGCGACCTGACCAGGCGCAAGTCGCTGCTGGAGTCGGGCAGCGGGCTGCCGGGCAAGCTGGCCGACTGCCAGTGGAACGACCCGGAGAAGTGCGAGCTGTTCATCGTCGAGGGCGACTCGGCGGGCGGCTCGGCCAAGGGCGGCCGCGACTCGCGCTACCAGGCGATCCTGCCCATCCGCGGCAAGATCCTCAACGTCGAGAAGGCGCGGATCGACAAGGTCCTGAAGAACAACGAGGTCCAGGCGCTGATCACGGCTCTGGGCACCGGAGTGCACGACGAGTTCGACATCAGCAAGCTGCGCTACCACAAGGTCATCCTCATGGCCGACGCCGACGTCGACGGCCAGCACATCAACACGCTGCTGCTGACGCTGCTGTTCCGGTTCATGCGGCCGCTGATCGAGGCCGGCCACGTCTACCTGTCGTGCCCGCCGCTCTACAAGATCAAGTGGGACCGCAAGGGCGAGGACGCCTCCTACGCCTACTCCGACCCGGAGCGCGACGCGGTCATCGCCGAGGGCATCGCCAACGGCAAGCCCGACCCGCGGCCGCGTGACAACGTCCAGCGCTTCAAGGGTCTCGGCGAGATGAACGCCGGCCAGCTCTGGGAGACCACGATGAACCCGGAGACCCGGCTGCTGCGGCTCGTCACCCTCGACGACGCGGCCCAGGCCGACGACCTGTTCAGCGTGCTGATGGGCGAGGACGTCGAAGCGCGGCGCGACTTCATCATCCGCAACGCGCGCGACGTCCGCTTCCTCGATGTTTAGCCAAAAGGACCTTTACCTGTGACGGACGTGAACACCACTCCCCCGGCTGACCGCATCGAGCCGGTGGACATCCAGTCCGAGATGCAGCGCAGCTACATGGACTACGCGATGTCGGTCATCGTGTCCAGGGCGCTGCCGGACGTGCGCGACGGTCTCAAGCCGGTGCACCGCCGGGTGCTCTACGCGATGTACGACGGTGGCTACCGTCCCGACCGCGGCTACTTCAAGTGCGCCCGCGTCGTCGGCGACGTGATGGGCACCTACCACCCGCACGGCGACACCTCGATCTACGACGCCCTGGTGCGTCTGGCGCAGCCGTGGTCGCTGCGCTACCCGCTGGTCGACGGGCAGGGCAACTTCGGCTCGCCGGGCAACGACCCGGCGGCGGCGATGCGCTACACCGAGTGCAAGCTCGCGCCCATCGCCATGGAGATGCTGCGGGACATCGACAAGGAGACCGTCGACTTCCGCCCCAACTACGACGGCAAGTCGCAGGAGCCCGACGTCCTGCCGGCCCGCTTCCCGCAGCTGCTGGTCAACGGCTCGGGCGGCATCGCGGTCGGCATGGCGACCAACATCCCGCCCCACAACCTGCGCGAGGTCGCCTCGGCGGTCAAGTGGGCGCTGGAGAACCCTGAGGCCACCGACGAAGAGCTGCTCGAGGCGTCGATCAGGCTCGTCAAGGGCCCCGACTTCCCCACCAAGGCGCTCATCGTGGGCCGCCGGGGCATCGAAGACGCCTACCGCACCGGCCGCGGCTCGATCACCATGCGGGCCGTGGTCGAGGTCGAGGAGGACAAGGGGCGGCAGGCGCTGGTCGTCACCGAGCTGCCGTACCAGGTCAACCCCGACAACCTGGCGCTGAAGATCGCCGAGCTGGTGCGCGAGGGCAAGCTGACCGGCATCGCCGACGTACGCGACGAGAGCTCATCGCGGGTCGGCCAGCGGCTGGTCATCGTGCTCAAGCGCGACGCGGTCGCCAAGGTCGTGCTCAACAACCTGTACAAGCACACCCAGCTCCAGGACACCTTCGGCGCCAACATGCTGGCGCTGGTCGACGGCGTGCCGCGCACGCTGCGCCTCGACCAGTTCATCCGGCACTACGTCGCCCACCAGATCGAGGTCATCGTCCGCCGGACGCGCTACCTCCTGCGCAAGGCCGAGGAGCGGGCCCACATCCTGCGCGGCCTGCTCAAGGCGCTCAGCCGGCTCGACGACGTCATCGCCCTCATCCGGGCCTCCGAGTCCGCCTCCGCCGCCCAGCAGGGCCTCATGGGGCTGCTGGACATCGACGAGGTGCAGGCGCAGGCCATCCTCGACATGCAGCTGCGCAAGCTGGCCGCCCTGGAGCGGCAGGCCATCCAGGACGAGTACGACTCCCTGATGACGCAGATCGCCGAGTACAACTCGATCCTGGCCAGCGAGAGCCGGCAGCGCGAGATCATCAACGAGGAGCTGGCCGAGCTCGTCGGCCGCTACGGCGACGACCGGCAGACGGAGATCATCGCCTACGACGGTGACATGTCCATCGAGGACCTCATCGCCGAAGAGGAGATCGTCGTCACGATCACCAGGGGCGGCTACGCCAAGCGCACCCGTACCGACCTCTACCGGGCGCAGAAGCGCGGCGGCAAGGGCGTGCGCGGTGCCCAGCTGCGCCAGGACGACATCGTCGACCACTTCTTCGTCACCACCACCCATCACTGGCTGCTGTTCTTCACGAACAAGGGCCGGGTCTACCGGGTGAAGGCGTACGAGCTGCCCGACGCCGGCCGCGACGCGCGCGGCATGCACCTGGCGAACCTGCTCGCCATGCAGCCGGACGAGACCGTCATGGAGGTCCTCGACCTGCGCGACTACAATGTCGCGCCCTATCTCGTCCTCGCCACCCGCAGCGGCCTGGTCAAGAAGACCCGCCTGGCCGAGTACGACTCCCCCAGGTCGGGCGGTCTGATCGCGATCAACCTGCGCGAGGACGACGAGGTCATCGGCGCCCGGCTGGTCTCCGAGGACGACGACCTGCTGCTCGTCTCCAAGGGCGCGCAGTCCATCCGGTTCACCGCATCCGACGACGCGCTGCGGCCCATGGGCCGCGCGACCAGCGGCGTCATCGGCATGAGGTTCCTCGAAGGTGACGAACTTCTCGCCATGAATCGGATCGCCGACGGTCAAGACGTGCTTATCGCCACCGAGGGCGGGTACGCGAAACGGACGCCAGTTGAGCAGTATCCGGTCCAAGGACGTGGCGGTAGAGGCGTGCTTACTGCGAAGATTGTGACTTCTCGTGGCAAGCTGGTCGGAGCCGTCATGGTCAACCCAGAGGACGAGGTCTTCGCGATCACGTCCGCAGGCGGCGTGATCCGGACGAGTGCCGGTGAGATCAAGCAGTCCGGCCGCCAGACCATGGGAGTTCGATTGATGAATCTCGCTGAAGGCGACAGCGTGGTGGCCCTCGCCCGGAACGCGGAGTCATTGGAGACTTCGGTGGAGAGTGAGGAAGACGGGGGAGGAGAGTAACCCATGAGCGCCCAGGGTGGCACCGCCAGGACCACGGCGGCTTCGGGTAACGGACAGCAGCCGAAGAAGCCCACAGAAACCGAGATCTTCAACGCGGTGGACGACGGCAAGGACACCTCGCCCGCACAGGGCAGGCCCAGGCCGGGCCAGGAGGACAACAAGCCCTCCCAGCCGCAACAGTCACACCAGGCGGGCCCGATGAGCCCGCCCGCGTCTGCCGGCCCTCAGGGCGGGCAGACGGAGAACAACGACACCGTGCGCCTGCGCCCGTCGCTGGCCACGGAGGCCCCACCGGCCGTCGAGCTGCCCAAGAAGAAGTCGTCGTCCAACTCGTCGGGAGGTCGGCTCCCCCGCAAGGCCCACCTGGTCCTGCGCCGCGTCGAGCCGTGGTCGGCCATGAAGTTCAGCTTCGTGGTCTCCCTGGTCTGCTTCGTGGTGCTGTTCGTGGCGGTCGCCGTGCTGTACGGCGTGCTGTCGGCCCTGGGCGTGTTCGACTCGATCGTCGACCTGGTCAACCAGCTCGGCAAGGGCGAGCAGGGCCAGAGCTCCATCCCGATCGACATCGCCTCCTGGTTCGAGCCCGTACGCATCCTCGGCTACACGGCTTTGATCGGGGCGGTCAACGTCGTCCTGATCACGGCGCTGGCCACCCTGGGTGCGGTCATCTACAACATCGCCTCCGATCTGGTGGGCGGCGTCGAGGTGACGTTCAGCGAGGCCGAGTAGGGTTCTTTGCTCGCGTCGTGCTCCCACGTACGGCGCGAGCAGCCCGCCGGACACGGTAAGCTTTACCTCGTCCCGAACAACCGGTTCGCCTCTCTGCGGCGGATGCGATAACGTTCGGGGTGCGAGCGGGGCTATAGCTCAGACGGTTAGAGCGCTTCCCTGATAAGGAAGAGGTCCCAGGTTCAAGTCCTGGTAGCCCCACCCAGCTAGAAGGCCCGTTCCGATCTTTCGGACGGGCCTTTGACGGCAGCGGTGACGGCAACGGCACTCGCGCTCAGTCCCCGAAGAGCTTCCCCGAGATCTTTTCAATGGCTTCCCTGTGTGCGTCCTGATCGCCGTGCGTGTAGATCTCCATCGTGACCGAGATGCGCGCGTGCCCCAAGATCTCCTTGGCGTCTCGGGGAGAGACCTTCAGGTCCTTGAGCATTGTGCCCGTGGTGTGCCGGAGATCGTGAAGCCTGATCCGACGTAGCCCGTTGTCCTTGATCACTCTTTCAAAGGCGCGACCGAGGTTCGTCGGCTCGATGGGACCGCCCGTGCGTGACGTGAAGACCAGGCCGGAGTCCCGCCATTCCTTGCCCGCCTTGCGCTTGGCGTTCGCCTGCAAGCCTGCTTGTTCGATGATTGCATTTCGCACGAACGGGATCAGCGGGAGCGTTCGCTTGCCGGCGGCGGTCTTCACCGGCACCCGGACAAGCTTGCCCTTGATCCGCTGAATCTGCCAGGCGACGCGGAGCGTGTTCGCGTCGAGGTCCACGTCTTCCCAGCCGATCCCGAGCACTTCACCGCGCCGGAGTCCGTAGACCAGGAGCATGGCCAGTGGCAGGTAGTACGGCAGCGGCTTGGCCGCCCTGAGGAATTGCCGAGCTTCGTCCACAGCCCAGGGCCGAACTGTGGATGGAGTGGGCGAAGGCAGCGTGGTCAGGCGTGCGGGGTTGCTGGAGATCAGTTCTTCTCGCATGGCCCGAGTCAGGGCAGCGCTGAGCGTGACCTTCATGGCGTAGACCGTCCCGACCGAGTGACCGGCGTTGATCTGCCGATTGAGGAAAGTCTGGATCGTGGCGACGCGCAACCGGTCGAGGCGTTGCTTGCCGAGACCCGGCTTGAGGTAGAGCCGGACCATCGTCTCGTACTTGGCGTACGTCGTAGCCCGCAGCCGGAGAGGCGCAACGTGTTCGAGCCAGTAGTCCAGGTACTCCCCCAGCTTCCATGGGCGATCAGCCACGGGAAGGCCACGCCGCGACCGATCGAGGACCTCTACGAGCTTGCCGTGCACCTCCTCCCGAGTCTTGCCGTACTTGCGGACCCGCTTGTACGTGCCGTCCGAAGCCAGGACGAAGGCAGCGCCTTCCCACCGACCGTCTTTCCGCTGGTAGATGGTGCCTTCGCCGTTCGCTCGCCTGCCCTTCTTGGGCCTCATGCCGCCTCCTCTCTGAGCTGAGACACGAACGCATCAACGGCCACCAAGGGCACGCGCCGACTACGGCCGACCTTGACCGACTCCAATTCGCCGGCCCTGATCAGGTTGTAGATCTGCCATCGACTCAGCCCGAGAACCGCCATCACTTCGGGTACCTTCAGGAGCCGTTGTTCCAGGGGAGCTACGTTCACGCCGCCACCTCCTCCCTGACTGCCGAGAGATCGTGCTGTCTCTGTTCCATCCGCTCGCGCCAGCGTTGACGCTCAGCGATGGCAGCCAGGAGTCGTGCGCCGAGGGGCGGAAGGTCAGGGTCACCGGGTGGGACAGGCCGCCAGGTGAAGCGATCGCGGTCGGTGTTCTCCGTTGCCGAAAGCCCGAGGGCTTCCAGTGCCCAGGTGCGGCGGTCGGCGCGGTGATCGGTGAGGGTCTTGTTGGACCACTTGCGGGAGACCAGGACGCGCCGGCCGGCGTAGCCGAGGTGTTCGGGCTTGTGTGCCTTGCCCCGGCACCGGCCCGGAGCTTGACCCGGTCGGGCGTTCTTCGGCTGGACGCCGTAGCGCAGCCAGTTCGGGCAGGTGGGCGAGCACGGTTCGTAGCGCAGTGCCGCCGCCATCCGGTCGGCGTGATCTTTCTGGCGTTGGTTGTCCGGCTCGCAGGTCTCGGCGATCGACTTGGTCAGGTACTTGGTCAGGTAGTGGCGGATCAGATGATCGGCCCGGTCGGTGCCGCCGAGCACGCCCTTGGCGTCCACCTGATCGCCGAAGCTGAGCACATGCATGGGCTGGTCGTCGTCGCCGATGGCGTCAAGCGCTTCGTCCCAGGTCGGGAGAACCTCACCCGTGCGAGGATCAAGGTAGCCGCACTCGTCTTCCCAGACGGGAAGGGCGTCGCCGTCGAACACGACGCGGTCCGTCGAAGGCCACCACACCTGGTGGTAGGTGGCGGCGGCTACCTGCTTGATCTCCGTCCGGGAGAGCGTTCCTCGCATGGCGAGATGCAGGTGTGGGGCCAGCCGCTTCTGTGGTTCGACGGTGGCGAAGTACTGCACGTCCCAGCCGGCCACGCGCCGTAGATTCTGGACGAAGCGATCAACCAGCTTGGGGAAGTGGATCGCATCGCGCGCGGCCCGCTGATAGTCGTAGGAGTCCGGATCGACCGGCGCACCGTCCAGGATGCGGCCATACGACGGGAGCGTGAGCGTGATGAACATCGAGGGGCGGAAGCGCTTGCCGTCCGGCGACTCGTAGAAGCGCCCGAGCGTGCCGGAAACCTTCTTACGCTTGGGCAGGTCCGGAGCGTCCTGCCGCCGCCTGGTCGAGCGCTTACGGCCCGTGGAGGAGCGTCCGAGCACGTTGCCCCGCAGCCCCGAGGCGCGTATGTCGGCCTCGACTTCCGCGATGGCCTCATCCCAGGGGGTGAGGTCTTCGCCCTCCTGGTCGGCCTGGTCGCGCATGGCTTGCAGGTCGGCCCGCAGCTCGATCAGGTAGCGCTGTTCGTCGGTCGGCGGATCAGGGGTGATGTCCGGCTCTTGGTCGAGGTGCCAGCCTTCCCGGCACTGCGCCTTGCGGAGCTGCACGTTGCGCTTGGCGCACGGCGGGCACTTGCTCTCCAGGGTGGCCCCGCACGGGATGTCGAAGCGCTGCTTCTGCCCGGTCAGGGAGTCGAGCCGGTACATCGGGATCGGTCGGATGCACACGCCGAAGGAGATGGCGAGTTGGTCAACGACTTCCCGCGCGAGCGGCTGAGCCAGTCGCACCGCGCGGGGAGTCGAGCGATCGTTGCCGTTCACTTGGTCTTGCTCCGGTAAGTCCGCGCCGCACGGCTACGGCGAGCAGGCTTGGCCGGCTCGGGCTCGGCGACGATCAGGACCAAGGAGGACTGCGAGCACTCGCCGCAGGTGACCTGCTGCGTCGCCTGGTCGAGCGTGCACCGGCCCTTGGTCCGGCAGGTCGGGCAGCGGTGGCCATGAAGGGTTTCGGGTCCGGTCATGATTAGGCCGCCTCTCCGGTCGAGTTCTGCGTCTGGGGCAGGGTGAGGGTGTCGTCATCGGGTGCGGTGAGCCAGGCGACCATGTCGCGGATGTCGTCGTCGGAGACGTACGCGGCTCGCGCCCGGGTCGGGTTCGGGGATGCCTCCAGCCGGACGTAGGCGACGCCGGCACCGACCGCGGGGACGGGAGAGATGCAGTCGGCCAGCGCCCCGCGCTCCCGTGCGCCATCGCCCAGGACCATGTCCACCTGCTCCGACTCGTCCAGCCGCATGGCCAGCTTGTCGGGGAACAGGTTGCGGATGTTCATGACCTCCTTGCGCGGGTCCTGGAGTGCGGCCAGGACGCCGATGCCGACCGCGCGGCCCTGCGTGGTGAGGGTGGCCAGGGCGGCGGAGATGCGCCGCTTGAGGTCCTTGTCCGCCTGGTAGGCGGTCAGGAAGGCGACCTCATCCACGATGACCAGGACGAACGGGTACTCCAGCGAGACCGTGTGTGAGCGGACGTGTCCGGCGAACAGGCCCGCCCGGTCCTGCATGAGCGTGACCGCCTCTTCCAGCGCGTCGGCGCAGTCCTCCGGTGAGGAGGCGTAGCGGCTGAACAGCTCGCGCCCGTAGGACAGTTCCATCAGCTTGGGGTCCAGGGCGATGACCTCGACCAGGCCGGCCCGGATGGCGGGCAGCAGGCCCCGCACGGTGGACCAGATGATCGAGCCCTTGCCGGCACCGGTCGCGCCGGCGACCAGGACGTGAGTGCCGTGAACCTTGAGCGTCCAGGGCTTGCCGTCCTCACACAGCCCGATCGGGACCGCCGCCAGATCCACGGAGGCGGGGATCGGCAGTGCCGGGATCGGGGAGGCGAGCAGGTCACGGCGCGGGAAGGTCAGCCGCAGCACGCCGGCCCGGACGATCGAGACCCGGCACGAAGCGGAGCCGAAGGCGTGCGCCAGGTTGTCGGATCGGTCCCGCCACTGCTCCGGAGACTGGCCCTTGAGCATCTTGACCGTGACCACGTCGGCCACCGGCCCGCACACGACCTTGACCAGGCGAGGCCGGTACTCTAGTGCCTTGTCCATGCGGGACAGGCCCGCGCCGGACATGGCGAACGACCAGTGACGCCGGTAGTTGGCGATCAGCCGCCAGTAGGCCAGCAGCCGCCACCCGACGATCAGGCAGAACGACGGACGGTGCGCGAAGGCCCAGACGACCAGCGCCAGCACGACGCCGCCGAGGCACCAAGCCGTGAAGACCCAGCCGTAGCGGAGCGTCGCGGCGATCGGAGCGAGGTAGGCGAGAACGGCGATCGGGTGCCGGTAGAGCAGCCGGACCAGGCCGGAGACGAACCGCCCGATGAGAAGAGCGACAGTGATGATCGCGGGAGTCTGTACGACCGTGGGCCGGAACATGACCGGAGCGCCCGGATTGGTCGTGACCAGGTCCCCCGCGACCTCACCATGGGTTCGGCGAAGCATACGATGGACACCTCCTTGATTCCTTGACCGGGATGAGTGGGAGAACAGGGGCCACCGGAAGTTGCCGCTTCGTGGTGGCCCCGCCTTGCATCTCAGGCCGCCGTCTCGTTGGCCTGGTCGAGCTGGAGAGCGTGGATGCGCTCGCACTCGTTGAGGAACTTCTGCACCTGCGCCGTGAAGTCTCGGACGGTCTCCAGCACGTCATCCGTGATCCCCTCCCGACCGATCGGGCTGATGCTCACGTACGCGCCGCAGATGTCCAGACTCAAGATCGGAACGCTGGTCGGGTAGACCATGCACCTCATGCGCACGTCGGACCCCAGATGGAAACTGACGGACGCGATCGACTCGCTCATGCCTGCCCTTCCCGCGCGTTGATCGACGGCAGGCCCCGCCAACGCCGCTCGATCTCCACCGCGAACACCTGAGCCGCGTTGGCCAGGTCCCGCGCGAAGTCGACCGACTCAGCGGTGACCTTGTCCGCGTGCAGGCACACACTCACGATCGCGTTGCCGGCACCGAGCGCCAGGACCGGAGTGCGGTCCGGGTAGGTGGTGCAGGTGGCCTGTCCCTTGCCGTCCACGTGCAGCGCGGTCCGCTGCCAGGAGCCGCCCTTGCGTCCAGCCATCACGCACCATCCTTCGAGCTGGGAGCCGGCGCGGTCTTGAAGCCGTTCGGCTTGACCATCCCGGTCGCGCGCAGCGAGTAGGCCAGCCGCTTGGTCTTGTCGTTCAGGTACGGAGTCACCGTCATGTCGGTGAACTCGATCCGCTCGAACATCTCGCCCGTGGGTGGAACCGGCTGCACGTCCGCCAAGATCTTCACGGCCACCTCACGCGACCGGGAACCCAGCTCCGGGTCCATGTCCATGACCCGGCACGTCCAGACGCGGCCCTGCGTGACCTTGTCCTTGGCCGGCGACCGCTTGCCGGTCCTGTCGTCGTAGTCCTCCGCCTGAGCGATCGAACCCGGCACCAGCACACAACCAGCCGGGAACACGTCCTCGAACCGGACCGCGAACCGCATCCCTCCAGGAAGCGCCATGTTGTCCTCCCTCCTACGCCTCACTAGGCGTCTACTCGACTAGAGGAGTTTGCTTACTTCCTTTGTACTCCTCTAGACGAGTTTGTAAACCCCTATCGCGCAGGAAGTTCGTACGACAACACGTAGGCGTCGCTGGACATCACCGTGTCGCACACCTCCACCGGAGTGCCGTCGATGGCGTAGGCCGTACGCACCAGGTGGAACACCGGCACACCGGGGGCGAGCTTGAGCGCTCGGACCTCATCGCGGAGCGGCATCCGAGACCTGATCTCCTCCACGAAGCGATCGAGCCGGTAACCCTTCTCCTCTATGCGCGCGTAGATGCCGCCCGGCCCACTGTCCGGCTGCATGATCTGCGTACCCTTGGCGATCTCCACAGGAATGTACGACACCGCCGTCTCTACCGGCTGTCCGTTGATCAGATAACGGCGGGAGCGAGAGATCACCCGATTCTTAGATCCGAGGTTGAGCAGCTCGGCCACCGACGCCGATGGCTCCACTTCCGTGATCTCGATGGAGTCAACGGACGGCTTGCCGCCGGCCCCTTCCGTCTCGGCGATGAATGCCGCCTTACCCTGATCGCGATGCCGACGCGCGAAGCGATCCGAGGCGAGGCGTCGGACAGGAGGATGAGATCGGACGAAGACGCCGCGCCCGTGCTCGGCCACGGTCAGACCCTCGCTCTGCAAGACTTGCAGCGCGTTCCGGATCGTCATCCGCGCGACGCCGTAGTGTTGCATGAGCTGTGCTTCCGAGGGGACCTTGTCGCCTTCCCCGAGTTGGCCGCGTTCGATCGCCTGACGCAGATGATCAGCGATCTGACGGAAGATGGCCCGGTCGCTGATCGGGTCCAGGTCCGGCAAAGTGAGCGATTCGGACACTGGCCAACTCCTCTGCTCGTACATACGTGTACTACAGTCGAGATTACCGTCTTGCACATCGCGGAGGTAAGCCGATGCACCACCATGACGCGCACTCTGTCAGCGTGGCAGGTGTGATCATCGATGACCACGGGCGCGCGCTGCTCACCCAGCGGCGGGACAACGGCCATTGGGAAGCACCGGGCGGAGTGCTGGAGCTGTCCGAAGACATCACCACGGGCCTCCTGCGAGAGGTACGGGAAGAGACCGGCCTCCAGGTTGAACCCATCGCCCTAACCGGTGTCTACAAGAACATGCAGCGCGGCATCGTGGCCCTGGTCTTCCGCTGCAAGAGCGTAGGCGGGCAGCTCACCGAAACCGATGAGACCCGTGCTTTCCGCTGGGTCAACGCCGACGAAGTTCGTGCTCTCGCGTCCGAGGCATTCGCCGTCCGAGTCCTAGACGCCATGGACCCCAACCACCCGCCAGCGGTGCGGCAGCACGATGGCGAACGCCTGCTCAGCGTGTAGCTTGCCGAATTGCCATTGTGTAGATCAAGGCGGCGGCGCAGCCGCCGCACCCGCGCGGCCCTCCCCGCGCGAGCGTGCGGCCTGGGGGCCGGTCTCGCGCGGGAGCCGCGCGGGTCGAATTGCGGTGAACACCCATGCCAGAACGCTGTCAGACTCGACCCATGGGCAGTGACTGGGCCGAGCTTGACGACTGCATCCTCAACTGGGCAAACATCCGTGGCATCCAACTCATTCGCGACAGGTTCGATTGCTCAATCCCCGAAGCGATCGACTTCCTAGCCGCCCGCATCGAGGAACTGCGGCAGACTCGCCCTGAGGACTTCACGCCCGAGCCCGAAGGCTATGCGTTCTACTCCTAAAACCATGCCTCCGGCGGGGACTCGGCTCCGGGATGATCGCCAAAACGGTTCGTTGCAGGTTGTCAGTGGCTGAGGTGAGCCTGATCTTCCCGCCCGCCACGTCCAGGCGGAGCCCAGCAGATCAAGGCCATGGGGCCAAGGTCGTTCTTCCAGTGGGGAGCTCCAGCCTTGACCCCATGGCCTTGATCCGCTGCATTGCATGTGGACGAGGCAGACGGGAAGATCAGGCAGGGGAGGAAGTGCGGGGACGTAGTATCTTCACGTCGTGGCGGAATCCGAGGAAATCATCAACGCCGTATTTGAAGACTGGGCTGTGAATCTCGATGGCACGATCGAGGAGCTGACATCCCAAATCTTGATGGGCGCACACGGAGTCATCCCCGACCCCGAGAAGTCCGAGGATGCGGAGATCAAGCTCCAAAGGCTCATTCGTCGTGAGCTCACCTCGATGATGTTCGGCTACTGCGTAACGATCAATGGTGGGAGTGCCAGTGCTGAAACAGGGATGGTTCACCTAGTGGATGAGAACGGCACCGACCATACGAGGCTTGGCTTGCACAGCGCATTCTTGGGCTACCTGGACTCGACTGGGCGACCCACCGTCTGACGCTTGACGGCAACGAAGACGGCAACGACCCCGAACGAAGCCAGATCAACTCAGCCGGATACACCAGTGCTTCCCGTGGCGAAAGCCGTACGACACGGCCAGTGATCGTGCTGATAAGGAAGAGGTCCCAGGTTCAAGTCCTGGTAGCCCCACTTAGTTCGACCAGTGAAAAGGCCGCTATCCGATTTTCGGAGAGCGGCCATTCTGCTGTTCGCGTGCTTATCCGCGTGACGGTCGCCACTCTCGCTTGAGCAAGTCATACACCCACGAGTCGGACACGTCGCCGTTCACGCCGCAGTTTTCGCGCAACGTCCCTATATCCGGGGGCCGGCCCGGTCGAAAGTGCTGGTCCTGGACGGCACTTTCGACCGATGCCGCTCTTGGGGTGTGGTCCCGCAGACTTGGGGCTCATGTCAGAGAGAAGACGGCGTATCGACGCGCTCGATGTGATCCGCGGATTCGCGCTCTGCGGGATCCTGCTGGCCAATGTGGAGCCGATCTCCAACATCAGCGGCAAGGTCGTGCCGGCCGGTCCTGGCGACTGGATGGGGTACGTCGTTGATCATCGGTTCTTCCCCATCTTCGCCGTTCTGTTCGGGGTGGGGTTCGCGCTGCTGCTGGAGTCGGCCGAGGGCCGTACGGCGAGTCCGCGGCTGCTCCTGGTGCGCCGACTGGTTGTGTTGCTCGTGATCGGCGTCCTGCACATGCTCCTGGTCTGGCCGGGGGACGTGCTCGCCATCTACGCGGCCTCCGGGCTGGTGTTCCTGCTGCCGTCGACCTGGCTGCCGCGGTGGGCGGTCGCGGGCCTCGCGGCCGTGGTCCTCGTGGCGTCCCTGGCCGTCACCGACGGCTACCTGCTCGCCCCCGGCCTGCTGCTGGCGGGCGCCGCACTGGTGAGGTTCGGCGTGATCGACCGGATCGAGCGGTCCGTGAAGGGAACGGCCATCATGGGCGCGCTGCTCGCGGTGGCCGCGGCCCCGGTGCTGGCGGTGCAGGTCGTCATGCACATGAACGGTCCCGTCGGCCGGGCCGGCGGTGTCGTGATGGCGGTCGCCGGCATGCTCATCGGCGGGGTGTACGTGTGCGTGCTGCTGCTCCTGCTCAGGACGCCGCTGCGGGCGGCGCTGCACGCGCTCTTCGCGCCGCTGGGGAGGATGGCGCTGACGAACTACCTCACCGCCTCGATCCTGGTGCTGGCCGTGGCGCACCTGCACGGTCGTCCGCAGGACTGGACCCAGCCCGTGCTCGTGGGGGTCGCGATCGGGGTTCTGGCCGCGCAGTGGGTGTTCTCCACGTTCTGGCTGCGGCATTACCGGTACGGGCCGCTGGAATGGTTGTGGCGCTGGGCCACGTGGGGCCGCCGCCCGGCCATTGGCCGTTCGCACAATTCCGCGAGGACAGTTGGGTCGAACTGACCTTGGGAGTGTGAGCTTTACTGATGCGCTTGATAGCGGGCATCGTTCAGGATGACCCCTGTGACTGAACGCGATTTATTCGCCTATGCGTTGGTGGCCGGTACTACATCGGTAGATCTTTAAGTCGTTCGCCAGCGTGACTGCTGGTGTATCGGTGATGGTCTGCGAGTGACCTTGTGCCTCACCTACGATCTGGTCGTGTCCTGGGATACCGAGCTCACGGCGCTGACCTCGAGGATCGCTGATCGGCTGTTCAAGCGGCCCGAGC